>CAYRLW010000021.1:4897-7579 GCA_964425215.1 uncultured Treponema sp.
TTTTCTTTAAGACCCACCTGATCCAGATATTTTTTTGATTCCCGAATATAATAATCCCAGGGAATAATTCCCAATTTGGTTTTCATATGTCCGAGAAAGATGTTTTCATAGATTGATAAATAGGGACTAAGGGCCAATTCCTGGTGAATAATCGCCAGCCCCTCTTTTTCACTGTCCTTAACACTATGGTAATGGGTTTCAGCGCCCTTAAAGAACACTTTCCCCGCGTAGCTACCCTTAGGATATACGCCACTAATCACGCTCATCAACGTGGATTTACCGGCCCCGTTTTCTCCGCACAGCGAATGGATCTCACCTTTCTTAACTTTAAGATTGACATTATCCAACGCCCGGACTCCGGGAAATTCCTTGGTCAAATTCTGAATCTCAAGAATAAATTCGCTCATCCTGGCTTCCTATTTCCGGTAAATAGAAAAACCGGACAGTTAAACTGTCCGGTTTTCGTTAACAATTATTATTTAATATCGGATGCTTTGTAGTAACCGCTGTCGATCATGACAGACTGGAAGTTGTCTTTGGTAACCACAACCGGTTCAAGAAGGTACGATTTTACAATCTTCTTTCCAGTGTCGTAGGAGGTGGTATCCAAGCGAGCGCCAGCGATGTTGGGAGCCTGGCCCTTAAGCAGAGCGTCAGCCAATTCGATGGTAGCGGAAGCGAGCTTGCGGGTGTCTTTGAACACGGTCATGTACTGCTTGCCGTCTTTGATTGCCTGAATGGAGGCGAGTTCACCGTCCTGGCCGGTAACCACGGGCAATTTGCTCTGGTACTTGGCGTCGGAGGAGAGGGCTTCGATGATGGCCCGGGCGAGGGTGTCGTTGGGGGCCAAAACGCCGTCCAAGGTTACCTTGGCCGCGTCGTTGTTCAACAGGTTCTCCATCCGGGTCTTGGCCACGTCAGCTCTCCAGTTCTCGGTGGTGATCCGGGTAAAGTTAGCCGAATCGGAGGAACTAAGGGGAGCGGGTCCGACCAATACGAGGGCGCCACTGTCCACGTAGGGTTTCAGCACGCTCATAGCGCCGTCAAAGAATACCTTGGCGTTGTTGTCCGTGGGAGCTCCGGCGAACAGGGTGATGTACTTGGGAGCGGCTTTGGTAGCCTTGGGAAGGTTAAGGGCGGTTTCCAGCGCCTTGCCCTGGAACTGGCCAACCTTGAAGTTATCGAAGGTGATGTAGTAGTCATAGTCTCCGGAACCGGTGATAAGCCGATCGTAGGCGATAA
This sequence comes from uncultured Treponema sp., assembly GCA_964425215.1. GTDB lineage: Bacteria > Spirochaetota > Spirochaetia > Treponematales > Breznakiellaceae > CAYRLW01. The sequence goes on from CAYRLW010000021.1 coordinate 6,140, forward strand.
CGATTACCTTGTCTTTGGCCGCGTCAGCCACCGCTGAAACGACGCCCTCGTTGACCGAACCGATTACCAACAGCTTGGCGCCCTTGGTCAGCATATCCTGGATCTGCTGGTTCTGCTTGCTCTGATCCGCATCCCCGTAGGTAACTTCCGCCAAATAACCCTTGGCTTCCGCGTCCGACTTCAGAGCCGCGCCGTCTTTCTGCCACCGTTCCACATGGGTTTCGGGCATCGCAAGACCGATAAGGACCTTCTTCCCGGCGCCACCTTGCTGTTGACCGTTAGCGAACGCAAAGGTTCCCGCCACGGTCAGGGCCAATAGAGCGATTAGAATTTTCTTCATAAATCTCCTACCTCCTGGTAAAATAGATACTCTATTATGCAACCCCTTTTAAATATTTGAAAATCGTAAAATTTTGACAATGTAAAGTAAAATTTTCAAATATTTTAACCAACAACCCCCGCTCTAGTACAATTTTGATATCATTATTTTACCGGTTTAAGGACGTTGCGGTACACATCTTCGGCGGAATGGAAGCCGTCTTTGATTACCGTCTCGTCCATATTCCACTTGTAGACCGCCGTGGGTTCCTCGATATACGAGGCGATCATGGTACCGCTCTTATTGTCCATCAGCGTATCGTAGGGAAAGGCCGAATGGGTAGCTATTGCCACGGCCAGCTGGGCGGCCCGGGTAGCCAATTTCGCGATGGGTTTATAGACCGTCATAAGCTGGGTACCCTCGACCACCCTTTGACAGTTGTTAAGGTCCGCGTCCTGACCTACCACGGCGATTTTTCCCGCCAAACGGCGCTCGGAAAGCAACTGAATCGCCGCGTTGGCTATCTGATCGTTTCCGCAGGAAATGGCGTCTATATCCGTGGTGGTGTCCAACACCTTGCCAATTTTGTCCAAAGCTTCGTCAAAACTCCACTGTTCCAGCCAAATATCCTGAATAATCTGAATTTGTCCCCCCTTAATCTTCGGGGTAAGGATATCGAATAGACCGTTGTGCACCAGGTAACTGTTATTATCCCGCACCGAACCGTTCACCACCAAATATTTTCCCTGGGGAACCGCCTTCGTTAAGGCTTCCCCAAAAAGGCGGCCCACCTTAACGTTATCAAAGGAAATATACGCGTCGATGGGAACCCCTATAATCATCCTATCGTAGGCCACCACCGGTATCCCCGAATCTTTAACCTGTTTAATCGCCCCGGCTATCATCTCCGTATCGTGGGCGATGACAACCAGAACATCGATATGTTGGTTCATTAAAAAGTTGATCTGGGCGATCTGCTCCTTAATCCCCCCCGCAGACATTTGGACGATTACATCGGCCCCCAATTCTCTGGCCGCTCCGGTAAAAATCTTTAAATCCTTATTCCACCGCTCAATAATAAAGGTGTCCGTGGCGATAGAAAAACCAATGGTTATCTTCCC
>CAYRLW010000021.1:7679-11414 GCA_964425215.1 uncultured Treponema sp.
CTAAAAAGCTTGCTAAAATAGTTCGGATCCTGATAACCCACGGCGTAGGAAACTTCTTTGATGGTCATTCGCCTTTCCCGGATCAGTTTTTCTGCTTTTTCTATCCGAAGTTCGGTAATAAAATCGATAAAATTGGTGCGCAGGTGCTCCGAAAAAAGTCGGCTTAAATAGGCGGTGGAAACTTGGGCCGCCTCCGCCGTATCGGTAAGCTGAATCTGTTCGGTATACCGTTCCTGGATATAGGCGATCGCTTTTACCAAGGGCAGAGGAAAGTTTCCCGCCCTTTGTCGAGCGAACAAATCGTAGATTTTATCAAACCCATGTTCACTCCAGGCTTCCCATTCGGATATGCTTTCCAGGGGCATAATTTCTTCCGCGGGGTATATGACCATCTCTTCTTCCGAAGGACCGCTGTAGTACCCCGTCGCGGAATCCAATAGCAGGGTAAAAAAAGCCGTCATTTTCCCCTTGGCCATGGTAAAATCGCTGGACGCGAAAATCTCCTCCCACAATTCCGTAAAAAGTTGGCGAACCTTCTCCTTATCCTGGATACCGATTTTTCTGCGTATTTGAATTATGCGGAGCCGTTCCCGGAGTTGTCGATCCACGTCGGTTCGTTTTCTCCGTAATTCGCTTTGGGCCTCTTCGCAGGACATATACAGATCCCACCCCCGTTGGGGTGTACCCACGGCGAAGGCGCTAAAAATGGACTCCGGAACCGTGGATTTGATGATATCCTCCAGTTCCCGGGCAATGTGGTCCCGGTTTACGTCCTCGCTGATAAGATAGATGCCCCGATTTAAGTGGATCGTAAAAAGGCAACGGTGCCGAAAGGATAGTTTAGAGGCGATAGTCCCGCACCACTGCTGTCTATCCTCCTCCAATTCCACCAAACAGACGATACCCCGGTCCGAATGTAAGCCCAACAACTCCCGCCACCGAGCCCATTCCTCCTCCGACATCTTCTCCCACATTGTCTCTTTTAAAAACCGCCGTTCCGCTACGTCCGCCGATGGTTCCGCTAAAAGGGGACTTTCTCGTTTTTCCAGGGCCGTTCGTACCGAATTGAGGGTGGAAAGGAACATTTTTTTCGACACGGGCTTTACCAAATACGCGAATATTCCCAAGGGTATGGCCCTTTGGGCCAGGTCAAACCGCTCGTAGGCTGTGGAAAGGATAAACACGATCTGAGGATTTTTTTCGTGAACCTCGGAAATTACCTCTATACCGTCCATCCCCGGAATGTTGATATCCATAAAAACCACATCGGGTTTTAGTTCCCGGATCAACCGGAGGGCCTCAAAGCCCGAACGGGCCTTTCCCACCAGAGAAAATTCCTGGGAAAGGGAATCCAACATAAAGGCGTAACTATCCAAAACGGGCTCTTCATCGTCCACAATCAATACACGGTACATGGTTCCCGCTCCGTATCAATCCGAATGACGATCTGGGTGCCCTTACCAACTTCGGTATGGATAGCGATCACCTCAGGATCCTTAGGATAAAAGAAAAACAGCCGCTGAATCACGTTTTCCAGTCCCATAACCCGGGACGAGGATTCTTCCAACGGGAGAGGGTGCAGGAGCTTTTCCACCTGGTCAGCGCTCATGCCGCACCCGTTATCGGACACCGAAAGAATAAGGCGGTTCTTTTCCTTTTGGGCCCGGACAATAATAGACCCTTGGCCCTCCTGATTTTTAAACGCGTGGACCACGCAATTTTCCACCAGGGGTTGTAAAATCGATACGGGAAGGCGGCAGGTATCCAAAAGATCCTCCGAATAATCCAGCGTAAGGTCCAAATTTTTGGGAAACCGGATTTTAAGGATATAAAAGTATATTTTAATACCCTCTATTTCATGGCGCAGGGGTACGATACTCTCTTTGTTCCGGATATTATGACGGAACAACTGGGATAACCGCTCCATATATTCCCCCGTACGATCCGCACCCTCCACAATGGCCAACTGCATTCCCGTATTCAAGGTGTTAAAGAGAAAATGGGGGTTCATCTGGGCTTGCAGGGTATAGATTTCCATTCGACGGACCAATTCTTCCATTTTTAAATTCCGCATCCTTTCCTGCATATACTCTTGTTTAATATTCTCCTGCCACCGAATCTCCTCGATATACTTACGGATATCGTTTTTCATTCGGTTAAATGCCTCGACCACGTGGTCAATTTCGTAGACCGAACTCATTTTAATGTCTTCCATATCGAATTTTCCGGCGGAAATTTCCGTAGCCATAGAAGAAAGTAAAATCATAGGTTGGGTCATCTTTTCCACCGCGTGAAAAAGCATCAAAATGGCAAACAGGGAAACGAAAATAATAAACAGCAGGTTCAGCAGTTGGATGTTTCTAGAATCGTTGATAAACAACCCATAATTATCCATCTGGCCTCGGAACCGTTCGGTACCGATAGTTTCTATTTGAGCGTTGATGTACTTTAAAAGATCCGTCATTTCCTCATAAAGGCTGATATAACCGGTAATATTCCTTCCCCGTTTTTGATCGATCACCGTATCCGCCATATCCAAATAGGACCGGATAAGGGAGTACACCTCCTTTTCCTGCAATTCCGTCGAATCGTCGGGGATGGAAATATGAAGCGGAATTTTATTCCGTAACAACTGGGAATCGATCAACAGTTTCGCCAGGGCGTTGGAAGAACGGGTGGACAGATAATCCAACAGGGGTTCTTGGTACGAGGTCAGGGCTTCTTGAATCGATTTGATATACCGTTCTTTTAGAAAACTATTGTCGGAAATATCCTGCATTTTTATGGTGGAATACAAAATATACGCCGTGGAAAGGACGAGCAGAATAAATACGCCGAAAACGCTGAATATCAATTGGATTCTAAAGGAGTTTCCGATGCTTTTTTTCATTTTGAATTCCCATCGATAATTTCCAAACCCGTATCCACGGAAGCGGACGTGTAGCCCGTCGTCTTTAGTTCCGTCAGAGCTTTAATTGCCTCGTACCCAATCAGATCGGCCTTTATCACGATGCTTTCCGCGATAATGCCCTTTCTAATATATTCGATAATGCTGGGATCGTTTCCGAACCCTATTATTTGCACCCGTCCCACCAGGTTCATATCGATAAGCACCTGGACCGCGGCGATGGTATCGCTGGAATCGGTAAACAAAAGGGTATTTATCTGCGGATTCGTCCTAAATAATTTATAAATCAGCTCTTCCGCGTCCAGGGGATTCTTGCTCGTTTTAAACCCCATAATGGGACCGATCAATTTACCCGACAGGGAATCCGTAATGCCAATTTCTATCAGCTCCCGTTCCGCGAACATACCCGGCGCTTTGTCGCTGTACACCACCGCGAGTTTTAAGGGCCCCGTGGCGATTTTGTTCACCGCGGCTCCGTATTTTCTACCCACGTTGTAGTTGTTAATGCCGATGTAAGGCCACGGCTGATCGCTGGGAATGTTATGGTTAATCAACACCAGGGGAATTTTACTGTTTCTGATTTTTTCCAACTGTCTCCGGGCCAAATCGTCGTCCAAATAGGGACACACCACGATACCATCAACCCCGGTATAGGAGGCCATCTCTAATTCGTAGCGAGAAGGGTCTATGGAATGAAGACTGATGACCGCGTGCCGTTCCTGAGCCGCCTTTTGGGCTCCCTTTATGATTTCGTTAAAAAAAGAATTGCGATTATCCGGCAAATAGAGGGAAAAATGATACTCCAGTTTTTCCTTGGAACGGGGAAG
>CAYRLW010000021.1:11514-16341 GCA_964425215.1 uncultured Treponema sp.
GCCAGGTCCGGTAAGGATAATCGATCCAACGGCACCAGATGGGCCGCCGCAACCTCCTGGGGATCCAAACGCAGATCCTTAATTTCTATGGATACTAGATCGGACACAAAAAATAAGTCGCAGGTATGGTAATCGATCCCCTGGAATCGATAAATATTGGGAAAGGAACCCAAATATGATAGGGGAAACTCGCTTTTCCAACCGATTTCCTCTTCGCACTCCCTCCGCAGGGCGTCTTCCACCCGCTCTTGGGGATCCACAAAGCCCCCCGGCAGGGCTAATTTCCCCTTCATCGGTTCCTGGGCCCGTTCCAAAACCAACAACCGCCCATGGGATACCAGGAGGGCTCCAACGGCGGTGGCCACGTTATGGTAATATTCAAACCCGCAAGAGGGACAAAATACCCGTTTGTTTTGCTCAAACAACGGATCGGGGGAACCGCATCGGGGACAAAAGGAGAACAGTTTCATAGGGGCGACTGTATAGAAAGGATCTTTTCCGGTCAATGGAGGCTTTAACCGTTTTCTATGGGAGGCTCTTTCAAAAGTAACAGACTTTTGAAAAAACCTCTATCGACTTAATTTTTCCCATGGGGACAAGGTCGATAAATTCCCGGTTGTTTAGGAACAAAGGCTTTTGTATACTTGGCCCATGATTTATACGTGTTCACTCCGGGTCCGCACCTACGAATGCGACCCCTACGGCCACGTTAATAACGCGGTCTATTTACACTATTTGGAATACGCCCGGACCGAGTACCTGCGTTCCGTGGGCTTTGATTACCCAGGGGCAATCGCGTCGGGGTACGGTCTTTACGTCGCGAAGGTGGAAATCGAATACAAAAAACCCGCCCTTCCGGACGATGAACTGACCATTCAATCCTGGCCACTCAAAAAAGGCGCCGTGAGCGGCGTGATGGGTCAGCACATTCTACGGGGAGAAGAATTATTGGCCAGCGCTAAGGTAACCTGGGCCTTCGTGGACTCCCGTGGACAGCCCACCAAAATTCCCAGCCAATGGGATAAACCGGGACTTTATCCGGAAAAACCGTAGGATCCAGGCCCCGGGTGGAGCCGGATTTCAAAACGGGCGCCCGTTCCATCGACGGCCCGACCAAATTTGATGGGCGATTCTCCGCCCCCCGCTTGGGAAGCCAGCGCCAGGGCTAGTTTAATTCCCAAGTGGGAATGGCGCTCCGGGTCAAATCCCTCCGGCAATCCCGGCCCATTGTCCTCCACGGTCAGTAGCAGTTCACCCTTTTCCACCTCCCGCAGTTCCACCGTAAACCGGGGTTCAGGAACCTGGAAAAACGCGTGTTTTACCGCGTTGGTGGCCAATTCGTTTAAAAGCAAACCACAATGTATTGCCAGATCCAAAGAAAACACCAGGGGGTCCGCGTTTACCACAATTTCCACACCCCGCCCCTGTTCGGTTATAGAAAACGCTGACAGCAGGGTTTCCGCGTAGGTTTTAAACGGAAGGCCGGCGATATTTTCCGATCTATACAGGGATTCATGAACCAGCGCCATGGATCGGATCCGGTTTTGTGCCCGTTCCAGGATCGAATTCAACCGGGGATCCTCGTATTCATCCTGTTGCAGATTCAGCATGCTGGAAACAATCTGTAAATTGTTTTTAACCCGATGATGAACCTCCCGGAGAAGCATTTCCTTTTCTTTTACCGCCTGTTCCAAATTCTGTTCGTAACGAATCCTTTCGCTGACGTCCCGTCCCACGAGGAAAATTACATCCTTGCCCGGAGAGGTCTTCCATTCTATATCGGTCATTTTACCCTCCCGGGACACAAACCGGCTAACCTTCGCTTCTTTTTGGATCTCCAAAGGGCCTGTGCGGAACGATTGTTCCATGGTAGCCCTGTCCGAATCGATAACCAATTCAGTTACCCGGCGATTTCGCGACTCCTCTACCGGCATGCCTACGACCGTTTCCCAAGAATCGTTACAACGGATAATACGGCCTTCCGTATCTAATACCGCCCATAAATCCGGACTTAGATCGAAAAAACTCCGTAATTCTTCTTCGGCCCGTCGCACCGCTATCCCCGCCCGACGAATATACGTCCCAATTTGCAAAAAAAGGAACCCAAAAAGTAAAAAGAGAAGCGTCGTAACCGGCCAGACGTACCCTATAATCCTTTGCCGATGAACCTCTTCGTACCCGGGGGACCCATCCACACGGATACGGAGGGGAATATTGATAAAATTCCAGGAGGCGTTATAGGTATGCAGGGGTTTTTTCTCGGCTACCCATAGGGGCTTTTTTAAAAACTCGTCCAACCGGGGGGCATGGTAAAACAATAGCGTGGGGCTTGGTCCTTCCAAAAAAATGGAGGTGGGGAGCCCCCACGCGACGGTAGCTCCTATGGTAGATTCCGCTAAAACTTTTATATCGATCCTCTCAGCGATGATATACCTTTTTCCGTTTTCGCTTTGAACCTGTTCCGCCAATAGCAAAGCCCCTTGAACGTTCCCATCCCCTGAACTGACCACCCGCGCTACCAGAGACATTAACCGTTCCTCCATACGGTCGGTTACGGACCGAATAGGGCCTTCGGACCAGGGAAACGTCGCTTCAAGGCTCTTCCGTTCTCCGGTCAATTCTTTGGCCCCCAATTCCAAACCCTGAAAATTCCTAACCCAAGCAGAGGTAAACCGTAAAAATTCATCCGAGGAAATTTCATCGTTATACTGAAAAAAATTCCGGAGGGAGTAAAATCTATCCACCATACGCGAAAACGCCGTAATAATCGTCGAGGCCCTCTGGCCCGCCGCGAGATTAAAATCCTCAGAAAGCCGATTTTTATAGTCCCGTTCCACGGTTTTTTGAATAAAAATCCCCAGGCTAAAACCTATGCAGAGAAATAGAAAAAGTACCCCTCCATTTCGGAGGATAGTTTTTTTTTCCATCCCTTAAGTATCGCGGGAAAGGGAATGCAATGCAAATTTATCCAATGAAAGTTTTATACGTGAACTAATTCCGTTCGATCGCCGCGATTTGCGCTTCGATGGAAATAAACGCGTCTACCAATTGGGGATCAAAATGGGATCCCCGGCCATTCAAAATAATTTCTAAGGCGTTTTGATGGGTAAACCCCTCTTTGTAGGGTCGATCCGACCTCAGGGCATCGTACACATCCGCCAGAGCCACGATACGGGCGGAAAAGGGGATATCCTCTCCCCGCAACCCAAAGGGATACCCGGAACCATCCCACTTTTCGTGGTGATAATAGGCTACCATTTTCCCTATGGCCAGAAAGGATCTATTGGGATTTAAGGTTTCCGCTTCCTCCAAAACTTTTCCCCCGATGAGGGGGTGCTTTTTGATCGTATCGAACTCGGGACCGGTCAATTTTCCGGGTTTTAAAAGGATCTGATCGGGAATCCCTACCTTTCCGATATCGTGTAATATGGATGAAAGGCAGAGTGCATCGATATAATCGTTGGTTAAATAATCGTTTCCCACCTTTTGGTCCTTTAAACAGAGTGCCAAAAGACGGGAATACGCTTGGATCCTCTCTAAATGTCGCCCCGTTTCCTGATCCCGATATTCGGTTAACTTTGCCAGGGTAAGAATCGCGGTTTTCTGCGCGTAGGACTCGTTGGCCAAGGATTCTTCCAACCGATGGTACAAATCGCAATACTCCAGGGCCTTGGATATTTGGGCAGCCGCGCTTGTCAAAAGATCCATATCATCCTTTGTGTAAATATCCTCGTCCCTTTTCTTTTCCAAATTTAACGTTAAAGAGGACTCTTCTTTCTTAGAAAGGGTAAACGAGAACAAGGGGCTCCCTTCTCCTTGGTTTTCCAATAAGGGTGGTTTATAGCGATAGATACACTTCTCTGTAAAATCAGGACCATCCGGTCTCCTCTCTTTTTGGGAAAAGCTAATCCCTTCGGGGTCAAACGCGAAAATCAATGCGGTGGCAACAATCGGGTATACATCCTCTACTCGGTACACCCCGATCAACTCCTGTTCCATTTCCAATAAAATTTGGCGTTTGTCCTTATACCCCCTCTTTAAAAGCCCGCTTACCCATCGATCCACCCCCTGGTAAACCAGGGGAGAAAGGAGTACCGCGGAGAGCAAGGTGAGGTAAATGGAAAAATTAAGCTTCGCTTCAAAAAACACTAAAAAAACAAGGGAATATACCACCGTCGCGGCAAAGAAAAGGAAAAATAACACGACAAACCGGTTTATAAATATATCAATATCGAAAAAATTGAACCGTACGGTCCCGATGGTAACAAAGAGGGGAAACATCAATAAACCGAACCCTGCCACATAATTAAACAAGGACGCCCCATTCACCAAAATGGTCGATCGAAATAACAGGGAAATACTAAAAACTAGATACGGTACCAGGCTTAAGGTTAGGCCCGCGAAAACCCAACGGAGACGCCGCCTGCCTCCCGCGTTGGTTTGTGTATAATTTTTAAAAAGCTGATAAACTACGAAGGTTAAAGAAACGGCCAGGTATAGATGAACGAGATAAATACCAAAACCAAAGGGCCTAAGAATACCAAGTCCTACCAGGGCATATTTTATGGGCACCATACCCATCGGGAGAATAAAGGACCTCGGTACTCTATTCTCCCGTGAAAGGGGAAAATTTTTGATAAATTGAATCAAAAAGAAACACGCTAAAACCGTTGACACATCCAGAGCCGCAAATCTAAAAAAGAGGAAATTCCACGACCAGTAGGAGTTAAAAAAAGAAAGCGATAGGGCAACCGAAGCGGATAGGGTAAACCCAAAGAACCATCGAACCCGTATATCCTCCTTTCCTACGACCAAAAGCCATATTCC
>CAYRLW010000021.1:16441-47453 GCA_964425215.1 uncultured Treponema sp.
CGCGTAGGCCGCTGATTGGGGGACCACCTTTAGCAGATGAAACCCATCTTTCCGTAACGTAAATGAAATCCCGCTATGATAATAGGCCTGATTCCCAAAAATAGTAAAAAAGACCGCCAAATAGGCTAGGACAGCGAGGGCTATCAAAAAAAAGCCTGTTTTTCCGCGGCTCATACCCTAAGTATCGGAGAGCCGGTACAGAATTGTCAAATTAAAAGGCCCCGGGGGTTTATCGCGGTTTTATAAGCTAAACCGCGTTCCCGGAGCCATATGTACCGTTAAAGACTAGGGAATATTACGCTCCCATAAAAAGTTCGACATCGTCCTTGACCGACCCGATGCCGGCGATTCCAAAGTTTTCTACCAAAACTTTGGTCACGTTTGGCGAAAGGAACGCCGGTAACGTGGGACCCAGATGGATATTTTTAAAGCCCAAATATAGTAACGCCAGGAGAACGATAACCGCCTTCTGTTCGTACCAGGCGATATTAAAGCTAATGGGTAGGTCGTTCACGTCCCCAGCTCCAAAGGCTTCTTTGAGCTTTAACGCGGTTAGGGCGAGGGAGTAGCTATCGTTACATTGACCCGCATCCAAAACCCGGGGAATCCCGCCGATATCCCCTAAATTAAGTTTGTTGTACCGATACTTAGCACACCCGGCGGTTAATATAACCGTGTTTTTAGGCAGGGCTTCCGCGAAATCGGTATAATACTCTCGGCTCTTCATTCGTCCATCACAGCCGGCCATCACGAAGAACCGTTTAATCGCCCCTTTCTGTACCGCGTCCACCACCGCCGGAGCGACCGCCTCGACCGCTACGTGGGCAAAACCTCCCACCAGGGTTCCGCTTTCCAATTGAGTGGGGGCGGGAGACTTTTTGGCCAGGGCTATAAGGGCGGAAAAATCTTTCTTTCCCCCCTCCGTACGGTCGGCTATATGTACACAACCAGGGAAACCCGCTTCTCCGGTGGTAAAAACCCGTGCCTTGTAGCTTTCCTTGGGGGGAACCAAACAGTTGGTGGTCAAAAGTATGGGCCCGTTAAAGGTTTCAAACTCCTCCACCTGTTTCCACCAAGCATTACCGTAGTTCCCCACAAAATTCGGGTATTTCTTAAAGGCGGGATAATAATGGGCCGGAAGCATCTCCCCGTGGGTATACACATCCACACCTGTTCCTTGGGTTTGTTCCAACAGTTCTTCCAAATCCTTTAAATCGTGACCCGATATCAGGATACCTGGGTTTTTTCGTACCCCCAATTGGACCGTGGTCGGTTCGGGATTGCCGTAGGCTCCCGTATTCGCCCCATCCAGCAGGGCCATCGCGTCAACCCCGTATTTTCCCGTTTCCAAAACCAGGGCCGTCAACGCGGCAGCATCCAGGCTGTTATCGATTGTCGCGGCCAGGGCCCGCTCGATGAACTCGATAACCTGTGGGTTATTTTTGCCCAAATTTATGGCGTGCTCCATGTATGCAGCCATTCCCTTTAGTCCAAAAATAACCAGACTGCGAAGGGCCCGAACGTCGGGATTTTCAATGGCTAAGAAACTGGAAGCCGTCCACGCATCAAGCATTTCTTTTTCCGTAAAGCCGTTAAAGGTAACCGAACCATCTACTTTCGCCGGTAAGGATACCCCTTTAGAGGACAACCGTTTCTTCAGTTCCTCCCGGAGTCCAATAGCGTCCCGTATTCTCCCTATAAAAACATCCTTATCGAAGTTCGCGTTGGTAATCGTGGCGAATAGACCTTCTATCAAAGCTTTTCCCACCGCCGCGTCAACGATGCCCTTTTTTCTCCCCTCGGTGGCCACAAAGGCCAAACCCTTTAAAGCGTATAACAGTACGTCTTGCAGGTTAGAAACGGTTTCGTCCTTCCCACAAACGCCCCGAACGGTACAACCGGTATTTTTCGCGGCTTCCTGACATTGAAAACAGAACATTCCCATACTATCCTCCGGGATATTGAAATAGGGACCCCAGCGCAAGATCAAAATCTTTCAAAGTCCCCGATGGCTGAATAGTATGTTTTTTTAGTAAGAATTACCGTAACCTATGTTACGGTTTTAAAATCTTTTTCGGATCGCCGCCCTGGCCAAGGTTCCCGAAGGCCCTTCGTCCCGCAAAAGATGATGTCGTCCACCTTTTATCGGTACGATTTCCGCCCCCGGCAAATGTTTCCTTAAAAAATTAAGGTTATACTCCCCGTCCACTACCGTATCGGCGGTACCCTGAAGAATTAAAAAACGGCCTGGTATGGAAGGCCACTGTTGAAGCTTTTCAACGTACGCTTCCAGGGCGTCGAACCACGCTATGGGAACCCTATTCAAATACAAGGGGTCCTGTAAAAGAAGGTGATAAAAGGTTTCCTTTTTAGGAAGACCAGCGTTCCTGCGGGGAAGGGTGTTCAAAGCGTTACGGAACATTTTTTTTGCCACCATGGTGGGTTTCCACAAAAACGTTCGTACCAAGGGAGCTTCAAAAATCGACCATTCAAAGGGATTTCCATAGGCCACCATGTACAGCATGGCCACCGCACAACCGGTAGAATGGGCTAAAATTCTCCATGGCTTGGGCCACCGCTGGAATTCAAGAACCGTCTTAAACGCCCTCGTATAATCGTCAAAATCGGGTATATTCGCCCGCTCCCCCGTGGAAAGGCCGTGTCCCGGCAGGTCCATACCGCAAACCCGCCATCCCCCTTTTACGGCTTCCATAATAAAGGGCAGACGGAGCGCCGTGTGCTCCAGGTAACCGTGTAATATAAAAAGGGTCCCCTCCGCCTCGGTTGGATTTTCTTTTTCAAATCGATGAACCGCCACAGCCCCCAGATCCTGGACCGGGATCATTTCCATGTCCCAGGTTCCCAGCGCGTCATTCCACCCGTAAAAATGTCGAAATTTTTCGTTTTTCGGATTCCAGTTTTCCACGTTATTCATAGGTATAAATATACCCACGAATCCATGATAAATTAAAAAAATCATTCTCTTTTACCCTTTACTGTTTTTATGGGGGAGCCTATACTACAGTGAATAGTATGGGGAGCCGTACCGCGTCGCTTGACACAACCGGTACATAAAGGCTATAGTCCAGTCAACCTCTGGGGGTGTAGCTCAGTTGGCTAGAGCGTTTGAATGGCATTCAAAAGGTCAGGGGTTCAATTCCCCTCACCTCCAGATTATTTCTTCAGAACCTTTTAATGGATCAAAATAATATGTTTCAAGGCGATTTGGATCCAGAAATCGCCGAGTTGCTTGGCGATATTGGAACGTCAAAGCCCCCAGCCCAGTCAAAAAATCAACCGGATTATAGTTCCCTTTTTGGGGAAGAGGAAATTGAAGTCCTTGACGCTCCCGACGTGGATTTGACGGAGGGAAGTTTTCCCACCATCACCAAGAGCCTAGAAGAAAAGGGTCATTCTTTTTTCGAGGATCCAGATTATTATAAAAAAACCCTGTCCTCGGAAGGCGAACAGGCCCAACGTCTCCACGGAATTATTCAAAAATACGTTAACACGAAGGACCCCAAGGACCGGGGCGTATACAGGCAACAGCTAGTCACCGCCTATTGGGATTTTTTACTGGGTATCGCCCGAAAATCCCCGGGTAAACTTCCGGAACCTAAAAAGTTTCTTCTTCGTTTTGGCATGTTGCACCCCACCTTCTTAAGCCCCGAGGACAGAAACCTCTTTAGCCGGATTGTGGTGGAAAACACCCTCTCTCAGCCTATTTATTATTTGGACGAATGGTTTAAAGCGGTCGGTACGGGGGTGATAAAAAACTCAACCACCGACGAAGTCCGGGTCGCGAAAAACAACGAGCAGGTTCGGATTCAGCAACTTTTAGATAAGGCCGTCGGCAAACGGGATGGTTCTAGAAATTTATTAAAGGCTAAAAACGACGAACGATCGTCTTTGGAATCGGACTTGTTGGATCGTGTTCAAGCCCTATCCCAACACACGCCCATGACAGATTTTCCGGACCTTTTTTCGGTGTATACGGAGGATCAGCGGAGAATTTTTTCGGATATACAGGAAATTTTAAAAAATTTAGTCCGTGTGGACCGGGAATTGGATTCCTTTTTAAGGGACTTTTCTCAAGCCGAGGCGGACGTTCAGACTCTACGGGAAAAGGTTCAGGAAAGCGGCGGTGGAGCGGCGGTGGATATTCGGGCCATCGATACGGAATTTGAAACGGTCCGTCAAATGGCAAAATTAACCATCGGTCGTCAAGGAAACCATTATCCCCTTTTAAGCAGAGAATACTTCCGCTCCGGTCCCAACGAAATTGGCACTCGGGAAAATGTTATCTCCCAATTCGCCTGGGTAGAAAGCATCGATCCAGAGGCCTTTTGCCGCTCCTATAAGAACAAGCTAAACCGAATCGTTCCCTACGTCATCCTCCTGCCGACCTATGGGGATTTAGGAATTTGCTGGGAGCCCTTCGATCGCTTTAACCGGGCAACCAGTCGGGGTCGTATAGCCATACCTATGTACCCAAAAAGCCTTTCTATAGCCATCCTTTCCGCCATTGCGGATCTCCGCTGGCAGGTGGCAAAAGAAAAAGCTTCCTATTATTGGATGGAAGAAGGCCTTACGGGAAACTACTATCAATGGTTCGTGGCAAAAAAATTAAAAGGGGACGTAAAGGAATACTTTATCCAAGACTATATCCTCTGGATTACCAAAGAAAGCGACGCGGTTCAACGGATGGAAAAAGAGGTCCGGTCTATTTTCTGGCGTTACGTACCCTTCTCCAAGGAGATAAAGGAAAAACTTAAAACGAGGAGCTACGTTTACCAGGATCTGTACCAGCGGGACGTGAACCGCTCCCTGTCCGATGGGTATTAATCCTTTTTTATCGGCCGCCGGGGTTTAAACAAGGGGTCAAAGGTATCTTCCATATTTATCCGTTTCATAATAGCTTTAAGGACAATCCGGTAAACCACAAATCCGATAACGATAGACCCGATAAAAACCACCGGTAATCCCCACACGGCGACTTGTTGGGGAAGAGCAGGAGCCAAAAATCGGCCGTACAGGACCAGTAATACGATAAAACTGACGACCGTTACGATAATGTTAAAAATTGACGCTCCAATTATAAATAGCCAGGTATTTGTTTTTTTACTCACATCGATGCTCCTCTTTTTCGCGTTTTAGGAAACGCGACACTTAAAAACAGTAGAATTCCGCAGATCACCACGCTAGAATCGGCGATATTAAAGGTCGGCCATCGGGAAAAACCCAAAAACCCGTAAAAATTGACGCTGATAAAATCCACCACACCCTGGGGTCGAACTATACGATCGATAAGATTACCCAGCCCGCCTCCGATAATTCCCGCCACGGACCACCGCTGAAGGATCGTCAGCTCGTCGGTTTTTAGATAATACCAGATTAAAAGACCCAGGACCACCAGGGGAACCACCACAAAAAGAAGAGCCTTGAGCCCCGTTGGAAGTCCATCTCCCAAACTAAAGGCTATCGCCCGGTTACGAACATGGATTATCCATAAAAAATCGTTACCAAACACATCCTTTATAAATACGTTATCCCCGGGCCAGCGGGTACTGATATAAATTTTGGTAATTTGGTCCACAAAAATAATACCAAGGGTTAATAAAAACGGACGAATTTTTTCCTTCATTATTCCTTCCCTGAGGGGTGCGTTATTTACAGTCCCGTCGGGACATCGATAAATTCTACTTCCATATCTGTTTCGGCGGCCAGCCGTTCCATCACCCTTCGGACACCCCAAACTTCGGTGGAATAATGGCCACCGGCTATCATATTCAATTTTCCCTCTAACGCGTAGTGGTACACACTATGGGACGCTTCGCCGGTTATATACAAATCGATACCCTCTTCAATCGCCTCCAGGGATTCAAAGGCCGCTCCGCCGGACACGATAGCGCAGGTACGGCTTTCTTTTTTTCCAAAGGGATGGACCGCCAGAGGAGCGCGGTTCATAAAACTTATTTTTTTAACCACCTCTTCCACCCTCATGGGTTCGCTTAAATAGCCCTTTACTCCGATTTTTCTGCCGTGGTAGATCCCAAAGGGTTCCAAATCCATCAGACCGACCAAATCGGCCAAAACCCGGTTGTTGCCCACCTCTAAATTGGCGTCCAAGGGCAAATGAACCCCGTACAGGGCCACATTGTGCTCTAAAAGGACACGGATCCGCTCCCTCAGGGCTCCGGAAATCCGGGAAGGTTTACCCCAAAAAAGGCCATGGTGGACGAACAGCATCCCCGCGCCCCTTTGGACCGCCGCCGTAATGGTCTCCAGACAGGCGTCCACGGCAAAAACAATTTTTCGAACCTCCGACCCATCATTATCCACCTGAATCCCATTGAGGGAATCATCCACCGAAGCGAAGCCCTCGATATCTAACAATTTCTTAAAATAGGTGTCCAATTCTTTTGTCGTCATAGGCCTAGTATACCCTCCGCTTTTACCGTATTCCAGGGACCAAAGCTTTCTAAGGAAGCCTGTTCCGTTACCCGATCTCTGGTAATCCTATTATTATTGGAAATAAACAGGTACGCAAAATTGGTTATCAGTTGAGAGGCCTGCTGAACGTACCATTCACCCCGTAAAACCCGTTTTCCCTCGCCGGGGAAGAGCGCGGTTAACAGGGGATACTCGGTGCTTATATCGGAGTAATCAAAGTACCCCGCCCCGGAAATCGTAACCAAGGATGTGGGCACCTGACCGTTTCTAAAGACCCGCAGAACCGGCGCGTAACGACTGTCCCGATACACCGGATTTTTCGATCGATCCGAAAGGAGAAATAGCACCGGAAATTGGGGATCCGGGGGAGTCCCCAACTCCGCCAGGGACCCATCCACCGCCACGATTCCTCGAATGGCACTCCCCTTGGGGACCCGTAGAGCCCCTCCCATTCCCCCGCTTCCATACCCCACCAGGATACTATTCTCCCCATCGGCCCTTTTTAAAAGGGGGTCCCGATTTTCCGCTGGGCCAGTAAAAAGTAAAAATATCCGTTGAATAGCCGTGGCCCGTTCTTCTTCAATTTGTTTTCCATACTCGGCGGAAAGGGGAATCGAGTTGCCCAAAAAGTTAAAAAGCGCCGCTTTACCAAGGTTTACTAGTCCTGGATATATCCTCTTCCCCGAAGCCGTTACGGCGGGAATATCGACCCCCGGCTCGGAAAAGGTAACCACATAAAAGCCCCTGGATTCTAGGGCAAGGCAGAGGGAATCCACCGCTGAGACGGAACCCGTTACCGGAGGAACCACGAACACCACGGGTAAAAGAGGATCTTCTCCAGAGCCTGTAGCCGACGGAATGAAAAGGTGCAGAACAAGGGAAAGCTTTCCCGAGTTGTCCTTTACTTCCAACACCTGGGATTTCGCGATAAGCCCCGGATTTTCGACGTGGGGAACGTAGAAAACCGCCACAAAAATCGAAAAAAGCACCAGGACGGTTCCCACCAGAGGGCCTGCCAGCGAAACCTCCCCGTAATCGTCCGTTCTCAACCGAAGCAGGGTGGAAATTACCTTAGGAATATAGAGAAGTGTCAGCCCCAGGGACAACAGCAGAAGGGGGATACATTCGGGACGGAAACCGTACACGCTAAAAAGACCAAGGGTTATAAGAAAAGCCACGGTTGGAAGAAGAAAAAGCCCCCGGATTCCCTCAAAGCTTTTAAAAAGGGGGCGCAATACGGAAAGCAACAGTAAAATTCCAACCAACGATTCCAGAAGCAACAGATCCCGCACGGTTAATCCTTATGGAACGTTACCGGTTCCCTTCCTGTTCCAAAATAGAATCCAAGTTGCCGTAGGTTTTAAGAAGGGCTCCAAAAACGACCCGAGTGTCCTTGAGGGACGTGGAAATATCTTCCAGGGATTTTAAGCCGTCGGTTAACGCGATGGTTTCTTCTCGAATAGACCCGGAAATTTGGTTTAAAAAGGCCCCCGCATCGTCCACCGATTTGGCGTTATCCTGAAAACTCGCCATAATCGCCTGGAAGGATTCCCTAAAGGTTCCCAACATGGTGGTAAAACCGCCCAGCTCGGCGGTAATTTCTCCCACCACGGATTGAAAGTCCTCTATGGTAGTTTCTATCGTTTTCGCGAAATCCCCCGTTTGACCCGCCAGGGTTCGGACCTCGTTCGCGATTATCCTAAACCCCTTTCCCACGGTGCCCGCGCGGGCGGCCTCTATGGAAGCGTTGATGGCTAATATATTGGTCCGATCGGACACATCCTGGATTGCGCCGGTTACCGATGCGATGCTCCGGGCTTTTTCCGCCAGGTCGTTAAACAGGGTAGAGATACGGCCCGCCCCTTCCACGGCCTTATTAATTTCGGAAACCCGTTTCGTTATCCCCTCTCCGGTCTGGGAATTTTTTGAAAGGATACCATCCATCATGGTATCAATCCGATCCGCGTTTCCCGAGGTGGTTTGACTGGTAGCCCGAATTTCCTCAAAAGCCGCGACGATGGCGTTTAAATTGGAACCGATTTTCTCCAAATTGTACCCAATAATATCCAGGGATTTTATCGTAACCGTGTTCAGTACAACGCTCTTATTGTACCCCTTTACGAATAACTGAATCGCCCGGGCTTCATTCTCAAAAACATCCGTTTCTTGTGGGGCCATGGATCGTTCCTATTGCCTGTAAATGGTATCGATCGAATCGATTCCGCAAGACAGTTTGCCGAACCAATCTAAAAACTTCTTTACCGCCGCTCCTCGGTATATTCCTCCGTGCTGGGCGGCGATCAATTCGGGGCCCAAGGTCGATGCGGTTCGGGACCACAGGGAAGTTACCCGGTTAGCGGCCATATACCGGCGGTGGAACGGTTCGGTATAGGGAAGAACCGCGTCAAAATCGTCGATAAAAAGCTGTTCTTTGCCGGTCGGAAAAATTGAGGCACCGATATCCCCGGAAAATAGAATTTTGGACCGATCGTCAAAGGCGGAAAAATTTCCCGTGGAGTGTAAAAAATGGGCGGGAATAAATCGAAGGGTAGCTCCGCTGGCCAATTTTAAAGCGGGACCATAGTCCTCTATACCGATGACCCGGGATTGATCCACAATTCCAAAATGGGGCAGGAACCGAAGCCATAGGGAACTAACGAAGATTTTCGCGGTGGTAACCCCCAACCAGAGGGCGATCCCGGAGGATACATCCGGATCCTGGTGGGAAAAAAAGATCGAGTCGATGCGATCCAAGGAGATATACCGGCTGGCGATGGCCACGACCCGGGCAAAAAGGTGGATTCCGCCCGGATCGAGCAATACGCCCCGTCCCCGGTCTATAATCAAATACTGGTTCGTTTGAACAACCCCGGACGCGTTTTCCGGGTCCGCTCCCAGCCAAACGAACTGATGATCCTGATCCGAATAGAGAACGCGACCGTTAATATCCTCAGCGGGAATCATACACAACCTCCCTTACAACCCTTGACGGGATATGTTCTTCATCGGATAGTTTAAAACCTATAGAGGAGGCCTATCCGTGGACAACCAAACCTACGAACTTTCCCTGCAAGATATCGCTATTCCTCCCATCGATTTCGGAACGCCTTCCCCAGAGGGACCCGAAGCGAGCGTCATCGGCCAGCCCCGCGCCATGGCGGCCCTTTCTTTGGGCCTTGGCATCTCCGCAAGGGGATACAATATCTTTATCCAGGGAGCCCCGGGAACTGGACGGCGAACCGCCCTATTAAGAGCCCTCTCTGACTATACCGTAAGTACCGGCATACCGCAAGATATAACGTATGTTTCTAATTTCTCTAATCCCCTGGAACCCCGGGCTCTGGTATTTCCTCCGGGCAAGGCAAAACAACTTAAACAGGAAATCCACGAGCTCGTGGAGGATATTAAACGGCTTGTGGCCCTGCACCAAGAAAGTCAGGCCTTTAAAGAAAAAAAGGAAGCTCTGGTTGCCGATTTAGAACTGGAAGAGAACCATACCTTGACGGAGTTCGAATCCCTGGCCGCGACGGAGGGTTTTCAAATTGTCCAGCTTAACGACGGGGACACCCAGTCCACGGACCTGCTTCCCCTTCGAAACGGGAATCCCACTAGTTTCGAGGACCTCCAGGGAATGGTAGCCGCGGGAACCCTTTCTTCGGAAGAATGGAACCAGATCCGGGAAAAATACTACGCCCTTATGGATCGGATGAAGGCTGTTTTTGACAGCTTAAAAAAAGCTCGCGGTGATTTAGATAAACGGATTTCGGATCTTCAAAAAGAAATGCTCGCTCCGGTAATCCAAGCCCAGATACAGCACCTTAAAACGGCCTATGGGGAACCAAAGGTGATCCAATGGCTCGACGAATTGGCCGCCGATATTATCTCTCATATTTTTCTATTCACCAAGGACCGTATAGAAACCGAATCGCGACGGCGAAAAAAATCTTCCCTGTCCCGGTACGGTATTAATGTCCTGGTGGACCGGTCGGAGCTATCCAAACCCCCGGTAATTTTTGAAAATCATCCATCCCTGGTAAACCTGGTGGGTTCCATCGATCCCCCTCCGGGAAACCAGGAAGACCCCCGGATGGCGTACCTTCGCATCCGAGGGGGAAGCATTTTAAAAGCGGCAGAGGGAATTCTAGTTCTCCGAGCAGAGGATATTGTGGAGGACGAAGAGGCCTGGCCCTACCTAAAACGGGTTTTACAGACCGGCATCGTGGAAATTCAAAGTTCCCAAGGCCCCTTTGGCCCCTCCGTTTTAATTAAACCCGAGGCTCTTGAAATATCTCTTAAGGTGGTAATCATCGGCGGAGAGCTTAGCTACGATTTACTGTACCAAACCGACGGGGATTTTCAAAAATTATTTAAAATTTGCGCGGAATTCGACTCGGTAATGGATAAAACCCCCCAAACGGAACAGAACTATATCGCGTTTCTTCGTAAATTGTGCATCGATGAAAAACTTCGGCCCCTGGATCCCAGCGGAATCAGGGAAGTGATCGCTTACAGCATGCGGGACGCGGAACATCGTCAAAAATTGAGCACCCGGTTTTCCCTTATCGCGGACCTGCTCCGGGAGGCGAACTGGTGGGCCCAGGGGGATAACAGGGGGATTTTAGACGCCCAGGCTATTCGAAAGGCGGTGGAAATGCGGTCCTTCCTCCACCGCCTGCCGGAGGACAACCTGGAGGGAATGATCCTCTCCGACGAAATAATCGTTCAGCTAACCGGGAGCGCCGTGGGAAAGGCCAACGCCCTAGCGGTTCACGATCGGGGTTACTTTTCCTACGGAGTCCCCGTGGTGGTTTCTGCAAAGGTAGCCCCCGGAGACGGCGGGGTTATCAACATAGAAGGGGAGTCGGGACTTTCGGGTGAAATATTTGATAAGGCGGTTCTTATCCTTTCGGGGTACCTGCGCAGTCGTTACGCCCGGACCTTTCCCCTTTCTATCACCGCCAGCGTATGTTTTGAACAAATGTACACCCCCATCGACGGTGATTCGGCCACGGCGGTTCAGCTTTGCGCCATCCTCTCCGCGATTTCCGGCATTCCCCTACGGCAAGATTTAGCTATGACGGGGAGCGTAAACCAACTGGGAGACGTGCAACCCGTCGGCGGGGTTTCGGAAAAAATTGAGGGGTTCCACTCCATCTGCGTTAAAAAGGGTCTATCGGGAACCCAGGGAGTCGTCATTCCCTGGCGAAACCGACATCAGCTGATCCTCTCTCCGGAGGTGGAAGAGGATATTCGGCGGGGAGTTTTCCATATTTACGCGGTCCGCCATATCGATGAGGCCTTGGAACTGTTCACCAACCAGAACGCCGGGACCCTTAAGGCCGATGGAACCTTCGACAACGATACGGTAAACGGTATCGTTTCCCGGGAATTACGCCGAATGGCCGAGGTTATTAGAAGCTATGAAACTTGAGCTGATTTTTAAATTATCGTATACTTTTCGTTGCGAAAAGTAGGCTTTAAATGCTATACTTTTTTATTATTTTGCTTGTAAAGGAAAAGTATTATGGCCGCCACACCTGAAATGTCCATCGATGTTAGTAAAATTAAAAAGGCCGTGCTTTCTGGAATTCCCCTTACCATCACCACCTATACCCTTCCCCACGAAATTGAAGTATACATTGAACAGGTTTTGGAAGCCTTTTTACGGGAAGTGGGACAGGAAAAGTTAAAGGATTACGCGGCCTACTGCGTCCGCGAATTGGCGGTAAACGCGAAAAAGGCCAACACAAAACGGGTCTACTTTATGGAACGGGGTTTGGATATCAATATCCCCGATGATTACAAAATAGGCATGGAAAATTTTAAAACCGATACCCTTGATAATATCGCCCACTATTTACAACTGCAAAAAGAAAAGGGCCTGTATATCAAACTGATTTTCCAAGTTAAGGGAAACGTGATTTATATCGAGGTTCGGAATAACGTGGCGGTTACCAAGACGGAACTTATTCGAATCCACGATAAGTTAGCCCGTTCCCGGCAGTACAATTCCCTGGAAGAGGCCCTAACCCAGGTTTTAGACGATTCGGAAGGGGCCGGTTTAGGGTTGGTTATTTTAGTTTTAATGCTTAAAAAAATCGGTCTTGACGAGGATTGTTTTGATATTTTAGGCACCGAAACGGAAACCATCGCTCGAATTTCCATTCCCCTGGACCAAACACGGGTCGAAAACCTTTCTATCCTCTCCAAGGCCATCGTGGACGAAGTTACAAGCCTTCCCCAATTTCCAGAAAACATCGTGATGATTCAAAAACTAATCAACGATCCCAAATCGGAAATAACCGATATTGCCCGGCATATTTCCATGGACCCGGCTATGACGGCGGATCTTTTAAAAATCGTCAATTCCGCCCAATTTATGCTGGCAAAAAAGGTCGACAGCATTTCCGAAGCGGTAAAACTTGTCGGAATCCGGGGCATAAAGAACCTGCTCTACTCCTACGGTACTCAAAAAATATTAGGCGACGACACGGCGGATAAAAAGGCCCTTTGGGAACATTCGTACCGGACCGCTTTTTACGCGTACAACTTGGCTAAAAATTTCCGCAAGGACCGTAATTTACTGGACGACGCGTACGTTGGGGGAATACTCCACGATATGGGCAAAATCATCTTTTCCAATATCCACCCCGATTTGTTAAACAAGATCCGAAACTTCTGCACCGAAAAAGGGGTACCCACAGAAACCTTCGAAGACCTTTCCGCGGGAATGAACCATGCGGAAATCGGCGCCCTTATCGCGGAAAAATGGAATTTCCCTGACAACTTGGTAAGCGCCATTCGACTGCACCACGATCCTTCCTTGGCGACCAACGAGTTTAAGGACCTGGTGGAAACCGTTTATTTGGCCAATATGATGGTAGAATTCGAGGCGGGCAACGTAACCTTCGATCAAATGGATAAAAAAGTACTGGGAACCTACGGAATTTCCTCAGAAAAACAGATAGAGTCACTGATCGAACGTTTTTCCCAGGGCTTTAAAAAGGAAACCCAACGTTCCCGTTAAATCTCCCGTTTTTCTACCAAGGTTCGAGCCCACGCATGGGCTACGATTCCAAAGGCGACCCCGACGTTCAGGGAGCCCTTGGCCCCATGGGTCGTAATCGACACCCGGCCACCGGAGCTGTCCGCCAATGCCAGGGCTTGGGGGCTAACTCCCAGTTCTTCGGACCCCACGATCATGGTCCCTTGCTGGGGAAAGGGAAAGCGTTCCAAGGGTAAACCTCCGGTTTCTAACGCAAAAATTGGCCCGGGCAATGCTTCCAGGGTACGCCGTTCCCAAGGGACAATGGCTTCACAGCCCATGGCCGACCGTAACGAGCGGGGATGCTGGGGGTCCGCGCAAAGTGGCGATAGGTACAGGCCCTCAATCCCAAAGGATTCGGCGCTCCTAAAAAGGGAACCCACGTTAAAAGGAGACCGAATATCCTCCAGATACACAAAGGTTCCCGTAAAAACGGTACGCCTTGTTCTATCCAGAGCTCCCTGAGGATCGATACAATCCCAATCGGCGGTAGTTTGCCCGGTTTCCCGGATTAAAATATGCCGCAGGGTGTTTACCGGGCGACGGGGAACCGGAATGGATCCCCTATCAGGAAATCTAAGCGGATCGTTCAACGCTTCTTGGAGCTCCAGGGCCGCGATGGAGACTTCTTTTGTAGCGTCCGGAGAAAATTCCCTATCCTGAACCCAGAGGTCGAATAGTTCCACGAGATTGGGGAGTTCACCCCCATCAAGGTGCCCATCCCGTTCTATTTCCGTGAGTATTTTAATAGATTTTCGTAACCGTTGGTGCCGAGGGAGTTGTCGTAACTTATGAAGGGGAAACATACCCTAATACGCCTGTTTTAAAATATCGTAGGCGTCTTCCGTGCTAATCGGCCGGGGAGAAAAGGCGACAAAATCCAAGTTCCTAGCCACTTCGGCCACGGGGACCAGTCGATCTAGGGATAAATCGAATTCCTTCAACCGAGCGGGAACCTTCAGAAGCCCCATTTTTTTTCGAATCCCCTCCACGGCCATCGCGGCCGCGTCGGCGGTAGAAGAACCTTCCACCGGTTCACCGATAAGGGAAGCCACCCTTGCCATTTTTTCCGGTCTAGCGGTTACGAGCCGTTCCATCACGTAGGGTAGTAAAACGGAGGAACACCAAGATTTAGCCACCGTAAAACGACCATTTAGCGCAAAGGCCAAGGCGGTCCCAATGCCAGGGGCGCTGAGGGAAGTACCAAGGGCCATCAAAAAACCCGCGTTGGTAGCCCCGCCGATCAGGTCGTACACCCGGTTGTCCGAATAGGAATCCATCATTCGACTGTAAATAGACAGGGCCTGTTCAAGCAGTGCGTCGGATAAAAAGTTAGACCGGGTGGAACAGTAGGCTTCCACGGCGACGCAAAACCCGTCAAAGGCCGTGGTGGAAGCGAATTTACCCGACAGGGATTCCGAAAGGGCCCCATCGATAATGGCGGCGGTACAGAGTCCCTCGGGGGACTTAACTGTTTTTACGGACCGGTCCCGGGGGTCCACCGCCACAAAGTAATCGGCCAATAAAAAGGGGTCCCTGCCGGTGGTAGGAACGGCAATGTAGGGGATAAAAGCGCTGGCCGGTTCACTGCCGTCCAAAATATCGAAAAGATAGGCCTCCGAACCGGCCAGCATGGCCGTAAGACGGGCAACGGCTTGGGTTTTTAAACCTCCCAGGCCCACGACGGAGGCGCATCGGGCACCCCGGGCCAATTTGGCCGCCTCTTCTGCCACGTCTGCGGTAGCCTGGGCGGGGACTTCGTCAAAAACTATGGCGTCGCACCCCGAATCTTCTAAAACTTGAACAACCCGTTGTATAATTTTATTTTCGTAGAGCACCGGTTCCGACACGACCAAAACCCGGCCCCCGTGGGGGGCGCAAATACTCCCTATCCGATTAACCGTATCGTTCCCTAATAGTATTTTGGGGTCTATTTTAAAGGAGATATCCGTCATGGGGTATTACAACCCCAGGGAATCAATAATTTTGTTCGCGGTTTCCGTGAGCACTTTTTCGTTGATATAGGACGGATCGTTAATTTTCTGCTTCAACTCGGCGATTTTATCCATCCGCAGATCGTTAACCTGAGAAACCAGCTCAATGGCATGATAGAGATCCGCCTTTTCGGCCGCCTCCGAAGACACGGAAACCGCGTCGGAAACGAACTTTTGACGCGTATTTTCCACACGATCGGTTTTTTTACCGTTCTGAATGGGATCTATGGAACCTATCCTATCGATCGTCATTGTTATGCCCTACCTTGCCGTGTATAAACAGTATCGGCACTTTCATTGTAATAGTTTATCGTTTTTCTTTCCAGATACGAATACGGAAAATTCGCCTAACTGGGTCTCCCGTTCCTGCAATAGTTCTCGAACCTCGATTACAGAACCCCGGAGGTACTCTTCGTGTAGTTTCGTCATCTCTCTGCCCACACAAACGTACCGTTCCCCATCTAGATCGGCCAAATCGTCAAAAAGCTTAAGGATTCGGTAGGGCGATTCGTAAACTACAAAAGCCTCCTCAGTCTCCAACAGCTCCTTAAGCCGGGACCGGCGCCTTCCCCCCTTGGGGGATAAAAAACCTTCAAAAACCACTGCCTTGTCCAAACCCCCAGCCACGCTTACCAGGGTAGCGAAGGCCGACGGTCCGGGTATGGGAACCACCCGGTGTCCCGCTTGGCTTATGTATCGGACCAACACGGCTCCGGGATCGCTCACCGACGGGGTTCCCGCGTCGCTGGCGTAGGCGACCTGTTTGCCCTCGTTTAGAACTTCCAATATTTTTTGGGCCGCTACGAGCTCGTTACCCGCCCGACAGGACATAAGCCGAACCTTTATCCCTAGGTGGTTCAGGAGCTTCAGGGTGTGACGGGTATCCTCGCAGGCCACCAGATCAACGTTTTTTAAGGTTTCCACGGACCGAAGCGTAATATCACCCAGGTTTCCGATCGGCGTGGCGATAATATAGAGGGTAGACACGGCTTTACTATATACGGATTCTTTCGTATCGCCAAGGGCGCGGATTTTACAAAACTCTTTGAATTTTGTAATAACTTATGTTTCGGGTTTTTTCGCAAAGGATAAAATGGAAAATGTTACAAATTTTGATTTTTGTACTTATGGGTACCGTTCTTCTCTGGTTTGGTTATAGCCTTTTCTTTGGGATCGGCAAGGGGTCAAAACCACGTTCGTCCTTTGGGTCCCCCAAAAAGGTATATCCACCGGTTCAAGAGGGTATACCGGGGGCGCCTAAAACATGTCCCGTCTGTTCCGCCCGGCTAGAACGGGGCGAGAGGGTCAAATCGTCCGCCTTTCCGTCCATGGGAGGAACGGACCGGTTAATGTATATAGCCGGTTGTCCCTATTGTTTATCGGGACAACGGGAACGCCGTTGTCCCGTCTGCGGTGCCACCTTAAACCTTGATCAAGTTCTTATCGCCCGTCTTTTTGATAAACCCACCAGATCCCACGTGCATGTCCTGGGGTGTTCCCAATGCCGGGGACAACGGAAGCATACGTAATTTCCTTCTAAAGGTTCTTTTTTAATAACCGATACTTTAAATGAAATCGGCGCTTGCGACCGTGCCCGTCGGGCCTCCGTAGCGATCCGCCGATTTAGGTATCCTCTACCCTTCCGGTGATGAGCGGGTCGAGGGTTCCGGCACAGTACAGCTTCGTAGAGCAACGGCAAGGATGCCGCGGCGCCCTATCGTACCGTCGTTTAATGACGATAATGGTGGACGTCGAAAACGCCAAAGGAGTGAAGCCTATGATAATCAATCACAACCTGAGCGCTATGTATGCCGATCGGTCCCTCCGGGTAACGCAAGAAGCCGTCCAGAAGGACATGGAGAAACTATCGAGTGGCATGCGTATCAACCGCGCCGGCGACGATGCTTCTGGACTTGCGGTATCTGAAAAGATGCGCAGTCAAATCCGGGGTTTGAACCAAGCGTCAACCAACGCTTCGAACGGTATTTCGTTCATTCAAACTTCAGAGGGCTATCTGCAAGAAAGCCAGGACATCGTTCAGCGAATCCGTGAATTGGCGGTACAATCTTCCAACGGTATTTATACGGCGGAAGATCGGATGCAGATTCAGGTCGAAGTCTCCCAGCTCGTGGATGAAATCGATCGTATCGCGTCCCACGCCCAATTCAACGGCATGAACATGCTGACCGGTCGATTTGCGCGACAAACCGGCGAAAACGTGGTTACCGCCTCCATGTGGCTCCATATCGGAGCGAATATGGATCAGCGGGAACGCATTTTCATCGGGACCATGACCGCTAAAGGTCTGGGGGTTCGCAACGCTGGTGATAATTCTATTCTCTCGCTGTCCGCGCCGGACAGCGCCAATCGTGCCATTGGAACCCTAGACGAGGCGTTAAAAAAGATCAGCAAACAGCGAGCCGATCTTGGCGCCTATCAGAACCGCCTGGAACACGCGATAAAGGGAATTGACGTTGGAGCGGAGAATTTGCAAGCCGCCGAGTCCCGCATCCGCGACACCGACATGGCAAAGGTTATGGTATCCTACACCAAGGACCAGATCCTCAGTCAGGCCGGCAACGCGATGCTCGCTCAATCCAAACAGCAGCCCCAGAGCGTACTCCAGCTCCTGCAGTAATCAGGATCGTACCGGGAAGGCGCCGTTCCGGCTTAGGCCGGAACGGCTTTCTTTTTTTATGGATTTACCGACGAATTAAAAGCTACAGCTACTCTGGTTTTAAACCACTGGTAAATCGCATTCGTTCGATTGGAAAAGGAATCCAGTATTTTCCCCTGGAAGCCCGGCAAAAGAACGGCGTTCATCACCGAAACCCCGTAAATCACCATGGAATTCCCCGTATCAAACACCATAACCACCGAACGGAGTTTGCTTTTTCCAATGAGGGGTAGAATCCCGAAACTCAGGGTGGTAAGGTTTTCTTGAACCAAGGCGAACGCGTCCGGTTGGCTATAGAAATCGTACCTATAAACATTGGTTCCAAATGTGGAGTCCCGTTGTTCGGCGTATAAAACCTTCTTTTCAGGGGGAACTTCGACCACCGGATCGGCCAGAGGCTTTTTAGTAGTCGGAGCATCGATAACTACGGAACTTTCGTAAAATACCCGCATTTTATTATGGCTGGCTGAAAAGTATTCGATACCCTTGAGGGAACTGAGAGCCATTAGGGCGTTATAGAGGGCGCTCCGTTCCGCTTCGGTCCACCCTTGCGGATTCGCTGTAGCGGGCTTTTTGTAGAGGTACAGGGTTTCTACAATGATATTAGGATCCAGATCCTGGGTAAACGTTTTAAACAGCTCCCTGGTCCAGGCGGTTTGGGGCATCAGGGTCGGTGCCGATTTATCCGTTTCCATGGCCCGCACAAAGCCCTCTTGGTTCAATTTTTGAGCCAAAGACGGACCCACCAGGTCCTCCATCGAAGCCGCACCCGCCGGAAGTATTGCAAACGTACAAACGACAATCGTAAATCCTACCGCTACGGTATTTTTTAGACCCATCTATAACCCCTTTAACTATTTGACAGTCTCCGCGTATTGTTTACAATATGTTTATGAAGTATACCTATTTTAATATTCCCATCCTACTAGCGATTTTACTCTTTCTTACCGGTGCTATCGGTCTCCTTTTTCCCCATACCTACCTTTCCATCATTGTAGGTCTCCTGGGTGTTCTCGAATTGATAAGCCTTCTTGTGAACAGAAAAAAATGGGCCTTGGAACAACAAAGGACCATGGATGACGCCCTTATCCTTAAGGAAAAACTAAGGACCCAGGATGCCCTGCTCCAACAGCTCGGCGTAATGGGGGACCTCTTTGTGGCCGAAGATGCACTCCTTTTCCAATTTATCCAGCAAAGGCCGAAGGATCAACCGGGCATTTCGTCCCAGGCCACACCCAGCGAACGGATACGGGCCCTTTTGGAGTACTTTAAAGAGGACCGGCGCCAAGCCCTGAACCAGGCGCGGGAACTGCTGGAACTGCGGACACTCCCCGATTCGATACAGGAGGTTCACGTTCGGTTCCCCTACATCGACCTCCTTCTAAAGAGGGTGGTAGAACAGACGGAAAACGCCGCTATGACCCTTTTAGAGCGCTTTAGCGCCATTTCCGAACAAGCCGAACGGGGAGCCCAGGAAGCGCAAAAAGCCATGCGGTCCCTGGGAGTCGAAAACTCAGACTCCGAAAGCCTGGAAAACCTTATCCAACAATCCCACGAATCCATCGTCAGTCGGTCTTCGGTAATAAACGAGTTCCTAGCTCTCAATCAAGATAATAGCGCCAAAATAGAGAAAATTTCCAACCTGGTGTCGAAAACGGAGGAACTAATCTCGGGCATCACGGATATATCCGAACGATCCAAATTGATAACCTTTAATTTGGCGGTGGAATCGGCAAAAATCGGCGTAAAGGGGCAGGGCTTTAAGGTGATTGTATCGGAGCTTCAAAAACTCAACGATCAAACCGCCGATTTTGCCAAAAATATTCTGGATATTGTAAAATCCTTTAACACCTACAACGCCCAATTGTTGGATCAGTGGATAGGCCGGTCAAAAGAACTGACCGAAAAGGTTCGCTCCGATACGGGGCAGGCGGAAAAAACCGTGGAAGCCCTGGCCAGGTCCTACGATTTAACCCGAAGCCTCTTTAAATCCCTCTCCGAAAACTCCATTCAGGTAAACCGATCCATGGGTGATATTTTGGCATCCCTACAGTTTCAGGACATCACCCGTCAGCAAATAGAGGGGGTTAACGCGTTTTTAAGCGATATCCAAGAAATCGTAAACAACCTGCTCAAGGAACTTTCCAGCCGCCGTATTCAGGCGACTAAAGAGGTTTCCTCTAAGCAAAAAATTATGGAAATCTACGCCCCCCGGCTTAAGGTTAGCAAGGACCACGATATTTTTAACAAGGTTACATTTTAAAGGGGTATTCCCACCGTCAGCGACAGCGAGGATACCCCTTTCCAAAAACAAAACACGATACAACAACAAAAGAGTCGAAGCCTACCGGACTAGTCCGATAAACTCCTAGCGGCGGGAGCCCTTGTATAATACCCTGACCTGTTTATACAGCCCTTCGCCTTCGCTTTTTGTCTCCACATCGGAGATATCGTTCAAGGTAGTGTGGATCAGGCGCCGTTCAAAGGGATTCATGGGCTCTAACAGGATGGAACTTCTGCTTTCCCTGACCTTATCCGCCACGCTGTAAGCTAAGCGAACCAATGATTCTTCTCTTCGTATACGGTAGTTTTCACTGTCCAAAATAACGCGCATATCTTCTTTGCCTAATTTGGTCGCGAAAATATTGGCCAGCAACTGAAGGGCATCCAGATTTTTCCCTTTTTTCCCGATTAATATGGAAGAACTTTCCGAATCGATTTTTAAACCGATTTTTTGATCCTCCCGGAACAGAACCGATACCGTAGCCTGGTACCCCATTTTCTGGATCAACTGTTCAACAAAATCGATTAAATCCTTTTCAAAATCGTTTTTCGGTTCCGGATCTCCAAATACGGGGGTTTCTATGGATTTTTGATCGGACCGACGGGGAACTTCTTCCCGATCCTCCCTCTCTTTAAAGGATGGGGAAACATTCGAATCCGTGTGGACCTTGATCCGTACAAACCCCTTTTTAAAAAGTCCCGACCTTTGGGTTTCCAGTATCTCTACGTCAAACCCATCCCGTTCCAAACCCAGTTCTTCCGCCGCCTTGTCGATCGCTTCCTTTTCGGTGCGGCCTTCAAATTCATATACCATACGCGTGCTCCTCGCGATAGAGATTGCTGTTAGTAATGGGGAGCCCCTTACTTTCGTTTCCGCTTCGGCGCTATAACCGGTTCCGTCGCCGCCATATGCTTTTTCTTTTGCGCTAAATACTCGTTGATAATCAACTGCTGTACCAACGTTAAAAGGTTGGACATGATCCAGTACAACAACAGTCCCGACGGAACGTTGTAGAGGATAAAGAAAAACATGATCGGCATGGCGTACAGCATCATTTTCATCTGGGAATTACCCTGCTGATCCGGCGTCTGGGTAACCTTGCCGTACAAAAGCTGGGAAACCAAATAGATAAAGGGCAGTAACCGAATATCGCTCCAATTTAAAAGGGGAATTTTAAAGGGCGAAAAATTCCAAATCGTTTCGGGCAACGAGAGGTCCGGAATCCATCCGGGAATAAACAGGGCCCCCCGAAGATCAAAATGGTTGTTAAACAGATTATACATGGCAAAGAAAATAGGTATCTGCAGTAGCATGGGCAAACACCCGGACATGGGGTTATACCCCTCTTTTTTGTACAATTCCGCCATTTCGGCGTTCATTTTGGTGGGATTATCTTTGTATTTAGTCTGGATTTCTTTAATTTTTGGGGAAATGGACTGCATCCGTAGGGTAGACTCGGACCCCTTTTTAGTAAGAGGAAACAGAATCAATTTAACAAAAATCGTCAGAAGGATGATCGCTATTCCGTAGTTAGGAATTACCTTGTAAAACACAAGAAGAAGCCATTTTAGAGCCACTTCCAGGGGAGCCAAAATACCGCTGGTATTCGCCACCGAGGTCATGTTCATGTCCCGCATCTTAAAAGCGTTTTTATCGGAAAAATCGTAAATCGAAAGAGCCTTTTGGGTTTTAGGTCCCAAATAGAACCGGTACACATCCGTGGTTTTGGTTCCCGTAATCGTGGGGCGGACCATAAAAAACTGGGATGTGGTGGCAATCCCCGGCACGGGATTGGAAGCGAAGGCGTATTCATACTTCGTGGCGTCGGGGATCGCTATAAAGGTAAAATATTTACCCGCGATAGCGGCCCAGGAAACCTGACTGTTGATTATGGTGGGACCCTTGTTGGAAACTTTTTCCTGCTTTTGTTTACCGTTGGTGTAGGTATAATAATTCCGGTACTCGTACCGTTCGGAAAGGGATTCAAATTTGGGACCGATTTGGGGACCGAATTCCAGGGTATAAGAGGCGCCGTTAAAGTTTAAGGGAGGAACCTTGGTGCCACCGTCCAGGGTCACCGAAAGCTCGAACATATAGTCGTTGGGTTTTAGTTCGTACCGTTTGATCAACCTAAACGTTTGGGGCCCCGAGGAAGCCGCACCGGCTACGGCGTAATCCTTATAAAACTCGATAACCGTATCGGAAACTCGGGTGTAATTAAAAATATCCGTGTTAGGTTTCGCGTCCAAACCCCCAAAGGCGATGGTAAACGCGTGGGATTCCGTCTTTCCCGGAAGGACCATTTCCAGGAAATCATTTTGATCCTTATGCTCCTTAAGCTTGTAGGAAACGATGTCCCCGCCCCGGGTACTAAAGACAGCCTTTACCAAATTGGTTTCAATGCCAATTTTTTCTTCAGCTTTCGCGGTGGTATCCGCTGGAAGTAAGGATTCTGCGGAAACCGTACTTGGAGCCGTTTCGGCGGTACTGGTCCCGGTTGTGCTAGCCGGCGAAGAAGCGGGGGAACTTGAACCGGAGCTAGTCGAAGCGGTAGGAGCCGGAGAATTCTGCTCCGTCTGAACCGCCGTAGGGACCTTCTTTTGGGGGGGAGCGAAATAGCCCTGGATAAGGTAACTACCCGATATAACAACGACCGAGAGAACCACGGCCAGTATTGTTCGTTTTTCCATAAAAATCCTCTATATTCGTTCAGGGTACCGGATCGTAACCACCCGGATGAAAGGGGTGACACCGGGAAATTCTTTTAACCGCCATCCACGATCCCTTAAGGGGTCCGTATTTAAACACCGCTTCGTAGGCGTAATGGGAACAGGTGGGTGTATACCTGCAACTGGGGGGGAAATGGGGAGAAATAGCTTTTTGATAAAACTTGATCATCAAAAGCAATAATTTCTTGATTAACCCAGTCATTTTTCTACCGTCACCGTAACTAATCCAGCTTTGGAAAACAGATTTTCTAACTGCCGAACCCGGTCCTGAAACGTATCCAGTCCTGGATACACCAATAAAACTAAGTCATACCCCATACACAGGGAACTTTTTAAACGCCGATACACTTCCCGACTTAAACGACGGGATCGATTTCTTTCTACCGCGTTTCCGTATTTCCGAGCAAACGTAAAGGCTATCCGGTTATGCGGTAGTCCGTTTTTTACATAAAAAAGTTTTGCTCCTGGGCAGGAAACCCTCCGGCCCCGAGCAAACACCCCTTGAATCGCGTCTTTTCCCTTCAAACGTTCAAGCCGTCGAAAACGAAAAGATACGTTCTCCATCTCTCTTAGTAGGGCTTCTTTTCGTCCGACGCGGAAAGTTTAATCCGTCCCTTAGCCCGGCGCCGTTTAAGCACCAAGCGTCCACCCCGGGTCTTCATGCGGGCTCGGAATCCAAACTTTCGATTGCGTTTCACCTTACTGGGCTGGTACGTCCGTTTCATGGGAGAATCTCCTTGATCTATATATAAAAATCCGTATGGTCAATACAACGGGTAGTCAGTATAAAACAATCGTAGAGCCTTGGTCAACGGGGCAACTTTTTACCGCTCCGCGCGTCTATACCCTTCTTTAAACGCCACAGGGCATCCTTAAAAGCCGGATCTTCTATCCTTGCTAGGGTCTCATCATCCGTGGAAGACAATGGTACCTCCGTTGGGGCTTCCAGCGTAGAGGAATCCCGCCCTTCCAAAGAGGTCCCCTTATTCGAAGTCCCGTGGGTATCCACCGGGGGTCCCTCATCGGAAGAACTAACGGTAGCTCTTTCGTCTTTATGAGCCGAAGAAGGTCCTTCCCTGCCTAAGCGGAAGGATATACCCGTAATGGTCAACTCGGGAAAATTTGAACGTACCCGGTCCAGCAGTTCCACCTGTTTGGATTGCAAAATCTGAATCCACCCAGGATGATCCGCCTCGATTAAAAGAACCGACCGATCCAGTTCGCGGATCCAGCTATGACAGGCTAGTTTTTCCCCCGCTATGGATTGCCAGGAAGAAAAAAGCTCCGAATATCCCTGGGCAGTCCGAAGCATTTGTCTATCAAAAAAGGCCGATAAAAGGTCCCCCGCTTTTTTCATGGTTCTAAAGCTCCGTCCTTAACGTGGTACACCAGAGTATCACCCCTACTATACCGTTTATAGGGTTCCTCGGGAAGGAAGGTAAAAAAGGCCTGCTGATAGTCCGGTAAAATTCGGAGAAATTTCATCCGTTTTTCCGGATCCAATTCCAAAAGGACGTCGTCCAAAAGCAAAAGGGGATGGAGCCCCGTAACGTCCCGGTAACGGCTTGCCTGGGCGACCCGTAACAACAGAGCCAAAAGCCGCCGTTGACCCGTGGACGCCTTTTCGGAAAAATCAACGCCAAAACGGGTAAAATGGTAGCGGTCCCGGTGGGGTCCCGATACACTGGTACCCATCAAAAGATCGCTTTCCCTTTTTTGTTCCAACTGTGTAAGCACCCCATCCACCGTTTCGGCCTTCCATGAAGGAAGGTACCGTATGCCAATCCCGTCCACAGCGGAAACGGAAAAGTAAAGTTCGCTAAAAATCGTAGAAAAAAGGGTAACCGCCTGGGCCCTCTTTTTCATCAACTCAAGCCCGTAGACGGCGATTTGAGAATCCACCGTATCGAGCAGGTCGATTTGGCGATTTTTTACCAAGGTGTTGCGGATCTTTAAAATTCGCCGGTATCGGCGCAGGTCGTCCAAATAGAGGGGATCATAAAGACTAAGGCTTTGATCAAAAAACCAGCGCCGTCTTTCCGGCGGACCAGAAATAAAATCCATATCCTCGTGGCAGAATACGATGGCGGGGGTTACCAATAACAGAGATTTTCGGTCTTCCAAATTTTTCCGGTCCACAAGGACGGCTTTTTTACCATCCTCAATTTTCACCGATATTTTATCGTGGTCCGAGTCTTTTAAGGTTCCCGTTACGGAGCAGGATTTTTCTCCCGTTCGGATTAAATCATTATCCCTCGCTCCGCGAAAGGAAGAACCAAAGGAACAAAAATACAGAGCCTCGAGAAAATTTGTTTTGCCTTGCCCATTTTCCCCGATTAAGTAAACGTCCTTCGAATCGGTAACTACTTCAGCGTCCGTTAAATTGCGAAAACCCGTGGTTCGTAAAGAAGCATAGGCCATGTATTTATTCGAGTTGCATGGGCATTACAATATGAAAATAATCCTTTTCGGGTACCGGTTGAATCGTAATGGCTCTCTTTGGATCGGTAAAATGGATGCTGATCGTATCCTCGTTCATAATTTTAAAGGGTTCTTCGACGTAGCGGTAGTTTAACGCAATAGAAACCGCCTCTCCTTCGTATTGGCAGGGAATATCCTCTTTAGCGGTACCAATATCGCTTTCTTCGGAAGAAACGGAAATCATTCCCGAACTTAAACCCAGGTATACCCGATGGGATTTCTGTTCCACCAACAAGGAAACCCGTTTTAAAGCCTCAAGCATTTCATACCGGTTTACGTTGAAAGAAAAACTTTGACTTTCCGGTATAACCCTACGGTAATTAGGAAACTGTCCTTCAATCAAAACAGAAGAAAGATGATAGGATCCAAATCGAATAAATATGGACTTATCCGTAACTCCCAAATTCACAAGACCTTCATCACCGGCCCTATGGGTTACGATATTTAAAACCTTAGGAGGAATTATGACTCCGGTAAAATCCGGAATAGAGGAACCCATATTCTTTTGAATAAAAGCCAATCTTCGTCCATCGGTGGCCACCATAACCAGGGAATCTCCCTGTTTTTCAAAGAAAACGCCGTTCATAAAATAACGGGTTTCGTCATCCGAGACGGCAAACACGGTTTGATTTATCATCTCTTTAAATTCCTTCACCGGAATTTCAAAAGAAAGAGCTTCGTTAGCCACGGAAAATTCAGGAAATTTATCCGCGGCGATACTTTTAAGCTGGAATTTAATTTTTTTATTGTTGGGTCTGATGGTGATTTTGTTTTCATTTTGTTCAAAGGCCAATTCACCTTCCGGAATGGATGAAAGGATCCCAAGAAATTTATCGCAAAAAACCGTGGTTGATCCGGCTTCCAAAACCATAACGGGAACCTTAGTTTCAAAGTTTACCTTGAGATCCGTGGCCTTAATCGTCAGGGTATCGTTTTCCGCTTCTAACAGAACGTTAGAAAGAATAGAAATAGCGTTTTTAGAAGAGATAATTTCTTGGGCAATGCTGATTTCCTTTAAAAGAACCGATCGTTCGCAGGTAAACTTCATAGATTATTATCTCCTTAATATATAATTATAATAGAAGTAGTAGTAATAGGGTACGGAAAAAAGTGAAAAACATGGATAAAATATTACCCTTCAAAAACATATCTACCCCACAAATTCTGGATAACTTTTATTAGTTATGCACATACGCACAAAAAAAAATAAAACCCACAGTTAATCCACCGTATAATACCATGTTTTTAGGTTTTCGCGCTATATTCCTTTATCATTCGAATAAGCGTCTGGATGGTCGAATCCGTGGCAGGATCGGCCCGAATTTTTTCTTCAATTTTTTGACACGCGTGCATGACCGTGGTGTGATCCCGGCCACCGAACTCTAAACCCAACTCGGTGGTCGAGTATTCGGTTATTTCCCGGGCGATGTACATGGCCAATTGACGGGGTCCCACGATATTTTGGGTTCTTTTTTTCCCTTTCAAGTCGTTATAGGATAGGGAAAAATAATCCGCCACCACCCGTTGGATAATTTCGATAGACATGTTGGTCTGTCTCGGGGAAGCGAAAACATCCTTTAACTGTTGTTGGGCTATTTCTATGGTGATCTGTTTTCCCACCAGTTCGGCGTAGGCGATTAGCTTGGTAAGCGCCGCTTCCAAATCCCGGATATTGGTAGTGACGTTTTTACTAACCAATTCTATAACTTCGTCGGGTATGGCTACACCCCGGGATTCGGCTTTTTTCTTTAGGATAGCGTATCGGGTTTCATAATTCGGCGGTTGGAGGTCCACGTTCAAGCCCCGCTCGAACCGGGATCGTAGTCGATCGGAAAGGTTTTTTAGCTCCGAAACCGGCCTATCGCAGGTGAACACCATCTGTTTATTTCCGTCGTAAAGGGCGTTAAAAGTGTGGAATAATTCTTCTTGGGTTTCGTATTTTTTCTGGAGGAAGTGGATATCGTCGATCAAAAGAACGTCCACGTAGCGATACTTATTTTTAAACGCCGCGGCCTTAGAAGGACCCTCTTTTATAGCGTGGATAAATTCGTTGGTAAAACTTTCTGCGGTAATGTAGATTACCTTGGCGTCCGATTCGGCGTAAATATAGTTTCCTATAGCCTGCATAAGGTGGGTTTTTCCAAGACCGACACCACCGTAAATAAGGCAGGGATTGTAAGCGGTTCCAGGATTTTTGGCGATAGCTATGGCCGCGTTGGAAGCGAAGCTGTTATTATCCCCAATAACGTAGGAAGAAAACGTATAGTCCCTACGGAGCTGTCCGTGGGGGGGCTTTCCTTTTTTCGGTTCCTCTGGGATTCGTGACTTTGGACGCTCAGCATTTGCTGACCCAAACCCAAGGGTCTTGGCGGGGGCTTTTGTTTCGGAGGCTCCCGGTTCCTGCTTTTTCGGCTTTACCTCGAATTGAATGGTTAAATTTTTACCCGTCAATTCATGCAGTTTTTCTTCTATATAGTTCTGGTACCTCTGTTTTACCTGGTCCCGGTAAAAGGAAGAGGGAACCCAAAGGACAATTTGGTTTTCCGTGGAAGAATGGTACTCCAAATTAAACCACATGGCGTATTCTTGCTCTTCCAATTCGTTACGAATTTGGTTCAGCGTCTCTTTCCAAAATATCTCATAATCCCAGGTTCCCATAGGGTTCATCCTCAATTCATATTCAGGTTGTGAACATATTATCCACAATAAAGGCAAATCATGCAAATAGAAAAAAGGGTATATATTTGAATCTTGGATTGAAAAATACGGTATAAATGAATAGTATAAATTAGCTAACTATATATATTTTAACGAGATAAAATTTTCATGCCAAGTATCGTCAAAAATTATTTTTTTTTAGTAATTGTATTAATGTCGTAAGCGTAACTATTTATTAAATTATTCACAAATTATCCACAATTATATGATTTCTTACGGTTTTAACATCAATGTTTGTTCAAAACGGAGAGAGTTTTGAAAGAACCTTCATCCTTTACTTTTTTCCTATTTAAGGATATACTTTACCTCTCGGTTCTCCCTACCGGTTAATGTCTTCTTTAATTAGGAAAAACGATGGAATCTAGCTATTCGGCGCAAAGTATCCAGGTATTAAAAGGTCTGGAAGCGGTACGAAAACGTCCCGGCATGTATATTGGGTCAACCGGGTTAGATGGGCTTCATCATCTAGTTTACGAGGTCGTGGATAACTCGATCGACGAGGCCATGCAGGGCCACTGTACCCAAATTTTGGTGGTTCTGGAGCCCAACGACGTGGTTAGGGTAGAGGACGACGGCCGGGGTATTCCTGTGGATATGCACCCCACGGAAAATGTAAGCGCCCTGGAATTGGTAATGACCAAACTCCACGCGGGGGGTAAATTCGATAAAAATTCCTACAAGGTTTCCGGAGGCCTCCACGGGGTCGGTGTTTCCGTCGTAAACGCCCTTTCTTCCTGGTGCGAAGCCTTTATACACCGGGACGGAAAGTTACACTATCAAAAGTATAATATTGGAATCCCCGAAGAGGATGTAAAGCTCATCGACGAAACTACCCGGCGGGGTACCATTATCCGTTGGAAGGCCGACGAAACCATCTTTGAAAGTACTACCTATAATTTTGACGTTCTTTCCAACCGTTTGCGGGAGTTAGCCTTTTTGAACAAGGGCCTCCGAATCGCTATTCGGGACGATCGGCTTTCTACCCCCAAGGTCCACGAGTTTCTTTTTGAGGGGGGTATTAAAAGTTTTGTGGAGTACTTAAACCAAAACAAAACGGTCCTCCATAAAGAAACCATCTATATCATCGGGAATCGAGACGACGTGGAAGTTGAATGCGCTATCCAATACAACGACGGCTTCAACGAAAACATGTTTACCTTTGTCAACGACATCAACACCCGGGAGGGGGGCACCCACCTGGTGGGATTTAAATCCGCCTTAACCCGGACCTTGAACGAGTATTTAAAGAAATCCAAGTTGGCAAAAAAACTGGACGAAACCCTTTCGGGGGACGACGTTAGGGAAGGCTTGACGGCGATTCTTTCGATCAAGGTTCCTAATCCCCAGTTTGAGGGTCAAACCAAGGGGAAATTGGGAAACTCGGAAGTGAAGGGTATCGTAGAGTCGGTGGTGAACGAACAGCTGGAGCTGTTTTTGGATCAGCACCCGGACATTATCGCCGCTATTCTAGAAAAAACGATCCTGGCGGCCAAGGCGCGGATCGCTGCCCGGAACGCCCGGGACGCCACGAGGCGGAAGAACCTTATGGAAAGCGCCGGCCTTCCGGGAAAATTGGCCGACTGTTCGGAGAAAGACCCGGCCCTTTGCGAACTCTTTATCGTGGAAGGGGATTCGGCCGGCGGCTCGGCAAAAATGGGACGGAATCGGGCATTTCAAGCGATCCTTTCATTGTTTGGCAAAATGCTGAACGTTGAAAAGACCCGGATTGAAAAAGTAATCACCAACGAAAAACTACAGCCTATTATCGCCAGCATCGGGGGCGGGGCAGGGGTAGAGTTTGATATAACGAAAATTCGGTACCATAAAATTATCATTATGGCCGACGCGGACGTGGATGGTTCCCATATTCGGACCCTTTTATTGACCTTTTTTTACCGCTACATGACCGAACTGATCGAGCGGGGACACGTGTACCTGGCCATGCCGCCTTTGTACAAAATCAGCTACGAAAAAAAGACCTTTTACGCCTACGACGACGAAGAAAAGGACAAAATCTTAGCCCAATCGGGTCGGGATCCGGAAAAAATTGCCATCCAACGGTACAAGGGTCTTGGGGAAATGAACCCCGACCAGCTCTGGGAAACCACCATGGATCCGGACCGGCGGAATATCACCCAGGTTCATCTGGACGACGCGGTGGAGGCGGAACGGATCTTCTCCACGCTTATGGGTGAGCAGGTGGAGCCGAGACGGCTATTTATAGAAGAAAACGCCCTGTTGGTTTCTAATTTAGATGTCTGATAAGGAAAATGGATAAGCTATGGGCGAAATAACCGGAAAAGTCATACCTGTCGCGATAGAGGACGAAGTCAAAACCGCGTACTTGAATTACGCCATGTCCGTCATCGTTAGCCGGGCCCTCCCGGACGTACGGGATGGTCTTAAGCCGGTTCATCGACGGCTGTTGTACGCCATGGATGAACTGGGACTGCATCCCAACGCGGCGACTAAAAAAAGCGCCCGTATCGTCGGGGATGCCATGGGAAAGTACCATCCCCACGGGGATGCGTCGCTATACGACGCTTTGGTCCGCATGGCCCAGGATTTTTCCCTTCGGTATCCCCTGGTCCAAGGGCAGGGAAACTTCGGTTCCATCGATGGGGACCCCCC
>CAYRLW010000021.1:47553-50970 GCA_964425215.1 uncultured Treponema sp.
GGTATCCCCTGGTCCAAGGGCAGGGAAACTTCGGTTCCATCGATGGGGACCCCCCCGCGGCTTCCCGGTACACGGAGGCCAAGCTTTCCCGGGTAGGGGACGAAATGTTGATGGACCTGAAAAAGGATACCGTCGACTTTATCCCCAACTACGATGAATCCCTCAGCGAACCCGTGGTGCTTCCGTCGGCCATTCCCAACCTTTTGGTAAACGGGTCCAGCGGTATCGCCGTCGGCATGGCTACCAATATGCCGCCCCATAATTTGGGCGAAATTTGCGACGCCATCTGCGCGTATATCGAAGACCCCGACCTATCTATAGACGCGCTCAGCCAGTACGTTAAGGGGCCCGATTTCCCCACCGGGGGAATCATTTTTGGGCGCCGGGGTATCCGGGAGGCCTACAAGACCGGTCGGGGCAAAATAGTCATCCGGGGCAAGTTTGTCATAGAAACCTCCAAGACGGGCAAAGAATCGATTATTTTTAACGAAATTCCCTACGCGGTGAACAAGGCAAACCTCTTGATCCGTATTTCCGAATTGATTCGGGATAAGGTGATCGATGGGATTTCGGAATTCCGGGATGAATCGGACCGGGATGGGATGCGGATCGTTATCGAGCTGAAAAAGGGAGCCATCGTTAAGGTGGTGCTTAACCAGCTCTTTTCCCACACGGCTCTCCAGTCCTCCTTTGGGGTCATAAACCTGGCCTTGGTGGGCGGTATGCCCCGGTGTCTGAACCTTAAGGAGCTGATCCATTACTTTGTAGAACACCGGGTCGATGTGGTTACCCGGCGCATCAAATTTGATCTAAAAAAGGCCGAAGAACGGGCCCATATACTGGAAGGCCTGGTTATCGCCCTGGCAAACATCGACGAGGTGGTGGCCATCATAAAGGCGTCCCGGGATATCGATGGGGCAAAATCAAAATTAATGGACCGTTTTCTCCTGTCGGAGGTCCAATCCCAGGCTATTGTGGATATGCGCCTCGGTCGGCTGACCAGTTTGGAAGTAGAAAAACTACAGCAGGAGTTGGCGGAGCTGAAGGTACAAATCGACTACTTTAAATCCCTTTTAGCGGACCATAAAAAGCTGTTAGCCCTTATCCGGGACGAGATTAAGACGGTCTCTGATAAATTTGGGGATCCTCGGCGGACCGAAATCGTTACCGACGAAATTGAATCGATCAATATCGAAGATCTTATAAAAAAAGAAGAGATGGTCATCCTTATTTCTAACCTGGGTTATATTAAACGGGTACCCGTTTCGTCGTATAAGAGCCAAGGACGGGGCGGAAAGGGGATGAACAGCGCGAAATTGGTGGAAGACGACTTTGTTAAACAGTTGTTTGTCGCTTCTACCCACGATTATATCCTCTATATTTCCAACAAAGGTAAGGCGTATTGGATGAAGGTCCACGAGATCCCCGAAGGGTCCCGAACCTCCCGGGGCGCCCATATCAAATCCTTGTTAACCGTATCTCCCAACGAAGAGATAACCACCGTGGTCGCTTTAAAGGATTTTTCTGAAAACCAGTACCTCTTTATGACCACGGCCCGGGGAGTCGTAAAAAAAGTAAAGACCAGCGAGTTTTCCAACGCCAAAACCCGGGGTATTATTGCCATCAATTTGGACGAAGGGGATAGTTTGGTCAGCGCCCTCCTTACGTCGGGAAAGGACGAGGTGGTTCTTATTTCCCGTAAAGGTCAGGCCCTGCGGACCGAGGAAGCCCAGGTTCGATCCATGGGTCGATCGTCTCGAGGTGTGGCGGGCATGCGTTTGGACGATGACGATGAGATGGCCGGGGTCCTCTTGGTTAACGATTCGGAAAAAATGCTTATCCTTTCCGAATACGGATACGGGAAGCGGGTCCAATTCGACGAATTTTCTTCCCATGGACGGGCTACGGGAGGCCAGAGGATCTATACGGTCGCTGAAAAAACCGGCGAGATTGTAGGGTGCGTCAACGTCAAAGACGGAGACCAAATAATGTGTATAACCAGCCAGGGAAAATCGATTAAACTGGCGGTGGACGAAGTTTCCGTGATGGGAAGAGCCGCCCAAGGGGTCCGGATTGTTAACATCGAACGGCCGGATTTTGTAATCGGCGTCGATAGGATAGCCCCCGAGGAACCGGAACCAGAAGGGACCGAAGCTCAAGAATCGGAAAAGTATGATATGGAAACCAGTAACCAGGAAATAGAAGGATCGGTAGCGCTTGACCAGGAAGATCTGGAGGATCAAGAGTCGCAACCGTCAGATACCGCGGAGGAAGAGGAATAAACGGTTTCGATACAAAGCTTCAGCATGCATAGCAGGCCGAGAATGTTTCACGTGAAACACTTTTCCCGTGAAACGGTTCGGATTTATCTCAATAAAAGAGGGTTTTACAGGGCTTATCAAAGCCTTGGTAAAACCTTCTTTTTTTAACAGGTTCGAAAAGCCAACCCGTGGTGTAGGAAGCGAAAAAAGCGGGACTTTCTCCTATTGCCGAAGGCGGAGGAACGGCCCAATTAGTGGGAAATCCCGTACTGACGTTCTATCTTTTCGTAAAAATCGATGATTTGACGGACGTATTTGCGCTTTTCCACGTAGGGGCGGTAAAAAAAGGACCGCTTGAACCCGTAGATCACCAGATCCTTTAATTGGGAAGGGGAAATGTCAAAGTGATCCAGGGCTAGGCGGTACTCGTTCGTCACGGAGGTGTGGGAAACGAGGCGATTGTCCGTACAGAGGGATACCGAGAGGCGGCGGTCCAGCAT
The DNA here is from genome assembly GCA_964425215.1 of uncultured Treponema sp. Classification (GTDB taxonomy): domain Bacteria; phylum Spirochaetota; class Spirochaetia; order Treponematales; family Breznakiellaceae; genus CAYRLW01. Next base: position 50,315 of record CAYRLW010000021.1, read on the forward strand.
GTGTTTAAACGAATGGTAGGAGATATGCTTGATGTCCGGGGAGGTTTGCAGGTTGCTGGTAAGGCATACTTCCACGGTGGTGCGATTTTCGGCGATGTAGTCAACCAGGTTTTCGATATACCGGTGTTTGTCCCCCACATCATCCGCATAGATCCTATCCGCGTCAAATAGATGGAGCCCGTGGCCAATCCTATCGGCGTGGAGCTTGGTGATGGCTTGGAAAATAGATTCGGGACCGTAGGCTTCCCCCGCGTGGACGGTCTTTTTTAAAAAGTGTTTGTGCACGTAATCGTAGGATTCCTCGTGGGCGCTGGCGGGATAACCGTACTCACTGCCCGCTAAATCGAAGGCCACTATTTGTATATCCGATTCGGAAGCCAGTTTTACCGCCGCTTTGGCCAGTTGAAGACTGGCGGTACGAATGACCTCTTCAGCGGAGGAATAGGAAAGAAGCCGGTACAGATCCCGGTAATACTCGGAAAATTCGGGGGTAAAGAACCGCATGGCGCACACGATAATCCCGTACTCGAAGGGCGGTTCGTCCTTTGGGATCCTGGCGTTTATGCTCGCTCGGGCGTTTCGAAGCCCCCGGTCCACGGCGCCCATGACAAGCTCGAAGGAACGGTCCCGGGACATGTGCAGTTGGGGAGCGAAAC
>CAYRLW010000022.1:0-48807 GCA_964425215.1 uncultured Treponema sp.
AAGCGTGTGTAGGTGAAAGCCTACCGAGGGTTCGAATCCCTCTCTGTCCGCCACCACCATCGCAATTCCCTTAACTTTCAGTTAGTTACCGTTCGATTTGGCTAACTTCCCTGCCGGGTTAGCCAAAGTTTGTTCGCGTTGCGCCCCACCGATCATGGCGAAGGCGTCCTGCGCCAACAGCCGCTGATCCCGCGCCTTCGTATAGCGCTCGACCTCCTTTGAGGTCTGGTGGCCCGTCACGGCCTTGATCTGCGCCTCGGTGCAGCCCGCATCGGCCAGGCGCGTCGCCGCCGACTTTCTCAGTCCATGCGCCGACCGATCGGGAATGCCCGCCGCCCGGCAGGCGCCACGGAACCAGTTGCCGAAGCCGCCTGCCGTGAAGCCCATGTGCGACTGTGTGACCAGGAACAGCATCTGCCCCGCCGGAACAGTTTCGAGCGACGCCTTGAGCCTCGGATGGATCGGCAGCTCCAGAAACGCCTTAGTCTTCTCCTGCCGCACCAGGATAGCCCGCCCCTGGACGTGCTGTCGCCCCATCTGGCGAACGTCGCCGGAGCGTTGCGCGGTGTAGAGCAAGAGATCGAACGCCAGACGCTCTCGGGATCCCACAGGCCAGTGCGCCTCGAACCTGGCGATGTCCGCCTCAGTCCACACGGGAAAGCCCTCTGATGCGATCTTGAGCGGCTTGATGCCGATCGCAGGATTGTCCGGCCGCCATTGCCGAGCGATCGCGAACGCCAGCATCCAGCGCAACACCTTGACCAGGCTGTTCGCCGCCGCCGGCGCCTTGGCCTTGCGGTCGCGCATTTTCAGAATGTGCTCGGTCTGCAGCGCCCGCACGGCTCGGTCGCCATGCTCGGTCCGAAGCCGCTCGATGATGCCGCGATAGGTCGCCTGGGTCGATTTCGACAACTGGACCCACTCGGCCGACCCGTAGATGGCCACCGCCAAGGCGTTGATCGTCCCCGGCAAGGTGCGCGAGGCCCCGATCTGCTGCTTCGTGGTCTGCCCGCTGGCCGCCGCCTCATAGGCCGCTGCAAACTCGGGCGAGCCAGGGACGCCATGCAGATAGACGGCCTTGCGCCCCGAGCGCCGGTATCGGAACCGCTGCTTGCCGTGCCGGTCCGTGAACGCGCTCACGAACGGGAAGCCGATCACCCTAAGGCCTCGTCCCACGACTGCACCTCTGCTGCCAGATCCGGGTTCATGCGCGGCGATGCCGCTGTCGCCAGATTGAGGCGCACCTCGCCACCCGGCAACAGGTCCAGCGAGCCAAGGGCCACGCCCTTCTCCCGCAGAATGTCCATCACCCGCCGAAGCTCAGTCTTTTTCACTATTCCTGGGCGTTTCGCCAACACGCGCCTCCACTCAAAAACTCATTTATGAGTAAGGCGTTAGCCAGTCGCGGCAGCGACCGACAAGAGGCCGTTTCTTGACAGCCCCGTCGAGCCCGCGAGTAAGAACGCGTTGTACGGGTACAACGCACATCTTGCCTCCTAACTCCGGAAGAATGATGGAGAATGGCGCTCAGAATTGTTCTCTAATCCACGTGTCCGATTAGACACACCGATTAGCCATCACAGATCAGACCAGCGACGAAAAACACGGGCTAGCAGTCGGGCGATTGGATTAGCGAGACCTGTCTAACGAAGCCGACGCGACACCACAGAGCGCCATACGCCGTTGCGCGAAGCCAACGCCTCAGTCTCCAGGATTCTCCACGTGTCTCCAGAAGTCTCCACAAAGGCCCACACGCCTGGAGATGCCCGTCTGAGCTCGGCGGTCTTCACGGTTAGACGCGGCGACGAACGCCCGTATATCAAGGCTGGCAAACCACCATTCCATGATAGGCTGACCGCATGGATCTCTTCCCTCCCTTTGTCGCGGTGATGGCGGGCGCAGCCGTCGCCTTCTTTGGCGGCTCCTTGATTCTGAAGCTGCTCGAGAAGCGCCCGGAAAAGCCCGACTATCCGCAGGAACCCACGAACCAAGACCGCTGACGCGCCCTACTTCTCGGCCGCCTCGCCGGAGACTTTGCGCGAAGTTCGCGATATCACGAAGTTCTGGGTCGAAACGCCTTTTAGGTTCGCGAAAGCACGACCCCTTACCCGCGAAACTCCCTCCTGGTTCGCAATATCACGAAGTTTGGGGGTTCAGACGGGCTGAAACCCGCCTGCAAGCGCCCACGACCGCCTTCATCACTCGCCGAGCGAGCAGCCCTTCGTGATTTCGCGAACCTTCAGTCTGGCCACACCCGTTTTACGGCCAGCACCCCGGCCGGACTGGGCTGAAGGATCAAGTCCTCGGCAGCGCTCAACTTCAACCAACGAACACCCGCACCGGCGGGCAGAACGACAATCTGTCGGTCGTGAAAAGGTGCGACGTCCGGCCCGGGCGGCACCGTCAGCATCGTGAAGGTGCCATCTTTTACGATGCCCGCGATCCAGAACCACGGCTGGCCCAGCATGGTGAAGAGCCATTTGGTCTTCTTGCCCTGCACCTTGGGCTCGGTGAACTCATAGAAGCCGTCGGCCGGGATCAGACAGCGGACCGAGTGGGCGAAGGAGCGGCCGTCCGAGCGAAAGTTGAAGACAGGCCTTCCCGTCGGCCCCTTCCAGGCCCAGGACGTCATGGTCAGCTGCGGGCCATCAGCGCCAAGGGTGATGATCGGGGCGCTGACGCCGATGCGATAGTCGGTCTGAGCGAGGTTCGGCAGGCCACCAGGAAAGGCGAGCGCCTGGCCTGCGTCACGGAACGACGCGATCAGTTGGTTGGCCGGAACCTGCAGGCGGTAGTTGTTGCACATCGGCGCAGGCTCTCACGGTGCCCAGTCTTTGTGGAGTCGGAGGCCAGGGGGGCGGACACCTCTAAGAACAGCGGTTGATGTTGTAACTGCTACTCAACCTTCGGCGGGCACCGTATGCATATGCGCCTCGTCACACACCGTCGTCGACGCCGACATGGTCGGCCTACCCCGGGCTCCCGGGTACCCTTTGCGGCCGTTGTCGCTCTAACCGCAATCTCTGCCTTTGCCGTGACGTGGTTCGCGATCACGCCGTCATCGCCTCGCGCGGCAGTCGTCGCTTACGTCAAGACGCGCACAACCGATCAACACTATAGTGGCTGCACGGCGGTGCGGGCCGCAGGCCGAAAAGACATCCCCAGTTGGGATCCGTCATATCGGTCGTGGATGGACGGCGACGGCGACGGGCTCGCATGTGAACCGCCGCGTGGCCGATACTAGCCGTGTTTGGTCCGCGTTGCGCCACGAGCGGACATTGAATCAGCTCCCGGAAGCTGACGTTCGGCCGGCTCACCGCAGCAGGACGAACTCGCCCAGGGTCGCTCGGCCCTGCTGCTTCTACGAGAAATGTTCGAGAGTTGTCTCGAAGCGGCAATTCTGGTTGTTGGTAGTGCTGGCGAATGGCTCCACGATCGGCGATCAACGAGCGGCGAGACGTCGCCTCAGCTCCGCCATTCGGCTGTCCGTCGCCACCGCCGGCTGCTTAGCGAGCAGATTGATCGCCTGCTCAGCACCCCATGGCCATGCGCCGGCGTCGCGCGGTAGTGCCCTGTAAATTAGGCGGAGCATGGATTCCGGGTGTTTGACGACCAGACTGCCCTTGCGGCTGACCCGGAACAGGAAGCTGGCGTCGGCGTCGACCGTGGTCATCAGCGGCTCGACTAGATCGACCATCTGGACGAAGTTTCTGGGGGACTCGATGGCTAGATCGAAGAAGCGGCTGGAGATGGCGCTGGATTTCGCCGCCCTCTGCCGAGGCCACACCTTCTCTAGGAATTCCTTGAGAAGCGGTCGCCATTTTCGGTTTTCAGACCGCCAGCGCTTGAGGTGCCAGATGATCTGAATCCTGAACGAATCCTGAGCGTCGATCAGGAGCTCGCGCATCTCCTCGTTGGAGACGTATCGGCCGCCCCGACGCCGCTTCGAACCCCAACCCATCAGCAGGAAGCCTGCGAGACGCTCGGTCCGGTCGTGATCGTCGGCACCCCGCGCGAGTTCGATCATCTCGTCCTTCAGCAGGTCGAACAGGTCAGCGGGCGGAACGTTAGAAGCCCACAGCATGCCGTGCCAGAAGGCGTCACGGTCGTCGGCGTCGCCGTTGCGCATGGCCAGAAGGTGCTCGCCGGTCCACGTCGGCGCCCAGTAGTTGAACCAAGCGAGATTTCGCAGGAGCAGGATGCTAGCGTGGCGACGGACCTCGCCGCCGACGGTGAGAAGGTCCTCGACCATCGAAAGCCAGATCGGGTTGAACCCATTGTCGCCCTGTCGGCCCTCGATTGTCATCAGACCCTGCGCCAGGTCGCCCGCGGGCGAGTTGAGTGCGAGCATCACCCAATCCACCGAACCGGAGTGCGACACGCCGGAGCGACTACAGCTAGGATCCTCTCGCAGGGCGGAGATCACCACGCCCCAGAGATCCGTGAACCAGGTATCGACATCCAAAAGGACGCCGTCGGCGGCAATCTCTATCCAGTGGCAGATTGCTCTAATTCGAGTACGGACCACCGCGGCAGGCAGCTCGGCGAGGCGTCGGGCGATCAGCCTGCGGAAACGCGGACGGTCGTTCTTGCGGCCGTCGACATAGAAGAAATCTTGCCAGGCCCAAGCGAAACCGTCTTCGCCAGCATTCGCCATCAGGGCCGCGAATGCGCGAACCGGTCGGTCTTTCACCACGCCCCGGAACGGCCGCTTCTCCTCCAGACGACGACTCCAGTCGCGTTTTCCGACGTCGGCCGCCGCCGCCAGCATGTCACGAGGCGATTTGTCCAGGATCGGTGTCGAATCTTCGTCGGATCCGACAAAGCCCACGCTTCCCTCGAGCGACCGCGCCGCGTCTAGCCCCGCGTCGCCGCTCCACGGCCCCGCCGCCTTTAGCAGGCCCGGCCTGCGAGCGGCGTATCGCCCACCCAAGTCGCATCCATTGGTCTGAAGCCATTCCAGACGATCAAGGATCTGATAGGCGCGCCGACGGCGTCGGTCCGCCGGGGGCTCCTCGCGATAGTCCGGTGGCCCCTTTAGAATCAGGCCGACAATGGCGGATCGGGAGGTCGGGCTGAAATCCGCCCAGCGCGCCGACAGGCTCAGAAGCAGGTCCCTCTGTCCGTGAGCGTCCCAAAACGCCTCTTGGTCGAGCGCCTTGAGAGCGGCCGCGAACTCAGCTGCGGGCCAGAAGGTCCACGCACCCGGTGCCCACAGCCTCAGCCGGTCAAACAGGCGATCATTTGGCCATGACCGCCCTTCGGCAAGCGCGTCGTCCGGGCTGACGACCGCGAGGCGTTCGAGCAGTCGGACATACCTGAAGAACAGCCGGGAGATCCCGAAGTCTCGGCCATAAGCGTCGCCGCGCAGGGTGGAGTCCCGACGTATGGGGGGGATATTGAGGTACAGATAGTCCCGAGTGTGGAGTTCCAGCACCTGCGCGTCGATGAGCTGGCGCCGAACGAGTTCGACCGCGCGGGCCAGCAGGTGGTCCGGAATCTCTAGACGATCATGAGTCTTGGGGTAGTCGACGTCCGCGTTGATGAGGCGGATGTCGTCTGCGCGCCCCTCCCCTGCCAGGATCTTGGGCGGGGTCGTTGACCGAGCGCCCGACACCGTCACTACCGGTGCAAGCAGATTCGCCCATCGCAGCAGTTTTGTCTGATCCCAGCCGACGGCCTTGATCTCCTCGACGAAATCGAACCACCGCATGTCGAAATCGGATCGCGCCTGTTCGAAGCTTGTGAAGATGATGGACCAAGCGCGAAGGGTGTCCTCCGCAGCCGTTGCCTTTGTGATGTCGCGACGCACTGCGTCGACGACATGAGGATGAAGCCCTCCCTGGCGCGCCGCCCACCACGGAGTGATCGGATCGCTGCTGACGGCTCCGATCCAACTCGCCAGCCGGCCGAGACGCGGCGGCATGTTGGGATGCCGTACGGACCGCGGCCCCGAAAGCGCGGCTAGGGCCTGAAGGGGTGAGCCTAATCGGTCCTCGTCGTTCGGCTCAAACGCGCTCCAGGCGCCCAACGGCAGGGTTCGCGCCTTGTAGGGCTCATCCGGGTCGGTCAGAAGCGGCGGGACGTCATCGTCGACGGCATAAGCTTCGAACGGATCGACGCCATCGCTTGGGGTGGCGTATCGCAGCCAGGGATCGAAAACACACAGCCACTCCGCAGGCGGTTTGCTGTCATAGAACGACCCTGCGCCCGACGCGCTCGATACAAGATGCTTGACCTGGCCCCGTTCGTGGGCGGCCATGGATCGTGGGCCCGATCGGGCGCGCGAAAGAACGTTTCGCGTCCAGGCATCGGGGTTGCGGGCGCGATCGGCCCAAGCCTCGAGCGTCGACCAGAGCGCCGCATGGCTATCGTCCGCCGAATAGGGGAGCGCCTCCACCCCCTTGGGCGCCCACAGGGACCGGCCGACACTGGCTGACCCGGACTGGAACGCGTACAGCCGGCCCTCAGCCGACCCATTCAACGCCTCGAGCAAATATTGGACTGGCGGGTCGTCGGCGGTGTAGCCTACGAACACCAGCTGGAACTGCTCCATCAGGCCGCGGATGAAGGCCGTCGCCCAGCCGTCGGACAGATAGGCCCGGCCGAAGTCGGTGCTCGACAAGACGAACTCTTCACGGGCGGGCGGTGCCTTGAAGCCGTCGCCCAGGCGGCCGTGGAGATAGACCACGCCGTCCCACTCCTGCGGCCTGTTAGGCCTCGGCAGCAGGGGCGGAATATGGCGATCGACGGACGGATCATGCTCTTCGAATAAACGGTCGAAGTTGGTCGTCACCAGACGGACGGCGCCGTCGGGCCCGCGCGCTAGGTCGAGTAGGATTTGGTGAGCGGACCGGTCCACGTCGGGCGCATAGTGCAGCGCCTTGGCCACGGCGTTCCGGACGTCTTCTACCTCGAACTCCCGCTCCAGCAGTGAAAACACCCGGTCGGTCGGTAGAAGACTTCCTAATCCCTGGATCTTGAGCTGTGCGGCGGCGGCGTCGATCAGCGCCCGGGCGGCGCTACCGCGAGCCGAACCAAGGCTGTCCGCGACCGCATTCGCCAGGCCGCTGAAGTCATGAAGCCCAGCGCGCGCACGGGAAACACCGGCGCCGCAGAAGAAGACGACCTGGCCTTCGTCGCGGGCGCGGAGAAGTCTGTCGGGGATTGCGGGGCCGTTCTCGACGAATCGCATGTCTATAGTCTCGCGCCTTGCGACATCAAATAGAAGCGTAAGGCTAGGCTAGTGCGTGGCGTCGCTGACCAGGATCATCGGCAAGGCAGCCGTCCACATTGAACGACAAGCTCGGGAAGGAAGGCTGAAGACGCGCTGTGCGCAAAGGTCCCTGAGCAGCCAGCGAGCGGACGCCCGAAGGCTGGCAATGAGTCACGACGTCTCGGAAGCGCCATGAATGGACATTGCCTGGCGGCCCGAAAGCGGACGTCCGACCCGTCGGCAACCTCAGGACCGCTTTCGCCCCAGAGGAGACACTCAGCCTTGTACCCGTCCTGCCGGCGCTAGAGATATCCAATAACCCATCAACAGCGCTGAAGCCGCTTTAGTTAGGTATCCGATTAGGGATGAACCGTGAGGTACATCCGCACGAGTTCGGACAGGCTTCCCGCCTGCATCTTGGCCATGAGGTTGGCGCGATAAACTTCCACAGTCCGGGCGCTGATCTCGAGATCATAGGCGATGACCTTGTTGGCGTGGCCCTGAACCAATCCTGCCAGCACGTCGCGTTCCCGTCCTGACAGAGCGTCGAGACGCGCCGCCAGCATCCGCCTCTCGGCTTCGGCCGACGCCGTCTCGCCCGCTCGATCCGCCGCACGCTGGATCGAAGCCAACAGCATTTCGTCGTCGAACGGCTTTTCGATGAAATCGACCACACCCGCCCGCAAAGCCTCCACAGCCAGCGGCATGTCGGCATGGCCGGTGATGACGATCACAGGCTCCCCCGAACCGTCCGCCTGCAATCGGCGCGCCAGCTCTATCCCGGTCATATCCGGCATGCGGACATCCGTGATTATGCATCCGGGACGTCGATCTTTCACGGCGAGAAAGGCGACGGCGGACTCGTGGGTTTGCACGCACAGTCCGGCTGTACTCAGGAGGAAGGCGATCGAATCCCTCACAGCGGCGTCGTCGTCGATGACGTGCATGATCGGAGCGTTTGTCATGCGAGCTCTTCCTCAAGTCGGGCGCGATGTAGCGTGAAGTGAAAATCCGCGCCTCCAGCGGCGTTGGCCTCGAACCACAGGCGCCCGCCATGGGCTTCCATTATGGTCCGCGATATCGAAAGCCCAACCCCCATGCCGGCCCGCTTCGTCGTGATGAAGGGCTGGAACAACTGGACCGCCACATCGGGATCAATCCCCGCCCCCGTATCGGAAACCGTGACCTGGACATGATCCTCATCCAGCGTCGAGGCGGATATGGCCAGGTCCCGTGTCCCGCCGTCCTGCATGGCGTCCATGGCGTTTCGGATCAGGTTGAGCAGGACCTGCTGGATTTGAACCCTGTCAACGATGACGAGGTCAGCGGACGGATCGAGGGCGAACCGCACCTGAACGCCGTGCTCCCGCGCCCCGACCAGCGCCAGGGCGCTGGCCTCCTCGATGAGCGAGTGCAGGTTCTCGATCCGCCTTTCAGTCTCGCCCCGGGCGACGAACTCTCGCAGGCGCCGGATGATCACGCCGGCGCGCAGCGCCTGGTCAGCCGCCCGGTCCACGGCGTCGGAGACGCGATCGACCGACGCATTCTCCAAGCGAAGCAGTCGCCCCGCGCCCTTCAGGTAGTTGGTGATCGCGGTCAACGGCTGGTTCAGCTCATGGGCGAGCGCTGACGCCATTTCGCCGAGGGCCGTCAGACGCGACACCCGGATCAGGTCTGCCTGAAGCTCCTGCATCCTGGCCTCAGCCTGTTGGCGTTCCGTCAGATCCCGCACAAACCCGGTGAAGAAACGCCCCTCCTTGGTCCGCATCTCCCCGACCGCAAGTTCCAGAGGAAAGTCGGACCCGTCCTTGCGACGCCCGACCACGACGCGCCCTACGCCGACGATCCGGCGTTCTCCGGTCCGGTAATAGCGTTCAAGATAGCTGTCGTGCGCTTCGCGATGGGGCGTGGGCATCAAGAGGCTGACATTCTGCCCGATGGCTTCAGCCGCAGTCCACCCGAACAGCCGTTCTGCAGTGGGGCTGAAGGCTCGCATGGCCCCCTTCTCGTCGATAAGGATCATGGCGTCAGGCACGGTATCCAGAATCAACCGTAGATGGGTCTCGCGCGAGGAAAGCTCCTTCAGAACCCGTTGGAACCACTCGCCTCCCCAGGTGACGGCACCTGCGACGACGAGGAAGAGCGCGGCTTCCGCCAGATGCGGCTGACCGTCGCCCAGACACAGTCCCGTCGCGACGCCCAAGCTGGCGGCCAGGACGCCGGGCCAGACGCCGCCCAAGGCTGAGCCCGCCACTACGGCGGGCACAAAGACCAGAAAGGACAGCCGGGCGTCGAAAAGGGACGGCAGGCCCGCTCGCGCCCATGCGCCGATCAGGATCAGTACGAGAACCGTTGCGACCGCGAGCCAAGGCGAAGAGGGCCTTACAAGGGGAGAAGACGAATGAAAGACGCGCATCGTCCGCTTTCTAGCCTTGTCCACCAATGGGCCGCGCCTCCGGAATTTCCCCTAGGGTCAAGACCCGGATACCGCGTTCAGTCCGCCCCTTCTACATCGGCCTCATCCTCTTTCGCCGGACGACCCGGCCCGGGACACCCGGTTTCAAGGACCAAGGCCATGAGCGCCCCACTCGTCGATCTCTCCGTTCACCATCAGCCCAAGGGACTGTCGGACCGCGTCGCCTTCGGTTTCACCAAGCTCCTGCGCTTCTGCGCCGATACCTTCTTCGCCAAGCGATATGGACATCGCGCTGTCGTGCTGGAAACGGTCGCGGCTGTGCCCGGAATGGTGGGCGCCACCATCAACCATCTGAGCTGCCTGCGTCGGATGTGCGACGACCGGGGCTGGATCAAAACCCTGATGGACGAGGCCGAAAACGAACGCATGCACCTGATGACCTTCATCGAGATCTCGAAACCGACGCTGTTCGAGCGGTTCGTCATCGTCTCGGTCCAGTGGGTCTTCTACCTCTTCTTCTTTGGTCTCTATCTCGTGTCCAACAAGACAGCCCACCGGGTCGTCGGCTATTTCGAGGAAGAAGCGGTGATCAGCTACACCCACTACCTCGCCGAAATTGACGAAGGGCGCTCGCCCAATGTCCCGGCCCCAGAAATCGCCAAACGCTACTGGAGCCTTCCTGACACTGCGACCCTGCGCGACGTCGTCCTCGTCGTTCGCGCCGACGAGGCCCACCACCGGGACGTCAACCACGGCTACGCCAACGAGCTCGGGGGATTGCCGGTCCAGGCCGTGGCGCCCTGCCCCCCTCACGCTGCGCTGGAGCCGACTTGGAAGACTGCGGCCTGACCTCGCCTCTCCTTCGAACCGTCCGCCCCCCTCCCGCGCGCGGACATAAATGAAGCGCCGCGCGTGTCCGACCGACCTGAACCGGCTTGGCCACGCGCCAAAAATTCTGCGGCCTGAACGACCGCGTTTTCCAGTTGCCAGTTTACCGAGGACACCTACTGATGTCGCAAGCCCTCAGCGAGCGGACGGTCACGATCGTCAAAGCCACAGTTCCAGCCCTTGAGGCCCATGGCCTGGAAATTGTCCGGGAGATGTACGCCCGTATGTTCCAAAATCCTGAAATCCGCGACCTCTTCAATCAATCTCATCATGGGGACAGTGGCTCCCAACCCCGGGCGCTCACAGGCGCCATCCTCGCCTATGCCGCCAATATCGACAATCTCGGCGCGTTGACCGCCGCCGTTGAACGCATTGCGCAAAAGCACGTCGGGCTGCAGATCATGCCCGACCACTACCCCCATGTCGCCAGCGCCTTGCTGGGCGCTATCAGCCATGTCCTGGGCGAGGCTGCGACCGAAGACGTGCTCGCGGCCTGGGGTGAGGCCTACTGGTTCCTCGCGAACATCCTCATCACACGCGAGGCGGCCCTGTACGAGAATCTCGCCGCCGCCGAAGGCGGATGGAACGGCTGGCGCGCCTTCGAGGTCGCGGAAGTCCGGCCCGAAAGTTCGGTCATCACCTCCATCATCCTGCGGCCGGTCGATCGCGGACCGGTGTTGGCTCACAAGCCTGGGCAATACCTCACCTTCTGGCTTGACCTTCCGGGGCACTCACCGATCAAGCGCAACTATTCGATCTCCTCCGCACCGAACGGGGAGACCTATCGGATCTCGGTGAAGCGGGAGCCGCATGGTCTCGCCTCGACCTGGCTCCACGAACACGCCCGGCCCGGCAAAATCCTCAAGGTCGGCGCGCCGGCGGGCGACTTCTTCCTGCCGGAGGATCCGCAACGTCCCATCGTGCTCCTGTCCGGCGGGGTCGGTCTGACCCCCATGGTTTCGATGCTGGAGACGCTGGCGGCCAGGCAATCGCAAGCCCAGGTCCACTATGTTCACGGCGCGCGCGATATCGCCTCCCACGCTATGGGCGATCATGTTCGGCAGCTCGCCGAGGCCATTCCCGCCAGCCGCAACACCGTCTTCTACGAAGACGCGCCGGAGGCCGCGAACCTGGCCGCCCACGTGCGGACGGGCCGAATAACTGGCGCCTGGCTGGCCTCGGAGACCCCGGTGGACAAGGCCGACTATTACCTGTGCGGCCCGCGCCCCTTCTTGCGCGCTCTGGTCTCTGAACTCGTCGCCATAGGGGTGTCCGCCGATCGCATCCACTATGAGTTCTTCGGCCCTGCCGACGAAGCCCTGGCGGCCTGAGGGCCGCCCCGTCAACGCCTGCCGATGTCAGACGTCCTCAATCCGGCGCTCCTCGGATCCATGGCGCCGGTGATCGGGCGACTTACAGACCGTCGGAGCTCCATGGCGACAACTGCGTCATGTCGACGCTCAGTTACAAGGCGCCTGCGTCCGTTGTTGCTCACGTCTCAAACCTAGCGACTCTATTCGAGTAGGCGTTGAGGACGGAAACATGACCGCTTCCCATACGGAAAGAGGAAGCTGGGTCGCCTACGCGCCAGAAGCGGTCATGCGGACCATGCCGAAAAGACGACATTCCGTACGTGGATCAGAGGTCCGCTTTCGGGCGCGATGCCTGCTTCGCAAACCGACCCGTCTCAGACATTGAAGCCTTTACCGTAAACGTCCCAGATTTGGGACGTAGCGGCCCCGTGCGGCTCGTTGAGCCGTCAGATCCATGACTGACCCGATGACAAGTCGCCTTCAACCTAGTAGAGCGCGAGACGTCTATTTTCCGGGGGGGAGAAGTTGTGGGGCTTTCTAGGTTTTTCGTTCGCGTCGTCGTTTCCGCTTTCGCATTTGGCGCCTTCCTGACCAGCGCCGCTCAAGCGGGCTCTCTCACGTTCACCGGCGATGCCAGTGCGGGGTTCACGCGGTCCCCGACGATCAGCCAAGGTCAGTTCACCATTTTCAACTCGTATAATTCATGGGTCACATGGCGATATGTCATGCACACGTTCAGTGTGGATCAGACCGGCTTATACAACGCCACGTCCACGACGGGCCCAGAGGTGAACACCACCTACATCCTGCGGGGTACGTTCGCACCGAACGATCTGGCGGACCCAACCACGCCACTGAGCAACTTTGTGGTAGGGGCGTTTAGCGGCACGACTACCGCCACCCTAACCAATGTCACCCTTACAGCGGGGCAACAATACACGGCGCTTGTGGTCTACAATCACCCGGCGCCACAGGGTCAGTTGAACACCTTCGAAATCACCGGCCCCGGAACCATCTGTAGCGGCGTTTGCGCCACGGCGGTCCCGACTGTATCAGAGTGGAGCATGATCCTAATCGGACTCGTGCTGGCGAGCGGCGCGGCTGCCATAATCCAGCGTCGGCGAATGATAGCCAAGTCTAACGTATAGCCTGATACTCTAAGGGGCTCCGACTGGCGACTGTCGGAGCCTTTCCGTGTCCGCTGTCCACCCTTAGGCGACGATGACCGGGCCCGCTTCCGAGCCCGGTCGTGGGTCACAGATCGATCTGTTCTGACATCTCCAGAGCGTCGTCCACCTCGATACCGAGGTACCTGACGGTGCTTTCCAGCTTCCTATGGCCGATGACGTGCCCCTGAGTTTTCATCCAGCGGCGACCAGAGTCCTTGGGTTAGTTACGCCACGCAGCGTGGGGTGAGCAACAGGCCGAGCCGCGCAGCTTTCATCCTGCGCAGCGGGTCGGCCTGTTGCGGTCAGACTGGCGGCAAAAGCCTCCGGGGTGAGGTAGCCGATCGATGAGTGCGGCCGGCGTGTGTTGTAGTCCAGCGCCCAGTCAGCGACCTTTTGGCGGGCGTGTTCGAGGCCGAAGAACAGGCTTTCGTTCAACAGTTCGTCGCGCATCCGCCCGTTGAAGGATTCCACAAACCCGTTCTGGGTCGGCTTGCCCGGCGCGATGTAGTGCCAGTCGACGCCATGATCCTGCGCCCAGGCCAGGATGGCGGTGGACGTGAACTCCGTGCCGTTGTCGCTGACGATCATGGCAGGACAGCCCCGCCGAGCGATCAGCGCGGTCAGCTCACGCGCGACGCGGCGTCCCGAGATCGAGGTGTCGGGGATCGCCGCCAGGCACTCGCGGGTAACGTCATCGACCACGTTGAGAATGCGGAAGCGGCGGCCCGTGGCGAACTGGTCGTGCACAAAGTCCAGCGACCAACGGGCGTTCTGCCTGACCTCGACCAGGATCGGCGCCCGCGTGCCGATGGCGCGACGACGTGAGCGGCGCTTGCGCACCGTCAGGCCTTCCTCGCGATAGAGCCGGTAGATCCGGTTCTTGCCCGAAGGCTCGCCCTCACGCCGCAGCAGCACGAACAGCCGGCGATAGCCGAACCGTCGCCGCTCCACGGCCAACGCGCGCAACCGCTCCCGCAGCGCCGTGTCCGGCGGACGGCAGGAGCGATAGCGCACCGATTTTCGATCGGCCTTGATGATGAAGCAGGCCCGCCGCTCGCTGACGCCGAACGCCGCCTTCAGATGGGCGACGGCCTGGCGTATCGCTGCGGGCCCTACCACTTTTTTGAGAGCAGATCGTTCAGCGCCGCTTTGTCGAGCATGGCGTCGGCCAGCAGGCGCTTCAGCTTTCCGTTCTCATCTTCCAGGGCCCGGAGGCGCTGGGCGTCCGACACGCTCATCCCGCCGAACTTGGCTTTCCAGGCGTAGATCGTGCCCTCAGACACGCCGTGCTTGCGCGCCAGCTCGCCCGCTTTGGCGCCGGCCTCGTTCTCCCGCAGGATCCCGATGATCTGCTCTTCCGTGAATCTCGCTCGTTTCATTCCGTCCGTCCTTTCAAGGGCCGGACTCTAGCTCCGCATGGAGGAAATTCTCAGGGGCACGTCACCGAGCAGGAGCTGACAGGCGCGAAGGTTGCCGGTCTTCTTGTAGACGAGCGACACCTTCGTGCGCCTGAGGCTGTGGGTCCCGTAGCCCTGCGGTTCAAGGTCGATCATCCGAACCCACCTATCGACGAGCCGGGCGTACTGCCGGGTGCCGATGTGCTGGCCAGGCCGGCTACGGCTCGGGAACAGCCAGTCATCTTCACGCTCGCCGCGGACCTTCAGCCAAGCCGCGATCGCGTCTCGCGCAGGCTCCGTGATCTCGAACGGCACCGGCGTTCCGGTCTTCTGCTGGATGATGATCGAACGCTGACGCAGCGCCCCGCCGGGCGCTACATCGCTGACCCGGAGCCGAACTAGGTCACAGGCCCGCAGCTTGGCGTCCAAGGCGCAGTTGAACATCGCAAGGTCGCGTACTCTCTTCGCGACCTTCAATTGCTGTCGAATGGCCCAGATGTGCTTCGGCTTCAGCGGCGCCTTGGGGCCGATCAGACGGCCGGCGTTCCAAGGGCGCTTGGGTTGAATGAACAAGTCAGACTGACGCATGGCCAACCTCCACTCAGGTCGCCTCCCTGTCGCCGGTCATTCTACGCTCGCTGCAGCTGTTCAGCGCCAGAAGCGGTCATCGAAACTCAATCGGAATGCGGACATGCGCGATGCGACTGGGCCAGCCGCCATCACCGGTTCTAGTGGCCAAACACACGCAAGCGGGCGTTCGCGCGACCGCAGGCCGTGCCGAGGCTTTCCAGAAACATCAGCAGCTGACGGTCGCGATGGGAGAGCGTCTTCTTCTGGGTCTTCTTCCGGACAGCCTTCACGTCCAGCAGGCGGCCGGCGACGATCCAGACCTCACGCTCGAAGCTTGGGTTCTGCAACGCCTGGCGGACCGTCTCCGCGAGCTGGTCGGCGGGCACGGCGCCCTCGTTCCGATAGATGCGCGAAAGCTTGACCGCCGTCTTGTTGAACATCGTGGCCCGGTCGAAGCGGTCGTCGGCGATGCCGTCGATCTGCGCCAAGGTCGAGCAGAAGGCCAGGGAAGCGACGCACTGGCGTCCGACCGTCTCCAGCTTGGTCACCGCCCCCGCGCTCATGGTCCCGCTGGCCTTCGCGTGGATGATCGCCAGCCGCCGCTTGCCCACCGCGATGAAGTCGCCCAGCTCGGTCCCATCGTCATCCAGGAGAACAAGGTCGAAATCCCGAAGCGCCTGTTCGAGCTCATCGGCCCCGCCGGCGCCCGCCGGTTCGCAATAGGCTTTCATCAAGCCGAAAACGGATTTGGACCGCCACTCGACCGGCTTTGAAAAAACCGTCTCGCCCTTTTCGCTGGTCGTCTTGGCCAAAGCCTTGATGGGGGTCGCGCATTCCAACGGAAGCACGGTGCCGTCGGCACGCAGCACGTCGCGGGCCTTTAGAAACTCGCCATACATATAGACCACGCCCGGTTCGCCGGTGAGGACCCGGAAGGATTGCGCCTTGTTGAGGCGCTCCGTCAGGGCGACGGCCCGCCGTCCCCGCGCCGCAGGCTTCGGCGGATGCCGGGCGTTGAGGGCCTTGCTGTCGATCGCGTATCGCTGGCTCTCCGGATTATAGCGGATTGAGCACGGCACCTCTGACCCATCGAGCGCCTTGAGCACGAAGGCGTTTTTGTCGATGTCCGCGCAAAGATCCTCGTATCCGAAGACGCCGTCCGGGGTCGCGCGCGGATCCGCCCCCCGAAGCCCGAACTCCTCCAGCGCTTCTTCGGTCAGATCGATGAGGATGTTCTGCGGCTTTTCCGCCATCTGGTGGTTCGGATGGACCCGGCGCGCATATCGCAGGAACACCGTGTTCGCCTCGGCGGCGCTGTCGGTCAGCTGCTGTTCGACCTCCTCGGCCCAGGCCAGGAATGCGGACAGGGGTACGTTTTCATCGGTCGAATCCGCCACCTTCGCACGGACGATTCCCAGATACCGACCGCCGCCCTTCACATAGCCGGACACCGTGGTGGGGCGCAGCATCGGGTCGAGCAGATCGGTGAACGTCTCGCCGAAGGACCGGGTCCGCTGGGTCATCGAGCGTATCGCCCGATCCGACATGTCGAGGGAGTTGGCCGAAACCTGGGTGATGGTCGAGCCCTTGGGCAACAGCCGCGTCATCGCGGCTTCCGTGGGCTTGGCGACCCCTAGGCGGGACGGCGTGAAGGTCACGCCGTCGGAATCGAATACGAAGAGGTGGTTGCCCACCTGGGCGCAGATGACGACGCCCAAGCGCCACTCGGTGACGAAGTGATTGGCGAGGTAAGGGCTCTCGTCGACCGTGAAGTAGGTCCAGCCGAAGATCCGGCTCGGCGGGCCTTCGATCTCCCGGACGACAAACCGGTTCGCAGCGAGGACACTCTCCAGGATCTCCGTGCGCGCTATGGCGCTCTCGAAGGTGGGCTCCATCTCGAACACGGCTGCGCGACGCGGCACGACGATGTCGTCGGCCGTCAGCGCCACGTCATCCGGCAGCCGGTGGCGGAAACTGCCGTCGACATACTGCATCTCCGGCATCTGCCCGACGATCTTCTCCGGCAGATAAGCCTCGCTCGGCACGATCACATTCAAGCCGCGACCGGCGTAGGCCTCAAACTCCAAGTAGCGTCGCCATTCCGCCTCCGCCGCGGCGTGATGGTCTGACGACAGGAGGACGTGGGCTGTTTGCTGGACGCTTCGCGTCGGGTCCGTCGAGCGTAGGACGCGTCCGACCTGTTGCACGAACTGGCGCGCGTTCGTGAAGGGGTCGAAGATCGCCACCACGACATAGGTGGGCTCGTCGATCCCCTCAAGCAGCTTGCTCTGATGCAGCCACACGGTGGCGTCGGCCGCATCCTTGCGCGCCAAGGCGACATTGTTGTAGCGGCGCTGCGCCCTGTCGGCGGCCTTACCTTCCACGCGGTCGTGAATCAGAACGGGCGGCGCGCCGAACGCTTGGCCCAATTCGCTCTGTAGCAGCTCCAGGATCTCGTAGGAGGCTGCCCGCACGATCGCCTTGGCGTTTGCGACCCCGGAACCCGACAGGAGGTCGGGGAGCTCCGATTTCAGCGCGGCGACGAACGCCGTCACCGCACTGCGGTCCTCGGCGGTCACCGTCTGTCCGACTTCGCTGTCTTCTGCGTCATCCGCCGCGACCGGGCGGGATGGGCCCACCACGGGCAAGGGGACCAGGGTCACGGCGCGGATGATGTTCTCATCCCGGGCCGACGCGAACGGGTAGTTGAACACGAACCGGCCCTTGACCTGAAAGAGTTTGTAGTCGTTGCGGAACGGGGTCGCGCTGAGAAGAACCGTCGGCAGGCCCAGTTCGCGGATGCTGCGGCTCCAAGATGGTGCGGGCTCGTAGTGCCCCTCATCGACGATGACCAGGTCAAAGCGCTTCAACCAGGCCATCATCTTCGTAGCGGTCTGTAGAGCGTCTTCCTCAGCGTCAGAGATCTGACCCTTCTGGCGGAGCTTCCGCTCCAGGCGGTCACGGGTGGTGCGGATGGCGTCCAGAGCCTGCATCGTGCCGACAACAACCGTCCTGTCGCCATCGGGCGTCGCCATCAGTGCTCTCAGACGGCCCGGATTAGGCAACAGCAACTCAACGCTGGCCTCGGGAATATCGGCATCGGCGTAGGCTGTCTCGGCGGCTCCGTAGCCGACGTTGCGCCAGAACCGGAAAGCGATGTCGTCTTTCAACTGCTCGGCCAGGGCGGTGCGCGGCGTCAGCACCAGAACCCGGCGGACCCCGGGCAGGCATCGTGCGATGACGGCCACGACGCCGGACTTTCCGGTGCCGGTCGGCATTTTGATCAAGGCCGCCTCAATGGCCCCGGAGGGCAAGACCTTGTCGGAGTTGAGGTAGGCGGTCGCCAGCGCGATGGCGGAGCGCTGGTGAGCCCAGAGCGCTCGCACATCCTCGCGTCCGGTCCAGAACGCCTGCTGCTCCAGGCTCTCCATCGCCTCGGCGTAGCCGGCGGCAACGGTGACATCGGCTGCGCCGATGGATGTCCGGGTTTCATCGCCGAGATAGGCGTCCATCACTCGCTCCCAACGATCGCCGCCGTACGTCCCCGGGCGCGCGATCTGAACATTGAAGTCGGGAAGGGCTCACCCCGACCACCGGCGACGACGCGCGCATGCCTGAGTGCTGGCGCGAGGTTCGAGCCGCCGCGTCAAACGCAGGCCAAGCTGGGCGACCAGCGCCGTTGGGGTCGCCTTGCCGCGCCGAAGCATGGGGCTCGGCGCGGGACGCGCCACGAGCGGGTTTAACACCCGGCGGCATCAGTCCGCTGGCGCGTCTTGCCTCACTCCGGTTCAAACAAGGGCTTTGTACGAAAAGCGGTCGGTCGTCTCATCAGTCCGCACAACCCAGAAGCATTGCTTGCCGTACTCATCGCTACGCACTTTGAAGTGATCCATCCCAACGCCGATCTTCTCGTCCGCTTCGGGGTGACGCGGCAGAGCGGCTTTCAGGAACAGAGCATCTTCGTCGGACACGCGGTCCCCGGGAGAGTAACGCCAGAGCATCGACCGCAAATGCTCAAGGGCGTCTCCCTTCCGCGGAAAATCAATTCCTCCGATCGTGACCGGTATGCCTCTGGCCATTTTCGCTCCCGCAACTCTTTGTTGTAGCCTTGACCGTTATAGAACGATATTCGGCGAGCGACAGGGGGGAAGCATGCCACTCGCTTTGAGCATCACTCAGGCCTATCCGGCCGTGGGCGTCGCCCAATGCTGGCGTGGAGTGAACATCAATGACGCCGACGAGTTCGACGTCTACCTGCGCGGACCGGTCTGGGACCGGGTGAACGACGCCGAGTTCGAAGCCGATCTGGCCCAGGATCTTCAGGCGCTCGCAACAACCGACATGGCGACACAGACACTAGAATCGTTGCTCAATGCCGTCGTCACGCCACAAGACTGGGAGATCGGTGAGGCCATGGCCGAATGTCTCCTGAGTGACGAAATGGGCGCGGTCTGGCCGTGGAACGAGAACCGGGACCGCAAGACTCCCAAGGCCTCCCTTCCCGGCGCCGACATCGTGGGCTTCATCGGCGAAGGCGAGGACACCACCTTCCTGTTCGGGGAGGTCAAGACATCGTCCCACGCAGGCAACCCGCCGGGCGTCATGAACGGCCGTAGCGGTCTCGCCTATCAGATCGACACGATCGCCACGACGCCCAGCCACCATTTCACGCTCATCAAATGGTTGAGCGCGCGCTGCACGACGGAGGACTTGCGGGCCCGTTTCCGTACGGCTGCCGAGCGCTATCTTGCGTCCGAAGGCAAGGATTTTGCGATCGCTGGCGTGCTCCTGCGCGACACCGCCGCTCATCAGGATGATCTCAGGACCCGTGGCCAGACCTTCGGCGCAGGGCCAGACCAACCACGAATTCGCCTGGACGCCTGGTACACGCCTCGCCCGATCACCGACTGGGTCAACATCGCCTCTACCGCCGCATGACCGCCTGGCTCTACGAAGCCCTGGGCGACGACAATCGGCGACTGGCCGAGCAGTCGGTCGGGGCGCATTTGCTGTCCGATCTGGGTTTCGACCGTCCAGCGCTGTCTCCCGAGTACCATTTCACGACCAACGCCTATGCGCTAGCCGTCCATACCCTGCTGGACATGCCCGACGCGGCTGATGAATTGCGCACGGCATCGGAACTCGCTTTCGAGACACTCAGAGCGACGGAGGAGCGACCAGCCGACGACGATGAGGCGCTGCACCTCCTCCACACGGCCTGCTATGGAATTCTCGGCGACCGGACCCCGGACGTCGCGCGATTTTTGCGCGCTTTGCCGCTGCCCGAGGGGCTTGAGGCGGATGCTGACTGGGGCGCGCAGGTTCGTGTCACTGTCAGTCGCCTCTGGCTGCTCCTGATGCGCAAGGACGGCTGGGCCGATCTGGACGCGCTCCTTGCGGAGGTCGTCGCGCTTCGCGATGCGCAGCGAGTCGCAGAGGCGGCTTATCTGGAAGCATCCGAGAGCCCGAGGCTGGACGCTTGGCGTCTGATCGCGTCCTATCACCTCTCCAAAGCGGCCGAGATTCTCGCGACCTACTCCGCGCAAGGCTCCGTGGCCGGCGGTTTCAATATCCGCGAGCTGCTGCAAGCTCAGTTCGATCGTAGTCTGGTCGCCTGCGAGCGGGCCGAACTCGCCCAGCTTCACGCCACCATTCGCCTACTCTCTGCCACCGCAGAACGCATGGTGGCGAACAGCATCTGGACCGTTACGCGGGGGACGGGCAGCAGGATCAGTCGTTTCGTCGAAGGGCTCGTGAACCGTGGGCAAAACCGCCCGGTTTTCGAGATGCTGCCGCCCCAGAGGATCACGCTTCGCGATCAAGGCCTGTTGACCACGGGCGCGCGCGCCGTCGTGCTCAGCCTGCCGACCTCCAGCGGCAAGACCTTCATTGCGCAGTTTCGCATCCTACAGGCTCTGAATCAGTTCGACGCCGATCGAGGATGGATCGCCTACGTCGCGCCTACGCGCGCGCTCGTAAACCAGATCTGCGCGCGCCTACGCCGTGACTTCGCCCCCTTGGGCATCGTGGTTGAACGAGTCAGCCCAGCACTCGACATCGACGGCGTGGAGGCGGAACTGCTGGTGGAAGCCGATCCGGCGGCGGCCTTCCGGATCCTGGTCGGGACGCCGGAAAAAATCGATCTTCTGCTGAGGGGTGGCTGGGAGGCCAAGATCGGCCGTCCGCTGACCCTGGTGGTTGTGGACGAGGCGCACAACCTGTCCAGCGGCGATCGCGGCCTTAAGCTCGAACTACTGCTGGCGACGATCAACCGCGAATGCCGCAACTCGCAGTTCCTATTGATGACCCCCTTCATCGAGAACGGCGACGAGGTCGCGCGCTGGCTGTCTCCTGACAGTCACGCTGACATGTCGGTGCATTTCGATTGGCGGCCCAACGACCGCGCCATTGTTATCGCCCAACCGGAGAAGGCTGAGGCCCGCGGTGAGTTCACGCTTTCCCTCAAAACCGCCCACACGTCGCGATCCACGATCGAAGTCGATGACGCCCTCTTGCTCTGCGAGGGACGCGAGCTTGGTCTGAGCTGGTCTCGCGTCCACGGCTCCCAGTCGAATGTCGCGGCCGTCACCGCGACCTGCCTGAACCGCAGAGGTCCGGTCATCGTGGTCGCTGGCAAGGTGCCGCACACCTGGCCCATCGCCCGCGTACTGGCTGAGGATCCGGCTCTGGCGGATAAGGCTGCCGAGCGCGATGCTAGATTCGGCCCCCGAAGCGGCGAAGACATTCAGTTCGTCGCCGACTTCGTCGCCCAGGAGTTCGGTGCGGATTTCGAGCTTATCGATCTCCTCAAGAAGCGCATCGGCCTGCATCACAGCGGATTGTCAGACGACACGCGCGTCCTGATGGAATGGTTGATGGAGAGGGGTGAGCTCGACACCCTGGTGGCGACCACCACCATCGCCCAGGGGCTGAACTTTCCCGTG
This sequence comes from uncultured Treponema sp., assembly GCA_964425215.1. GTDB lineage: Bacteria > Spirochaetota > Spirochaetia > Treponematales > Breznakiellaceae > CAYRLW01. The sequence goes on from CAYRLW010000022.1 coordinate 21,914, forward strand.
ACCGGGGTCGTCATGGCGTCTCACCAGTACCCTTATGGCGAGGACATGCCGCCAGAGGACTTCTGGAACCTGGCGGGCCGCGCCGGGCGTGCGGACCAGGCCGGCACGGGTATCGTGGCGCTCGCCGCCACCACCGACGAGAAAGCCGGCGTCTTGAGCGAATACGTCCAGAGGAACGTGTCGCACCTCAACTCTACGCTCGTATCCATGGTGCGAAACGCGCTCGATCGGGCGCCCCAGTTGGAACTGCACGCCCTGTTCCACATGAAGGAATGGTCTGCATTCCTGCAGTATCTCGCCCACACCTATCGGCAGATCGGCGATCACGCTGAGTTCGCCAACCAGATCGAACAAGTGCTGCGCGGAAGCTTCGGGTTCCAGACGCTCCGACGCGAGGATCAGGCTATCGCCAATCGGCTTGTCGCCGCCGTGAACGACTACGCCGCAATCATCCGCGGCAAACCCCTGGCTCTTGTCGACAGCACCGGCTTCTCTTGGGAGAGCGTGAGTCTGGCGTTGCAGGGCGTTCGGGATGCGGGAATCCGCGCGAACTCCTGGGATGCAGATCGCCTCTTCACCGACAACGATACGACGCTTCAACGTACTTTCGGCGTGCTCTTCAGAATTCCGGAGCTCCGTCAGGAGTTGGCCGAGGTCACCGGAGGGGGGCGTGGCAATGGCGACATGCTGGCTCGCATAGTCAAGGACTGGGTGAACGGTGCGTCGCTACCGGATCTGGCGGACGCCTACTTCTCGGGTGCCGACGATGATGATCCCACCGCAGCGATCTCCAAGGCCTGCCGACTGGTCTACGGCCGGCTCACCTCGACCGCGTCATGGGGCCTTTCCGCGATCCAGAGCCTGACGATCGGGGATGCCCTCAACGGCATGAGCGAGGCAGAGCAGAAGCGCTTCCGGAACCTCCCATCGCGAATTTTCTATGGCGTGAACTCTGACACGGCGATCGATCTGCGTCTGCTGGGTGTGCCGCGCAATGCCGCCCAGCCGCTTTCAGACTATTTGGCGAAGCAGCGTGTCGATGGCGGGCTCAGTTCCATGCGCAATAGGCTGAGCGGTCTGACCGACGCGGACTGGCGGAACGCCGTGGGCGCGGCCGGGCCGACGTATCAGAAGGCGTGGAAAATCCTCGAAGGTTACTCCTGACCGCAGCAAGCGATAGCCGCTGAGGGAGAGGCACGCGCCTTTTCGTCACCTGCTCCGCCTTAAGCTGCTCGTGCCTCTAGGCGTCTGGAAAAAGGTTCGTCAGGTAGCGGTCGAAATCGACGGGAACGTCTCGACGACGCTGGAGATGCAGGTAGAGCGCGGATACGAAAGCGAATGCGCAGCCGGCCGAGGACCGCGCATAAACCCATCCGGATGGCCCCTGACTGATCAGCAAATCCGACTCGACGACATAGACGACCGCCGGCCAGTCACCTCGATGCATCTGGCCGAGGTAAGCTTCCAGGGTAGCCTCTTTTTTTGGTCCATTGAACGCGACCACGAACAAGGGCACGCGATAGTCATCTCTGAAAACGATTTCGTCCTTCTCGGGCGTGAACCGGCCCAACCTCAAAAGGTCAGCAGATTTTTCTTTGACTTCCTCCCATTGACGGGTGAGGTCAGATTTCACTTCGATCACCGCGCCGACCGTATCGGCCAAGTAGTGCCTGTTCTCTCCGACTATGGGGAAGCTGACGCTGAGCGGAAGCTCGACGACAATGTCGAGCTGCCCCGACGTGACCCCACTGGCATCTGTGATGACGCCGGCGCCAACCCGCATCGAAGGCGGAAGGATTTTTTCCAGAAAGGCGTGAACGAACACTTCGCGTTCTCGCCCGGTGACTGGAGACACATAGTTTGCGCTATCGCGATACGCCGCTTTCATGTTCGCGCTGATACGTTCGAGACGAGCTTTCAGTAAAGTCACAATGAGCTCCGGGTCAGTCCGTCACGAGGCTTTCGCGACACCGTAGACTAAAGCATGCCGCTTGAACGCTTCTTGCGATCCCTCAAGGATCGCACAGGCGTAGTCACGGGTTCCTGGATGGTCGATCAAGCCCGTTGATACGATCGTTCCCTTCCGACCACTCTGACAGGCTGTCTGATATCCGGCCAATGATCAGGGGATGAAGATCTGCCGACAGTCGATTGTTGCGAAAACGGATATACCGCGCCCGCCCGACAGTGGACATTTGGAACTGCCGCTAAGAGTCAGCAGCGGTCGCGGCAGTCTGTAGATGCGACTTCGATCCAAATCAGCCCCCCAGCGCCATCTCCTGGCCAGTCGCCAGCTTGCTGACTAGACAGCCAATGGCCATCTTCTGGCCAGCCGCCAGACAGCCGATGGCTAAATGCTGGCCAGTCGACAGTTGTTAATGAACCTCACGCGGAATCTCAGCCAAGCTTCACCGGGATGGCAAAGCCATGTTCGCTGCGACGGAAACCCGGCCGCCCGCACCTTCGCCTCAGCCCTTGCGACGAACAAGTCGTCCGTTGACTCCAAGTTTGGCTACTCATGCCGCCATTCGCCCTGCATCGCTAAGCTCGAGTGCAATGGATACGCCCTTCGCGGCCAAGGGGCGTTCGACAAGATCGCGGAGCCGGGCGAATCCTGTGGAGCTCGCGCAGACGATGCGGTTGTTGTCTGCGTCCCAAGCGGCGGGGTCCAGGTAGCTGACTGTCGCCTCTTCCCCTGCGAGCCGGATCACGGTCGCCCGAATGTCGGCTTCCGCGAACGGATCAACCTTTGCCAGCGGCCTGTTTGCGCTGCCCGACCTCCGGCCTTCTGGCGCCGGAAATCTTCTAATGGAGTCATAAAGGATTCGTCGGTCATCCATGTCCGGTTTTCGTGACGCCGATGTCCGGTTTTTCGACATTTGAACGGCCGTTGATGTCCGCTTTTCGACGGCTTGAGCGGCCGTCGGTGTCCTGTTTTCTGATGCAACAGCCGCTTCGCTAGGCAGCGTCGCGCGGCAGATGTTGGTGCGGCCGCGCCCCTTGCGGACCTCGACTTGCAGGTATGAGGCCGCCTCGAGCTCCTCCAGAAGACGCCGCAGCTGGCGAGTACTGACGCCCAGGCCTGCCGCCATGCTCTCCTGGCCGCGCCAGGCGCCGCCTTCGCTGGCGTTCAGGTCGTGGAGAATGAAACCGGCGACGGCCTTGGCCGAGAGGGAAACCCTCGGGTCGCTGGCGATGCGTTGATGCCAGGCCAGCTTCTCAGCGACGAAGTTCTCGGGGTCCAGAAGACGGCTCATCGGCTGGCCTCCGGCGTTGCAACGAAGAGGTCTGCACGGTAGGGTGCCGTCGGCTTTGAGTGCTGACCCAAGCTCTTTTGAACCCCGCCATGCGCTGCAACGCTGGCGGGGTTTTTCGTCTCCGATCTCCGGCTATGGCCGTTAGCCAAACGCGGGAAATCTCGTTGTATTTCAATGGCCGCCCAAGGGCGGGTTAGTCTGCCTAAGTTATTGAACAGGAACACCTTTCGGCCTTCCTCTCTGTCCGCCACACACTCGCTCGCTAGATTGAAGTCTCCCCCACAGCGGGAGATAGCCCCCACATTCCCGTGCCTTAGCGGCTGACAGAGACCGCATTCGCGTCTCTCGTAGCCGCCCACCGCCTCCATTCACGGCCGTGACGTGCGCCCGTCTCCGTTTTGCGCGAGACGGTCTGGTTTGGGCCTTTTCCTGCGTTTCCTGTTATCGCCATTTTATCAGGGTTTCGGCATCGGGGAATCGCAGGCCGACCTCCCGAAAATCACGACTATTCCGCGCCTTGCCTGATTAGAAAAGTCAGAATTCCCGGCGCAATAACAGGGAAGAAAATCAACGGAACAGGGATCCTAAATCGGCCGAACAGGGTCCTATATCGACCGAACAGGCTCGTAATTTTTGTTGGCGAGGTAGCGAGGCTCAGCCGGCGTAGAGGCGCCGCTGCTCTGACCATGCGAGCGGCATATCGCAGGTCATGAGCGTTTGTAGGCTCATGGCCGCTTTCTGCGTGCCGTCGAGAATGGCGCACTTGAGGTCCGGCGCCAGGAAGGCGATGCGAATCAGGCGTGCGGCATAGCCGTCGGTCATGCCTTCCTTGCGGGCGATGGCCGCCAGGGTCGCTTCCTCGCCCGTCATCAACTTACGCTTCCAGGCTTCGGCTCGCACGAGCGCAGCGCTCAATGCGCCATCGACAGGCCGGCGCATGGTGGGGCTCGCCCCATCCGGGCCGATAATAGTGAGGGCGCCGCGACGCGTGACAGAGAGCGGAAGGCGGAGAATCGGCATGTCCTCGAGCCGCTCAAGGCGTTCGAGCGTCATCCGGCCCGCATCCGTGACGACCCGCTCGTCGCAGCGGGTCGGATCGAGGCGTATGAGCATCGTATCGCGCCCGATCTCGATACGATCGATGAGATCACGTATGGCAGACCAATCGCCCGTTGCCTTGATCGGCATGAGCGGCGCGACAGCGTAGAGCACCGCAGCTTCAATGATCGGCGCGGAGATACGCCCGTGAATGCCCGCCGCGCCCGGCTTGCCCTTCTGGATCGCCGTCGAGACGTAGTACCGATAAGTGGCCCCGCCCTTCCGCGGCGCGCTGACTGGCGACATCGTGTGGCCTGCGCTGTCGAAGATTAGGCCCGCAAGAGGAGCGCCTGCGTGGGGCGGCCTCGCCTTCCCGGGCTTTCGCGTCTTCCTCGTCTCATCCAGCAGCTGCTGAACAGCATCGAAGGACTCGCGATCGACCAGCGCAGGATGCTGGCCAGGATAGACGACGTCTTTGTGAGGGATATCGCCGACGTAGATGGGGTTGCGCAGCATGTGATAGGCGCCTCCGCGCTCGATCGGCATGCCGCCCTTCGGCTCCCCCGCTTTGTTCATCCAGCGCTTGGAAGTCACGCCTTGCGCCGCCAGTTCGTCGATCACCCGGTTGACTGACCGGAGTTCAAGGTAGCGCTGGAACATCCAGCGCACGATCCCGGCCTCGACCTCGTTGATCTTCAGCGTCCGCCCATCTGGATCATAGCCAAGAACGGGTCGTCCGCCCATCCAGAGCCCCTTCTTCTTCGACGCCGCAATCTTGTCGCGTATCCGCTCGCCCGTGACCTCGCGCTCGAATTGGGCAAACGAAAGGAGCACGTTCAGGGTCAACCGGCCCATGGAGGTGGTGGTGTTGAAGGCCTGGGTCACGCTGACGAAGCTGGCGCCCGCGCGGTCCAGCACATCAACGATCCTGGAGAAGTCCGGCAGCGACCGCGTCAGGCGATCAACTTTATAGACCACGACCACATCGACCCGCTTGGCCTCGATCTCCGCCATCAGGCGGCGAAGCGCCGGGCGCTCCAGATTGCCCCCGCTGAAGCCGCCATCGTCGTATATCTCGGGTAGGAGCATCCAGCCCTCCCCGGCTTGAGACATCACGTAGGCGCCGCAGGCGTCACGCTGCGCATGCAGCGAGTTGTAGTCCTGCTCCAACCCCTCCTCGGTGCTCTTGCGGGTGTAGATGGCGCAGCGGATCGTTTTGGGCACCAACATCAAGCGGCGGCCTCACGCAGGCCAAAGAACCGCGGACCGTTCCACCGCACCCCCGTGATGGCGCGGGCGACGTGGGAGAGGCTCTTGTAGGGTCGGCCCTCCCAAACGAATCCCCCTTCGACCACCTCGACCTGATGTCGCTGACCTTGCCAGGTCCGTTCAAGCCGCGAACCGGCCTTGAAGGTGACGGTACGGATGGTCGTCTTGCGTCCTGTCCGATGCCGGGCGGCGGCCTGGGCCAGACGTTTATCGAGGGCGCTGTCCATGCCTTCGACCGCCATCTGCATGCGCTCGGCCAGAGCCCGGCGCATGAGGTCCCCGGATCGAAGCGGTGGCGCCTCTCCGAAGCGACCGCACCAGACCGCGCGCAGGGCGTCGATTTTCATCGTTTCAAGCGCCCGAAGATCGTCGACGCAGTTCACTGGCCTGCCTCCGGCATGATCCGCCAGCGCCGACCGGCCTCGGTCTTCGCACTCTCGACGGTGTGGCCTTTGCGTTTGAGCGCGCCTGCCATGGTGCCGCGGATCGAATGCGCCTGCCAGGCGGTCACGGCCATCATCTGCGCCATGGTGGCGCCGTCGGCGCCGCTCAGCAGGGCGATCAGACGATCCAGCTTGGAAAGCATCGGCTCAGCCGTGGCGAGCAGGTCGCCAGAAGGGTCGATGTCTGAGTTGGCCTTGGTCATGACGTTCCTGTCCAGGTGTGCCGGGCTGAGCGCCCTACTGACCTGAGCCCGGGCTGGCCGGGCGGAATAAGTTCACTACCGCTCTGGGCCGGGCGCTTGTCCAATGGTTTCGGGAGCCAGCCCCTCCTTCATGTCGGAGCCGATCTCGACCAAGGTGAAGTTGCTGCTGAAGGCCGAGAACAGGCGCTCGACCTCGTCGATGCGGAAGTATCTGTCATTGGCGGTTCGGCTGGTGGGCTTGTCGCGCCGGGCATGGTGATCGGCCAAGACCTTGGGCACCATGTAGACTTGGCGCAGCGCGCCGCCCTCGCCCGACAAAATCACGATCGCCAGCCAATCGAACATATCGTCGGCCTTGTAGTCGACGTAGGCCGCGCCACGCTTATAGGTCCTCGACTTCACCGAAATCCGCTGTGCCGCCGCCCCCAAGGGCTGGGCGATGACATCATAATGCGGCCAGTTGTCGGGAACTTTCAACGCGGGGATACCGGCCAGCGTCAGTTCGGCGGCGACCAGCATTTCGCAGGCGTCGCCCATCTGTTTGGACGTGAAGCGCCGGGCGGCCGGCGCATCCGGCGTAACGCCGCCGACATCGACAGCGGCTTGGGGTACGGCATGCATGCGGTGAGCCTTCCGTAGACGATAGGTGACATCGTCATGGTCTCAACCACAGGCAAGTCAAGCCGATTGTCTCTGATCGTCTGTAGACCCATCGACGACATATCCGTGTCCAAGTGGGGATGGAAAACATCCGCCAACGCCTTGCCGCCAATCTACAAAAGCACCGCCGCGCCAAGGGCCTGAGCCAGGAAGCTTTTGCCCACGAGGCAGGCATCCATCGAACCTACGTGAGCGATCTCGAAAGAGGGGCGCGGAACCCGACGATCGATGTGATCGACCGCCTGGCCCGCGCCCTGGACGTCAAGATTGGCGACCTGCTCGACTGAGAGCAGTCCGCTCGATATTTGCCAGCTATCTCTTTGAGCGCTCCGCCAGGCTGATCATATAGGCTCGGATTGATGGATCCTTGGAACCAATGTCCTGATAGTCGGCGGTATGCTGGTCAATCCACCTTAGGCGGTTGTCGTGGATGATGTTGTCCCCGAAGGCATCCTGGATCAGCTTAATCGCCTGCCTCTGCTGAGAGATCTTGCCGTTCGCCGCGTCGATGAAGATGCGGTAGTAAACGGCCTGGTCCAGAGACATTTTCTTGACCCCGTCCGGCGTTTTCACTGGGATTTTGATCCGGGCGATCGCACGCACATCACGGCCTTGTTGGCTCGGGATTTGCGCCTGCGGGACCTTGCGCGGGCGCCCCTTCGGATTCCCGGACCTGCCAGGCTTGAACCGCGTGTCTTTGGCCGGCTTTTTGGGGGCCTCGGGATGGTCGGTCATGCCGCGACCTCCTCGGCTTGCCCGCCCGCCCGCGCCTCGGCAAGGACAGCGAACGCCCGGCCATCTCCCTCAAGCGTCGCCTCAAGCTTGGCTCTCTCACTGAGACGGCGGATGATGACATCGCAGTAGAGCGGATCGATCTCGACGCCGTACCCGCGGCGTCCAGTCCTGTGCGCCGCCAAGAGGGTGCTGCCGGAGCCGGCGAAGGGATCCAGCACGATGTCGCCGCGGCGCGAGCAGTCGCGGATGGCGTCCATGATCATGGCGACGGGCTTGACCGTGGGGTGGTCGGCCAGGTCCTGGTCCCGGCCGGTGCCGAAGCTATTGGCGCCGGCGTAGGCCCAGACATTGGTCCGATATCGGCCGTGCCGCCCGAGCTCCACGTTGTTCACGTGCGGCGCCCGGCCGGATTTGAAGACGAACACCAGCTCGTGCGCCGATCGATAGAGCGAGCCCATGCCGCCGTTGGTCTTCGTCCAGACGCACAGGTTTTTCAGTTCGCTGTAGGCGGCGGTTCCCGCCTGCAGCATCTCTGGCATGTGGCGCCAATCGATACAGTGGAAATGAATGGAGCCGTCCGCCGACGCCTTGGTCGCCTTGGTAAAGACTTGGAAGAGGAAGCTAGCGAATTCTTCGCTGGTCATTTCACCCGACGCCATGGCGAACTCCCGGTGCTGCGCCTTTCCCAACCCCGAAACATGGCCTGCGATGGGCACGTTGTATGGAGGATCGGCGAACACCATCCCGGCCTTCTCCTCGCCGAGCAGTTGGGCGTAGGTCTCAGACTGGAGCGCATCCCCGCAGATCAAGCGATGGGGACCGATCCGCCAAATGTCGCCTAGCCGTGTGACCGCGACGCCCGCGGCCGAGGCGGGCGCGGTGTCATCGGGGTTGTCCTTGACGGCCTCCGTTCCGATGTCGCTGAGGATGGCGTCGATCTCGGGCAATTCAAACCCGGTCAGGCAGAGATCGAAATCCACGTCCAGGTCGGCGAGGTACTGGAACTCCACCCCAAGAAGGTTGCGATCCCAGCCGGCGTTCTCCGCCAGCCGATTATCCGCAATGACGTAGGCGCGCACGTCGGCCTCGCTCATGTCGGCCAGGCAGACCGTCGGCGCTTCGGTCAGGCCTAACTGTTTGGCCGCGGCGATCCGGCCATGGCCGGCAACGACGCCATCATCCTTGTCGATGAGCACAGGGCTGGCAAAGCCGAACCGCTGGATGGAGCGGGCGATCTGATCGATCTGCTTTTGATTGTGGGTTCGTGGGTTTCCAGCGCGTGGCTGAAGGTCGCCAATGCGGCGATAGGTGATTTGCAGGTGGGCCATAAGGCGCGTTCCCGTCATGCGCCGAGGGTCCGCGACGTGGACCCCCAGCTGTTCAAGAAGGCCATGCCCTGCGAATGCTGAGCATGGGTCTTGATGACGGCGGGAGGAATTTACGCAGTTCGGGCCGTCGGACAGCGGTTCGGGGTGGCGTCGCCTCAGGCGGCGCATGTCTCCGCTGGAGACGACTCATGAATACGCTAAAAGCGCGCTTGGCGAAAGCCTACAGCTCAGCCTACGTCGCCAGATAGCAGATCCGATTTGCGTCTCGGGCCGACTATATTGCACTGCTGGAGCAGGTGCGATGGTGTTCGCAAATACTCTCATAAAACCATGGTCAGAAACGCCGACCTGAACTTCGCCACCTGGCAGATGTCCAGGCGCGGCTGGCACTCCATGCCGACCATACGCAACGCTCGCGGCTCGAACATCTACGTCATCAACGGCGACAAAACCGTATTCTTCAGGGTCAGTCCAAGGCGCGGACCCGGCGCTTCGCCGTGCCGCTCGGCAGGGACGGCGAAGCATTCCGACTGGTGGATCATCCCTGTCAACGCCGCCACAAACAGTCCCACCTGTTTTCGTCCCACGAAGCGACGAGGTGCGGACCCTAGCTGTCCTCGACAAAAACGGCCCGAAGGCCGGTGGCTGGACCCTAGCGCTTACGACCAGGACCGCGAAGCCTGAAATCGGCTGGGTGATCCGAATGCCGCTGCCGCTCTCGTCACCCCTTGCCTTGGCGGAACAGAAAAGCGTGCGCTGGCCAAAAACCAACAGCTTGTGCGGTCGCGCCTGGACGATCTTTGAGTAGGTTATCCCACAGCTGCGAAGGGAGGCGTAACTAACCCAAGGACTTTGATCATCTCTGGAAGAAAACTGATCGGCGCGATACATGCCCACCGCCGCTTTTTCTCCGCGAGGTAAAGACCGACGCTTTCAGCTCCTCGAGAGCTACCGGATGTTTTTATCGATGAACCCCAGAGTATTGGCATTTTCGATCAAAGTCCGAACTTTCGCCTTATCCAGGCCCGACGGCACTTCCGCATCGATCTCCAACTTAAGCGAAACCTCGCTGCCCGGGATGGTCGTAAGCTGTTCGACGATTGCCTCGACGATCTGATGTACCTCCCGCGCCGGACGCTCCGACGAGATCATCACCGTTCCGAGGAAGCGGGTCGGCCTTCTCTCCACCGACGGATCGCCATCGGATGGCGCAGCAGGGGAAAGCTCGCCCCCCGGCTCGGCAGGACATCCAGTGGGCGAAGATGGGCTGGACTCAGCAGGTGCCGGCCGATGCGCCTCTGCGACCTCCAGCTTGATGATGACGCTATCGCTATCGATTACAACTGCAGCGTTGCCAGCGCGCTCAATTGCCAGGCCCAGATAGGCGTTGGCCTTCTCGTCCCATCGTTCGGCATAGGCAAACGGCCCTGGCAGCATCCCGCCAACGGCAGCGTGAACCGTCTTAACCAGCACGGCCTGATTCTTCAGGCGCGGCAGATAAGTGTAGCGGTTGAGATATTCCCACAGTTCCTTCAGCGACAGATGCGGCTTGCCATTCCAGATGTACTTCTGCAAATCGCGATCAAGGCGCGTCGGCCCAAGCTCGGGCATCAGGCCCTCGTCGGCGACGAGTTTCTTGCTCGCGCGCGCGAGCAGACCATCCTGCGCCGGAATTTTGCCCGAAACCCACTCGACCTCGGCCTGAGCACTCTCCTGGACCGGATAGTGTAGATAGCACCAGGCTTCCTTGAGTCTGGTCTTCAGCGTCTCTTGCGCCTCAGCGAGCTTCGCCTTGGCTAACGCATCGTCGCTCTGCGTGAGGTTGAGACGGTCCTTCTCCTTGACAACTTCACCCCACGCTAGGGCAGATCGCACGGCGTCTTTCAGATTGTCCAGTTGGCGCGCTTCTGCGGCGATGAAAACCAGCATGTTGCGATAGACACGCGGCGTGCTGCCACGCTGCAGCAGGATTTCCCTCGCTTCAACTAGGGCCTCGGACCCTTCGCGCCCATTGTGCGGATGGGCGACGCCCAGGACGACGGCGCGGACGCCGCCCGCCTCGTCCGGCACCTCGGCCGATGACGCCGGAGCCACCTGAACGGCGTCGAAATGGCCTCGGTCGGCAATGCCGTTGATGTACCTGGTCAACTCGCGGTCGATCTCCATCAGGACTAGCTGATTGTCGAGCTGACCGGCCTTGTCCGCTGCGATGCGGTTGAGGCTGGCCGACATGGAGTACCAATAGCGGCCCAGGTCGGCGTGCATAAACTTGGCCTGATTGGTTAGCCGTCGCAGTGCGTCCCCGAAGATGGCAGGTCGCTCGCCCGGCTGCACGACGCCCAGATTGATCTGCTTGTCGTCGAGACCAGTGTTCTGCTGGGTATGGGTCGGGGCCGTGCCCATGAAGATCGCCCTCGCAACCCGGCGCGTAGCCGAATATCGGTTGAGGTTAGGCGCAGACTGGTCGACCTTATACGGCGTCGCAGCCTGGCCATCGACGTCCGCGGCGATAATCGACTGCCAGCTGACATCGAGATAGTGCAGGAGTTCGGGCTCGACCCGCGCCGAACTCACCGCCACGCTGCCGGGCATGATCATCACCGACGGATCACCGTTCATCCAGAGTTCGTGGATGACCTGCGCCATAAGCCGCAGCACGCCGCGGGTCCGCTGGAATTTCTCGAGCGATCCCCAACTCGTATAGAGCTGATCGAACAGCTCGGGATGGATGGGATAGGCCTTCTCCAGCTTCCGGCGATAGTCCTCATCCGCGACACCTTGCGGGAAGTCGTTCGCATTTTCGCGGTAAAGCTTGGCGAACTGCTTTAGGGTGTTGTCGCGGTGATGGAATTTCTCGCCCGAAATCTCCTTGAATAACCGGCGGCGGACAATCTCGTAGCTTTCTTCCTGCGAGGCCGGCCGCCAAGAAGATTCCACCCGGCTGAAGGTTTGCTTCAGGCGTGCCAGCGCCTCCTGCCCGCCCTCGCCGCCGACCTCGATCTGTGAGGCGGGCAGCGAAGCCACCAGCAGCGCCCCAGGGCACGCCTTGACCGCCTCTGTTAAGGACTGGACAAAGGAAAGGTTCGCGTCGAACGAGCCCGATGGCAACCCCTCGACCTTGTAGATCTGTCGCAAATACGCGACCCATTCGTCGATCAGGATCAAACAAGGCGAGTATTTCTTGAACATCGTTTCGAGCACGCCAGACCCCGGGGCGATCCCCTTGGCGTCGTTCTCGGCGATGCTGTCAAAGCCTTCGTCACCGCCTAGCTGCCATGCCAATTCGCCCCAAGTCGTGCGGATCTTGCGTCCGCTTTCGGTATTGAGAACGTCCTGGGGTCCGCGTGACGTTCCCACGAGAACGGCGCGATTTATCTTCGCTGGCACGGTCAGGCCGTGCTTTTGCAACAGCTGATCGAGGCCTGGCAGATCCTCGGCCCTCGCATCGCCGGCCATGTGATAGAGCGCCAGCATCGAGTGGGTCTTGCCGCCGCCGAAATTAGTCTGCAGCTCAACCACCGGATCGCCGCCGGCACCGGAAAGCCGCTTGGCAGCCCCGACGAGAAGGGCGCTCAGCCCCTCAGTAAGATAGGTGCGCGCGAAGAACTCCCGCGGGTCGCGGTACTCCGACGGTGCGCTGCCGTTGTGGACCTTTGCGAGGTCGGCGGCGAACTCCGCCTGCTGGAATTCGCCCGTGGCCACGTCCTGGTGGGGTTCGACCACCTCGCGCCATGGCAGTAGTCCAGCCACCGTCTCGACCGAGATGTCATGCCGCTGTGTCTTGCGACGCTCTTCATTGCGCTGCAATTCGGTGAATTTGGTGCGCAGGATCGTGTCGCGCATCTTACCAAGCTGGTCGGACACCTCTCCGGCGCTGATCGACTCCATCAACCGACGCATGGTGTCGAGCGCCCGTTCGGCGTCGTCATAGGTGAAGGTCTCATTGTGCGAGAGCTTGTTGCGAACATCGAGCAGTTCCGAGACATAGGAACGCTCCGGATGGCCCAGAACGGACGCGAATGCGTCTTTCCAGAAAGCCATCATGGTCTTGAGCAAACCCTGCTGGTCCCAACCGACAGCGCCATGGGAGTTGGGCTTCAACCCTTGAACTCGCTGAACTACCTCGACCTGCCAGTGCCCGGTCACCGAGGTTTCCAAACGCTTCTCGACAAAGGGGATTAACGCCTCGGGCAGAAGCTCCATGCCTTCAAAGACGTATTGGCGTGTACTCTTGGCCATTGCCTATTCCCCCTTCACAAATCCAACCGGATCTGACGATCGCCGCCGGTGTCCTGTACCGCAGCTGCCTGACGAGTCAGTTCCGTCCAATCAGCGATGAGTGCGTTATAGGCCGTAGCCTCCTTGGCATCCTTCCGTTTGTTGGCACTGATGTCGTACAGACAATAGGCGAGATCCTTCACTGCCTCAGCCCTGTCTCCGATCTTCTTTAGCAACATTGCTGTCGCGTCGGACAAACCGTTGGTCTCATGCTGGGCCACTAAGTGCTGCAGGCATTCCCAGATAGTCAGATGACCATCGGTCGCCGGGTCCCAGCCATCGTCCAGTTCCTCCCGCCCCAACAGGCGCACCTTGCTAGCGGCGCTTTCGACTATGCCAGCGTGCTTGACGCTTTCGACAGAAATGCCGCGCGCCTGGGCGATGGAATTGGCCGTGCCGTACTCCCCGACCCTCATACCGTTCTGTTCGAACCAGGTGATGGCGAACCGAGTCTCAGCGTCGAACTCGCCCTGGATGCCGCCCAAGTACTCGTCGAGTTCGCGGTTAATGAGCTGCAGCGCCGCTTTCACGCTCATCGGGCTGTCATCCGATTCCAGAACAGCCTTATATCGCGAGAACACACCCATGCCGGGGCCGATAGCCGACTGCGGCATATCAGCCGGCGCGATGCTCGCCGCCTGAAGCTCAGCAATCGCGGGAGGAAGCTCACGCTTTAGCCCACGGATAAACTCCGCTCGGCTGATAATATCAGCAGCGGGTTCCTTCTTGCGGCAGACGAGAACGACCGAGTTCGCGAGGGCATTGGTACCCGAGGCGATCATGCGGTTAGCCATTTCCGTGCGCAAAGGCCAAGTGCCGACAACGGCGTAACCAGCTTCAATCACCGCCTGAAGGAAAGTCGCCCATCCGGTCGAGCTGATTCCCTCCTGCGCAACTTCGCTTTGCTTGAATGCATAATAGATCGTCGCTGGATGGTGATCTGACGACTGTTTCGCCATATTGGCGATTGCGGTTCGCATCCCGTCCAGGAAGAAGGCCTCAGCTGCTTCCCGACCACCATGCCTATACGGAGTTGCAACAAGCTCCTCCGTCTTTGGGGCCACCAACAATCCAAAGAGATCAGGGTAAACGGGACGGATTGCTGGCTTCATCCAGCAAAAGAAGTAATCCGAAAGATCAGCGTAGCCAATGTTGTCGTAGTACGGCGGGTCGGTTGAGATCACAGAATTCTTGGGAATCACAATCGTTTGAGCGTCCCCTTGAACTTCCCTCCCCTCAGAGGAGGGCAATAACGACAATGCGACCACGCGAGAAATAAGATCTATTTGTTTATAAAAATTCCCAGAAGAATCGGAGAATACATTTCCTTCCGCGAAATCCCAAGTCATAGGCAGAGATTGCCGACCAAATGTCTGACGAATCTTCTGATGAGCCGCCCCACTGTGCCAAGTACATATCGTAGAGGCGATATCGGAAAGCTTACCGATCGCAAATGCCAGGTAAACACTCACCGCCTCGGCGTATGCTTTGGCTCCAGCAGAGCCATCACTATTGCGCAAAGGCGCTGGATCGGCACTGCGACCAGATACAAGTGCATCGCGCTCAATCTCAGCTCTAGCCTCGTGGACTAGATCACTGAAGGTATTCAGAGCTACGAGTTGGCGATCTGTAAAGAGGTCGCCGAACGTTCTGAGCCCGTAGTCGACCGTCCAAAAATTCCTCGGATCGTTCGGCAGATTCGTGTCAGGCCGCCAAATAGGCCGCGCCGACATCGCCAGCCGCTCCTGATCTTCAGAAGGATCGACGTAGATTCGCTGTCGGTTGCCCTCAGCCACGATGGCAATCAAGGTCTGCCCCATCTCGCCGGCCCTGCCTTTGGCCTTTACAAACTCCGGGGTGATTGCCGTGTCCGACATAAGACAACGGAAATGAGCGCCACGCCCTGCCTTGGTACCCTCGTTAGCCTTAGCAATCTCCGCCTTAGTCCCGCCCGTGCGGATACGAAAGCGAATCGTCTTCGCCGATTTATCGACTAACGGTTCAATCCAGGCCTCTTTGCCAACCTTGGAGCTGAGTAGAAAGCTCGATGCGATCGGCACCTGCACATTAGAAAATGCCGGATCGGGGCTCGGAACCGTGCGTGCCCAGATCCAGGCGATTATCGTTGCCTTGCCGCCGCCATGCTCTGCGGGCAGGTCTACTTGGGGATACAGGTGCCCGATGCGTTCAAGGGCCTTTTCACGCATCCATTGCCCATAGTATTTTATATCTTCTGCCAATCCCTCGGCGTTGCGGTAGTGGGTACGTTCCGCCGGCCCAGGGTGCGCGGGTGACTGATCTTTGAACAACGGCGGGATTTCAATCATCGCCTTGCCGATCATCACCGCGACCGGATTCAAATCGCTGCCATAGGCCGGCAGGCCCAGCCGCTGCGCCTCAAGCGGAATAGAGCCGCCGCCCGAAAACGGATCATAGACTGGCGGGAGTACATCGCCACAACTATTTCGAATTTCCGCACGGGCGCGCTCCAGGACCGCCTCGTTGTTCGAGTTCTCCCAGAGCACCAATTCTTCGATGATCCGGAACAGACGTTGCCGCTCGGCTTCCACGGCTTCCTCGGTCGGAAACTTGTCGGGATGGGAGGACGGATCATCGACAAGTTGGGCGAACAAGACCGCTCGGCACGCCGCCAGCGGCCGCCGCGCCCACCACAGATGCAGTGTCGACGGATGTCCTTGCCGGATCGATTTTTCTCGTGCCGAGGCGGCGTTGATCGCCTCGAGCGGAATGGCGACCTCGATCAGTTTCTTCTTATAGGTCTGGGTCATGCTCACAGTGAAAACTCTATGATGGAGGGCGTGGCGACCAGTTCCGGTCCTCGTGGCGGCGCATCCTTGCGCCAGCCGCCCTTGATGGTTTGTACTGCCGATATCAGCAAACGCTGATCCTGCGGTAGTTCGATCGGATCACGGACGCGCCAGAACACGGCCCAATGTCCGCGGTAGCCGATCCATGGATCTGCGATGATCAAGGCTTTGGTGATCATCGCGGTGCCTCCGCCCGCTCGAGCAAGCGCGCGAGATTGAACTGGATCGCCGTGTGTTCAAACGAGGGCTCGTGGGCCGACAAGGGGCCGCGCACATAACGTGCATCGCGTGCAATACCATTCTCCACCTGGACGATGGCCAGAATGTATTTGTCCGGCTCGTGGAGCGAGGTGATGACCTCCTGACGGGTGATCATCACCGTGTCGGCGCCGTGGACGCGTCCCTTCACCTCGATGAATCGGAGATGCTTCGTGACCGGGTCATAGGACGCAATATCGTAGCCGATCTTCTGGGCTGAGACGTCGGTCGGCACGTTGCCGAGATTCTGCTCCGCCACGATCACCGCCTCCATGGCCGCAAGCTCGATGATCCGCCGCGCCTCCGCATCGGCAGCGAAGCCCAGCGGAGCCCCTTCGGCCAGACCTGCGCCCGACCCTTCTCGCGTGTCGAGAAGGCCACGCGGGATCACCACCATGCCACCGCGCACCCGCGGCGGCTGCGATGAAAGGAAGCGCTCCTGTTCCAATTGGTCCATGCGACGCTTCTGGCGTTCCGCCAGGTCCTCGGCGCGGCGCTGGGCGTTCTGCCAGCTCAAGCGCGTCTTCTTGCCAGCCTTTTCCTCTTCTTTCAGCTCGAAGGCCCGAGAGTCCCAGTAATTGATTTCCTTCTTCAGCCGGGCGCGCACCTCGCGCTCGACCTTTTCGATCTCAGGCAGACGCCGCGCCTTAACCTCGGCCAAATGATGCTGGGCGAGCTCGACCGTCGCGAACCGGACGGCCGTTTTTTCGAGCTCGGTCGTTAGCCAGTCCTCATCCAGCAGATCTTGAACACACGCGATTTCCTCGGGCGTGGCCGGACGGAGATTAAGGTGCGGCGCAATGCCCGCGTTTACCGCTTGCCCAGCCTTGTTGATCGAGGCGAACTGAAGCTTTTGGGAAACGACATGGGGCTTGCCTGCGCTAGTCGCGCGGCCGTCCTGGATGCTGTGCTCGAGCAGGAAGACCGCCGACAATCCATCTCCCGCATCCAGATCATCGACCAGAATCGCGCCTTGGCGCATGATCTGCTCGTACTGCTCGCGCACGATGCTTATCACAGCCTCGAGCAACGGATGCCCCGGGCAGACGAAGGTGGCGACAGGCTGCTGGTTGATCCGGCCCTTTTCGAAGCAGATCCGCTCGTACTTCTTCTGGATCGGTGCCCTCGTGCCGATCTGACGATCGCGCTCGCGAATGCGAACAGGCACATGGGTGATCTCCCAACGCCCCTCCTCGCGCCGCTTCATCCGTCCGCCGAGATGCTGGAATGCCTCGACAAAGAAGCTCTGGACATGATGCGGCTGCAGACGTTGGGCCTCGGCACGCTCCATCTCCAGGCGCAGTTCCTGGACCTTCGCTTCAGGCATCGTATCGTTGGTGAGCGCCCGCCTTTGCAGTAGCTCAAGGAGGTGATCCTGGTCGACGGCACCATCGACCTGACGGAACAACCGCGCCTTCACCTCTTCCTGCTCGCCATACTGGATGGCCTGGAACAGGAGATCCTTGAGGGCGGTACCTTCGAATAGCTCGCCCAACACGTCGTAAACGCGCCCGCCCAAGGCCTCGCGGGCCGCTTCAAGCTTCTCGAGAAGCCGAGCATATACCTCGCCTTCACGGGTGTCTGCGGCGACGAGATTCCACAAGTGACAAACCTCGGTCTGACCGATTCGGTGGATCCTGCCGAACCGCTGCTCGATCTTGTTCGGGTTCCACGGAAGGTCGTAGTTGACCATCAGGTGCCCGCGCTGAAGGTTCACCCCTTCGCCGGCGGCGTCGTTGGCGATGAGGACCAGCATATCTCGGTCCTGCATGAACCGCTCGATGACCTTGCGCCGCTCCTCGCGCGAGACGCCGCCGTGGATCACGTCGACGGCTTCGGGGTTGCCGAGACGAGCTCGGACCTTGTCGAGCAGGTAGTGGAGAGTGTCCTTAGGCTCGGTGAAGATGATCAGCTTGCGCCGGTTCCCCTCAGAATCAACCATCAAGTCATCATCAAGGATGCGATTGAGCTGAGCCCACTTGGTGTCGAGGCCGGAGCGCAGGACGCCCAGGGCCATCTGTTCCAAACCCCTCAGCGTCTCGACCTCCATCGCGAGCTGCTCGACCGTTTCCGCGGTCGTAGCGCCCGTGGCGATCAGGTCCTCCAGTTCGTCGATCTCCTCCTGGCCGTACTCCTCCAGATTCCTGAGGATGTCCGCGTTGACGTCGGGCGAGGCGAACCCGGCCTTCCGGCCCTTGGCGGCTAGCCGCGCTTCAGCCAGCTCATTTTCGAGCCGTTCACGCCGACGCTTGAGAGACTGGTAGATGGCGGCCGGGGACGAAGCGAGGCGACGCTGCAAGATCTGGAGCGCGAAGCCGACATTGTTGCGCTTCTTGCCTTCGTTCTCGGCGAAGCGCTGCACGCGATTCATCTCGGTGCGCACATATTCCGTGACCGCGGTGTAGAGCGCCGCCTCGAGCTCCGAGAGCTGATACTTCACTGTGTAGGCGCGGCGCTCCGGGAACAGCGGTCGCCCGTCGAAGCGCAGCAGCTCTTCCTTTGTCAACCGCCGCATCATGTCGGCAGTATCGGCGTAGTGGACCCCGTCGCGGAACCGGCCCTCGAACCTGTCGCCATCTAGGAGCGCCATAAAGAGCTGAAAGTCCTCCTCCTTGCCGTTGTGCGGTGTGGCCGACATCAGCAGCAGGTGGCGGCAGACTTCGCCGAGCTTCTGCCCGACCTGGTAGCGCTTGGTGTATTTGACGTCCCCGCCGAAGTAGGTCGCCGACATGCGATGGGCTTCGTCGCAGATGATCAAATCCCACTCGCGACCGCTCAGCAGCTTATTTTGAAGCTCCTCGTTTCGCGCCAGAACATCGAGACGGACTATGAGCCGGTTGCGATCCTCGAACGGATTTCCCGAGCGGGACGTCTCGATCATGTCGCGGGTCAGAATGTCGAATTCGAGATCGAACTTCTGCCCAAGCTCGTCCTGCCATTGCTCGACCAGGCTGCCCGGTGCCACGACGAGGCACCGCTCAAGATCGCTGCGGGCGATTAGCTCCTTGATCAGCAGGCCCGCCATGATCGTCTTACCGGCGCCGGGATCGTCCGCGAGCAGGAAGCGGAGCGGCTGACGCGGCAGCATCTCGCCGTAAACGGCCGAGATCTGGTGCGGCAGCGGGTCGACGAGGCTGGTGTGGATCGCCAAATAAGGGTCGAAATAGTGGGCGAGCTTGATCCGGTTGGCCTCAGTCACCAGCCGCAACAAGGCGCCGTCGCCATCGAACGACCAGGGCCGACCGTTCACCTCGACATGGAGGCGGTACTCGTCGTCACGATAGAGAACGGCCTCGGCCACCGCGCCATTGAGGTCCCGGTAGACGACGTTGATCGCCTGGTCGCCGATCCAGTCGACCGACAGGATTTGCGTCGCCTGAGGTGAGGCGATGCCGCGCACCGATGCGCCGTTCCGGATGTCTTCAAGCCTTGCCAATCTTACCCCCCAGCGGCCGTACTAGCCAACTCACGCCGCGAACTCGGCCTTCTCCAAAGCCGCCTCGGTCTCTTCCCGATTGACGACGACTATGTGCTGGCTTCGCGCGGGCTGCTTCGCCGCATCGCCCAGCAGGCCCAGGCGTTTCAATACATAAAACAACATAGCGTAGCGCACGGTGAGAATGGCGGAGCCGCCGTTCATGCCGAAATCCTTGGCTATGACCACCTTCTGGCTTGAGGTCAGGTCAGGATGCGGCCCGATCTCGACGCCGAACCGCTCCTGCCACAACGCGTCCTGCGCCGGGTCCGCGCCCCCCTCTCCCATCTCGCCAACGCCCAGTATCCGCGGCAGCAGGAAGTCCTTGAACTTGTCGTTGACGTGGCAATAGGCCCGCACATGCCAGCGAAAGCCGTCATAACCGAAGGCATGGGGCGTGATCCGCCGCCAGATCGGATCGGGCCGCTCCTTGCTCATCGACTGGTAGCGAACATCAATCGAACGGCGATCGCGCACTGCGCTCAATACCGTCCTCAGCACCCCCGAATCGATATCCCTGCGGGGCGTGAGCGCGATGTCCGTGTCGGGAACCTCGGTGATCCACGAGTCCGACAGCTCGATCAGGCCCTCTGCTACCGAGCGTAGGCGAGACAGGTAACTGTAGGGGTCGGGCTTAAGAAAATGCGGCTCGAACTGCGCGCTGGCGATGTAGCGCTTGGCGCTCTTGTCGTAGAGCGCGTTGTGCGGCGCCCGCTCCTGATAGAGCGTTAAATCCTTCGAGGCCTGCGGCACCGACACGTCAAACATGTCGATGATGTCGGAGCGATTGACCCCGCCTTCCCAGAAGAGGCGGAACTCGATGAACTCGAGGCGGCGCTCCACGCCCCACTTCAATGTGGTCAGGCCATCCATCCGAAATCGTCCTCCGGCGAATGCAGATAAAAACTATATGGACACATCTGCAAGACGCGTTTAGTTTCTATCCCCATCATGGATTCGCGTCAAGCGAAGCCGTGCCGGGCAACAGGGCGGAGAGACGCGACGATGACCAGCATGACCGACCGGCGAACCATCGTCGCCCATGGGCGCATGGCGATGCGGGAGCTTCGCCTCGACGCCGCGCGTCAGCGGCGTCACGGCCTGCAGATCATGTCGTTCGAGCAGCTCGCGGTTCGCCTCGCCGGCGGATTTACCAGGCCGATCGACGACGAGAGCCTGCGCACCGCGATCCAAGCTGTACTCTCGGCCACGCCGCTAGGCGAACTCGAAAGCATCAAGCTCCTACCCGGCATGGTCGACGCCTCGGCCGACACCCTGCACAAGGCTTGGCACGCTGGCATCGACCTGGCCTCCCGTGCACACGAGCACCCGCGCCTCGACTCCATTGCTCGCCTCGAAGCCGCCGTACTGGCGCAGCTGCCGCCGGGAATGATGCGGCCCTGCGATCTGGTGGCGGCCGCCTGTCAGCGGCTCGCTCACGCCAAGGCCGTTCTGGGACCGGTCGAGATCGTCGGCATCACCGAGCTTTCGCCGTGCTGGCGCCCGCTGCTTCAGGCGCTGACCGGCTACACCCCGGCGACCTGGACGGCGGGTCCTCGGCCCACGCCGCCCTGGCTCGAGGCGACCGGCGTCTCCATCACCCGCACGGCGGCGCAGACGCCGGCCGTTCGGGCTGAAAGCGCCGCAACGGCTTACCATGAGGCCGTTGAGGCGATCCGTTGGGCGCGGGCGCTGCTGGCCTCGGGCGAAGCCGATCCAGCGGACATCGCCATCGCCGCCGCCTCGACGGCGGACTATGACGATCACTTCCTGCCGCTTCGCGCCGACGCGAGCCTCGACCTGCACTTCATCCACGGGATCAAGGTCACCACCACCCGCGAGGGTCAGGCGGCCGCCGCGCTCGCCGATATCCTCGTTCGCGGCTTGTCCCAGACCCGTATGCGCCGCCTAGCGACGCTATGCGGGTCCGAGGCCGGTCCCTTCCAGACGCTACCTGCAGGTTGGCTGCGCCTTTTGCCGACCGATGCGCCGCTCGCCTCGGTCTCGGCGTGGACGCGCCTGCTCGGACGCCTGACCGCGGCCGACTGGCCCGATGAGCAAGATCACACGCCCACTTTGCGCGGTATCGTTGAGCTTCTGGGTAAGGGCCACAGCGCCGCCGAGGAGATCGGCGCGGCGCTCCTCAGCGGTCGCACCCTCGCGATCTGGCGCAAGGCGCTGCTGGCGGGGGCGAGCGGCTCGCTCGACACGACGCTGGAGAATCTCAAACAGGACGACGGTCTCGAGGCCTGCGTCTCGGTCGCCTGGATGCCCGCCAGCGCCCTGGCCGCGTCGCCGCGCCGGTTCGTCCGCCTGATCGGGCTGAACTCGTCGCGCTGGCCCCGGAGCATCTCCGAAGACCGCCTGATCTCCGATCACGTCATTCCCACCGCCGAACTCGATCCCCTGCCGGTCGCGGCGGCGGATCGCCGGGACTTTGAGACGATCCTCGCCACGACCGAGCGCCAGCTGGTTTTGTCCCGCGCACGCCGCGACAGCGAAGGGCGGCTCCTCGGCCGCAGCTCGCTGCTTGGTGCCCATAGCGAGGAGACCTACGTCCGCCGCAACGCGGTCCCGGCTCACGCCTTCAGCGAAACCGATCGCTTGATGGCGCGCCCACAGGAATTCGCCAGCGAGCCACAGGCCGTCGCCGCCACGAGCTGCTGGCGCAACTGGCACCGCAACGAGATCACGCCCCACGACGGCTTGGTACGCGCCGACCATCCGGTCTTGTTGGCCATCCTCGATCGCACTCAGTCAGCGAGCTCGCTTCGCCTTCTTCTGCGCAGCCCGCTCGGCTTCGTCTGGCGCTACGCGTTGCGGCTGCGGATGCCCGAGAGCGGTGCCGATCCGCTCGTTCTCGACGCGCTTGGCATGGGTGACCTCGTCCACATGACGCTCGATCTGGCGCTCCAGAAGCTGGAGGCTGCCGGCGGCCTGGCCAAGGCCGACGAGGCGCAGATCGCCTCCAGCGTTGAGGAGGCCGCGCGCGAGGTCGCCGGCGTCTGGGAGAGCGAACGCGCTGTTCCGCCGGCGGCGATCTGGCGCAGTACGCTCGACGACGCCCGCCTCCTGACCAGCCGCGCGCTCACCTATGGCGATGAGCGGCTGCCGGACGCACGCTCCTATGCGGAAGTGGCCTTTGGCGGCCTTGCGCCGAAGTCGGATGCCGAGAGCCCCTGGGATCCGGCGACCCCGGTCGAAATCCCCGGCGCAGGCTTCCGCATCAACGGCTACATCGACCGTCTCGATCTGTCGGGCGACGGCAAACGCGCCCTGGTCCGCGACTATAAGACCGGCCGCCCGCCCAGGGACGATATCAGCCTCGACGGCGGCCGGGAGTTGCAGCGTTGCCTCTACGCCTTTGCCGTCAAGGCGCTGCTCGGACCCAATGTCTCGATCAGCGCCTCCCTGCTCTTCCCGCGCGAGCAGGTCGATCTTCAGCTCGCCGATCCGGAATCCACTCTGGTCGAGATCACCGGCTATCTGCAGGCGGCGAGGGCCAACCTGACTGGCGGGCACGCCCTGATCGGCCCCGATACCGGCGGAACCTATGACGACCTCGCCTTCGCCCTACCGGCGAACGCAGGCGCCACCTACTGCAAACGCAAGCTGCCCGCTGCGACCGAGATGTTCGGCGACGCCGCGCAAGTCTGGGAGGCCCAGTGATGACCGCCGCAAGCAAAGCCCTGCGCGACGACAATGCCCGCTGCGCTGCGATCAGCGTCCATGACCGGTCCATTCTGGTGGAGGCCGGCGCGGGTTCAGGCAAGACCGCCGTCATGGCTGGCCGCATCGCCGCCATGCTGGCCGATGGTGTCGCGCCCAAATCCATCGCGGCCGTGACTTTCACCGAATTGGCCGCGAGCGAACTCTTGATCCGCGTCCGCGACTTTGTGGCCGACCTCGTGACGGGGACCATCCCGACCGAACTGCGGATCGCCTTTCCGGGCGGTCTGTCGGAGTCCCATGAGGCCAACCTCGCGGCAGCGTCGGCGGCGATCGACGAGATCACCTGCTCGACGATCCACGGCTTTTGCCAGCGGCTGATCAAGCCCTATCCCGTCGAAGCCGACATCGATCCGGGCGCTGGCGTGATGGACCGCAACCAGGCCGATCTCGCCTTCATCGAGATTGTCGACGCCTGGCTGCGCGAGCAGCTTTCGGGCGATCAGGGCGGCATCATCGCCGAAATGGTGCTGCAAAGCCCGGGCGAGACCGTTGGGCTGATCCACAAGATCGTCGCCAACCTGCGCAAGCGGCGCACCGTGTCGGCGCCGCCCGTGACGCCGCTCGCGCCGCATCTGCGCGCTTTCCAGGAGGCAACCCAGGCCTTCACCGATTTCATCCAGACCGCGCCTGCAGTCGAGGAGGAATCGGCGATGTTCGCCGAGCGTCTCGCCGACATGGCGCAGGCGATGGAGCCTGCCCCGACCGCCGAAACGCCGGCGGGCCTCATCCGGCTGCTGGTCACGCCGCCACACCCCGAGCTCTGCACCAAGAGCGGATCGTTTCTGGCCTTCAAGAAGAAGGGCAAATGGGTGGAAGCCGCCAAGCGCGAGGGCTTGGCCAAGGCCGATGGCGAGCGGCTCAACGCGGCGGCCGAGGGTTATTACGCGGCCTGCTGCGAGGCTTCGCAGCTCCTGCTCCAGAACGTCGCCAGCCGCGTCCTGTCAGATCTGATCGCGCAGGTGCAGCCCGTGCTGGAGCGGTTCCGGGATTACAAGCGATCCGCCGCCCTGCTCGATTTCGACGACCTGATCTTCGCCGCGCGCGATCTGCTGCGCGACCACGACGAGGTGCGCCGGGCGCTGGGCGCGCGCTTCTCGCGGGTGCTCGTCGACGAGTTCCAGGACACCGACCCGCTGCAGACCGAGATCTTCTGGCGGCTGTGCGGCGAGCCGCCCGCCGAGGGCGCAACCGTCGATTGGAGCGCCTTCCAGATCCGCCCGGGCGCATTGTTCCTGGTCGGCGATCCCAAGCAGGCCATCTACCGCTTCCGCGGCGCCGACGTCAGAGCCTATGTCCAGGCGCGCGACGCCTTTGTCGCCCAGGACGCCGACAGCGTCCTGTCGATCTCCACCAATTTCCGCTCATGCGCACCGATCCTCACCTATGTGAACGAGCGCTTCGAAGCGCTACTTTCGAGCGACGGTCAGCCCGGCTTCACCGCGCTCGATCCGTTCCATGCCGACCAGAGCGAAGCCCCCTGCGTCGCCGCGCTGGACGTCGCCGTTGCCGACGAGAACGGTAAGGCGAGCGCCGAGCAGCAACGCGATGCCGAAGCCGAAGCCGTCGCCGAGATGTGCGCTCGCCTGATCGGGAGCGAGATGATCCTCGATCGTCGCTCCGGCGCCAGCCGGGTCTGTCGGCCCGGCGATATCGCCCTGCTCGCGCCGACCGGAAGCGACCTGTGGCGCTACGAAGAGGCCCTGGAGCGGCACGGCATCCCGGTCGCCACCCAGGCCGGCAAGGGTTTGTTCCGACGACAAGAGATTCAAGATCTCATCGCGCTGACCCGCGTCCTCGCCGATCGTCGCGATACGCTGGCCCTGGGCGCGCTCCTGCGCGGTTCCCTGGTCGGCCTGACCGAGGAAGAGCTGCTGGACATCATCTGGGCGCTACCTCGGTCCGAAGAGGATCCTGACGCCCTGCCGCGTCTCGATCTCGGCGTGGAGGCCAGCGACATCGCCCACCCGTTGGCGCGCTCGGTGATCGAAAGGCTGCAAGCCCTCAATCGCCGGACCAACAGCACCACGCCGCACGACCTGCTTTCGCAAGCGGTCGATGTTATGCGGGTGCGGCCGATCCTGCTCGCGCGGCACCGCGGCCAGGCCGAGCGGGCGCTTGCCAATGTCGATCTCTATCTCAGTCTGGCCTCCGCTTTCGCTGTTCGCGGCCTGCGCGCCTTCGCCGAGACGATGACCGCAGCATGGACCGACGAAGCGCGCGCCGTCGAGGGGCGGCCCGACGCCCAGGAAGAAGCCGTCGCGCTCTATACCATGCACGCGGCCAAGGGCCTCGAGTGGCCGATCGTCGTGCCGGTCAACACGATGACCGGCATCATGCCGGCCGAGAACCCGGTGATCGATCGCGACAGCAACACCTTCTATTGCCCCGTCTTCGGCGTGAAGCCGGCGGGCTATGACGCGACGCGCGACGCGGAGAAGGCCGAGCTCGATCGTGAGCGTGTCCGCCTCTGGTACGTCGCCGCCACCCGGGCACGCGAGCTGCTGGTTCTACCGCGCCTTGACGCGGCGCCGTCGAAGTCGGCCTGGATTTCTCTGCTCGACCTGTCGCTCGCCGACCTCCCGGCGCTGGATGTGGCGCATCTCCCCCTGGAGATGGGTGCCGCGGCGGCCGGCGAAGGCAACCAGCAGACCCGTGAGAACTTTGCGGCGGAAGCCGCCGCAATCGCCGAGCGCCACCGCCGCCTGACTTGGCTGGCGCCCAGTCGCGACGAAAACAACCCCGGGCCGGTGCTCACGCCGGAAGCGGTGGAAGTCTGGGCGGCGCGTGACGCCCGTCAGCCGAATGACGAGGCCGAACGGCCCAGCGTCCAGGGCGGGCGAGAACGCGGGCTGATCCTGCACAAGCTTCTCGAAGAAGTGCTGACTGGCGAGACCGCGAAAGACACCGCCGCCTTGGCCGAACGGGCGCATTCGCTGATTGCGGCGCTCGGCCGCCCAGCAGTCGAAGACCCGTCGCAGGGTCTTTCGCCCGGTGAACTGGCCGGGTGCGTGACCCGCACGCTCGCCTTGCCCGAGATCGCCGCGCTTCGCCCGGTCCTCACGCCCGAGCTTCCGGTCTATGCCGCGGTGCTCCTAGAGGAGGTTGAGCAGGCGACGGCGGGCATCGCCGATGCCATCGCCTTTGGCCCCGACGGCACGCCGCAGGTGGTCATCGACTGGAAGAGCGACGTCCAGCCGACACCCGAGACGATCGACCACTACCGCGCTCAGGTGCGGGCCTACCTGGACATGACCGGCGCCGCGCGCGGGCTGATCGTGCTGGTGACGACCGGCGAGATCATTGCGGTGGCGCCGTTGCCACTTGCGGCGGTCGCGGCCTAGGCCGAATCGACATTCACCGCATCCAGAGCATGGCGGCCGCGATGTGGAC
>CAYRLW010000023.1:0-48147 GCA_964425215.1 uncultured Treponema sp.
CTGGTGGTGGACGGCAGTTACCAGGGGGTTCCCAAACCGGATTACCCCTTTTGGCGTTGGCTTACGGCTCCGATAGAAATACTCTTTGTCAGCGGAAACCTGACCCTTATCACCATCATCCTTTTTATCTTTTGCGTCGGGGGTTCCATAGCGATTTTGGAACGGGCGGGGGTGATGGAAGAGCTGATTCGGCTGTTGGTTTCCCGTTTTTCTAAGCGCAAGTACCGACTTATCGCCCTGGTAATCCTTTTCTTTATGGCCATTTCGAGCTTTATAGGGGTGTACGAAGGGATGGTCCCCATGATCATTTTTATCGTTCCCCTGGCCATTACCCTAGGCTGGGATTCCTTGACCGGCCTCGGGATGAGTCTGCTTCCCCTGGCCTTTGGCTTCGCTTCGGCGGTGACCAATCCCTTTACCATCGCGGTGGCCCAAAAAATCGCCGATCTTCCCCTGTTTTCCGGGGCCTGGCTTCGGCTTATCTTCTTTGCCACCGTCTACGGCATCGTAACGGCCTTTGTAATCCGCCACGCGAAAAAGGTTGAACGGGATCCCCACCGTTCACCCACCTACGTTTTAGACGAAGAGATCCGCCAACGGTTTTCCAAAACGGCGGGTCCCTCGGTTTTGGGGGAACCCTCCCCCTTGGGGGAAATCACAGCCCAGGGGGAAACTGTAGCCCTGGGAAGCGGTGTCGAGGGAACCCAGCAGAAGGGACGGGCCCTGGTATGGTTCGCCCTCTGCGTCGCCGTGGCCATGGTAGTGGTTTTCGCAACCGCCCGCAGTCCAGTCCTTTCGGACCTGGCCTTTCCCATCATGGGGATTCTTTTTTTAATCGGTGGAATCGGGGGCGGCATTCTAGCCCGTCTGGGCGGCAAAAAGACAATCCAATCCTTTTTGACCGGTTCGGCGAACCTGCTTCCGGGGATCGTGCTGATCCTGATGGCCTACAGCGTGAAGCATATCATCGTCACGGGTAAAATTATGGATACCATCCTCTTTATGACCGCCCAGGCCATCCGTCAAGCCCCACCAATGGCGGGAGCTTTTCTGATGTACGCCGCCACGTTGGGGATGAACTTTTTTATCGGATCCGCCAGCGCTAAAGCCTTTTTAATGATGCCCCTTCTGTCGCCCCTGGCCGACTTGGTGGGGATAACCCGGCAGACGGCGGTGTTGGCCTTTGACTTTGGGGACGGGTTTTCCAATATGATATTCCCCACCAACGCCCTGCTCCTTATCGCCTTGTCCTTTACCGTGGTCAGCTACCCCAAATGGATGGCCTTTACGTGGAAGCTCCAGCTGGTAATCCTGGCCCTTACCTCGGCGTTCCTAGCCCTGGCCGTGGCGATTCATTTTGGGCCCTTTTAGAACCAGCGAAGGTCGGTTACCGGGCGATCCCGTCCATCAGGCTCTGGTACGCCTCCCGGTACTCCGGAAAGGGTTCGATGGCCCGGGGAAGAAGACCGTTGGCCCAGGCAAGAAAAAGACCGTAATTGGTTACCGGCACCCCAAGGGCGGCAAGGTCGCATAGACGGGCTTTGAACGCGGCGCTGGTCATCATGCAGGCGGCGCAGTGGATTACCAGGTCCTGGGGGGTCAGGTCCGCTGGAATTTGCCGGACCGTCTGGAAACGCGCGTCAGGACTGACAAGCCGGGCAAAAAGCCGGGGTATTTTTACCGAGGCGATATCGTCGGCCCCCCGATGGTGGGAACAGGCTTCCATTACAAAGACCCTACCACCGTCCTGAAACCGGCCCAGGGCCCCCAAACCCCGTAAAAAGGGTTCCAGCTCCCCCTTTTTACGGGCAAAGAGGATAGAAAAACTGGTTAGCCGTTGATCCGCGTCGATATCCGCCGCCACCTTGGAAAAGGCCTGGCTGTCGGTGATCACCAGGGAAGGTCGTTGTTTAAAGTCCCGGTAGGTGTCGAAGAGCTCCCGTTCCTTTACCACGGTCACCCGGCAATCCTTGTCCAAGGCGTCCCGAATGGTTTCCACCTGGGGCTGAATAAGCCTCCCCTTGGGGGTAGCTAAATCGATGGGGGTGACCATGAGAATGTGGTCCCCCTCCCGGACCAGACCGTCCAAGGGAGCCGCCTCAAAGGAGGCTCCTTCGGCCAAGCCGGCTAAGGCGATCCGCAATGTAGCTCCGTCATCGCTCCGGTGATTCGAGACCACCAGGTGTTTTTTGTTCCCTATCCAGGCTTTTTTTCCCTCCGACAGGGGGAGGTCTCCGTGGGTTACCACGATAAGATAGGGAACCGATCCCCGTTCCAGTCGCTCTAGAAGCCTTTTTTCCGGTTCCTCCACGTCCCTCTGCCCTGCCGTGGCAAATACAACGGCCCGGGCCGAGGCTAGGCGAGTCTCCGTACGGCCTACCCTTTGTCTCCCCAGCTCTCCCTCGTCGTCGATCCCTGCGGTATCGACAAAGGCCACGGGTCCCCACTGGGGTAGTTCCATTTTACGGACCACCGGGTCCGTGGTGGTCCCCGGCACCGCCGAAACGATGGCCACGTCCTTCCCAAAAATATTGTTTATCAGGCTGGATTTCCCAGCGTTTCGTAGGCCCACCACCACGATGGAGGCCGATTCTGCTAAGGGTGTTTCCATAGTCAATCCTTTGTGATTGTTCCTTCATTTTTCTCCGACGCTTCTGTCGATCCTTTCTCCGACACCCCCGCCGAAACGGGAGATCGAAGTCCAAGACGGCGACGAATTACCCATCCTTCAAGACCGGTAACTTCGGATAAACGTCCAACAAGTTTTTCCTTTTCCACCGTTAACGGTTCCTCGGGGGAAGGACCATCCAGGGGAACCGGCGCCCCAGGGGCACCCTCAGAGAGGGTTTTAAGGAACCCGTAGGGAAGCTCCGGACGTAACGCGTTCAGGGGGGCGGAGGACTGGGCCAAATTCCGAAAGCAACGAAGCGGGTCCACGCCGAGTCGGCTCAGTAGCCCCGTCGAAAGGGCATCCAAAGCTTTACCCAGGTCGTCGGAAGCCGAGAGGAGGGACGAAAGCATAAAGGGCCCGTAGGCGTTCAGTTGAAGAAACCCCTCCTCGGCGTATCGAAGTACCGCGTCGCAGGAAAACTGAGAGCGGATAGCCAGACCGGAGGCAAACTCTACCAACACGGGGTTGTTTTTTGCCGGCATGGCGGTGGAACCCCACTGGAGTTGGGGAAGGATCAATTCCCCCACCGCCGAGGAGGTATAAAAAAAGAGGTCCCGGCAGAGCTTAACCAGATTTCCCGCGACAATTCTAAAGACCTGGGCCACCTCGGCCAGGTCGTCCCGCTGGGCCACCGCGTCGCTGAGGTTTTGGCTTCGTTGAAGCGGCAGTCCGGTGATCGAACGGAGGTGTCGTTCCACCGCGAAAAGGTAGGCTCCCCGGGCGCCGGATCCACTACCTACGGCGGTTCCGCCAATAGGAACCGTTCGACTCCGTTCCTTGAGCTTTCCGAGACGCCAGCGGTCCCGTTCCGCCGACCCAGCCCAGGC
The DNA here is from genome assembly GCA_964425215.1 of uncultured Treponema sp. Lineage (GTDB taxonomy): Bacteria > Spirochaetota > Spirochaetia > Treponematales > Breznakiellaceae > CAYRLW01. The sequence goes on from CAYRLW010000023.1 coordinate 3,499, forward strand.
GCTGGCCACAAGGGAAAGATCCATGGGGAGGGCCGATTGCCATTCGGTCCGGCCGGTCACCAGGATTCCCCGCCACGAGGCTTCCCGGGCGACCAGGGCTTCCTGGAGGCCTATTACGGAAGTTTCTATTCGACGAATAAGTCGCTGAACCACCACGATGACCGCGGTGGTTACCACATCGTTGGTGGATTGGGATCGGGCCCCGTCGTCCAGGGGGTGAAACCCCGTCTTCGGTCCGGCCTTTTCTTCCACCAGGGAAGCGAGAACCTCGCATATATTCATATGAAGGCTTGTCCCCGCCCCTCCTTGGGCTAGGTCTAGGGGAAACTCGCCATCGTATAGACCTTCCCTTATTTCCCCCAGGGCCTCTAGGGCGGCCTGGTATACCGCCGGTTTCCAGGGCGCTTCGGTCTCCTGAAGCGATCGGAGAGCCGCTTCTTTAACCTCCGCCAAGGCTTGAATCAACACCCGGGGCGTTTGACCCCGACCAAAATTGGCGATAGCCGCGGCGGTCTGATCGCCCCAACGGGGTGTCGTTTCGTTCATAGACCGCCTTCCGTAACATCCTGAAGAAGTCCAGTTTGACCGGTCGCTTCCGGTCCCCGTGACTTAAGGGGGGAGCGCAGGCTTTGAAGCCGCAGGGCGTCTCCCCTATCCCAAGAAAGGGTAAGTCCCCGGCCCCGGACGCGAATATCCAGGCACCCGATACAGTGGAACCCCGATTCGTCCAAGCAAATTTTACCCGGGTACAACTGATAGTTCCTTTTCTGCTCCGGGGGGGTGATATTCGGCATCAACACGTTGGCCCCCGCTTCCAGAAGCCGTTCCCGACCTTCACTGTGGACGGAACCGGCGGCGGTGGTAGCGGGGATGTGACACTCCGGCAAGACCAGCCGTAGCAGGGCCGTCGCGCGGATTGATAATTCCAAACTGCTTCCCTGGGCCTGAGCTAAGGGGGTCGCCGGGTGGGGAATAAAGGGCCCAACCCCGCCCATATCCAGCCGTAAGTTCTGACAGAGCATAATATTACGTACTAAGGTTTCCTCCGTTTCTCCGGGCAAACCGGTCATAAACCCCGAACCCACCTGCAGACCCGCAGATCGAAGGTCTTCCAGGGCCTGGAGCCGCCGTTTTAAGGGAATCCCGTTTCTGAGGTAACGGTGCAAAGCCGGATCGGCGGTTTCAAAGCGCATCAAGTACCGATCCGCCCCGGCAGTCCGGAGCTCCTCGTACTCCCGGCGGCTCCGAATTCCAAAACTCAGGGTCAATGCCGGTTCCGGGCCCAGGGCGGAACGAGCAAGCTCGGTAAACCGGAGCAAACCGTCCCCCCGCAAGGCCGGGTCCTCGCCCCCTTGGAGCACAAAGGTGTGGAAGCCCGCCCGGAGGCCCGCTTGCAGGGTTTGCCGGAGGGTTTCGGGACTAAGGCGGTAGCGTTTTACGGTTCCGTTGCTCTTCCGGATCCCGCAGTACAGACAATCCATGGAGCAAAAATTGGTCGTTTCCACCAAAGCCCGGAGGAGAACCCCTTTACCGTGGATTCGATCGGTAAGGGCTCGGGCCTGGGATACCAACGTTTCCAGGGGCACGGAGGCCAATTCCCGAATTTCAGATTCCGTCATAGGTACAGGTCCCGTTCTCCCTGGGCGGTTTTTTGTAAAGCATCCCGGAGGTACGTCTGTCCTTTCTCCGTGGCGGACCCTTGCATGGTTTCTATAAGCCTAAAACCCTTAGTCCTCGTTTCCTCGGTCGCGTAGTCGTACAGGTATTCGGCAAAGGACACAAGTCCGTTGGGTAGGCAGAATTCTTTTATAAGCCCCGGTTTTGCCAGGTCCATAAAGTCTGCCCCCGTACGTCCCCGGCGGTAACAGCCGGTACAGAAACTGGGAACGTATCCGTCGTCTATCAAGTCCGAAATGGTCTCTTCCAAATTCCGCAGGTCCCCCAGGGCAAATTGGGCGGTGTGGGCGGCTATTTCGTTATGTTTTGCCGCATCGGTAGCAGGACCAGTCCCCTCGTCGTACCCCCCTGGATCGGTCCGAGAACCGGCGGAAATTTGACTAACCCCGTAGGCCAACAGTTCTTTGCGGAATTCGGTCCGTTCCCGGGTAGAAAGAATAATCCCCACGTAGGGAAGGGTTATCCGAAGGATAGCGATCAATTTTTTAAAATCCTCGTCCCCCACAGGGTTCGGAACCACCTCGGCCCACGGGGCCCCGGGGGCAAACTCCACCCGGGGGACGCTTACCGTGTGGGGCCCCCAGCCGAAAGTTTCTTCCAAATGACGGGCGTGTTCCAACATTCCCGCCAGTTCGTAGCGCCAGTTTCCCAGACCAAAGAGGGCCCCCAGGCCAATATCGTCACACCCCCCTTCCATGGCCCGGTCCATCACGTACAACCGGTTCCGATAATCCGCCTTGGGTCCCGTCGGATGGGCTTCCTGGTATAGTTCCGGATCGTAGGTTTCTTGGAAACACACGTAAGTACCAATATCCGCCTTTTTTAGGGCACGAAAACCTTCCACGTCCAAGGGGGCCAGTTCCACGTTGATCCGCCGTACCCGGGCGTTCCCTACAGAGACACCATAGCAAGCCCGTATCGTATCGATGGTATAGGATAACGACTGTTTCGGCGATTCCCCGCAGATAATCAAAAGCCGTTTATGCCCCTGGGCCAAAAGGATCTCCGCTTGGCGGGTCACCTCCTGAATCGAAAGGACCCGCCGTTCCAAGTCCCGGTTTGACCGACGGAACGCGCAGTACACGCAGTCGTTTACGCAGTAATTCCCCGTATACACCGGGGCAAACAGAACCATCCGTTTTCCGTAGATCGATTCTTTTACAAAAAGCGCCGTGTCCAATAAATCTTTGATCAAAGCGGGATCCCGAAGGGCCGCTAAATCGGCCGCCTCCTCGGTACTAAGACCCCGTAAAAGCCGCGCCTTGGCCAAAATATCCCGAACCCGTTCGGCCCTTGGTTCATCGCGAACCGCCAATTCGGCTAATATACCGTAATCAAGAAACGTGCTCTCCCTGTTCATCCGTACCCTCCCGGTATCCCGTCAGGATCGACTTTACCTGTACCCCCGCCAAACGGCCCAACGGACCGGTGAGGGCACCGATTTGATCGGTCGAACCTTCCACAACGAGGGAAATTACCTGAATACCCTTGTCCCGAAAGGGTATACCAAGCCGTCCCACTATAATTTCGTTCTGGGCAGAGAGGATCTGGTTGATTCGGGGAATCGATTCACGACCTTGAATGAGAATTGCCACAACGCCAAGTCTCTTCTCCATCGGAAACTCCTTTGGATAGGATGTAGGATGATACCTCGAGGTGGGACGATCCTCCCTCTCAGTAGTTAATATTTTATCGATTCTTTTTTATTGGGTCAAGGGCTCGGGAGAACCGTGGCGTAAAGAGAACCTACCACGTCTTTTCCTCGGTCTTTTTCGGTACCCCCAGGCCCCGAAGCTCGGCGACCTGATTAAGACGATCCAATTTTGCCATCCACCTTTGATACGCCGGACCGCACCGCTCAAGGATGGCCCGAAGCCGGCCTTCGGCGTCGGTGTATTCGGGAGCGTACTTTACAAAGGCAATTTTTTTTAGAAGGTCCAGGGACGACCGGATAAGGGATACGATAAGGACATTCCGCTTATCCGGAGAAACGGGATCCGACGATGGGACCCTATTCTCCAGGGCCGAAAGAACCACCCTAAGGGCTTCCCCGTGGGAAGCGCAGACGCATTTTTGCAGGCGTTCAATCCATCGATCCAGGGGGGGACCTTTTAGAAGGGTATTTCCTTGGGAATTGGTTTCAAATGCCCACATTCCATCAAAATACGCGGAAGGCGACGGGAGGGCCAGCCCCCAATCGGTAACCTGAAACTCCCCATTTGGAAATTCGGAACGGACCCTAAGGGGATGGAAACGGCTTTCCAACAGGGTTTTTAAGGTTTCCCGTAGATTTCTCCGGCGCAGGGATTCTTGAATCGAAGGAGACGGGGCTGAACGGCAATCCAAAATAAAAAGAAGTTCCCGCATCCGTTCTCGCCGATGGGTTCCCTGTTTCCCCCCCCGGTAGGCCGTGTAGGGGACCTCTTCCACCCGCAGGCTTCCCCGGTCCGCTAAAAGATCGGCCATACGGTCCACGGGTACGATACCCCCGTTATTATACGAAAGGAGGATAAACCGGGCATCGATAGCGTCAAAAAGATTTTTAAAAGCCCCCAGGGCTTGATTTTTACCGCAAAAGAGCGATCGGGTTCGGTACCAATCCCGGCGTATTCCCGACCGGTCGAGCAAAAAGCCATCGGCGCCCCGTTCTTCCGACACCGCCGGCTTATCCCAACGGGCCAGGGTGGTTAAAAGGTGATAGTTGGAACCGTATTGATGCTGATTGTACGGCGGATCCAGGTACACCAGGTCCGCAGGATGGGAAGCGCACAGGACCGCCGCGTCCATCATGGATGCCGTAGCTTCCGGCCCATCGATCAAAACTGGTGGATGAAGCGACATGGGAGCCAAAATGCGACCCAGCGCGTCCTTCCCATGGCCCCCAAAACCCCGATGACAGGCCTTAAAAACCCCCGAAGTATTCGTGTGGGTAGCCGCCTGGTACAAAAGAGCGTCCACCAGGGTCGTTTTGGCGACCCTTTCGTAGTAGCCCTCTGTCCGTTTATCCCCGCTCCCTTCAAAGTCCAGGGGATCAAAGGGATACCGCCGCTCTACCGCTTCCCGAGCCCTATCCAAATAGCGGGCGTTTTCGGCGGTATAAAACAACCGTTCCCGTCGCCAATCGGCGTTTTCCGTGTCCTGGGGAGCGTAGTACCGACCCAAATAGGGGGAGGCCCCCTGGGCGTGGAAAAAGGCCTCTTCCCACGCGGCCCTGGACGCTCCCGCTTGTATCGTCCGCACTGCCTCGGAGGGTGCCGATCCGGAGGCAAAGGCGTGGAGGGCGGAAAACACGGCGTCGCTTCCCCCTTCCGAGGCAAAAGCTCGTTCCAAATCACCAGGCCCCGGAACAATACGGGCAAAGCCAATAAGAGCCCCGTAGTACTCCAGATCGTTGGTAAACACCGAAAAGCCAAGAGCTTTGGCCAACCGGGAAACACCCCCCGAACCGGCAAAGGGGTCTAAAAAACGAAGGGGCTTACGGGTAGGGATGGAGTCGGCGCAGAGGGCTATATGTTTTCCAAGGAACGGAAGAAGGGATCGCTTATTCCCAATATACGCGATTAATCCGGTGCTTATGTAGGGACTTTTATAATCCGGATCGTTCATAACGGGCCATATTGGTCGGGGTTTCGTACACGTCCAGGGCCCATAACCGGTCCCCGTTCCCTCCGGAATCGATAAACATCTGGAGAACCCGATCAAAAAGGAAGCGGGCAATCCGTTCGGCGCTGGGATCCCCCTCGAATTCCGTAAATTCGTTTAAATTTTGATGATCCAATCTTCCTACCGCTTCCCGTAAAATCCCTTTTAGGGAACCAAAGTCCACCAGCATGCCCCCATCATCCAAGGTTTCACCCCGGGCCCAGAGCCGGACCCGGTAATTATGCCCGTGCAAGCGTTCGCATTTTCCGTGGTAATGGGTTAAAAAATGGGCCGCCGCGAAATCGGCCTCCACCCGGACGGTATACATGGTCCTACCATAATCGAACGACGGTCCCCCCGTCAATGATAGGACAGGGATTGCGAAGCCCTGTTCATTTCCCAAAACCCTTTGAAAGAGGCTCCCTTTACCGAAACGGCTATCCAGGGTATCATAGACGAATGCAACGACGTTTTTCAGAGTTTTTCACCCCCGAAACGGCCCAGCGGTCCGCCTTTATCGAAGCCCGCTGGGGCGCCACGGTGACGGAAAGGGCTACGGATTCCATGTTCGCCGGGGAAACTCCCTTGGTCAGTACCCTGGTATACGATTCCCGCCACGTCCAGCCGGGAAGTCTTTATTTTGCTCTCCCGGGCTTGCACGTGGACGGCCATACTTTTATAGATCAGGCTATAGGGCAGGGAGCTGTGGTGGTGGTCCATCAAGCCCCCTTACCCTCATATAACCCGGAGGTTTTGTATATCCGGGTTCAGGATTCCCGGTTTGCCATGTCACCCATTTCGGACGCTTTTTTTGATTATCCTTCAAAAAATTTGGTGGTCATCGGGGTTACGGGAACCGAGGGAAAAAGCACCACGGTTTTTTTAATTTATCAGCTGTTGATCCTTTCGGGGAAACGGGCGGGCTTTATTTCCACGGTCCAATACAGAACCGGCGATACGGAAGAGTGGAACCCGGAACATCAAACCACCCCCGAAGCGCCCACCATTCACGGCGCCCTTAGGGCTATGGTGGACCACGGGATGGAATACGCGGTGGTAGAATCCAGCTCCCACGGTCTTTCGCCCAGGACCAACCGCTTGGGGGATGTACGGTTTGACGTGGCCGTGATGACCAACGTCACCCATGAACATTTGGAATTCCACGGCAGTTGGGAACAGTATAGGGACGATAAGGCAAACCTTTTCCGGGCTCTGGATCTGTGGTCCCACGAAAAACAGCTCCACTCGCTCAAGGGGCTTCCCGTAGGTGAAGGCGGAACCCTCCGGCTTCCCTCCTTCGCGGTAGCCAACGCGGACGATCCCAGTCTATCGTATTTTTCCGCCGCCACCGAACGGAGAACCTACACCTACAGCGTTCGGGGGGCGGAGGCGGACGTTTCTGTAAAAAGCATGGAAAGCACCGCCAGGGGGAACAGCTACGAAGTCAGGCTTCGTTCTACCGGTGATATCGTACAAATCCAGGACCAACTCCCGGGCTCTTTCAACGTAGGCAACGTCCTGGCCGCGCTTTTGGCGGTCTCTCGGCTTTTAAACTTACCAGCGGTGGATTTTGTTCCCCTTATCGACCAATTACGACCCGTTCGCGGGAGGATGACGGTTATCGACCGGGGCCAGCCCTTCGAGGTGGTGGTGGATTATGCCCATACCCCCTCGTCCTTCGAAGCCGTTTTGCCTCCTATAAAAAAGAGGGTAGAAGCCCATGGAGGAAGACTCATCAGCCTTTTTGGTTCCGGGGGCGAACGGGACAGGGAAAAACGGCCCCGCCAGGGGAGGATCGCGGCGGATTGGTCGGATATCCTTATCCTCGCGGACGAAGACCCCCGGGGAGAGGATCCCATGGCCCTGCTGGAAGAGATAGCCACCGGGTGCGCAGACCGAGCGAGGGGGGAATCCCTGTTTCTCATTCCTGACCGCCCCACGGCGATACGTCGGGCTTTTTCTTTAGCCCAACCGGGGGATGTGGTACTCCTCCTGGGAAAGGGCCACGAAAATTCGATCATCTACGCGGATAGAACCATTCCGTACGACGAAATTACCGAAGCGGAAAAGGCTCTTTCCGAATTAGGCTACGGGAATTAAGGGGCATACAATGAAAAAGACAATCGCCGTTCTTTACGGAGGCCGGTCGGGGGAACACGAGGTATCCCTGGTTTCAGCGGCCTCGGTGGTTCGCAATTTAGACGGAGAAAAATACGAACTTAGGCTGATCGGGATCGACGCCAACGGCTACTGGTTCCTACAGGATACCCAGGAGCTGGATCGCTGTCGTTCCGGAGCGGCATCCCTCCGTATAGAAACCCGCTCAGACCTGAAAGTGCGTCTCCTTCCGGGGGGAGGAACGGCGGAGGCCCTTTCCACCGCGGAGGGAAAAACCCTCCCGGTGGATGTGGTCTTTCCGGTACTCCACGGAACCTTTGGGGAGGATGGAACCCTTCAGGGGCTTTTAGAAATGGCCGATCTCCCCTACGTGGGGGCTGGCGTCCTGGGTAGCGCTATCGGAATGGATAAGGAAGTAGCCAAGGCCCTCTGGATCCACGCCGGCCTACCCACGGTTCCCTATATTGCCCTCAGGGCCATCGAATGGGCCAACAGGGAAAAACGGAACGCCCTTATAGAACGGGCGGAGAGGGATTTTCGGTATCCCCTGTTCGTCAAACCATCCCGAGCGGGCTCTTCGGTCGGCGCGGCAAAGGCGTCGGACAGGGCGGCTCTGGAAAAGGCCGTGGAAGGGGCCCTGGGCTGGGACGATAAGGTTTTAATCGAACCTTTTATTCCCGCCCGGGAAATCGAGTGTTCGGTTACCGGAAACGATCGGTGCGAAGCCTATACCCCCGGAGAAATCATCCCTTCCCACGAATTCTACGATTACGACGCCAAATATACGGACCCCGATGGGGCAAAACTCCTAATCCCTGCGGATCTTTCGGAGACCGAATTACGGACCGTTAGGGAAATCGCCCTGCGGGCCTATAAGACCGCCGAACTTTCGGGACTGGCCCGGGTGGATTTTTTCCTTAACAAAAACACTTCGGAGATTCTTTTAAACGAAGTAAATACCATGCCTGGATTCACCACCATCAGCATGTTCCCCAAAATGTGCGAAGCCTCGGGGCTCGCGTACGGAGAATTGTTGGATCGCTTGATCGGCCTGGCGGAGGAACGGTTTATAGAAAAGCGGAATCTGCGTTATTCGCGGATAACGGACCAAAATGCCAAAGGAGGCCGTAGCTCTTGACCCTTTCCTTTTTTAAATTACAGGTAGCGGGCAACGATTATATTCTGGTGGACCTGGACCGGGAGAGCAATGAAAAAATACTCCATAGAAGCGAAAGCCTGGGAGAGTTGGCCCAATTGATTTTGGATCGTTTCTGCGGTGTCGGCGGCAGGGGTTGTATTTTTATCCAAAACAAACCCAATACCCTATCGGGAGCCAGGGCGGTTTCAATTCAAGTGTATCGGAGCGATGGAATTATGGATCGATGCGGGCGGGATCCCCTACTCTGCGCCGCCCGGTGGGCCTTCGATTCGGGGAAAAGCGCGGGGAACCAGGTTCATATCCTCCGTGAAAGGACAACCTTTGTCTTAACCGCGGTGGATTCCAAATCCTTTATGATGGAGATTGGCGTGGCCCCTCCCCGAAAACTAACACTCATTGTGGACGGCCACCCTACGACGGCTTTTTTAGTGGATTTAGAACAACGGTATTCCGTCGGTATAGCCGATCCCGAGGGACCTACCACCAAACGAATAGCCCAAGCCCTGCGGGCCATGGAGAAAAAAGCGGTCCCTGTGGTTATTCGTACCCATAAGCCCGATACGATCCGATTCATTGCCACGGGTAAGGTTGACAGAACCGAATCAGCCGCCGCGGCCATGTGGGCGTCCTTGGCCGAAGGCCGGCTAAAGAACGAAGCTCTGGTAGAGTGGCGGGGCAAGGGAGGAGCGGTATCCTTCGCCGATTTTGCCCAAAAGCGGGACCCCGGCCTCTCTAGCGGTCCAGGAACGCTGATCGATCGGGGCAGGTTCTACGTCGAGGGAGCTAAAGCAGATACCCTACGGCTTACCGGTATGGCCGAATACGCCTTTGAGGGGACCTTCGATTTTTAACGTTAAAAAAAATCACCTATTATTTTCATGAGCCTATTTTCGTTCACCGGTTTCGGCAGAGTAGCGTCGGCCCCCTCTAGAACGAACGAGGGGTCCCTAAAGGCCATATCGGCGCTGGAAATAATGAGCAAAGGCTTCCGTTCCCCTTGAACATCGCGGATTCGACGGATTACCTCGGGGCCCTCAAGCCCCCCCATATGATCGTCCAGGACCACGATATCGTGGCCCCGTACCTTCCACAGTTCTAGGGCGACCTTTCCATCCTCCGCTTCGTCCACCTGGGCACCCCAGGAGCGGAAAAGGTAAACCACCACCATCCGGGCTATTTTTTCATCCTCCGCAACCAAAACCCGAAGTCCCCGCAGATCCGGCGTTTTCGGAGCCTCCTGGCGAAGGACCGGGGAATTCGGAGCCGCTTGGATAGGAACCGGGGAAGGTGGAGGCTCCTGGATAGGAACCGAAGCAGGGGAATGGATAGAAAGCGAGCGGTTTGTTTCCCCGGTCAATACCGATACGGTTGGCTTTTCAGCTTCGGAGCCTGTAACCAGGGGAAAGGCGATCCGGAACGAAAAAAGGCTTCCCTGGCCCTCCGTACTGGAAACCTGTATCTCGCCCCCCATGGCCTCTACGATCCCATGGACGATAGAAAGTCCCAAACCGTGGCTCGATTGGCCGTCTTCGGTTTTCGTTTCCACCGAAGCAAAGGGCTTCCAAATATCCTGCAGTTTTTCCGCATTGATGCCCCGCCCGGTATCCCGCACCCAGCCGTGAACCTCCAACGTATTGTTCACCGTAATACCCGTTAGATCCACCCGAATAGAACCCGAAGCGGTATATTTTAGGGCGTTCCCTACCAGATTTGAAAGGATCTGACGGAACCGCAGGGGGTCCCCCAAGACGGGGACGTGGAGTTCCGGTCCTACGGTAAGGGTAAATTCCAAATTCCTTCTGCGAGAGCGAATCGCAAAGGGCTCTAAAAGGTTTTTAGCTTCCTGGGCGGGGGAAAAGGGCTCCGAACGGAGGGTAAGCTTCCCGGAAGAAGACTTTGCCTGGTCTAAAATATCGTCAATCAACTCCAACAAACGGTTGATAGATCCCCTGATATCGATCTCCATAGGAATCGCCAGGGTTTCCAAAACCGAATAAATGGCCGCCAAGGGAGATTTAAGCTCGTGGCCCATGAACGAAAGATACTTCTCCGATAACCTGGTCATCCGTTCGGCGGCGTTTTTTGCCTCCCGCAGTTCCAAATTTCGCTGTTCCAAGGCCCCCGTCATGGCCACTAGACTATCCCGGAGCTCGTTAATCTCTGACACGGAAGTTTTTGGCCAAACCACCGAGCTTTCCCCCCGTTGGGTCAATTCGGCGGAACGCCGTAACCCCTCCAGGGGCCGCATAATCATGGTGGCTAATGCAAAAGCCAGGCTTCCCATAACCGCAAGCCAGACAAAGAGAAAGAGAAAAATGAGCGAAATGGACTGATTAAAGGTGTTTACATCGTTTTTTATAGGACGGCTAACCAGGACCTCGGTAGTCCCGAGGGTTTGCCGAGCTAAAACCACCGAAACAGCCCATCGCTTCATGGGGTTGGTTTCCCGGTTCGGCGCTACCACGGAGGCGTTTCCCAAAGAAGTTAGGATTGTAACGTCGCTTCCCAAATACCAGGGAACTTCCGTGGCGGTAAAGGATCCATGGTCCAGAACTCTAGCGTCTTCGCGCACAGAATAAACGGCCCAATCGAAACCGGTTATGGCTTTAAAACGCCGTAAAAAGCCCTCTTCCCCATCGCTCGATTCTGAAGGCCCCATTTCGGTGGCCATGAGGGAGGCGATTTTGGAAGCCTCCGCCTCCGCAGACCGGAGAGTGCTGTCCCTTTGGACGACCATATAGATGCCTACCCCGATCAAAAGGGGCAAAAGAATGGCGAAATTGAGAAATAAAAGCAAATACTCCTGTGCATGAATGGTATTTTTGGAACGGCTAAACAGGCTTTTTATCCCTCGAACCGCATAAAACAAAATCAGAGCAAAAACTGCGTTGTAGATGCTGTTGATGCCCTGCTTTGTCGCGGCGGCCAGGGCCCCGGAAAAATCCATCCTTAAAAAAAGGACATACTGGAGCAGAACCAGGGGAGCTCCCACCAGGGGCCAATACCAGATTTCATAGATCAACACCCGTTCATATGTACCCTGACGACCCAGGCTTGCTAAAAACAGCCCCTCCAGCAGAACGCTTAACAAAGCCCAGGGATGGCCCCAGAGCATGAGGGTGGGCGTCATGGTTAGGAGGGGACCGAAAATTCCCCAGGGCCAAGGACTGATCAGGGCGGCGAAAACCCCAAACACGTTACCAACGAGGAACGTAATCCCAAAGCCCGTATCGATGGAAAAATAGAGATTTGTTAAAAAACCTATAGCAACGGCGGACAGGGACAGGATGAACGGGATCCGCGATTCTCCACCGATCCTTGATTCCCCATCGATCCACGGGTCTCCATCGATTCGCGGTTCCCCACCGATCCGCCGTTTCATCTTTTACTTTACCATTTCGTTATTAACGGCCACCACCAGAGCTTCCGCTTGGGACCGAAGGTCCTGCGGCAGGGTATCCCATTCTAGGGACCCCATTTGGGCTAGTTCCTTTCGCCAAGCGAAGCGGGCCAACAGGGGAAGACCTAGTTTTTTTGCCGTATCGGCGGCGTTATCCTGGGCGAACAGGCGAAATTCCTTTCCACAGTGGGGGCATACCATGGCGCCCATGTTTTCTACCACCCCCAAAACGGGGATATCCAGCTTAAGGGCCATTTTTACCGATTTGGCGACGATCATTCCCACAAAATCCTGGGGCGTAGCCACAACCACGATCCCGTCCAGGGGCAACTGTTGAAAACCGCTCAGGGCGATATCGCTGGTTCCCGGGGGAAAGTCCACCACCAGGTAATCCAGCTCGCCCCAATCGGAGTCTTCGTAAAATTGTTTAAGGGCCCCCGCTAAAAGGGGTCCCCGCCACAAGACCGGGTCGTCCTCGTCCCCGAGGAACATATTGATGGAAATACAGCGAATTCCCATAATCGCTTCCAATGGTAGCATTTTTTCTCCGTCGCTTTCTCCCCGCTGGCCTTCTAACCCTAACAGGCGGGGAATACTGGGTCCGGTGATATCCGCGTCTAAAATGCCCGTTTTAAACCCCCGGGCCGCTAAGGCCTGGGCTAATAACACGGTGGTAGTCGATTTACCCACCCCGCCTTTGCCGCTTACCACACCGATCAGGCGCTTAACGCCCTTTTTATCAAATTTCTCAAGACCCGCCATGCTGTGTACCTATCCTTATATAAAAAATTTTCGAATCCTAACCTTCGTCGGGACCCCACTTCCAACCGTACTAGGTCGTCCCCGAAAGAAGCTCTCCGGAATCTTTCGAAACCTCGGGGAAAACCATAGTTCCCCCCGGAGTATTATCTCGATGTATAGTTGGAATAATCTACTAAAATTATGAGCATATGATAGCTTTGTCAAGGTACTGTTGCGGCTATCGATAAACTTGTGGGACTCTTTTAAAAGCAACAGACTTTTGAAAGAACCTCCGGTCTCTTTCCCTTTCTAGACGAAGAGCCCTAAAATCGATATACTTTTTTCGCTATTTGATTTTTGTCAGCAAAGAGAGGAAAAGCATGATTCGAGGCGGAGATATCGCCAAGGGGGTATGCCTTTTGCAAAAGGGGCAGCCGTACATCGTTGTGGAACGGGAGTTTGTAAATCCAGGAAAGGGCGGCGCTTTTGCCCGGGTTAAAATGAAAGGCCTCCGGGATGGGTCTGTTTTAACCCAGACTATTCCTACCCAGCTCGAAGTAGAAGACGCGGTGGTGGATACCCATACGTGCCAGTATCAGTACGCCGACGCGGATCATTTTTATTTTATGGATAACCAGACCTACGACCAATTCGAGGTTCCGATTTCGGGGATGGAAGAGAAAAAGTATTACCTTAAAGACGGGGAAAGCTACGATCTTCTGCTCTGGGAAGGCCAGGTTATTGATATAAAAATTCCGTATAAGGTAGTTTTTACCGTCGCGGAAAGCGAGAATTACGTAAAGGGAGATACGGTTTCCGGGGCGACCAAACCTATCGTAACGGAAACGGGCTTAACCGTTCGGGTGCCCCTTTTTATTAAGCAGGGCGAAAAAATTCTCGTAAATACGGAAACCAACGAGTACGTGGAACGGATCAACGAATAGGGTTCTAACAGCCTACGGAACGAAGGGGGTAACCTTTTCGTTTCGGGGAGTTCAAACCCAGTATACCCTTTCCCAGGGGCTCTTTAGCTCGGCGGATATTGATACGGGGAGCCGGTTTTTACTCCGGGAGCTTTCCATCCTGTGGGACCAGGATACGGCCACCGGAGGTTCCTTTCCCCGAACGGTTTTGGACGCCGGTTGCGGTGTGGGGGTTCTGGGTATTTCCATCGCTTCCTACCTAAAAATCCATTCAAGTTCCCCTTTTCACGTCCATTGCCAAGACCGGGACGAATTGGCCCGCCTGGTTACCCTGGCTAACGCTGAAAGAAACAGCCTGACCGAAGACCAGCTGAGCGCCGGGACCGAACCCTTACTGTGGACTTTCCCCGATCGCCGCTGGGATCTGATTATTTCCAACCTACCCGCAAAGGCTGGAGAAGCGGTATTGCGAAATTTTATTTTCTCGTCCCTACCGCTCCTTAGCGCCACGGGCCGCGTCGGCATCGTCGTGGTGAATCCTCTGGTACAAAAAATTAGATCCTGGATTAAAGAAGCTGGGGCCACCATTCTCGTAGAACGGCAAGGAAAGGGACACGGGGTGTTCTTTTTCTCACCCCCGGCGGATCGTACCTGGACCACAGACTCCACCATCCCGTGGGAACCGTTAAAAGAGATGGAAAAAGAAAAAGTTGATTTTTTTAAGCCCTACGTTAGAAACAGGGGAACGTACCGCTTAGGGGAGATAGAATATTCCTTAACGTCCCTGCACGGGGTTTCGGGTTTTGACACCCCGTCAAAGGCGACGGAATTGGCGATTAAAGGGATCGTTAAGATAGAAAAGGATCTTTCATCCCTTTTACCTAATCCGTTTGTTTTTATTCATGAAACCGATCAAGGACACTTTGCCGTTTGGTTATGGCTGTATCTTCAAAAATTAGGCCTTAAAAAACCCTTGCTCGGCATTGGGGGTCGTAATATTCTTGCCCTGGAAGCTAGCCGTCGGAACGTTTTAGATCTGAACGGGGATCCGGACCTTTTCATCCAGCCCATGGTTGATCCCGAACTATCGGCCTCGGATCTCCACATCCCTCTGAAAGCGCGGGGAAGGGAAAAGGCGGACCTCTTTTTTTCTTTCCCCGAGCCGGTACCCCAAACCAACCGTTGGGCGGACCTCTGGAGGGGATACTCAGAATTTTTAAAAGCCGGGGGTATTCTTGTGGTTTCCGGTACCGCCGTGGATATGGAACGGCTGGATAAACTGCGTCCTCCCCTTTTTATAAGACGATCGGATATAAAACGAAGCGGTTTTCGGTCGATAGCGTATAGGTTCGACCCAATGAATACCCCCTAAAAGCAACGTCCGGTCTCTTTCCTCCGACAGGATTTTTCAGTACACCGATAACAAATCTCGTTGGGAAGTTCATCCTTTTCAAAATAATCTAAAATGTTTTTGATGGTTGTTTCAGCGATGGCCGAAAGCGCCTCGGTGGTTAAAAACGCCTGATGTCCCGTAATCAAAACATTAGGGAAGGTAAGCAGACGGGCTAGCACATCATCTTGTATAACCGTATTTGAATGGTCCTCAAAGAAATACGCATCTTCCTCCTCGTAAACGTCCAGAGCGGCGCCTCCTAATTTGCCATTTTTTAACGCTTCAATAAGCGCGCGGGCATCAATCAACGCACCTCGACCGGTGTTCACAATAAGACTACCTTTTTTCATCGCCCCTAAAGCAGCTTCATTTACAAGGTGATAGTTTTCCTTGGTCAGCGGACAATGGAGTGACAAAACATCGGAGGAAGAAAATAATTCATCCGTCGAAACGTAACGGATACCCTTGGAACGCGCCCAATCGGTTTGAGGGAAAGGATCCGATACAAGGACTTCCATCCCAAAGCCTCGAAGGATTTCCGCAGTAATCTTGCCGATTTGGCCCGTCCCAATGATTCCAGCGGTCTTTCCATAAAGATCAAAACCCTCAAGCCCCGAGAGGGTAAAATTCCCTTCCCGAGTTCGGGCGTAGGCTTTATGGATTTTTCGATTAAGGGATAGCAAAAGTGCTATAGCATGTTCGGCCACCGCGTGGGGTGAATACGCAGGAACCCGAACCACGTGGAGACGTCCCCAAACAGCCTGTAGGTCTACGTTGTTATACCCCGCACAACGGAGTGCTATTAGGGTGACCCCTCCTTCGACCAGGATATCGGCAGTCCGTCGGTCAATTTCATCGTTAACAAACGCGCAAACCGCGTTAAAGCCCTGCGCTAAGGCCGCTGTATCGGCACCCAACCGTATGGGAAAATACTTTATTTCTATTCCCTTTTTTTGAGATATATTATCAAAATATGTTCTATCGTAGGGTTTTGTATCAAAAAAAGCTATCCGCAAGGGTTTTGGATTTGAATCTTTAGCTCGTATCATAATTCCTCCAATACCTTACTTATTTTGTAAGATATTATAGATAATAAAATATCTATTAAGAGAAATTTAGTCAAGCCCCTGGTTATTTCACCGAAGGTTGAGCGGGGGATATTTCCTACACCACCGCCTTTTCTACGGCCCGACGGTACAGGGGGTCAGCTACGGGCGCGTCCACCAAACGTTCAAGAATAGCCCCGGATTCGGATGAACCGAAACCGGAGGATGAAAAGGATAGATCGATGGATCGTCCATCAAAAAATTGGAGTTGTCCGTGCCAAGGGTCGATGAACTCTACGGATGTTTTTTCGGTAGAACCGGAAAGAAGAAATTCTATTCCCTGTTTTTGTCCCGGCGAATGCAGGGGAACCGTATCAATAACCATGGCCCCCTCCCGAAACGAGAGTCGATCCCGGATCCACCCGCCTAATAGGGCCGTGGTCCATGGATCAAAACCCTGGATACGTACTCGTTCAAGGTAATTCAACCGATCCGCGAAGGCTCCGTCAAAAAGGCGAGCGGCGGCGTGTCGGATGGGTAAACTCCGTTCCCAGCTTAGGTCTACCAGGGCTCCGATCGAATCCAAGACCGACGCTACCTGGTCCCGATACTCTTTAGGCGATAGGTCGTTGGATCGGATATCCTGTTCACCATCGATAATAGTCAAATCGACCCGATCGGCGCAATCGTACCCGCAGGAAAGAAGGTATCCCGCTCCCAGGGTCCATATAAGCAGGGCAGGGAGTTCACGGATCACCAGGGGCCCCCAAATCCGCCCTTCGTAGGCCGAATCGTCGGGGGTTTCAATGAAAATATCCTCAAAACACACACCCCGGCTCTGTCGATCCAGGGAACAACGGGCGGAAGACCAGGTTTTAAAGCCCGTGGACACGTTACCCCGCAGGTGAAGTACCCGGGCGGGCCGACGGCCCATCAACGAATCCACCAGAGCATCCAGAGCCGGGGCTTCTTCCGCAGAAGAAACCACCACCACCGTGGCAGCCATGGCCCGGGCGTTATCCGCCGAACTTTCCCGAAGTTGGGCGACCAATTCCCGTTCCAGGGTAGAGGGATTAAAATGGCTCATAGACGCCTCCATCGCTCGGAAAAACTGTGGGGTAGTTTATTAGCTTCCACGGGCCCGGCCCGTCCGGCTTCGTACTCGTACAGGGGGACTAGGCCCTCGTCCCAAGCGGCCCGTATGGGGTCGATAAAGGCCCAGGATGCGGAAACCTCGTCTCGCCGGGTGTACAGGGTACCATCCCCAATCAAAACGTCTAAAAGAAGCCGTTCGTAGGCCTCCGGCGATGGGGCCCCAAAGCCGGTTCCGTAGAGGAAATCCATGGAAACCATCCGAGACCGGTCGGTTAGTCCAGGAATTTTGGTGTTCAAGTATAAGGTTAAACCCTCATCGGGTTGGATACGGAAAACCAGCTGGTTGCTTCCGGACCACCCCTGGGGAAACAGTTCCAGGGGTGGCTTTTTAAAGTGAACCGCGATTTCGGACACCCTCCGGGACATCCGCTTTCCCGTCCGGATGATAAACGGCACCCCCGCCCACCGCCACGAATCGATAAAGAGCTTCATGGCCACGTAGGTTTCCGTTTTTGAATCCGGTGCCACCCCCGGTTCTTCCAGGTAGCCGGGCACGGATTGACCCTCCAGGAATCCGGCCTTGTACCGGGCCCGAACCGTCCGGTCGGCCATTTGGTCCTCCCCTATGGGACGGAGGGCCCGAAAAACCTTGACCTTTTCGTCCCGGACCGCGTCGGCGGAAAAGGAAGAGGGAACTTCCATGGCGGTAAGGGCTAAAAGTTGGAGCAGGTGGTTTTGAACCATATCCCGCAGGGCGCCGGAACGCTCGTAATACGGGGCCCGCCGTTCTACCCCCACGGTTTCCGCCACCGTTATTTCCACGTGGCTTATGTACCGGCTATTCCAAATAGGCTCGAATATTTCGTTGGCAAAGCGAAAAACGGCGATATTTTGGACCGTTTCTTTGCCCAAATAATGATCGATTCGATAAATTGAATCCTCATCAAAACGCTGGGCCAGAAAAAGATTCAATTCCGCGGCCTCTTCCCCGCTCCGTCCAAAGGGTTTTTCTACCACGATTCTCGTTTGGGGCCCCTTAGGATCGGCCCCCTTGTGACCCAGGCCGGCCAATCCCAACTGTTCCACGATGGGCCGATACTGCTCCGGCGGCACGGCCAAGTAAAAAATAACGTCCCGATCGCTTTTTAAACATTGAGAAAGCCGCTGGTACGAAGCGGCCTCCCCAATTTCCCCCTGCACATAGGAACAGGAGGATAGAAAATCCTTTCGTTCCAAGTCCGTGGGCTTGGAGGTTTTTATAGATTTATCAATTTCTTCCCTAAAATCATCGTCGCTCCACGGGCGCCGACCAAAACCTATCAGGGACCAATCGTCCAAGTTCCCTTCCCGAAAGAGTGAGAAAAAAGCCGGGTAAAGTTTTCTTGACGCCAAATCCCCGGAGGCGCCGAAAACCACCAAGGAAAAGGGTCGGGGACGCCGTCGGCTTGGAAGACCGACGGCTAAACTGTTTCTATTCATAGGTTTTAATATACGAAAAGATCCCGGAGGAAACAACCGGCCTAATGATTGGCAGCTTTATAGATCTGGTATACCGCCTCCCGATCGAGAACCTTAAACTTCCCAATGGTACGCTTTCCGTAAAACACGCAACGATCCGCCAGTTCCCCCAGGACGACGTCGCTCTGCACACCCACGTCCAAATCGGAAAAACAGACCGGCATATCCAGGGACGCAAAGTATTCGACGGTCCGCTCTATACCCGCCTTAGCGGTCTCTACAATGTTACCTTTATCTATGTTCCATACCCGCTGGGCGTACCGGGCAAAACGTTCCGGCTTTTCCATAAACACGAAGGAGGCCCAGGAAGGCCACATGGCCGAAAGGCTAGCGCCGTGGGCCACATCGAATTTAGCGCTTAGTTCGTGGCCCAATTGGTGGGTGGCAAAATCGGTAACCGCCCCCAGTCCCGTAAGTCCGTTGTGGGAAACGCTACCGCACCACATAATTTCGCTCATGGCTTGATAGTCCCGGTTGTTTTTTATAGCGATAGGCCCCTGCTTAATGACCACCCGTAAAAGAGCTTCGGCCATTTCGTCGGTAAGTTCGTTTCCCTCCGTGGGGGTAAAGTACCGGTCCAGGGTGTGCATCATGATATCCACCACCCCACAGCCCACCTGGTATTTGGGAAGTGTAAAGGTTAATTCGGGGTTCATAATCGCAAATTTTGGCCGATTCAGGGGACTGCTCAAGCCCCGCTTGGAAGCCAGCTCATCGTTAGTCAGGACCGCCGAATCGCTGGTTTCACTCCCTGCGGCGGAAATTGTCAGCACCACCCCTACCGGAAGCGCCACCTGGGGTACCAGCTCGGCGGTCCAAAACCGCCAAATATCCACCCCCGGGTTCGCGGCCCCGATGGCAATACCCTTGGCCGTATCGATCACGCTACCCCCGCCAACCGCGAGGATAAAATCGGCTTTAAATTCGATAGCCTGCTCAATTCCTTTTTTTGCTAAAGAAAGCCTAGGATTCGGTTGAACCCCCGAAATTTCGATAAACGGGAGTTTTTCCTTTCCTAACATATCTTTTATTGTACCTAAAAGGCCGCTTTTTACCACGCTCCCGCCGCCGTACACGATCATTACCCGGGAACCCTTATATTTTTGAATTTCTTGAGCCACCAGCCGTTCCGTATCCTTACCAAAAACGACTTCCGTAGGTGAATAGAACGTAAAATTATTCATATATAGTTCCTCCCAGTCCCATACTAGGGTACCACGATAGATCCCGTCAAGCCTAAACGCGGAAAGCGCTTTCAAAGATGGCCCCCTCGCCTCCCCTTTGGCTACCCCTGAGAACAGGCTTCATGGAATGAGCCTCTTTTAAAACTCCCTGAGTTTTGAAAAAGCATCGAATTCTCAGGGTATATACCGGATACATGGATAATCCATTGGCCGGGCCCCGATTATCCAGAATTATCATTTCTGATATACTACAAGGGTACATGGACCCGTGGTTTACATGGCGGTTCATACAAACGGGTGGATTAATAGGTCTTTAAACAGAGGGAGTATGGGAATGGGAAAGCGGGAAGAGACGGAAAAAGAGAATAGTTTCGCGGCCTATTTTGAAAAAAGTTACACCAGAATGGACAAACTGGAACCGGGCCAGGTGGTGGAAACTCGTATAGAATCGATTTCTAACGATAGCGTTTTTCTCCAACTGAACGGAAAAAGCGAGGGTATCCTGGACAGGGCCGAACTCTTGGATAAGGACGGAAAACTTACCGTCAAAGAAGGGGATACCATTAGGGCGTTTTTCCTAAGAATAAAGGATGGGGAGCCCTATTTTACCACCCGGATCAGCGGAGACAAGGCGGACGTGGCGCTTTTGGAAAACGCCTTTAAAAACAAAATTCCCGTCGAAGGGGTGGTTGAAAAGGAGATCAAGGGGGGCTACGAAGTTAAAATCGGAGATTCCCGGGCTTTTTGTCCTTACTCCCAAATGGGGCTTAAACGGAATAGCGAATCGGAAAGCTGGGTGGGAAAACACCTGACCTTTTTAATCCAAGAGTATAGGGAAAACGGACGGAGCATCCTCGTTTCGAACCGGGCTATGGAAGAAGTGGCCCAGGCGGAAAAAATCGAAGTCCTCAAAAAATCTCTGAAAGAACAGGGGCTCGTTACGGGAACCATAACGTCGATCCAAGACTTCGGCGCCTTTGTGGATATCGGCGGAGTCCAGGCCCTACTCCCCGTGTCCGAGATCAGCAGGGAACGGGTGGACCATATTCGTTCAGCCTTAACCGTAGGCCAAGAGATACAAGCGGAAATCATAAAATTAGACTGGGCTTCCGAACGCATCACCTTGAGCATGAAAAGTCTCTTGGCGGACCCCTGGGAAAGGGCTTTAGAAAAGTACCCCAAGGACTCTAAACATACGGGCAAGGTAGTTCGAATTACCGACTACGGCGCCTTTGTTTCCCTGGAACCGGGACTTGATGGGTTGGTTCACGTTTCCGAATTTCGTAGCGGCGGAACGTACAACAACGTGAAGGATTCGGTCAAAGTGGGTCAGACACTGAATGTCCAGGTTTTGGACGTGGATACCGTAAAAAAGAGAATATCCCTAAAGCCCGCCAGTTCCGTCGAAGAAGACACCCTGTCCAAACGATATCTAGAAGATACGGATGGGCAGGGCGAAACCTACAACCCCTTCGCGACCCTGCTGAAAAGAAAGTAAGATACGGGGGTTCTTTCGAACTCCCTGAGTTTCGAAAGAGCCTCGGATCTTTAAAACCATGGGCCAACTAGGGGGCTCAGTATAAAAAAAGTCCTTATCATACAACACCTAAGATGTTGAAAGATAAGGACTTATTTGGGC
Source organism: uncultured Treponema sp. (assembly GCA_964425215.1). Classification (GTDB taxonomy): domain Bacteria; phylum Spirochaetota; class Spirochaetia; order Treponematales; family Breznakiellaceae; genus CAYRLW01. Next base: position 25,034 of record CAYRLW010000023.1, read on the forward strand.
GATACAAGAGTCGAACTTGTGACCCCCAGCGTGTCATACTGGTGCTCTAACCAACTGAGCTAACCGCCCGATACTCGGTATTTATACCGGAAGACCGGTCCCTTTGTCAAGGGACAGGCTTCTTCGTTTCTAAGATTTGGATAAAACCTGATTTATTCTCTCCAAAACTTTTTTCCGATCCAAGGGTTTTACGATATAATTTTTAGCCCCCAAAAGAAGAGACTTTTTTACCAGGTCCTGTTTCCCCAGGGCGCTTATCATAATAACCTTGGCGTTCTTATCAAAGTTCATGATATGTTCCAGGGCGGTTATTCCGTCCATTTTGGGCATGGTAATATCCATGGTAACCAAATCGATATTTGGGAACAACTCTTTATATTTTTCCACCCCCTGTTCCCCATCACCGGCGGTAGCCACCACTTCATACCCCTCGGAGGTGAGTATTTGTCCTATCTGTTTGGCCACAAACATGGAATCGTCTACCACTAAAACCCGATACGGAGTCCCGTCGCTTTTAATTCCGTCGGGGGCCCGCTCGTTTATCGAGGGAAAATCCTGCTTGGTCTTCATACGCCGACCTTCCTATGCCCTCTCACGAATAGCCACGTTAATTTCGATCCGTCCTTCCGGAACTTCCATGGGTACGATAAGGGCTTCCACTTCGTGATCCGAAACTTCCATATTGTCTCCCGTAAACAAGGCGGGGGGAGTAAGATCAAACTTAAATCCCAAATCGTGTAGTTTGGTCACCGCCTGGGCGGTAATCATATTGGCCAATTCGGTGATCGTGGCCTTTGCCAATTCGTCCAGAGTGGTAAGCTGTTCCCCGTTCATGGTGGAAGCCACAGCCAAGGCGGTACTTTTTGACATATCAAAAAGCACCCGACCTTCCACATCCCCCGCTAATCCAACCAACGCGGCCACACCCAGAACCGGCATGGTGGTGGATTTTAAATATAATTCTCCCCGCCGGACCTCCGTATTCAGCACCTCTTTTAAAATGTTAAACGCGGCTTCCACAAAGGGATTGATATATTCTACTCTCATCCTACGCTCCTTCTTTTATCTTACTCTATACGGGTATACGCGGAAACGGGGTCTTGCCCCAGGGACGTCCAACCATTCTCTACAATCTGCTCGTTTCTCCCCAGAATCACCAGACCCTTTCCTTTTAATTTCTCAGAAAAATCCGAAATAATGCGATTCTGATCCACCGGGGGTAAGAAAGACAAAATGTCCCGGGCTAGTATGATGTCCAATTCCGGGAAGGGGTTGGAATTGAGAATATCATGGTACTCGAAAAGGATAGAATCCTTAATCGTCGAATTAAACGTGTACCCGTTTCGGCCCTTTACCAGAAACTCGCGAAAATACTCGGGCACATCGTCCAGTTCGAACACCATATTGGGGGCCTGGGATATGGCTAGCAGATCGCTATCGTTGGCCCAAATTTTTATTTGGGCATCCCGATACCGTTTCCGAAGCACGCAGGCGAAGGAAAAGGTTTCGTAGCCCTTTCCGCAACCGGGGTTCCAAACTTGAATGGTTCTAGACGCCGTCTCGGGAAGGGTTTGAAGGATCGCTTGTATAAAGTCCTCGCCCCAAAAGGTTCCCGAATAGGGAGAATAGAAGGTTTCTAAATACTGATCCGCGTCCTCGATATTTTTAAGCTGGAGGTCCGAACTCTTCTGAATTTTTTTCCATTCCTCAAAGCGTCGGTTTACCCAGGCTTCGTTAAGCGGTGTGGCCGCGAACCGTTTTAGAGCAAAGAGGGTCTGCTTGATAAAGTCCAAATCCGACCCGCCGCCTTCGTCCGGAGTCTCGCTGACCGCTTCTGGAAGCGGCGACGCGATGGGTCCCGTAACGGGGGCGTAGTAGGCCCCCGAGGGGGTTTCGGAAAGAATACGGGGCTTTTCTTCTTCCTTTTGGGCGAAAATTCGAACCACGTCCAAAATAATGTACAGCCGATTCTGATTTTCCACGACCCCGTGAATGTACTTTATGTTGATATCCCCAAAAATAGGATGGGGCGGTTGGATAGAAGACGAATGGATTCCCACGACCTTATCGATATTATCGACCACCACGCCAAAAACGTGTTCTTCCAGCCGCAGGATCAGCATATTTTCCAAGGCTTCGTCGGATTTTTTTTCCGCCGGAAGATGGAAAAACACCCGGAGATCCACCACGGGAATGATATCGCCCCGGAGGTTGTACACACCCCGAAGGTACGGAGCCGCGTTGGGGACAAAGGTAAACCGCCCGGCCTTGGCAATCTCCTTGACGTTCATAATATCTACACCGTAGTCTTTTCCGGCCAACGAAAAGGTTACCATTTTAAAATCAATGGTATTCACCCTTTCTTGCGTTACCGCCCGTTCCTGTTCGACCGTCGCTGTGTTAGTTTCCATGCTTTTCCTCGCTATCGACTCAACGCCTCACGACGGCGGCGCTCTTCCAATTCCTGTTTTAGCCCCAATTCCAACAGTTGACTCACGTCGATAATCAGGGAAACCGAACCATCCCCGAGAATCGAGGCTCCGGCGATACCGGGGGAGTTGGTAAATTGATCCCGGAGGGGCTTTATGACCACATCCTCCTCGCCTATAAGGCTATCGACCATAAGGCCCATTTTTTTATCCGCGGTTCCGACGATAACCACAAAATTGTATTCCCTCTGCTCGTCGGTTTTTATCCCAAATAGCCGGTTTAAGCGGAGCAGGGATATGACATCGTTGCGGATGTTGAATACCTCGTAGTTGTCGATCATCTTTATATCCGTGGGTTTAATACGGTGACTTTCGATAACCGACGTGATGGGGATGGAGTAAATCTCCCGTCCAACCCGTACGAGCAGGCCCTGAATAATGGCCAACGTGAGGGGCAGTTTGATGGTGAACTTGGTTCCCTTTCCCCGTTCCGAACTGACGGTTACCGTACCGTTGAGTTTTTCGATTTGCCGGCGAACCACGTCCAGACCCACGCCCCGGCCGGAAATATTGGTAATCTGTTTAGCCGTGGAAAAACCGGGCTCAAAGATCAGGTGAAAGGCTTCCACGTCGGTCAAGGCCTTGTTCGGGTGGATCAGTCCCCGTTCAATCGCCTTGGCCCGCACGGCGTCCACGTCGATGCCCTTTCCATCGTCGGTGATCTCGATGATGATCATGTTGCCTTCGTTGCTGGCCTTAAGAAGAACCGTGCCTTCCTCGTTTTTGCCCGCCGCGATCCGATCCGCTGGAGCCTCGATGCCGTGGTCTATACAGTTCCGAACCGAGTGCATAATCGGATCCAGGAGGTCTTCTATCACCGATTTATCCAGCTCCGTTTCCTCACCTTCGATTACCAGGTTAATCTTTTTATTTAAACTCTTGGAAAGGTCCCGCACCAGCCGGGGGAATCGGCTAAAGATTTGGCTGATAGGAACCATGCGGATCCGCATGACCCCCTCTTGTAGTTCCCCGGTAATTCTCCCCAGATTTTGGGCGGTGGATCGGAATTTTCCGATATTGGTCTTCAGGGACGCCTCGAAGGGATCAAAGAGGGTAAAGAGATCCCCGTATTTTTCATTGATTTCTTTCTTTATTTCCTTTACCGTTCGACCTTTCTGAATACCCTCCAGATAGTCCGGCAAAGCGTCAAATAGATCCTTTATTTTTTCCCGGTACACCGATTCGGAGGATTGCAGCTGGGCCATGAGTTCGCTGAACTGGCTGGTGATTTGGTTGAACGTGGCCTTGGTGATTACGGTTTCGGAAACCAGGTTCAGCAGGTTATCGATCCGTTTAGAGTCTACCCGAAGGATAGACCCCGCTTCTTTTCCCGCTTTTTTCGCTTCCGCTTCCTGCTTGGACTTGTCGCCATCCTCCCCTTCTCCGTGGACCGATTCTGAGGCGCCTGTCGGGGAAGCCTTTGAACCGTCCCCGGTAGCTGGAGCTGCGGCTTGGGGAGTAGCGGTTGAAGAAGTAGGGGCCGTAGCCGCTATAACCTCTTGAGAAGCGGGCTGTTGATCTGCGGCGGCGGGAACCCTCGTTTCTTCCGTAGCTTTGGATTTTTTTTCCGGAGCGACCGCGAAGATTTTTTCACTGCCCGTACCCAGTTCCGCGATTTCGGCGGAAAGGGTCACGTCGGGGATGGTGACGTACCGTTGTAATTCCTCCACCGTCCGCTTAGAACTAACGTAATATTCCACCTGGGGATAGAAAATATCTTCGTACAATTGTTCAAAATCCGGGACCGTTCGCAGGACCGTTCCAGACTCTTTTAAGGCGGCAAAAACCTGAATTCCCCCCACGGTGTTCATCACGTTGTCTTCGTTGAAGGTTACGGTAATTTTGTATACCGTTTCCCCCGCCCCGGCGGCTTGCTTAAGTTCCAGGACATCGTATTCGGTTAATTGGGGCGATCCACCGCCGGGAAGCCCACCCACAGGACCTTTAACAACCCCGGTGGCGGAGCCGGTAGCGGCTCCGGTTCCGACGGAAGTCCCCTTGCCGGTCCCGGCGGAACCGGGGGCTGAGGGTTGTCCAGCGACTTTTGATCCGGCGGCAGGGACAGGGCCGGTTCCAGTTTTTTTTGAACCCTGGCGCTTGCGGGCCGAAGTTTCGGGAAGCAGGTCCGATAGGCGGCCCTCTATGCTGGTCGTATCTTCCCTATAGACCGATCCATTCATCCGTTGGGAAAGCATGGCCTTGATAACGTCGATCGCCGCGAGCAGGGTGTCGATGACCGATTCGGTTACCTTCACGGCATCGGAGCGGATCGCGTCCAAGACATCTTCCACCAGGTGGGTGAACGAAGACAGTTCCCCCATTTCAACGGTGGCCGCGCCCCCTTTAAGGGTATGGGCAGCCCGAAAGATTTCGTCTACCGCGTCTTTATTGGTGCCTTCGTTTTCCAGAACGAGGATATTCTGTTCCAGGGTATCAACCTGGAGCTGAGCCTCGCTGAAAAAGTCCTTAAGGAGCTCTTCGTTGTTAGGATCTAAATAATCACTCATGACGATCATAATGTTTATACACAAATCGTCTTACGTCAAGGTACCCATGAAAGGAATTTGGTTTGTTATTTTTCCGTGAACATGATAGTATTACGGTTAAGGAGCCGCAGATGAGACAAGGACAGCGCGTATTCTTCATTGTCCCGCTACTTTTCATCGCGATTTTGGGTTTGGGGATCCGCTTTCCCGCCCTTTTCGCGGCGGAATTTTCGGTTCCTAACCTGGAATTATCCGATTTCGGGAAGGTATCCGGGGGCACTTTTAATCTTTCTTCCGTCGCATCGGCGGATATCGCCATAGCGGGGGGGTATAAATACGGAGGGTTGCTTCGTTTATCCTTTACTTCTAAGGACTTAGAAAAGGCCCTGGGTTACGGCCGCACGACCATCGATCCCATTAGCGCTCCCCCCTCCGCGGCGGATTATAACGCCCTGGCGGATCGATTAAACAACCAGGCCGTTATGGGATTTAAACTGGCCCAGGTAACCGCCCGTAAACCCTTCGAGCTCCCCGTGGAATTTTCTTACTTTATCGGTATGGGCGATAGTTTTTGCTCCGGCGATGACTTTCCCCAACGGTTTGGGACCGCCCCGGTGGGTACGAATTTTCGTGGTCTTTCGTACTTTCCCAACGGGATCGGGGGGAATCCGGCTTTTCAGTACAACGGGATTTATGAGGTCGTAGGTTCGGGGGTCTCCGTAACCCTGACGCCCTGGGGATCGATTATTCCCAGTTTCTATCTGTACCAGGATGACGCTTTTATCAACGGTACCACGGGAATCCCCGATTCGGGCCGTTTTTCCTCCGATATGCGGGTTCTGATAAACTCCCCCCACGTAAAGATGGAAGCCTTTGCGGGGGCGACGGCCCCCTACGGAAGCTATGGCATGTACCGGGGCGGGGTCTTAGCCTTCTTTACCACCGGAGCGGGGGCGGATTTTTTGGCCCAGGTGGGGGTTCCAGGTTGGGAGAGCGGAAACTCTTTTAGTATCGATAATCTTTTTTTCCTTTTTGAACCACGGCTCGATTTTGGACCCGCGGCAATCCATATCACGTTGTTTTACCATCCCCTCCGGTATATGCAAATCGTAAATCCCAGCGAACAGGGGGCCACGGACCTGAACGTACAATTGTTAGTGGGAAATATCTTAAAAAACGGCTTGGAGGGCGGATTGGAAACCACCACGGGAATCCATCCCAACGATAATCCAACCTTTTCCCTTCGAGTTTCCCCGTTTATTAGCGCTATTACCGAGGGAGCCCGGTGGGATTTTAAAATTCGAATCGATCCCCTCGCTTACGGACGGCCGATAGAAATGTTCGAGACCTACATGGGTGTAAGAACCTCGTTTTAAGGTGTAAACCATGAATAAAAACCCTTTCTTGTGGCTTTTTACGGCGATTTCCCTCTTCTTTTTTCCCCATACGTCCTCGGCCCTGGAAATTACCGCCCTGGGTAGTTTGGGAAATTTGTTCTTCGATACCGGAAGGACTACGTCCCTCCAAACGGCCAATCTTCCTTTTCAAAGCAACCTAGCTTTTTGGGGAACCCTAGCGGCGGAAGAAGCCTTAACCGATACCCTCCGTTTTAGCGCCAGTTTTGAAAACGATCCTTTGCTTCGCAACCGGGTGTACACCCGTATTGGCTTTGACGGGGGGTTCGCCAAATTGAGCGTAGGGCCCTTTTTCGGACCCTTTAACACCGCCGATTCGATCCTTACGTCCGGACTTTCTACCACCCTGCGGTTGGAACTTCCAGGGCTGGTCTTCGGTTCTTTCCGATCCGATTCCACCATCGGGGCGGGCATTTCCGCCCCGGGGGATTACGTCCAAGAGCGGAGCGAAATCGCCTTTGGTTTTTGGGTCCCCCACGTGATTACCACCTTGAGAATCGCGTCGGATAGTTTTACGGAAAAACAGAGCGCCACCTTGAACACCAAGGATAATCGTACCCGCTACGAACTGATCGCCGAGGTGTATAAAAAAAACGTCCCCTACACCGCGAAGGTGCATCTGGGATTCCAATCCCTTTCCCGGTCCTACATCGGGACCAGCGGAACCACCAAGGATGAACTGGGGGATCTTTTTGTGGGCCTGGACCTGAACGCCCAGGTATCCGACGGCCTTTCCATATTGGCGGGGGTGGAATCGCCCATCTATGCCTGGGGGATGCGGGGTTTAGCCAGCCCAGCCTCTTCCACGATCCTCTACGAAGTAAAAACAGGGGTGGTTTACACGTTTCCTAAGAAGATAAACTAAGGAGGTTCTTTCAAAAGCAACAGACTTTCGAAAGAACCTCCTATGGCTAGAGTTACCATAAGTATCAAAGATGGCATACATACGGGAATGGGATTGATATTTTTGAATACCCCTATAACTCCGTAAATATACCCTTTTCAAAATCCTTGCGTACCCCGTCCCAGGGGAAAACCCGACCGTTCATGGTCACGTAGACCCCCGGCTTGAGCAGTTGGACCGCCGTAAAAGCGCACCCCAGGTTAAAGAGGGCATCGCTCCCGCTGACCGAGTAGGGAACCATGGCTCCGGTTAACACTATGGTTTTATCCAGCTTTGCCTGGCCCAACACTTTGGCGGTTTCCACCATCCTATCGGTCCCGTGGGTGATGATTACATGTTTTTCCGGAGCACGCCGACAGGCCTCCAGTATGTTTTTTCTATTTTCATCCCCCATCTCCAGGCTATCGATAAGCTGGTTTAACTCCAGTTCCACAGGGACCGTAATGCGAACCTGGCGGATAATATCGGGGAGGTGGCTGTTTTTAAAAGACAGGACCCCCTTTAACTCGTCGTAGTGTTTATCAAAGGTTCCGCCGGTAATGATGATTCGAATGGCCATGGCTAAACTCCTATTTAAAAAGCTTGGGTAATCGACCGCAGGCTTCTTCCACGTCCGATCGGTGTCCGAAGGCGGAAAAGCGGATAAAGCTTTCTCCCGCGGGGCCAAAACCCGAACCGGGGGTGGTAACCACCCAACAGGTATTTAAAATCCGTTCAAACACGTCCCAACTGGATTGGCCAGGGAAGTGGGCCCAAATATAGGGGGCGTTATCCCCCCCCACACAGGAAATTCCGAGGGACGTCAGGGTCGTTCGAATTATTTTTGCATTTTCAAGGTAATAGTCCGTAAGGGACCGCATCTCCACGAGGCCTTCGTCGTCCAGGGACGCTAGGCCGCCGTATTGGGCCACGTTGGACGCCCCGTTGAACACGGTGGTACAAATTCGGTTCCAGTCGGCGTTCACGCTTCCCCCGTCAGCATAACTGAGCTCCCGGGGAACCACGGTCCAACCGAGCCGGACCCCCGTAAAACCTATGGGCTTGGAAAAAGAGTTCACTTCCACAGCGCAGGTTCTAGCTCCGTCGATTTCAAATATGCTCTTAGGGAGGGCGGGGTCCCGGATATATTCGGCGTAGGCGGCGTCAAAAATGATAAGGGAACCCGTGTCGATGGCCGCTTTGACCAGGGACTGGAGCTGGGATCGGGTGGCTACCGCGCCGGTGGGATTGTTGGGGGAGCAAAAATACACCAAGGATTGCTCCGGGATCCGGGAAAGGTCGGGAAAGTAGTCGTTATCGGAGGTGCAGGGAAGATAGTGGATGCCCTGGTACCCCTCGCCGGTCCAGGGCCCTGCGGCGCCAATCAGTACGGAACCATCCACGTACACGGGGTACGAGGGGTCCTGGACCGCCACCGGCGTCTGGGGCCCAAACAGAAGCTGGAGCCGGCCGATATCGCATTTGGCCCCGTCGGAGACGAATACCTCGTCGCTGGCGACCGTACCGTGGTAGAACACCTGGGCTATCTTTTCCCTCAGGGCCGTCATGCCCTGTTCGTCCCCGTAACCGCTGTACCCTTCGACGGTCCCCAAGCGGCGGGCCCCTTCCACCAGGCCCTGGTCGATATGGGGAGTCAGGGGTTCGGTGGTATTCCCAATCCCGAGGCTGATGATCTTCGCCTCCGGATGGGAAGCGGCAAAGGCCCTCCTGCGGCGGGCGATTTCTGGAAACAGGTATCCCGCTTTTAAGTTTGTCAGGGCGGTGTTGCGTCGAACCATGGGGTACTCCTTTGTGGGTTTACAAATCCAATGGGTGATATAGGGACGGAGAAAATCGATTCAAAGCTTCAAAATCCAGGGTGGCAAAGTAGTCTTCCACCGTTTCTGAGCGTCGAATCATCAGAACCGAGCCGTCGGTCCGTAAAAGCAGTTCCCCCGAACGGAGTTTTCCGTTGTAGTTGAACCCCATAGCCCGGCCGTGGGCCCCCGCGTCGTGGATAATCACCAGATCGCCCACCTCAATTTTTGGCAGGGATCGCTGAACCGCGAATTTATCGTTGTTTTCACAGAGTCCCCCCACCACGTCGTAGACCTCCGTGGCCGGATCGGTCTCCTTTCCCGCCACAGTAATATGGTGGTAAGCCCCGTACATACCCGGCCGCATAAGGTCGGCCATGGAGGCGTCGAGGCCTACGTAATTCCGGTAGATCCGTTTATGATGGATGGCCCGGGCCACCAGCCAGCCGTAGGGCCCGGTGATCGCCCGACCCCATTCCAGGTGTATCCCCAGGGGGTCCAATTGTGCCGGGACGATTATCTCGTCGTAGGCCCGCCGGATTCCTTGGGCCAGGGCCTGGTAGTCCACCGCTTCCTGGTCCAACCGGTAGGGGATCCCGACTCCGCCCCCCAGGTTCACAAATTCCAGGCGAATTCCCGTTTTTTCTTTGATCTCCACGGCCAGTTGAAAGAGGATACGGGCGGTTTCCACGTGGTAGTCCAGGTTCAGTTCATTGGACGCCACCATGGTGTGGAGCCCAAAACGCCGAACCCCCTTTTCTTTCAATTTTTTAAAGCCTTCGATAAGCTGGTCCCGGGTAAACCCGTATTTGGCTTCCTCGGGCTTTCCGATAATCGCGTTCCCGCCCTTCAAAGACCCCGGGTTATACCGACAGGAGATTAGTTCCGGCAGTCCCGCCACGGTTTCTAAAAAATCGATGTGGGAATAATCGTCCAAATTGATAATGACAGCCTGCTTGCGGGCCAGCCGGTATTCCTCGGCGGAGGTTTCGTTGGAGGTAAACATGACTTTTTCGCCGGTCATGCCGGATCGTTCGGCTAAAAGCAATTCCGCGAGGCTTGAACAATCGGCCCCCAACCCTTCATCGGCTAAAATTTTAAGGATGAACGGGTTGGGCAGGGCCTTTACGGCGAAGTGTTCCTCAAAAGAAGGAAAGAGGGAAAAGGCCTTGAAAAGGGACCGGACATTCCGGCGGATAGCCGCTTCGTCGTAGAGGTAGAAGGGCGTCGGAAAAGCCTCCGTCACCTGACGAAGCTTTTCGGCCGTAAGGGGAAAATAAACGTGCTTCATGGCTGTATATTACAGGTAACCCTTGGCTTTGAGAAGCTCCGCGTTCAAAATCCCTCCGCCGGCGGCGCCCCGGACCGTGTTATGGGAAAGTCCCACAAACCGGACGTCAAAGATCCTATCGCTTCGGAGTCTACCCACGGATACAGCCATGGCCTTATCGGCATCCCGGTCCTTTCGCGGTTGGGGTCGGTCCGCTTCGGACCGGAGGATGATCGGATGGTCCGGGGCGAAGGGCAAGCCCAACTCCTGGGGCAGGGACCGAAAGTTTTCCCAAATCCGCTGTATCTCCTCCAGGGAGGGCTTTTTAGCGCCGAATTCCAGGCTTACGCAGGCCGTATGACCATCCACCACGGGGACCCGGTTGCAATGGGCCGTAATGAGCGGACCCTCGGCGTTTCGGATTACCGAACCGTCGATACTTCCAAATATTTTTAGGGGTTCCTGTTCGGATTTTTCTTCCTCACCCCCGATGTAGGGTACCACGTTGTCGATGATATCCAGGCTGGGAACCCCAGGGTACCCGGCCCCAGAAACAGCTTGCAGGGTGGTCACGAACATCCGCTTGATTTCATACCCCTCCCGCATAAGAGCCCAGAGGGGGGTCATATAGCTTTGGATGGAACAGTTGGGTTTTACAACGATAAACCCCCGGTCCCACTGGCGGTTTTTCCTCTGCAGGGGGATGATATCCGCGTGGTGGGGGTTTATTTCGGCGATCAGCATGGGGACGTCACTGGTCCACCGGTGGGCCGAAGCGTTGGATACCACGGGAATACCCGCGGCGGCGTAGGCTTCCTCCAGGGCTTTAATTTCGTCCTTACCCATTTCCAAGGCGGAAAACACAAAGGCGCACCGCCCCTGGGCCGCCGCAATCTTGGCGGCCTCCACGTCGTTGGCGTCCCCCACGATCAGCCCACCCACGGTACTTCCGTACCCCCGGGCCAGGTGCCAGCGCCCCGCCACCGCTTCGGCGTAGCTTTTTCCGGCGCTCCGGGGCGACGCGGCCACGTAGGTTACCTCGAACCAGGGATGGTTCGCCAAAAGGGCTATATACTGCTGGCCCACCATACCGGTGGCCCCAAGAACTCCCACGGGAATCTTTTCCATTTTTGTCTCTCCTTTCCGTAAATTTTAATGGATCAATGGTACCTTCGCCGCCGCCAAGGCGGAGCGGAGTTTTGTCTCGTTGACGTTTTCCAAAGCGCACAGGGGTAGCCGCAGGGGCCCCGAGGGTAATCCTGCCCAGGCCATGGCGGTTTTTATGGGGATCGGGTTGGTTTCAATAAAAGCGCCCTTAAAGAGGGGCAGGAGCTCGTAGTGGAGGATTCGCCCCCTATCAAAATTGCCCTCTAAACAGGCGTGGGCCAGGGCGACCACCCGATCGGGTACCAGGTTGGACACCACGGATACTACCCCGTCTCCGCCCAGGGCGCAGAGGGCCAGGGTAAACGCGTCGTCCCCCGACAGAACCGTAAAATCCTTTCCTTCCGAACGCCGGGCCTGGGCCACCGTGTGAATCAGGTCCCCCATTTGGGCCAAATCGCCGGAGGCTTCTTTTACCCCTATCACCTGGGGAATTGTAGACAGCCGGTCCATGGTGGGTACGTCGATATTTTTCCCCGTTCGGGAAGCGATGTTGTAAATAAGGATAGGATGGTCCACCGCTTCCGCCACCGCGGCGAAGTGGCGGTACACCCCTTCGTTGGAGGGTTTGTTGTAGTAGGGGGTAACCACCAACACCCCATCGGCGCCCAGATTTTTTGCAATTTTCGCGTTTTCTATCGTATGGGCCGTGGAATTGGATCCTACACCTACGATGACGGGAACGCGACCGGAAGCCTCGGCCACGGCGATTTCTATGAGCCTATCCTGTTCGTCCCGTTCCAGAGTCGGGGTTTCTCCGGTGGTTCCCAGGGGAACAAGGCCATCGATTCCCTTTTCAATTTGTAGAGCCACGAGGCGGCGGAACCCGTCAAAGTCCACCGATCCATCGGCCTTCATGGGGGTAACCAGGGCGGTAAGCGCCCCTTGGAGCTTTCGCGTCATCATTCTCTTCATTCCTTTGTTTTGGTTCTCCATACTTCCCTAAGCATTTTCCGGGGGAAGCAGATCCCGCAATACATCATCCATGGTAAAGATACCCACGCGCGCCTGGAGCGCCGCTTCTCCCGCCCCGGGACACCGGACCAGCCACTCGGCGGCGCGAACAGCCCCCCGGGCAAAGCCCTCTCGACTACGGGCGGTATGGGTTATTTCGATCGTGTCGGCGGTGGAGTCGAAAAACAGGGAGTGGGTGCCCGGCATGGCGCCCACACGGAGGCTGGGGTAGTGCAGTTCGGCCGCCTCGGGAGGCCGGTTGAGGGTTTCGTACACCGCCGTGGTCTTTCGCTTCATTTCCCGGAGGACCCGGGCCACCAGTTCCTTGGCGGTCCCCGAGGGGCTATCGGATTTTTTGTTGTGGTGGGCCTCCCAGCCCCCCACGTCGTACTCCGCGAAAGGGTCGATCAGCCGGGCGGCGTAGGCGGCCAAACGGTAAAAAATTTGGACACCCAAAGAAAAATTGGAGGACCACAGGAGGGACGCCCCCGCCTGGGTAACCGCCGAGGCCGCCGTATCCAATTGGGCTGTCCAGCCCGTACTGCCGACCACCGTGGGAACCCCCTTCTGTATAAGCCCCAGAATGTTAGCTAAAGCGGTCTTGGGTCCCGTGAATTCTATGGCCACATCGGCCTGGGACAGGGACTCGGCCGCTTCCACGGACCGATACAGGGGGGGCTGGGACGCCGAAGGCGGGTCGGCGAAGGGATCCACCAGGGCGACGATCCGGTGCCCCCGTTCAAGGGCCGCGGATTCTATCATCCTCCCCATTCTGCCATAACCGATTAACGCGATATTCATCGGGGAACCCCCTCGAAAAAGAGGGCGTGGAGGGCCTTTACCACCTCGCCCGCTTGACTGTCGTCCACGATAAAACTGATATTCACCTTACTAGCTCCCTGGGAGACCATTTGGACATGGACACCCAGCCGGTTGCACACCCCAAAGGTTTTCTCCAAAATTTCCGAGGATCGGCTGACCTCTCCCACGATGGTAACGATGGCTTTTCCTTTTCGAATATCCACTTCGGCGATCTTTTCCAAATCCTTTTTCAAGGCCCCCAGATCATGGGCCGCGTCCAAGGTCAGGGAAATGGACACCTCGCTGGTGGCCACCATATCCACCGATACCTGGTGCTGGGCAAAGGCGTTGAACACTCCCCCCAAAAAGCCATACTGGCCCAGCATGCGGGTGGATACGATGTCCACCAGGGTAACGTTCTTTTTAGAGGTTATGGCCCGAACAGGCCCGGCGGAAGAATCCAAGTGGCCGACAATACGGGTCCCCGGGGCGCTGGGATTGTAGGAATTTTTGACCCGGACCACCGTACCCGTGGAACTGCAGGGTTGCATGGACCGGGGATGGAGCACCTGGGCGCCGAAATAGGCTAATTCCGCCGCCTCTTCGTAGGTGACCAAATCAACCGGACGGGCGGTTTTAACCAACCGAGGGTCGGCGGTCATTATCCCATCCACATCCTTCCAAACCTGCACCTCCTCGGCACCGCAGGCCGCTCCAATAACCGTGGCGGTCAAATCGGAGCCCCCCCGTCCCAGGGTGGTGATGTTTCCCTGCTCATCCCGGGCGATGAAGCCCGTCACCACCGGGAGGGTACCCTTTTCCACGAGCCCCTTGATGATAGACCCGATGGTGGTCCAGCTCTCTTTTTTAACCTCCGCGGAGGTAAAGTTGGAGTCCGAAATAAAGCCCGCGTCCCAGGCATCCAGGGCCTGGGCGGAAATTCCGAGGGATGTGAGGTACGAAGCCACCAGACGAATGGAAAGTCGTTCCCCAAAGGAAACCAGATAATCCTTGGTACGGCCGGTCAATTCTTTTATCAGCGAAATACCCACCAAAAGATTCCGCAATTCCTCCAGCAGGGGTTCTACTTCTTCCTTTACGGAGGAAGGAAGGGATAATTCCGAAATCGTATGGGTATGGAGCGAGACAATCGGTTCGATCGACACCCTCCCCTTTAGGGCTTCTTCCGCTGCGGAAAGGAGATGGTCCGTCGTGTCGCCCATAGCCGAGAGGACCAAAACGGGTTTTTGTGGAAGAAAGTCTTTGACGATAGCCGCCACGTGACGGATCCGCTCGCCGTTAGCCACGGAACTTCCACCAAACTTCATTACGATCATGCGTATTCCCCCATTATCATGTATCTTATCAAATATTGTATTTTTATGCAATACTAACCGCGATTATGCATAAATAATGTATATAGTATGCCCAACCAAAGGAACGGCCCCGATAGAGGCCGACTTGAGGGGCTCCGGCTATCATGGTACACTGGGCCCCTATGGTACCAGAAAAAAGCCTCGTACTCTACAAGAACCGACCCGCCATGGTAATCGAGGGGGGAGAAAAAATAACCCTTCGTTCGATGACCGGAGAAACTATAAAGGTCCGTGAAAAGGACATAGAACTTCTGCATCCAGGTCCTCTACAGTCTCTTAAAGAATTAGAAGAAAACCTGGAGGGGGGGGATCTGTTGGGGACCTGGGAGTTACTGGAGGAGAACGAAGTTCCCCTTTCCGAACTGGCCGAATTGATTTACGGTGTATGGAATCCCAAAACCGCGTGGGCGGCCTATAAGATCCTGGAGGACCGGCTGTATTTTACCGGTACCATCGGGGGAGTAAAAAGAAGAAGCGCCGAGGAAATCGCGGCAGAAAAGGAAAAACGGGAGGAAAAGGGTCGGGAAGCCGCCGAGCGGGAGGCTTTTCTTTCAAAATTAAAAAAACTCTCCCCTCTTGATCCTTCGGAACGACGTTTTATCCAGGATGTCGAGGCCTTGGCCTACGGAAAAACCGATAAAAGCAAAACCCTGCGGGATATAGGGAGGCCAGAAACACCCCAGGAGGCCCACAAGATCCTGTTAGCCACCGGATACTGGTCCGCCATGGTAAATCCCTACCCCTATCGTTTTAGTCAAAGCCTTAGTTCCGCCAAAATTATGGTGAATCCCCCGAGCAAGGACGAAGATCGTGTTGATTTGACCCATCTAAACAGTTACGCCATCGATAACGCCTGGAGCGCCGACCCGGATGACGCGGTAGCCCTGGAAGGGAACACCTTGTACGTCCACGTGGCCGATCCAGCGGCGGTTATAAGCCCCGACAGTCCCGCGGACCTGGAGGCAAGAAACCGCGGCGCCACCTTGTACCTCCCCGAAGGTACCTACCGGATGATCGCCGAAGAAGCCCTGCCCCTTTTTGCCCTGGGTCTTTCGGAGCTTTCTCCGGCCCTTACCTTTAAAATAGAATTATCCGGCGATTTTTCTATTCTTTCCACGGAGATCCTGCGGAGCTGGGTTAGGGTACGCCGCCTAACCTACCAGGAGGCAGATGACGCTACAAACGCGGAAGGACAAGAATCATCCTTGGGAGCCCTGTTCGCGGTAGCCGAAGGGAATTTAAACCGGCGCTTAAAAGCCGGCGCGGTGAGTATCGACTTCCCCGAGGTACACCTGGGTGTGACGGAAACGGGGGTAACTATCACCCCCATTAAAGACTACCGATCCGCGGCCATGGTTCGGGAGTGCATGCTCTTAGCCGGCGAGGGAACCGCCCGTTGGGCAATTCGCAACCAGGTTCCCTTTCCCTTCGTGGCCCAAGAAGTGGGGGATCTGCCCGCCGACCCCCCTCCTGGCTTAGCGGGATCGTATCAGCTCCGCCGGTGCATGCGCCCCCGGCGTCTTTCTCCCAAACCGGGGTCCCACGGGGGGCTGGGTTTGGCGGAGTATACCCAGGTCACCAGCCCCTTAAGGCGCTACACCGACCTGGTGTGCCATCAGCAAATCCGGTCTTTTTTGACAGGGAAGCCCCTCCTTTCTACGGAAGAAGTGCTAACCCGTTTAGCGGCGGGGGAGATGGCCGCCCAGGCCTCCGTTCAAGCGGAACGGGCAAGCCGGTTGCATTGGACCCTGGTGTACCTGATGAACCGGCCAGGTTCGGTCTGGGAAGCGGTGGTTTTGGAACGGAAGGGAAACCGGGTAGCGGTGATCATTCCCGATCTAGCTTTAGAAGCCCAGGTGGCCATAAAAACCGAGGTCCAGCCTAACGACCGGATCTCCCTGACCCTGGGTCAGATAAAGCTTCCCGAATTGGAAGTAAATTTTGTGGCTACCTAGAGCCGGGCGGAGTGGTGGATGTAAAAACTCTCGGATCTTTTTTAACAACCCTTGGAATCTTCCCGGGGTTCTTTAAACCAGACCACCGAACCTTCTATAGCCTTAGAGGTAATCCGGTTCAGATACGTTCTATCTTCCTCCTCCACCAGGACGTTAAAGGTCCCTCGGATTCGTTTTAACAAAACCTTGCCCGATCGTACGAAAAAAAGAATCTTCCGTGCTTGCCTTCCTCCCACGTCGGAGGAAATCACCGGAATTCCCTCGGTTTTTAGAAACTCAAAGGCAAAATCGATGTTTCCCGTAGCGATTGATAGGGCTGAACTTTGCCCTACATGGAGCATGGACGCGCCGCCGAAGACCTTAGCTTGGATGCCGCTTTTTTTTGCCCCCCGTTTCATCATTTCGTTGATTAAAAGTTCCATGGCGTAGGAACCATACCGGCCCTGGTCGCTGATAAAACCTGGGGGAAACTCCGACGCGGAGGACCGTTTAAACGGAGCGGGTAACATAAAATGGTTAAGCCCCCCCACGTTGGACTCCCTATCCTTAAGCGCCACGGCGACGCAGGAACCCAAAACCGTGGAAATAATCATATCTTCCCGGGATACGAGGTATTCTCCCGGATGTATCAGCGTTACAGGCTGTTCAAAGGAACTCAAACGATGATCGTACATAATTAAAAATAGGTAATCGCCCCCGCTTCGTTATCCCGAGGCGAGGCTTCACGTTCCATACTAAAGCCCCCAATTTCCGCGGCCACCCGTTTGTGAGCGTAAATGGTAAAACGGTTGATAATTTCCTTGAGTCGTTCGGACCGGGGCCCCTCTACCGTTTTTTCTATCCCCAATTCGTCCATATCCCGTTGGATCCCTTGACCCAGACGTTCCAGCTCTTTAATTATCGATTCCACCCTGGTCCCCATTTGGTCCATGGTTTCCACGTTGCTGGAAGCGCTTTTTACTAAATTTAAAAATTCGCCGGTAAAAAGTGAAAAATGGTCCAACCCTTCCTGGATGCTGGACCGCAGGGTTCCAAGTCTCTGATAGGAATCGTGAAGCTGTTTTTCCGCCGTCCCTAACACATTGGCTTCGTCACCCGAAACATCCGAATAGGCATCCACCACCCCCTGGGAATCGGCTATAAAACGTTTCGTGCCCCCCATGGCCCTATCTACGTCCACAGCGATCGTCTCGATAAGCTGGGACATTTCGGAAACCGTATCGTTCATTTGTCTTAATATTCGTTCTTTAACCACTTCTATCCGGGCGGCCACATCGATGGTTCTAAAACGATTTAGAATTTTATCAAACCCCTGGAACCGTTTTTCCAAAGCGCCGACCGCTCGAAAAAGCCGTTCTCCCTGCTGGAGGATACCATTTTTTGCTCTGAGGTAGTCCCCCAGGTCGTCCTCTAGTCGCTCCAACATCTCCGAAGATTGGCCAAACGCCGATATCACCGAATGGGGATCCTGGGTGTTAAAAGCATCCCTTAACAAGGCTCTCCGCCTGCCCTCCCCCTTTTCAATGATCTTCTCTATGCAGCGGGTTTGTTTATCCAGGATGGAACGACTCTCCCGGATTCGTAGCAGTACGTCCTGCAGTATGTTTTGAGAAAGGGTATACAATTGGGAGCGAAAAATATAGAAATCCCGGCAAAGTTCCTTGGAATCCGAGGGAGGGGGGGGAGCCGTTTCCGCTTCCTGAAGAGCCATCACCACATGATCCAAGGATTGGCGCAAAATATCCTGGATTTGCACGGTTTCCATAATGATATGAACCGGTTCTTCAACCTGTCGAGAAGTCTCGATTAGTTCCATGAGCGACAAGCCCAAATTCTCGAGGGGAGACCGGAGCGCTTCAAAGGATCCTGAAATGCGTCCTTCTAAATTTGAGAAAAATTGATCCTGAAAAACCACCAGGCGTTCCACTTCCCCCCGGTATCGGGTAAAGAAATCCATCAACCGTTGACCATCCTCGGTAAGCTGGTCGGTTAAGCGGATGGTTTGACCCGAAAGACGCTTTAGCTCCTCCGTGATTACGGAAAAAGCGCGGCCCGCGGCACCGGATTTAAACGCCACGGTCATGGCGTTAAGGGAAACAAGCTCCATTTCCATGGAATCGTCCCGAATTTTGCCGATCACCTCGTCGATATTCTTTAACGTGCCGATGGTCGTGTTAAGGGATTCGATTTGCCGCGCATCCTGCTGGTGGATTTCCTTGAAACGATTGGAAGCTTGGGTGAGCAAATCCTGGGTAGTCTGAAATATTTTCGCCATACTTTCTACTAAGGAATTCCCTTCACCCATGGTTTCAAAGGCCCCACGGGAAGCATTAAGGCTGGTTTGAAGCTCCTTAACAAAAAGAGGAAAGGTGGATCCAAAGGAAAGGAATAATTTTTCAGAATCCGAAATAAGAGCATCTATCTGGGTACGAACATCTGTAATAGAGATATTAGAACATTCTTTCATAATATAAGTATAGGAGCCCCTATCGGATTCAACAAGAGGAAAAAAAAGCCCGGAGGTTCTATCCCCCGGGCTTTTGCCGCCTACCGATTAGGCTGAGAAACTCAACCTAACGCAGCGGTGTCCAATTCCGCCAGGATAGACAGTTCGGTATCCTTATCGAAGAACCGGGCCTTATCCATCCGGGGAACCAAATTCACCGTATCGCCAACCTTGAAAATGTGGTGCGGTTCGGTACGTACCACCATCGGTTGCGTTTTGGTGGATACCCACAGGTTGATATCGGCACCCAGGGGCTCGACCACGGTAATTTTGACGGGCATATTGTTTTCAGCCGCCGCCGTTTCCACATAGGTAAAGTCTTCCGGCCGAATTCCAAAGTAAACTTCCTTGCCCACGTATTTTTTCAGGTACTTGGCGTGTTCTTCCAAGGGTTTTACCTCGAAGGAACCCTCTTCCAGCACCACCGCACCGTTCTTTTCCGTCACCTTGCAGGTCAGGAAGTTCATGGGCGGGGAACCGATAAAGCCGGCAACGAATTTGTTGATAGGATGGTTGTACAGGTGGAGTGGAGCGCCAATCTGTTGAACCTTTCCATCTTTCATTACGACGATTTTGCTTGCCATGGTCATGGCTTCCACCTGGTCGTGGGTAACGTAGATCATGGTCGCGTTAAGCCGCATGTGAAGATCCGACAGTTCCGCCCGCATCTGGACCCGGAGCTTGGCGTCCAGGTTGGAAAGGGGTTCGTCAAAGAGGAACACCTTGGGGTTACGAACGATAGCCCGGCCTACGGCAACCCGTTGGCGTTGGCCCCCCGACAGGGCCTTGGGCTTCCGATCCAGGAACTTTTCGATGTCCAGGATTCGAGCTGCCTCGTGAACCCGGCGGTCAATTTCAGCCTTATCGATCTTCTTAATCCTAAGACCGAAGGCCATGTTGTCGTACACCGTCATGTGGGGATACAGGGCGTAATTTTGGAATACCATGGCGATATTCCGGTCCTTGGGGGGCACGTCGTTCATCAATTCGCCATCGATGTACAACTCCCCTTCGGTTATGTCTTCCAAACCAGCGATCATCCGTAAGGTGGTGGTTTTTCCGCACCCCGACGGACCGACGAATACGACAAATTCCTTGTCTTCCACGGTGATGTTGGCGTTGTCCACCGCGCGGACGTTGCCATCGTACACCTTGCCGATACCTTTCAATTCTACCTTTGCCATACGGCCTCCCTATAGGGTTAGTTTATTGTCTATTAGTTTAAAGGGGGTTTTGATAATTGTCAATAAAAAGATGGAATCCCAATTCATTGACGAGCCGTCGTATTTGTATTATAGATAGGCCGTGTTCATAGTACTAATTTTTTGAGGAGGAAGGTATGCGGAAATTCGCAGGTCTTTTTGGTCTGGTCCTGGTCGCCCTTATCGCGGCATCCTGCACCACGTTTAAAATGGAGGGAGCCCAGGTTACCAGGGAAATTCCCAGCTATAATTCCGTGGGAACCTTCGACGTTTCCATAATGGTCCACGAATTTTTGGGAGCCTCGGGTGGCGCTAACCTTTTCAACGCTACCGCCGACGCGATGAACAATCCCATTTATGACGCCATCCAACGGGAAATTCAAAAATATTCCGGTGACGCGGCGGTAAATATCAGTATCGAGTACAAGGCAACCTTTATCGATATGCTTTTGAACGGTATTACCGGGGGTATTTACGCTCCTGCCACTGCCGAGATCAAGGGGACTATTGTAAAGTACAATAAGTAGGAAGCCGCGCCTGGGGAAACGAACCGTTTCCCCGGGGCGAAAAAAAACTCGGATAGATTGATGAGACATTTCCCCCGTTTTTTAACTCTAATTCCAGTTTTTTTCATTTTTTCCTGTTCCGTTAACCAGGACCAGGAATCCGTACGTAAAGTTTTTTCCAGGTTCGTCGCGGCGGTTCAAAAGGCCGATAATTCGGCGTTGGCAGAATCGGCGCCTTTTCTTTCCGGCCTTGACCAGTCGACCAAGGAAACCGCGTTAGAAACTTTACGGAAGCTCTTTCAAAATAATCCACGGTTTTCGGTTAAACTAATCAACGCGCAAAACGCTCAGGTAATTCTTTCCGATAAGAACGGAACCCTGTTCCCCTTTAAGAAGGGAGCCGACGGCCTTTGGACCATTTCCGAGTACCTGGAAACCAAGCAAACCATCGATTTTATTCCCCGAAAATAAGTTCCCTAGCCTGATCGGCGGCTTAATTTTCCTGCGCAAGATTGTACTAACAGGGTGTTGAAAAACCCGCGAATGTGGGCTTTTCAACACTACCATAATGTCGCAATTGCGCACCGGACCGTAAGGGACGGGAGCAACTGCAAAAGTTGTTGGAATAGCAACCGGCTTTTTCAACAACCTGCTAAAGACCGTAGGGGATAGGCCGGCTCGTGGCGACACGATTAAGGAATAATCTGTCTAGGACAAAATGACTGATAAATCGATTCCGGCCTTCCGTGGGGAACTCGAACTAGCTGAGGGCTTATTTTCCCGCCTTAACGACGCTCATGGCCGTGGCGATCACAGAAGCCATGTCCCCAAAATTAGCCGGGAGGATCATGGTCGTGCCCTGTTTGGCGACCTGTCCAAACTGTTCCACGAATTTTTTGGCGACCCGAAGCTGAACTGCCTCCATACCGCCCTCGGCCTTAATGGAAGCGGAGACCGCACGAAGCCCGTCGGCGGTGGCCTCCGCTTGGCCGGTAGCTTCGTTGATTTGGCGTTGCCGGGAAGCCTCCGACTCAAGAACCACCTTTTGTTTTTGCCCCTCCGCCACGTTGATGGCGGATTGTTTTTCCCCCTCGGATTGAAGGATACTCGCGCGTTTTTCCCGTTCCGCCTACATCTGTTTTTCCATCGCCTTAAGGACGGTGTCAGGCGGTACGATATTCTTGATTTCGTAGCGGAGAATCTTAACCCCCCAGGTACGGGAAGCTTCGTTAACCGCGCTGACTATGGCCGAGTTAATCTGGGTGCGCTCTTCGAAGGTCTTGTCCAGGTCAATTTTTCCGATTTCGCTCCGCAGGGTCGTTTGGGCAAGTTGGATGACGGACATGCCGTAGTTGCTGATGCCGTAGGAAGCCATTTGGGGATCCACCACCTGCATGAAGAGAACGCCGTCCACCCCGACCTGCACGTTGTCCCGGGTTATGCACACCTGTTCGGGAATATCGATGGTTTGCTCCTTAAGGGTGTGCCGGTAACCGACGCGATCGACGAAGGGAATGATATAATTGACCCCCGCGTTTAGAGTATTATGGTATTTGCCGAGCCGTTCGACGACAAAGGCGCTTTGCTGGGGAATTATCTTGCCCCCCCCCAAAAATGAAAAGAACCACCAAAACCGCCACGAGTACAACCAGAAGTAACGCCATTCCTTTTTCTCCTTTTCTATATTCTCCCGCGATAGGCTCCACCTGAAGGGGGATACCCTCCCGTCCAATCACCCTCGCCTTCTCCCCTACCGAGAGGGCCGAATCGGAAAAGGCCAGTCATTCGGAGCCCCACCAAGAAACGGCGCCCTCGCCCTCCGCCGCTATATCCTTAACCACCAAGACTGTTTGACCAAGGTACTCGGGGTCCCTATCCTTGTGCCCAGCGAAAAGCCGTTTAAGAAGCGAACGCGTCAGAAGCATCATAACAATAGAGGTCCCGGAAAACACGAAAATCGGTACATAAAATCCCGGAAGAAGCCCAAGGTAGACCAGGAGAGCCGTCAACAGGGCCCCGAGGCTAAAAAAGACGAGCACGAAGCCCATACTCATAAGTTCGGCGATGATAAGAACCACGCCAAGAATCGCCCAGATCAGCGCTTGAGACATACCACTTCCTTCCTATCCACCCTATCGTCAGGGAAACGCTAAAGCCGATCATCGGTGATCCGGACGCTACGGAACCCGTTTCCCAGAAAATCAAAAAGGCGCCCAGGGGCAAAGTTTTACTAAACGGAGGCTCTTTCAAAACTCAGGGAGTTTTGAAAGAGCTACCTTAGATGTATATG
>CAYRLW010000024.1:0-48034 GCA_964425215.1 uncultured Treponema sp.
ACCTATTCCCTTTAGATTTTTTCAAAAGCCTATTGCTTTTGAATGATCTTCCCATCTTTTTTAAAAGAATAAAGTTGCGTTAATTACCGGAGGGGCCCAGGGATTGGGAGCTGAAATCGCGAGACGGTTTCGAGAAGAAGGGGCCTTTGTATATATTTGTGACTTAAACGCCGAGATTGGGGAAAAAACGGCCTCGTCCTTTGCCTCAATTTCTTCGACCGGGGGTGCGGCGTTTTTAACGCTAGACGTTACTTCCGAAGAAAGCTGGAAAAGCGTCATGGGCGCCATAATCAAAAACAGCGGTCGACTGGACGTGCTGGTCAACAACGCGGGAATCAATATTCGTAAAAATATAGAGGAAATGCCCGTGGAATCCCTGGACGCCATGCTCGCGGTCAATGTTAAGGGGCCTTTCCTGGGTATAAAACACGCGATTCCCCTCATGCGCGACGCTGGAGGAGGCTCCATACTCAACATGTCCTCGGTATGCGGCATAATCGGCCATAAATACACCAACGAAACGTATACGGCCACCAAGGGAGCTATCACGCTACTCACCAAATCGATAGCCACGCGCTACGCTAAGGATAATATCCGGTGTAATTCGGTTCATCCGAGTACGGTGGATACACCTCTCTTGCAAACCGTCCTCCAGGATCCCCAACGGAGGGCCGAGCGCTTCGGAGAAGTACCCCTGGGCCGTTTAGCCACCGCTACGGACGTGGCAAACGCCTTCGTATACCTTGCCAGCGATGAAGCTTCCTTTATAAACGGAGTAAATCTTCCAGTTGATGGAGGCGTTACCGCCTGGTAAACCTCAAACCCTATGGGACAGCTCCGTCAAAAGGGAATCTCGACGGAGCAGGCCCTTGAAAGTACCATCCTGATCCACCACGGGGATCCGTTTGAATCCCCGTTCCACAAAAATCCGCAGGACCTCTGCTATGGGTGTATCTTCGGTAACGCTCACCACGTTTCGTTCCATTATTTCTTTGACCGTGATATCCGATCCCCCGTGGGTCCGGTATTGTTTCCAGGGATGGAAGGGAGAAGCGGCGCTATCCAGGGCTTTTAAGATAAGGGAATCGGTAATAAGGCCGATAAGTTTACCCTGATCGTCCGTTACGGCGGCCCGTTGAACGTTCAGTTTTCCTAGCTTGTCTATCGCTATTTTTAGATGTAACTCGGGAGATAGGGAAACGGATTCCCGCGCCGTAAGATCCCGGACAACATGGGCCGCTGGGGGCTTTCCTTCCTGAACCAGGTCGGAAGCGTCTTGGGAAGCCGAAGCGGAAAGGGCCTTGAGCGTATCGATCCGGGATATAACGCCCCGTAAGGTTCCCTGGGCGTCTACCACAGGGAGCCGCTTTAGATTTTTGCGAACCATCAAATGGATGGCCTCGGCGACCCGATGATCTTCCCGAACGACCTGGGGATTTTTAGTCATAATGGATGCCAAGGGCGTATGGTCCATCTTGGCAAGCCATCCTTCCAGTTCCTCTTCCCCCAGCCTTGCGAATAAGCCAAAGCGACTCGGCATGCCTGCCCGTTCAATCAGGTCGGATTGGGTTACCATTCCCACCAAGTGATGATTATTATCCACCACGGGCAGGGACTTAAGCTGATAATCCATCATCAATTCCACGGCGGTTCGAACCGAAAAGTCCGTATGGGCGAAAATAGGTTTGCTCGTCATTACGTCCCGAACCAAAAGGTGGGGCGGCAGAATCGATCGGGGAGCCTGGAAGGACACGACCTCAATCTTTGAGAGGGTGATGATTCCATCGCTAACCATGGGTTTGAGCTTTTCCAAGACCCGGGGGACTTCTTCGGAAGGAAGGAGAATCTCGATAACCAGGGGCATATGGTAGGACAGTTCCACGATCCGCTGGGTAACCAGGGAACCGTTTTCGTAACAGCCCTCCACGCCCCGAAAAACCACACAGCGGGCGGCGATCTTTAAGGAATGGATAAACGATACCACGGCTGGGCCTAGTTCTTGACCCTCGTATTTGGCCTTTTCATGGGTATAAACGTGGATGGTCGAATAATCGGTCATGGAACCTCCCTATATTCGGGACGCGGCGAACAATCCTGCTACGGTTAGGGCAAAGCCGAAGAGTACATTACCGAGCGCGTTTATCAGGGCCCTATCGATAGTTCCCCCCAAAATCATTCTGATAGATTCTAAAGAGAACGAAGAGAAGGTGGTAAACCCGCCAAGGAACCCCGTTACCAGCAGGATCCGAAGGGAACGGGAGACCAGGGCTCTATCGGCTAAACCGGCCAAAAACCCTATCAAAAGACAACCCAACAGGTTTACCGCCAGGGTTCCCCAGGGAAAGGAGTCCCCAAAAAGGCGGCCCGCGGCCAGGGAAACCGCATAACGGCTGGCGGAGCCGAAGCCGCCGCCAGCTAAAACTAACAGGATATCGATGGGCTTCCCCTTCCTAGCGCTTCATCGCTTCGGATAGGGCCACCGCCACAGCCACCGAAGCCCCAACCATGGGGTTATTACCCATACCCAGGAAGCCCATCATTTCCACGTGGGCGGGGACGGAGGAAGACCCGGCGAATTGGGCGTCCGAGTGCATCCGGCCCATGGTATCGGTCATACCGTATGATGCGGGCCCCGCGGCCATATTATCGGGGTGAAGGGTCCGTCCGGTACCGCCACCGGAAGCGACGGAGAAGTACTTTTTCCCCTGTTCAACACATTCCTTTTTATACGTTCCCGCCACGGGGTGTTGAAAACGGGTAGGATTGGTTGAATTCCCGGTGATGGAAATATCGACCTTTTCCCTGTGCATAATAGCGACCCCTTCCCGAACATCGTCGGCGCCGTAACAACGAACCTGTCCCCGTTCGCCGGTTGAATAAGGAATAACCTCCACAACCTTGAGTTCGCTGGTATAATAGTCAAATTGGGTTTTGACGTAGGTGAATCCATTGATCCGACTGATTATTTGGGCGGCGTCTTTGCCAAGGCCGTTGAGAATGACGTTAAGGGGCCTTTTTCGAGCGCGGTTGGCGCTCTTGGCTATCCCGATGGCGCCCTCCGCTGCGGCGAAGGACTCGTGTCCCGCCAGGAAACAAAAACACCCGGTCTCCTCCGAAAGGAGCATGGCCGCCAAATTTCCGTGGCCCAGACCTACTTTACGGTCATCGGCCACTGAACCGGGGATGCAGAACGCTTGAAGCCCTTCTCCCAGGGTTCGGGCGATTTCGGTCGCCTCGGAAGACCCCTTTTTAATCGCGATAGCCGCCCCTACGATGTACGCCCAGGGAGCGTTGTCGAAGCAGATAGGCTGAATACCCCGAACTATACCGTTTACATCTAGACCCTTCGCGTCGCAGAGGGACTTCGCTTCTTCCAGAGAAGCGATACCGTATTTTTTAAGGACCGGCAGTATTTGACCGATCCGACGTTCATAACTTTCAAATAACGCCATGGATTTCCTCCTTACTCGTGCCGGGGATCGATTACCTTGACCGCTTCGGCAAAGCGGCCGTAACTTCCCTTTGCTTTTGCCAGGGCTTCGTTGGCGTCCACGCCCTTTTTAATCGCGTCCATCATTTTGCCCAGGTTGACGAATTCGTATCCGATAATTTCGTCCTTCTCGTTAACCCCCACACGGGTAACGTACCCTTCGGCCATTTCCAGGTACCGGGGTCCCTTGGCCTTTGTGGCGAACATGGTGGCCACCTGGCTCCGAAGTCCCTTCCCCAGGTCCTCCAAGCTGGCACCGATTGGAAGTCCCCCTTCGGAAAACGCTGATTGGCTACGACCGTACGCGATTTGCAGGAACAGTTCCCGCATGGCGGTATTAATAGCGTCGCACACCAAGTCCGTATTAAGGGCTTCTAAAATGGTTTTGCCAATCAGGATTTCCGCCGCCATGGCCGCCGAATGGGTCATCCCGGAACACCCTATGGTTTCCACCAGGGCTTCCTCGATAATCCCGTCCTTGATATTCAAACTGAGTTTGCAGGCTCCCTGCTGGGGCGCGCACCAACCAACCCCATGGGTAAACCCCGAAATATCCTTAATTTCCTTTGCTTGAACCCACTTTCCTTCTTCGGGAATCGGGGCGGGACCATGGTAGGCCCCCTTCGCCAGGGGACACATGTGTTCCACTTCGGCAGAATACATCATGAAAAGCTCCTCTAGAGTATTTTTGAAGGTGTTCCTGTGGAAATCCACTCCCATTCCGGGAGGAAACCTTCCTAGTCCGCCCACAACGGGGCGAAAATTTGTTGCGGTTTTTCCGAATAGGAGTTATCAGCCGGAAGGCGGTATGGATCGGTAGTAGACCCGGGCGAACTCCATCGCCGTAGGAATATTGTGCCGATATGGAGGGGGTGCGTCAATAAGCGGAAGTCCGGGGGAAATATTTTGTTACACGAACACGAGGGTACAGAGAGTTCCCCCCGAAGGAAGCGCATGGACGTCCACGGTACCGTTGATTTGGGCGGCTAATATCTCCGCTAAAACCAATCCCAACCCCTTGGGCCGCCGGTCTTCCGGGGCTATCCCCACGCCGTTATCCTGGATTTCTATCACTATCTCATCCCTTTCGGTCCGCCGACCCCGAACCTCGATGGTCCCGGAACGGCCCGAGGGAAACGCGTGGCGATAGCAATTGGACAGGAGCTCGCTCAAAACAAGTCCCAGGGGAACCGCCGTATCAATGCTGACCGCCTGGTGCAATTTTGTGGTTTCCCCACCTATAGCATCCATACGAATGGTCAGATCCACCTGACCCAGGGGTTTTTGTTCGGGATCACAGGAAACGACGAGTTTATAAATAAAATCTTCCAGGCTGATGTTTGTTAAATCTGACCCCTCGTACAGCTGATTTTGAACGTTCGCGATGGTCAGGACCCGGCGGTGACTTTCCATCAACGCGGTCAAAACGTCGCCGTTGTCCGTATTAGACGCCTGCAGTTGCAACAAACTGATGATAATCTGCAGGTTGTTTTTTACCCGATGGTAAATCTCGTGGAGCATGGTATCCCGTTCCTCGATCCGTTCGTGGAGGGCCGCCAAGGTTCTGTTCATCGCCCGGCCCAGCAGGGCCACCTCGTCCCCCGGGGGAAGCTCAATAACCCAGCCGCTTCGATAGGGGTCCTGGGCTATTTTTTCTAGTTGGGTGGCGAGCTTGCGGAGGGAACGGAAAACCAAGGTTTCCAGTATTCCAAAACCGATCAGGGCGACCATCGCGAAAACGATCAGGACGGTGATGATGTAGCTTAAGAGGGATCGTTCTCCAAAGGAATAAATTGTACGGGGGGATCGTACGGTCAACTGGATCAGAGGAGCCCCGGAATCAGAGGGAAACGGGGCGGTACATTCAACCCAGTCGGTACTCCTTGTTACGGTTTTAGAAACACCCGAGGGGATGAGGGGGTCCACAAACACCCGGTACCCCAATATTCTGGAATACCGCTCCATCCGTTGGTCCGAAAGGGACCAGGCCATAAACAATTTCCCCACCGAGGGACCGGATCCATCGCTTTTTACAATATCCCGGCCGATTAAAAGGTACAAACGACCCTGGATTAGCATTGGTTCAGCGACGGCGCTGTGGTTGTCCCCCAGGGAAAGAAGAGCATGTTCCAGCATTGGGGGGTCCAGGGGTTCGAGGGTCCGTAAAAACCGAATGTGGGCCCGATTATCCACGTATCCTATAAAAGAAAGACCCAGGGACCGGAGCGACAGGGGGTTCAAATTTACCCGTTCGTACTCCGGAGAAGGGTGGAGCATAAAGGCGTAGGAATCGTCCCAGGCGGCCCAATCGCGGACCGTCCGGTCCAATTGATCCATATCGTCCTGAACCAGAGCGATCGCGCGGTCAACGTATTCAAATATTTCCCTTTGTTCCAGCTCTGAATAACCGACCAGATAGAAGTATCGGGAAATAAGAAGGGCCATGATCGCAGAAATAAGGAGGGTGGCGATAAAAATAACGACCATGGTTCGGCGTAGACCCAAAGCGCGCTCCTGCTGTTCTTACGAAGACTCCTAAACCGTACGTGATGTCATAATACCCTATTTCCTCTCCACCGACAACCTAAAAATAGGCGGCGGATATTCCGGACCCCCCTTATACGATTCCTGGGTAAAGGTCATGGGGGAAGGTTTGAGGGGAGCCCTTTAAAGGGCTCCCTTGTCCCCGGGAATTTTTCGTGACATAATGGGTTTATGACAGGAAAAGAACGGGTGTTAGCGGCCTTAGCCCACGAAGAGGCCGATCGAATTCCCCTGGTGCTGGGGGGAACCAACGCTACGGGTATAAAAATGGGGGCCTATAGGGCCTTAAAACGGCTCCTGGGGGTCGAGAAAGAAGACCGGTATATTTACGATTGGCCCGAATTGGGCACGGCTTTGGTGGACGAGGAGGTACTCCAGCGGCTGGGTTCGGATGTCCGGGCGGTGTTGGATCGGTACCCCGATGAGGTATACCGCAGGGTAAAAGCGCGGCCGCCCCACGACCCGTTTATAGACGATTGGGGAACGGGGCAATCGGAAATTGAACCGGGGCACTGGTACCCGGGGATTCACCCCATGGCCGAGGCTACCACGTTGAAGGAAATTGAGGAGTACCCCTGGCCCAACATGGACGATCCGAGCCGGATTGCCCATGTTAAGAGGGAAACCCAAGCCCTGGCGGACTCGGGGCAGTACGCCATTTTGGGTTGCCCCTGGTTGCTGTTTCCCTTTGAACGGGCCCACGCCCTGCAGGGGCTGGATACCTTTTTGACGAACATGCTGGTGGAACCGGAGTTTGCCCAGGCCCTTCTTTGGAAAATCGAGGAACTTTCGGAAACGTTGATGGGGCATTTTTTGGACGAGGCGGGGGATAGGCTTGATATGATTAAAATAGGCGACGATCTGGGCACCCAGGAAAGCCTGATGATCTCCCCCGAGACCTACAGGACCATGCTTAAGCCGGTCCACGCTAAATTGATTGCTTTCATAAAAACTAAAACCCGGGCCAAGATATTTTTCCATTCCGACGGGGACGTGTACGATCTTATCCCCGATTTTATAGAAATTGGGGTCGATATTCTTAACCCTATCCAATCGGGGGCGGGCCGGATGTCTGACCTGGCGCGGCTTAAAACGGTGTACGGCAACAACCTGGTGTTCTGCGGCGCCCTGGATACCCAGCACATCCTTCCCCACGGTACACCGGAACAGGTCCGGCAGGAGGTCAAACGGGTCTGTTCCACCCTGGGGAAGGGAGGCGGTTTTATGCTCGCCGCGGTTCATACGATTATGGACGAGGTTCCCGCGGAAAACATCCTCGCCATGGCCGACGCGCTGAAGGAATTCGGCACCTATCCCCTGGGGGATTGAGTCAGCGGTTCCCTTGGTCGATCGGCAAAGGAACCGACCCAAAACCGCATCTCGCCCTACGAAAGGTTTTGCCGAGCCGCCTTTCGTTGGGCGATAAAGCTTTCAAAGGCGGCGACGGAACTGTTAATAACCAGGTGTTTCGGTGCGCCCACTTTCTTTAATAGGTCTTGTACGTTGTCAAAACGGCCGACGTCCCGCCAATAGTGGGCATCGCTCCCCACGACCATAAGGGTTCCCTGGTCCACGCACAGCTGGGCCAGGGTTGCGCAGTTCTTATCGCTTCCCTTACGGATACGGAAGGAACTGTCGTTTAGTTCCAGAGCCTTGCCGTATTCCTTCGCGGCCCGGACCACGGCTTCCAAGTCTATGGGGTACGCGGGATTTCCCGGGTGGGAGACGGCGTCCACCGCGGGGTTGGCCAAGGTGGCCACCATAGCCTGGGTATTCCCCTCCAAACCTTGACTTTCAAAGCAGATCTCGTGGAATCCCGCCATCACAAAATCAAGCCGTTTAAGAAGGTAGGCTTCCATTTCTATATTCCCCTGTATAGAAAGGATATTCGCCTCCACGCCGGAATAGAAACGGACCCCATGGATTTTTTGCGGCAGAACCCTAAGGTTCCCAAAATGGTACGGGTGGGTGCCCCCGGGAAGGGCGGGGCCGTGATCGGTCAGTACAAAGCCCGTGAGCCCCCGTTTGCGGGCCCCCTGGGCAAGTTCGTCCACCGTTGAATACGCGTGTCCCGAAGCGACAGAATGGGTGTGGGTATCGATGTATATTTTCATGGTATGCCCCCATCATCCATACCTAGGCCCGCTTTGTCCAGGGGCCGGCCGATACGGGGGGGGCCGACACGTCCGATAAACGGTTAGTTGCGGGAGTAACCCTTTCCGACTTGCCCTAGCGGAGGCTTCGGGTTAGTATAAGAGGCGGAGGTATGTATGATCCTTTGTTGCGGCGAAGCGCTTATCGATATGGTCCCTTTCCACTCGAACGAGGGGGACGCGTTCCGTCCCCTCCCGGGGGGCAGTCCCTACAATTCAGCGGTGGCTGTGGGACGGTTGGGAGTGCCGGTAACCTTTTTGGGGCGCCAGTCCCAGGATTTTTTTGGGGACATGCTGGTTAATCGGCTCCGGGAAAACGGCGTGGGAACCGATCTTATCGTTCGGTCGAAAGAGCACAGCACCCTGGCCTTTGTAAAGCTGGAGAAGGGCAAGGAACCCCAGTACGTGTTCTATACCGAAGGAACGGCGGATCGATCCTTTTCTCCCGAGGACCTGCCGGCAAAACTACCCTCGGAAGTCCGGTGTATCCTCTTCGGTTCCATCTCCATGACCATGGAACCCATCGCCTCCACCATAGAATCGATGATCCTCCGGGAAGCCAAACGAACCGATGCCCAGGCCCCGGTAATTTCCTTTGATCCGAACATCCGTCCCATTATGATCCACGACCGGGTCGCCTACGGGCGCCGGATGGAAGTTTGGATTTCCCATTCCACCATCGTTAAAATTTCCGGGGCGGATATGGAGTTTGTGTACCCCCATCTGAACCGGGACGAAGCTTTTGAACGCATTCTTTCCATGGGGCCCCGGATGGTTATAACCACCCTGGGGAGCGATGGGGCCATGGCCGTGGGAAAGCGGGACGATGGAAGCCGCTTTACCGCCACCGCCCCGGTGGTGGACGTAACGGTAGCCGATACCATCGGCGCGGGGGATACCTTCCACGCGGCCTTCCTGTCCTGGTTGGAACTTCACGGTAAAATGTCCCGTTCCGCCCTGTCCGCCCTAACGGAAGGGGAACTCCACGACGCCCTGTCCTTCGCCAACAAGGCCGCGTCCCTTGTGTGCTCCAAGCACGGAGCTGAACCGCCGACCATGGCGGAAATGGACGCCCTACGGGTCTAAAAAGCCCCTGGCGGAAGCCCGTGGGCCTTTCACGGGGGGAGGGAAATCTCGAGTACCCTCCCCTACCCTTGTGGCGCCTTCCCCTTCTTTTGTTTCCCCTGGCCCTTTTATCCTGCGCCACCCTTTCGGGTCCCGGTTCCTCCCTTTCGGCGGGGATGAAAACCGGGAAGGGGTCAGCGGCGACGGCGGTTTCTCCGGTACAGCATCCGGACCTGGAAGCTAGCCTATTCTACGCCCCGCCCCTGTCCCCCATCACCGACGAAAGCCGGCGACGGGTTCGGCTACTCATGACCAAATTTTCCCTTCGGGAAAAAATCGCCCAGCAATTTATCACCTGGATTCCCAGAAATTTCCAAGCGTCGGATTTAGAAAAACTCAAGTCATTAAAACCCGGGGGCTACATCCTATACCCTTGGAATTACGGAAGCGCTCAAGACGTCCGCGCTCTAACGGGTAAACTATTGGACGTGGAAAGCCTACGAGCCGATTTCCCCTGGGGGTGGCGGGAAACAATTCGCCCCCTTATCTGTGCGGACCAAGAGGGCGGCCGGGTAGCGGCGTTTCGTTTTAAAGAATTTCCCCTTCCTCCCCCAGCGTTCGCCCTGGGGTCCCTTTCGGAAAGCCGCTTGGTGGAAGAGTCGGCCTACTTTACCGCTTTAGAATTGCGGTACCTGGGGCTGAACATGAACCTGGCTCCGGTGGCGGACCTGTATCCCCAGGGGGACAGTACCATAATCGGGGACCGTTCCTTTGGCAACGATCCGGCTACGGTAGCGTCCCTGGTTTCAGCCTACATCCAGGGTCTGCGCCGGGGCGGCATTATCGGAAGTCTAAAGCATTTTCCCGGTCACGGCATTACCACGGTGGATTCCCACTCAAAACTGCCGGTGGTAAACGCCGACGCCCAGGAACTGAAAACCAGGGAATTGGTCCCCTTTTCCGCGGGGATCCGAGCGGGAGCCCCGGTGGTCATGACCGCCCACATCCTCTACCCCGCCATCGATCCGGAAAAACCCGCCACCCTTTCACCCATCATTTTAGGAAAGCTTCTGCGAAAGGAGCTGGGGTTTGAGGGTATAATCTTGACCGATGGCTTTGAAATGGGAGCCCTTTCCAATACCTATGGAAAATCCGAAGCCCTGGCAGACGCGTTTAACGGGGGGATCAACATGATCTTGCTTTACAGCCGCTACGACCTATCCGACATGATCGATCGGGTGGAAACCCTGGTACGACAAAAAATCATCGACCCAAAAATCATCGACCGGAACGTGGAAACCATACTGCTGGTCAAAGATGCCTACCGGCTTATCGATCGGTAGGGGCTCCGATTAAAACCCTATCCCCATTTTCGCTTATGCTGTCCAAATTTTTAAGGGGAACCGGATCTAACGAAGAAGGACTCTTTTAAAAGAGCCTCCAGGGTCCCGATTTATAGGATCCACACGAGGGTTCCCAGGGCAAGAAAAAAAATCGCCGAAAGGATACGAACCAAAACCATCCGTTGGCCATACCAGCGGCGGATGGTTTCGTGGCGGAGCCCCAAAAAAAAGAGGAGAAACACCAGAGTCAGGGGAAACACGAAGGCCAGGTTGTATATCGTTAGTAGGATCAGGCTCCGGGAAGAAAAGGCACTCTGGTTCATATACGCTAGGGTCGGTAGGTAAATTTGCCCCGTACAGGCTAATTCGATAAAGGAAACTAAAAATCCCGACAGGGCCGCTCCAAGAATATACAAGGGAAGGAAGTCGAAATGCCGGATAAGACCGTGGCCTAATCGTTTAAAAGAAGATGGTAGCTGGAGTACCGAATCCTCAACTTTTCCATGGGAAGCTAAGACCCCATCTCTAATATTAAGGATGGCAAAAACCACCGCCACAAGGCTTACCAGAATATCCAAATATACGGAAAAACGTTGGGCCGAGAAAAAGGTCCTAAGGGCGCTTAAGAGTCCCAACCCGATAATAAAATAGGTGGCGAAAACGGTTAAGATAAACGCAAGGGCCACGAACAGCAGGGACATTTTATTTTTATGCCGCAACGCCATAAATGAAAGAAAAAATAGCATGGTAGAAAAGGCGCAGGGGTTGATTCCATCCAAAAGCCCCGCTAACAAGACCGTCGCGGCCGAAGCGACAAAGGCTGAACCTGTGGGGACCTTCGATTCGGCTACCGTCGGCCGCCAAGTGCCGTGGGCAAGATAGTATTCCAATTCGGCGCTCAGGTTGCTTTCTATGGCCCCGTTACCCCGGTAAACGTTGTGGCCGATGAACAAAACGGGAAACACGGTAAAGGTAAGGCCCCGATCGGCGAGCATCTTTACGCACCGCTCGTAGCCCTCCGTAGAAAGGATATCGTAGGTAGTAAGGTTAAGCTTCACGGAATAGGTGGATTCCAGCTGGGGCTTTTCTTTATAGAGAAAAATATCGCAATGGTTGCACCCGGTTTCGGTAAAATACACCCCATCCAACTCCAGAGCCCCCAGCGTTGGAATGGAGAAAAACGGCAGAAGAAATAGGAAACAAAACAGCACGCCCCTTAGGATAGATCCGACGGGTCGATTGAACGATGGATGATTAAGCGATAAACGATTAAACGATAGCATAGGGTCTCCTACAATTCCAATTCCCAGTACCCCACGTCTATCCAGGAACCGAATTTAAAACCCACCTGGGAAAAGTGGGCCACCTTGGTAAAGCCCACCTTTTCGTGCAGAGCCTGACTTGCGGGATTGGGCAGGGCGATACAGCCCAGCACGGTATGGAGCCCCTGCTCCCGGAGGTCTACTAATAGCCTGCGGTACAAGGACGACCCTATACCCTGTCCCAAGAAATCCTTATGAACGTACACCGTCGATTCGGCGGTGTACCGATAGGCCGATCGACCTTTCCAGGGGCCTGCGTAGGAAAACCCTACAACCCTGTCGGCCTGCTCGAAGACAAACCAAGGAAACCGCTCGGTAATTTCACCAATTCGACGTTTCATTTCCCCCGGCGACACGGGGTCTTCCTCAAAGGTAACCGTAGTATCGGTGACGTAGTGGTTGTAAAGGGCACAAATTTCGGGACTGTCGGCGGGACGTACGGGACGAATCATGGTTACTCGGCCGTTTCGGAGGACGAAAAAAAGCGGTCTAAAACAGCCCCGTCTTCACTATCAAAATCGGTAAAGGAAATACCCAACTCGCACCCATCCTCTACGGGCTTTGAGCGGGCAACGTAACCTTCAAACCGGATACTGTACATTTTGCCTTCCAATTCCAAAGATAGCATACCAAATATTCGGTCCAGGGGCTCCAATATTTTACTAGAAACACAACGGAGACCAAGCCGACTAAAATCAATACCCCGAGCCCAGAAATACTCTTCCCAGCCTTCTCC
Source organism: uncultured Treponema sp. (assembly GCA_964425215.1). GTDB lineage: Bacteria > Spirochaetota > Spirochaetia > Treponematales > Breznakiellaceae > CAYRLW01. The sequence goes on from CAYRLW010000024.1 coordinate 12,654, forward strand.
CAATTGGATCATCTGTTCAATGAGGAATCGGGGGGCTTTTCGTCGTTCCTGTTCCATAGAAATAGTATAGACCAGAAAGGGAAATAGATACAGCAAAAAATTAAAAGTCGCGGTTTTTTCATACGCAATAAATCTTTAAAAAACCTTGGTTGTCTGATATTTTGGGGGAGCTACGGAATAGCTCCAGTTAGCTATTTTTTGCTCCGTATCCTTCCAAGCCCGTAAGAAAGTTCCTTAAAAACTGATCCCCGCAGGGCTTATAATTACGATGATCCTTCTTCCGAAACAGCGCGTTGAGTTCCGAAGGGCTCACCCTCATTCCCGATCGTTCCATCACGGCGATCAAATCCTCTTCCTTTAATTCCAAAGCTATTCGGAGTTTTTTTAAAATATCGTTATTGGAAAGTCCCTTGGACCGGGAAGATGCGGTTTTTGTCGTAGCCGTGGGGGTTGACGTGTCCTTTGACGTGGGGATGGTCGTTGACCCGAAGTCCTTCGCCGGCTTGGGCCCCCGGAACAACAGAATAAGACCGTCCAAAAAATCGCTTAAAACCTCGTCGGGGCAGGGAACCCAATCGGCCTCTCCCTCCCGCTTCATATACCGGTCGATGCTTGATCGATCCAAGGGTCGGCCGGAGAGAGAAAAAATCTGTTCCAATTGGGGATCCCTCAAATTGAGGGAATAGCGCAGTCGTCGCAGGGTATCGTTATTGCTCAAAGCCATGGCAAAAGCATAACCCAAGGGGCCTTTCAAAGGATAGAGGGGGACTGACCGCCATAAAAACGATAACGATAATATAGGCGAGGATCGGAACTATAACCATTTATGCGTATAAGAGGGAAAGCAAAAACGCCCAGGCGGTGTACAAAGAAAAGGCCGCCATAAAAAGATAACTTATCAATTCCAAAAGGTCAGTCAGAACCCCAATCAGAGGCTGATGGCTTTTTAATCGTCCAAATACACCTTCCCTTCCAAAATACGCTAAATACGCGGCGGCTGAGATGACCAAAGCCATACCTAAAGACATGGATATGATGGCCACGATTCCCAGGAGAACCATATGGAGGTACAAGGCAAAAATAAGAATCATCGTAGCTCCAGGACAGGGGACGATGCTAGAAACGATGACAATACCGTAACCGCTCTGTGGCCCCTGCAAAGGCCCAGCCTTTTCTTCCGCAGGGCCTTCGAACGTTCGATTTCTTTTTATAAGCCAACTGACCAGTTTTCGAACTACAAGAAAGACAGCCAAAAGGAAAACAACGGTGAAACTGAGGCCTTCCATAAAAGTTGAAGTAAGATCAATCTTTGTAATACCCGCTACCGCGCCGTTGAGGACGCTTAATATACCAATAAGGACCACCGCGGAGGCCGCATGCAGTCCCGCGGAAAGACTTCCCGCAACCAGGGGTTCCCAGGGTTTTGCTTTTCTAGCTAAAAACAGAGAAAACAGTATGGTTTTTCGGTGTCCTGGACCTGCCCCATGCAAAATCCCATAAACAAAGGAGCCTATTATTATTATGGCAATGGTAACCGGGCTTTGATCAGTTTTAAAAGAATTAAGGGCTTGGGCAATACGGTCTCGGACGGAGAGTTGGGTCGTCACGAGCGCCTGTGGAGTTCCCGTCGTAGCGACGGCCTGGGGGCTTGAAGAATTGGTATCGCTTATAAAAGGATTCGCAAAACTAAAGATTGGAAATATAAAGAATAAAATCAAAATAAGAACGGGCAAAACCAAACGCTTTTTCATAAAAAATAGAGATTTAGGGGAAATAAACATGTATTTCCTCCGGGTAGGCGGTTTGGAGTCCCGGTTTCCATTTTGAATAGGAAGTCATATCCGTTGGGGCCCCCTGGGGGTTGTAATATACGGGGTATTTTTTGTTTAATTTGCATTCCCATTTAGGAATTCCCATAGAAAGGTCGCCCTGATGTACCGTAGCGGCGTCGTCGGGAATCCTGACCGCACAGTAAAAAGTGGGGTCAAAAATGGCAACATAAAAATCCTTTCCATAATTTTGATCGCTCAAGTCCACGTAAAATCGATACGCTAAAAGATCCGAGCGAATTTCGGGAACAAACTTTTCAACCCTATCGGGTTGTACCCGCTTATTTCCAGTTCGGATAAAAACAAAATACCCGTATTTACGAAGGTTTTGGAAGGCGTGGGAATATACGTTTTTAGCTTCCTTTTCATCAAATTTTTTGTCCCCATTTACGTCATTCTCTTGGATAATAGCCGCGGAAAAATAGGGATCAAAGGTCCAATCCAGCCAGAACCCCACACATTTTTCGCCCGAATATTCGAATCCAATTCTTGAATCCAAAGACATATGGGGGTGAGCAAACACCCTCGCAGGGAAAGAAACAGCCACCAGCATAAAAGTAAAAAAAAACAGTACCTGTTTAACGTATACAAACATGGGCACCTCTCCAAACGATAGGTTATACAAATATGGGAAATTTGAACAGGCACTGGTTGTACCTCCCCCATCGATTCCCTACTCTAAACAGAGTGGCTATAATCCTTTTCCATGAAACAACCATCATCGAAAATTAAAAAAGGTAGTTTCACATTCCTTAAACCCTACCTTTTAAAATATTGGAGGGCCTTTGGCCTGGCTATTCTCTTTTTATCGGTAGAAACAACCTGAATAGTGTCACGAAGATTAGGGAAAGCTTTCTCTGAGGTTCAGCGGGACCCATCATGCTAAAGCAAACTTAGGCAGATACCCGTAGGTAAGAGAACCGGCTAAGGGATCGTAGACCGCTTTCATCCAAAAGTTAAAACAAGGGATGGGTATGGAAAGCCCGTTGGTCCTCCCGTTTTTCGTCGGTGATGATTATCAGCGGACTATTGGGGGCCGGGGGGCGTTCTTCCGCGAGCCCTATAACTCAAGATAGTTGAGAAGAAACTTTTTTAGGAGGCTCAACTATATGGGGTACACGCATCTTTTCAAAGATCGCTTCGGCGTTCTCAAGAAGTTCCTTTTTCCATTGAGCTATGAGGTTCGGATGGACCTCATACAGTACCGATAATTCCTGGAGCGTCTCTTCGCCCCGCTCCGCTTCTATGGCCACCTTGGCCTTGAAATCCCTTAAGTATCCCTTGGCATACGGGACTGGACCTCCCTTTCTTTGATCTCTCAAGGAAGGCTATCCACTTTATTTCCCCCTAAAGTCTGTCCGACTTTCTTGGTTCATTATACCTCTTTGCCTCTGGCGTCGAAGGCGACATGGTTTCTATTCCTGCCCGGAGCGCCACGGTACCTTTTATTGTATACCGTAGCGCTTTAATTTATACAGCAGGGTTCGCCGGCTGATGCCCAGGGCGACCGCGGCCTTCGTCCGGTTACCCCCCACGGACTTTAGAGCCGCTAAAATGGTCCGGGCTTCCACGGTATCCAAAATCAGGGGAGCTTCGGGGGCCAAGGTTTGATCTTCGGGGCCCAGGGTGGGAACTCCGGAGGCCAGAACGGGGACCCCGGGGGACCGTTGTTTTGGGACATCGATATCCTTGGCCTCGATGCGGTTTTCTTCGCAGTAGATGGTCGCCCGCTCGAGGATATTTTCCAGTTCCCGAATATTGCCGGGGAAGGAGTATTGGGACAGCAGGGCCAGCGCCTGTTCCGAAATGGTCCAGGGTCCTCCACCGGAACGGTTTCGGAACTTTGCCAGTATGGCCTCGGTTAGGGCCGGCAGGTCCTCCTTCCGATCCCGCAGGGGCGGTACGACGATCCGTACCACGTTAAGCCTATAGTACAGGTCCTCCCGAAAGGCGCCCGCGGACACCAGGGCTTCCAAATCCCGGTTGGTGGCCGAAATAATGCGGGCGTCGATGGGAATATCCCGATTCCCCCCCAGGCGGCGTATTTTTCGGTCCTGGAGAACCCGGAGTAATTTAACCTGCAGGCCCAGGGGCATTTCGCCGATCTCGTCTAAAAAGAGGGTACCCCGCCCCGCCAACTCGAAAAGGCCGATCTTTCGGGCCTCCGCACCCGTAAAGGCTCCCCGTTCATGGCCGAACAGCTCGCTTTCCATAAGCTCGGCGTGGACCCCGCCGATGTTGACCGGTACAAAGGGTTCCTGACAGCGGAGAGACCGGAGGTGGATTTCCCGGGCCACGACCTCTTTGCCGGTCCCGCTTTCCCCGGTAATAAGCACCATGGTCGCCGTGGGGGCCACCTTTTCTATTAAACCATGAATTTTCCTCATGGAGGGGCTAAGACCCACGAGTCGGCCCTTAGTCTGGGCCGTCCGGGTAACGGTTTCCAAGAGGTCTTCGCTCTTTCGCGCGGTAATCAGGCTCCGCAGACGGTGGATCAATTCGGTGGGGTTAAAGGGTTTGATAAGATAATCGTCGGCCCCCGTTTTAAGAGCCCGAACCGCGTCATCGATTTCCCCAAAGGCGCTGATCATAATAACCGGCGTCCGAAGCCCCTCGGCGCGCATCCATTCGATAAGCTCCTGTCCGTTCATCCGGGGCATTTTTAGATCCACCACCGCGGCGTCAAAACTGTCGGAGGTCAAATAGCCCTGGGCCGCTTCGCCATCCGCGGCCGTAACCGAATCAAGCCCTTCCAGGGCAAAGAGGCGCTGGATAGATTGACGTATGTTTTCTTCGTCGTCCACGATTAGAATTTTCACGATCTTCCCTCCCCCGTATCGTCCTGGGCGGTTAATAGAATTGTCACCGCGCACCCTCCGCCGTCCCTATCGCCGATTCGGATGCTTCCCCCCGCCGCCTCGACAAACCGTTTGGCCACCGCAAGGCCGATGCCGGTTCCCCGACTCTTCGTGGTAAAGAAGGGATCGAAAACCCGGGTTTTATCAGCCTCGGGAATTCCGGGTCCCCTATCAAGGATATCCAGTCGGAGCTGGTCTTCTTCCCTTCCCAATTCAATCCGTATATCCTCCGGATTTCCCCCCGCTTCCAGGGCGTTTCGGAGGATATTTTCCCCCACCGAGGTAAGCCGCTCTGGATCGATCCGGGTGATAAAGGGCCCCGGGGTCCGCAAAACGGTTACGTCATTGCCCAAAAGCCGCAGGGAGAGGGTTTTAAAGACCTCCGCCAGGTTTACCATGTGGGCATTGCCCACGGGGTCCCGCAGGTATTCATTGACCCTATAACTGAGGGCGCTCAGACGTTCCACCTCGGCGTTGATAATATCCAATTCCCGCCTAGATTCGGGGGGGCAGAACCGCTCCAAAATGCTGGTTTGTAAACGGATGGATAGGAGAGGATTTTTAATTTCGTGGGCCAGGGTGCTGGCGGCGGTACCCAGGACCACCAAACTTTTCTGCTCCTCGATGCGGCGCTTATATTCGCCGTTCCGAAGAATGAGGTGTCGAAAAATAAAGACCGTCCCCGACAGGATCAGGAGAGACAGGGGGAAGAGTATTTGCCGCAACCGCTGGGCGGCCCAAAATTCGTTTTGACGGATTTCCAGGTATACCACCTCCGCGGTCTTTAGGGTGGTAAAGAAAAAAGAATGCTGAAGCTCCTCCTCCGCGCTGGGGGAGGGCTTTTCGCCCAGCCGTTTACTGTCCTGGGGCCTTGGGGGCGGGGGGATTAGACGGAAGGGGTGGAGCAGTAAGATAAGGGAGTTGTTTTTACCGTTTTCGATATACCTGCGGACGGAAGCAAACTCCTTATTTTCCCCCCGCCGGGGGGGAGCGTAGGTAAGAGGAACGGTTCCCCAGGAGTACAGCCGTAGTCCCTGGGCCGTATACACCCCCAAACCGATAATGTCCCTCCGGAGGGTGGGGGAACCTTCTATGGCCGACCCAAAATCCGGGTGGTCCCGAAGGCTTGCGAAGAGGGTGTTAATCGTCGTTTCGGCGCTGTTTCGGCTCTTCAGACGATCCCGCTCCGCCATACCTTGAAAAATAACCGTATCGATGGCGAATAATAGGAGAAGTACCACCAGGGCAACGCCAAAGCTCGGAATAGACGGTTTCATCGTTTAAGGTACCAACTCTAAAAGTTTTTCCTCGCTCTCCAGGGCCGTCAGGGTTTTTAAGTCCGTAATACCCTGCAAAAAGTCATAATGGGCCCTATTATAGGCGCTTCGGTTGGTGCTTACCAGCTGGGTAGCGGTGGATAGGTCCGTAGCCGATAGGAGAGAAAGTTTGTAACTTTCCAAAACGGTCTCGTAGTTGCTTTGGGCGTACTCCAGGGCTGTCTTGGAAGAGAGGATAGACCGGGCGGAACTGATCCAGGTGTACACGGCCGAACGGATATCCAGCAGAAGATTCCGCCGTTGTTCCGCCAAATCCAGGGCCGCGCTGGCCTGGGCGGACTTCTTTTTCCCTGTTTCCGCCGAAACGTTCCACAGGTCCAGGGGAAGCGTGGCCGTAAGCTGAAGACTGCCGCTAGTAGAATTGGTAGTAGTATTGCCCCCCTGGGTTACATTCAGGCTATCGCTCCAGGAGGCGCTAATCGAGGGCCAATAGGCGGATTTCGCGCTTTGAACGTCCAATTCTGCCTGTTGGACCGCCAAAACTTGGCTGGCCAAATCGCCGTTATTCTGTTCCCCCACCTGTTCAAGCCGGGCGACCAAGGTCTCGATCGATCGTTCGTCAAGGGAGGAAAGTTTTTCAATCAAACCCTGATAGGAAGTCAGGTCGATGGGCTTAAGGTTGATGGGAAGGTCCAGTCCTACGAGGGATGCTAATTTTGCCTGGGCCGTTTTCAGCGTCCGCCGAGCCTGGTCCAGGGACGCCGAGGCGGAGGCCACATCCGCCTGGGCTTTTAAAAGGGCCGACGGGGTAAGGTTCCCCGTCTCCATTTTAGCCTGGGCCAACAGAAGGCTTTCCTGGGCCGCGTCCCAATCCCCCTGGGCGGCGTCTACCCCGTCTTGGGCCTCCAACACCCCGTAGTAGGCGGTGTCCGCCTCCTGCAGGGCAGTAAAGACCGCTGTTTTAGCGGCTAAACGGGCGGATGCGGTGGCCAAACGATCGATCTTTACCAGAATACCGTTTTTTCCCCCGTCCCAGATAGTCTGCGTTACCGTCACTCCCACAGAGCTGGAACTGGAAGAAGAGGAAGGACCGTTCAAGGGGCCTCCGTAGCTAAGCCCCGTCTTTCCGTAGATCGACGGAGCGGGGAGCCATTGGTAAACCTGGGCTTTTTCCGTCCATTGGGCCGAATCGACTTGGATTCCCGCCTTTTGGAGGGCCGAAGAACGTTGGAGCCGCAGGGTTCGAACGCTCTCCAGGTCCAAGACCTTTTGGTCCCTTTCCCCCTGGACGGCCGCCGATGGGGTAGTCGTCTGCTGGAGGGCGGTCTGAGGGGCGGTCTGAGGGGCGGTCCCTTGTGGGGTCACCGATTGCGGGACCAGCGACCGCGAGCCTGCCGTTAGAGAGTCCGCCGTCTGGGAAGCCGCCGATTGGGCTACCACGGGAACCGTAAACCCGTTTACGAGAAGCCCTAACAGAAAAAGCGGAAACATCCGTGGGTGTTTATGGTTACTACGTTTCATATTCTACTCCCTTGTTCCTATTCGTATCGGAGCGCGTCGATGGGGTACAGGCCCGCGGCTTTTCGCGCGGGGTAAAAACCAAAAAAGATACCCACCGCCGTGGCAAAGCCCACGGACGCTAAAATTACCGTGGCCTCTATCACCGCGGGGGTCGCCATAAAGGTAGATAGGATCCAGGCTAGGACGAAGGCCAAGCCTATGCCGATAAAGCCTCCAATAAGGCTTAAAATCACCGATTCGGAAAGGAACTGAAACAGGATATCCCGTTTACGGGCCCCCAAGGCCATCCGGATACCGATTTCCCGGGTCCGTTCGGTTACCGAAACCAGCATTATGTTCATTATACCAATGCCCCCCACCACCAGGGATACACCGGCGATTGCCGCGAGCAGGGCCGTTAGGGTTTTAGAGGTCTGGGACGCCGTGGCGATAATTTGAGACTGGTTCATCACGTTAAAATCCTCGGTTTCCCCAGCGCCGATGCGGTGGGCCTCTTTCATAATGGTCTCTACTTCCGCTTGAGCTTGATCCATAAAATCGGAGCGAACCACGCTCATTTCTATGGAATTGAGATATTTGCTCCGGGAAAGGCGGTACAACGCCGTATCCAGGGGAACCATCACCACATCGTCCTGGTCGTCCCCCATACCGGTGGCCCCTTTTTTAGACAGCAAACCGATCACCTTGAAGGGGGTGGTCCCGATTCGAATTTCCTGACCCAGGACGTCCTGGTGGCCAAAAAGCTGATCCGCCACCGTCTGCCCTAAAACCGCCACCTTGTTCCGGCTACGTACGTCCGCATCCGTAAAAAAATCCCCTGCCTGAACGGACCACTCCTTTATGGTTAGGTAATCCGGTTCCACCCCTTGAACCGTGGTGGAGTAATAGGACGATAGGCCCACGACCTTAAAGGAGGATCGGCTAACCCCGGATATGGCCGAAAGGTAACTCGATTCAGCCCGTAATTTTTGTACGTCCCCCAGGGAAATCCGGTTGGCCGATTGGGGACCCCGGGGCGGGAGGACCATGAGAAGATTGGTCCCCATGCTGGCGATCTGCTTTTGAATTTGCCGTTGGGATCCCTCCCCTACAGCAACCATGACGATCACCGAACCCACACCGATAATAATGCCCAGGGAAGTCAACAGGCTCCTCATTCGATTTCGCAGTATAGTCCGGAACGAAAACAGAACGAGCTTGCTTACCGTCATAGACCCACCCCCGTATCTTTAGCGATCAGACTATGCTGATTCTGCCAGCTCTGCAAATCCTCCTGGGCCTTCCGGTCCCCTTGAACCCTCCGGTCTTCCACGATGCGTCCATCCCGCAGGGTTACAATCCGTTGGGTATACACCGCGATTTCCGGTTCGTGGGTTACCATGATGATAGTTTTTCCCCGGCGGTTTAATTCTTGAAATAGACTCATTATTTCCAGGGTCATTTCCGTATCCAAATTTCCCGTCGGTTCGTCCGCCAGAAGGAACGCCGGATTGGTAACCATAGCCCGGGCTATGGCGACCCTTTGCTGTTGTCCCCCCGAAAGTTGGGAGGGCATGTGGTGTTCCCTATCCCCCAGGCCCACCAATTCCAGGGCGTTCCGGGCTAACGAACGGAGGTCCTTTTTGGCTTTGCCCCTTTGGTAAAACAGGGGTAGTTCCACGTTTTCTATGGCGCTGGTTCGGGAAAGCAGGTTGAAGCCCTGAAAGACGAACCCAATTTTGGTATTTCGAATTTCCGCGAAGGTATCGCCCCATTGGGCGCTCGTATCCAGGCCCTCCAACATATACGTCCCCGCGGTCGGCCTATCCAGACACCCTAAAATATTCATCAGCGTCGATTTCCCCGAACCCGAAGGCCCCATGATGGAAACGAACTCCCCCTCCTCTATCGAAAGGTCTACCCCCCGCAAAGCCCGTACGGTTATATCCCCCACCGTATAATCCCGGCGAACATTCCGTAATTCGATAATGGCCATGACCCTACTCCGCCTTTTCCTTTAAAATTATCCGCAGGCTCTCCAAATCCGGAGTACCGGAAACCTCGGTACGGATCCCATCGGTAATTCCTGGGGTTACCAGAACGCATTGTATGTCCCCCTGGCTATCCAGGTACCATAGGGTTTTCTGGTTAAGCGACCCTCCGGCGTCCCCGCCGTTGGCCGAACCTGCCCCGGTAGCCCCCGGACTGCCGGTAGTACCAGTGGTCCTGCTTCCCCCAGGCCCGGGCCCGCCAAAGGCTCCAGGGCCCCCGGGTCCACCGCCCATCATCAAGCCCGTTAAGCCGGTGGCGGTTCTTCGATTAGAGGATGCGGTGTTTTTGGAACCCTGATCGCTGAGCTGTCGATCGTAATTCTCTTCGGCGGTCTTCTTTTGCGCCTCCGATAGGTTCCCCAAAGAGGCGATATACTTTTTTTTGGCTATTTCGGCGGCGCTTAAGGTGGAGGGTATAAACCGGAGCGCCGCGTTGGGAACCAGAAGCACGTCTTGTTTGGTATCCTCGATAAACGTAATGGTGGCGGTCATACCGGGCAGGAGGGACCCGTCCCGGTTTGGCGCGGAAATGATAACGTAGTAATTGACGATGCTATTGGTCGTTTCGGGGATAAGATGGATTTCCTTAACCACCCCCCCGTAATTGACACCGCTTTTTGCCGCGATGGTGAACCGTACAGCCTGACCCACCTTCACCGCGGGGATATCCAGTTCATCCACCTCCGCCTGGATCTCCATGTTGGACAGATCCTCCGCCAGGGTAAACAGGGTCGTGGAATTGGAACTGGATCCCTCGACCACGTTTTGCCCCGCTTCTATATTTTTATCCAAAATAATTCCGGTTATGGGAGCTTTAATCAGCGCATAATCGTTAATTTCCGTATCGATCACCCGCAGGGAAGCCTGAGCAGAAGCCAAATCCGCCGCGGCTACCTCTAGGTTTGTTTTTTGCGTGTTCAGGTCGTAGTCGGAGACTAGTTTCTTTTCCCAAAGTTTATTTTTATTGTCCAAGTCCAATTTTTGCAGATCGTAATTCGCCTGGGCTTTTTTGACCGCCGCTTCGGCCTGCATTTTCTGAAGCCTCAGCATATCCGTGTTAATGGACGCTAAAACCTGCCCCCTTTGGACCCGTTGGTTATAGTCCACCAAAACGCTTTCCACCCGGCCGCTCATTTGGGCCAGTACTTTTACCTGGGATACGGGTTCCAAAGTCCCGGTGGTTGAAATTGATTTTTCGATGGCCCCCCGGGTAAGCTGGGTAAATTCGTACTTTTTCGTTCCGGTGGAACCTTTTTTTTCCGGAGAGCGAAGGGTCGTATAGAGAACCGCTCCTAGGCCCCCGACTACCGCCAAGGTTAAGAGTACCTTCCATAGGGTCTTCATGATGATGCAAACCTCCTGATTGTTCTTTTTATTTAGCAATTACCATGCCAAGTAAAAAGGAGTAGCGGAGGATAGGCATTGCAATGATGGTAGTTCACCGAAGGTCGCGGAAAACAGAAAAAAGTGGTCTTAGGAGGTTTTTGCAAAAGTCTGTTACTTTTGCAAAAACCTCTTGCAGTATTTTTACAATATCAAGATAATTATTTACATAGTATAGAATAGTAAAAATACTGCATGTACATCTACGGTTGTTCGTTCAAAACTCCCTGAGTTTTGAAAGAGCCTCTTATTAGAACGAACTGTTACCCATCCTGCCTCCTATAAGGGGCATTTTAGGGGAATTTCAGCCCCTTCGGGCGGTATGGAATCCCAACGCTCAACCTTCGTTGAACGAGATTTGGCCCCACGGGAAGCGGCAGGTGCGCAAATATTGCGCGGTGCGCATTTTTCTACCCCTGGAAAAGGAACACCGTGGGATTTTTGAGCAGGGTGGGAGGCTTCTGTTTCCAACGGCCTACCGAATCGGTATGGATCCATTCTTCATCGGTCATAAGAGAGCTGGCCACGCAAAGCTGGGTATCGGTGCGGAGGGCCATCAACAGGGCCCCCATCATGGTTTGGACCCGATAGGGGGTTTCGATAAAGACGATGGTCATTCGCTGGGATAGGGATAGTTTTTCCAGCTCCACGATTCGCCGTTTTCGTTCCCCCTCTTTGACGGGTAAGTAGCCCTCAAACAAAAATCGCTGTCCGTTCAGGCCCGAAGCCATAAGGGCTTGAATAATCGACGAGGGACCTGGATGGGGAACCACCCGTATCTGACGTCTATGGGCCAGGGCTACCAGGGGTGCCCCGGGGTCGGCGACGCAGGGACTTCCCGCTTCCGAGAGGAGGGCCCCATCGATCCCCCGGTCCAGGGGCTCCAGAAGGTTAGGGAGGGTTTCCAGGTTGGTATGTTCGTCCAATATTTCAAAGGTTTTTCCGTTCAGCCCGTCGTATCCAATTATGGACGCTAAAAGCCGCTTACAGGTTTTTTCATTTTCCACAATGATATAGGGAATCTGGAAAAGCAATTCCCCGATGTAGGGCGCCAGTACGGGTCCCGGAGTGCCGATGGGGGTGCTTATGAGGTGCAGGGTTCCCTTTGTCATTCCCCCAAGCTTACCAAAATTTTGCAGTATACTCAACGATCCAAACCATAGACACGCCGGTCCTTGTTGACAGGGTTCAAGGGCATCCCTATAGTGGGGAAAATCGTACCATCCCGGGAGGAACCTATGGGAGGCAGTAGTTTCGGACACCTTTTTAAAATTACCACCTTTGGGGAATCCCACGGCGGAGCGGTAGGGGTGGTCATAGACGGGGCGACCCCCGGCTTGGAATTGGGGGAAGAGGATATCCAGAAAGAGTTGGATCGCCGGAAACCGGGTCAAAACTTTATCGCCACCCCCCGGAAAGAGGCGGACCAGGTTCACATTATGTCCGGGGTTTTCGAGGGAAAAACCACGGGAACGCCCATCCTGCTGATCCTTTACAATACCGACGCCCGACCCCAGGCTTACGATGACATAAAAGATAAGTTCCGCCCCGGCCATGCGGACTATACGTACCTTAAAAAATACGGAATCCGGGATTACCGGGGTTCGGGACGGGCTTCCGGACGGGAAACCGCGGGCCGGGTAGCCGCGGGGGCGGTGGCCAAAAAGTTATTGGCCCGCCGGGGAGTCTCCGTGCTGGCGTATACGATCCGGGCGGCGGGGATAGCCTGTCGTCAGTTTGATGAACAGGTTATCGAACAAAATCCCCTTCGGGCCTGCGACGCCGAAGCGGCCAAGGAAATGGAAATGCGGCTCCTGGCTCTCCAGGAGGAAAAGGACAGCGCCGGGGGTATCGTGGAGTGCCGGGTTCGGGGGCTTCCCCCGGGACTCGGCGAACCGGTGTTCGATAAGCTGGACGCGGAATTGGCCCACGCCATGCTTTCCCTGGGGGCCGTAAAGGGGATCGAGTTCGGCGCAGGCTTCGCGGCGGTGGATATGAGGGGGAGCGAACACAACGATTGGATGGACGAACGGGGTTTTTTAACCAACCACGCGGGGGGCATTATCGGGGGGATCAGTACCGGGGCGGAGCTCCTGTTCCGGATCGCCGTCAAGCCCGTTTCATCCATCGCTAAAGCCCAAAGAACCGTCACCGTGGACGGTACGGAAACGGAGATCCGCACGGAGGGCCGCCACGACACCTGCATCCTCCCCCGGCTCGTTCCGGTGGTGGAAGCCATGACCGCCCTGGTCCTGGAAGACCACTTTAAACTCCAGGCGGCGCTCCACGCATAGGGATGTACGGGAAAAAATCTAAGATCGCGTCTCCCGGTCGGCTCCGTCGGACCGGTTGGCTCCGTCGAACCGGTCGGCTCCGTCGGACCGGTCCGACCAGCTCCTAGGGCTTACGGTCCCCTTCCCGGATTTGGACGCGCCGAATTTTCCCGCTGATGGTTTTTGGAAGCTCCGTCACAAACTCGATAATCCGGGGATACTTGTAGGGGGCGGTGGTCTTTTTAACGTGGTCCTGCAGTTCCTTGACCAGGGAATCCGAGGCCGTCCACCCTTTGGACAACACTACCGTAGCCTTTACGGCCAGGCCCCGGTCCGGGTCAGGAACCCCGGTAACGGCGCATTCCAGAACCGCCGGATGTTCCAGGAGGGCGCTTTCCACTTCAAAGGGGCCAATGCGGTAACCGGAGCTTTTAATCACGTCATCGGCCCGTCCCACGAACCAAAAATATCCATCCTCGTCCTTCCACGCCATATCGCCGGTATAATAGATCCCCCCGTGCCAGACCTTTTCGGTAAGGGCCGGGTCCCGATAGTACCCGTTAAAGACCCCCACGGGAACACCCGTATCGGTGCGAATTACGATCTGGCCTTCCTCGCCCACTTCGCAGGAGGTCCCATCCTCCCGCAGAATATCGATATCGTACAGAGGCGCGGGGCGTCCCATGGAACCGGGCTTGGGTTCCATCCAGGGAAAAGTGGCCACCACGACCGTGAGTTCGGTCTGGCCGTAGCCTTCCATAAGTTTATGCCCCAAGGCGGCCTTGAACTGTTCGTACACCTCCGGATTTAGGGGTTCCCCAGCCACGGAACAATGTTCCAGGGCGGAAAAATCGTACTTGGATAGATCTTCCTTAATAAAAAACCGGTATACGGTGGGGGGAGCGCAAAAGGATGTAACCCGGTGCCGGCTTACCACCTCCAGCATATCCGCAGGAACAAAGCGATCGTAATCGTAGACGAACACGGCGCATTCGCAGAGCCATTGGCCGTAAATTTTACCCCAAGCGGCCTTGGCCCATCCGGTGTCCGCCACGGTAAGGTGCAGTCCCCCGGGACGGACCTGTTGCCAGTATTTGGCGGTCAAAATGTGCCCCAGGGGATAGGTAAAGGTATGCCGAACCATTTTGGGCATTCCGGTGGTTCCGGAGGTAAAGTACAGGAGCATGGTATCGTCGTTGGCCGTGGCAGAGGAACCCTGGGGCCGGGGAAAATCGGCGGGAGCCGCAGATACCTGGGCGTTAAAATCGATCCAGGATAAACGACCGTTGGTGCGGGATACAGCAGGGTTCGTTGCCGGGGCTGTATGGACAGAACGGACAAAGGCCTTTACCCGCAGAGTTGGGCAAGCCCCTTCCGCCTGGTCCACGTGGTCCATCACCCCCTGGTCGTCCACGCACACGATGGCGGCGATATCCGCGGCGTTGCACCGGTACACGATATCCTTGGCTGTTAACAGGTGGGTCGCCGGAATCGCCACGGCTCCAATTTTATGGAGGGCCAAGAGGGTGGGCCAAAACTCGTGGCGCCGTTTTAAAATTAGCATGACCGGATCGCCCTTCTTTACACCCTGTTGGGATAAAACCGACGCGGTTTTATCGGTCAGGACCTTAAGCTCCCCGTAGGTAAAGGAGGCCTCCGCTCCCTTTTCATCGCACCATACCAGGGCCCGTTCATGACCCTTTTCTTGAGCCAGGACATCCATCACGTCGTAGGCAAAGTTAAAGGATTCCGGGACCTGCACCTGAAAACCGGAAGCAAAGTCCTCGTAGGATGAAAATTCGGTTTTAGGGACGAACCGTTCTAACATGCTGAACTCCTTAAAAAGCGTGAAATACGGAAAAATGGACAAATCGGACAAACTCCTAGAGTCTCTTTTAAAACCCAGGGAGTTTTGAAAGAGCTACCTTACACGCATATGCAGTATTTTTGCTCTTATTTAAGTATGTATATGGATAGTGCAAAAATACTGCCCGGGGTTCTAGGCTGAAAAGCTGGAAGCCTCTGCCTAAAACCGCTTTCTTGCTCCGGTGTTTAGCACCAAGGTCCCCTGCCTGGGTCTGGCAGTTAAAGGATAATCGCCAAAAAGCGAGAGCGTTTACCCCCCAGGGCCTTCATCCCATGGCTCTGGGACGAGTCAAAATACAGGGAATCCCCTTCGGCTAACTCTATCTCGTGGCCCCCCACGGAAACAAGCAGACGGCCTTCTATCACATAATCAAATTCCTGCCCCGGATGGGCGTTCAGTTCTAAGGGCCTATCCTCCGAATCGCCGGCTACCTCCACCAAGAAAGGATCCGCCCTTTTATGCAAAAAATTATGGGCCAAGCTCCAATAGCGGTACGGGGTCCGACGGGGGACCTGGGGTCCCCGGCCAGAGCGGGTAACGCAGTAGGTCTTAAGCCGGGGCCCCTCACCGGTGATTAAATCGGTCAGGTCCACCTGGAATCGATTGGCGATTTCAAATAACACCCCCACGGGAATATCCTCGGTCCCCGCTTCCCAAGCCTCGTATTGGTCCGCCGGGACACCGATTTCCCGGGCTACGCTTTCCGCCGAACGTCCGGCGATCTCCCGCAATTCGCGAATCCGCCGGCCTATATCCCCCACCGTGTCCATCCCGTGATCCTCCTTACTGTTAGGACGCTACCTATGATTACCCATATCCGTATCCCGATCTACCGGGATATCGTTTCCAGAGACCCCATCCGCCGAGCCGCGGAGGGTTACCGCTAACTCTTTCCACACCCTCTGATCCTCCAGGGAAAGCTGAGCAAACTCAGCCTGACGTCCGTAGGCGGACAATTCGATAAACCGGGAGGTACGCTCCAAAAGTTCTTTAAATTTTTTCTCCTGGAAATCCCGAATCCATCGGGGTATCCGTTTGTTTTTTCGCAACAGCGCTTCGTAGTGGGGGGCGCATAAGCCCGAAGAGGCGGTGAAAAATTCCGCCAGGGCCCTCCCCTCCGGGTCTGCTTCCTCCGCTTTGGCTAAGAAGCTAAGGTATTCTGTTTCGATTCTTTCCCCCTCCACGCAGATAGGACAGGGCCTCTTGGGCTTCCACGGTTTGTTGCCCGAAAAAGAGCCGATTCGATCCTCCAAAATATCCCTGCCCAGGATGGCCACCGCGAGACCATCGCGAAAATTGGCCAGGTCCCGTGAATGTTCCGAACAAAAACCTCCCGCAGCCCGGAATTCGGCTCGAAAAACCCGGTCGGAAATATGTTCAAACAGCATATTATCCAAATATCGCCAGCTACGGTCCGAAACGATACGGCAAAGGGGACAGCCCGGTTTTTCGCAGGCTTTTTGAAGTTCAAAAAAGTTGATATGCCTATGGAGCCCCATTCCTAGGTCCGTTCTTCCACCGTTCCGTCCGGGTGTCCCACGAATACCGTGGGGCGGAGGCGCGTAAAGAAACCGTTCTCCACGACCCCGGGGATCCGGTTGATTTCGGTTTCCAAGGCCGCGCAATCCACGGGCTCTTTAAAACGGATATCCAACAGGAGGTTCGCGTGTTCCGTTATCACGGGCCCCGCCTTCCGAACGGCTTCCCGAAGGGTAACTTCCGCCCCCAAAGCCTGAAGCGCCTGGGTTACCGGAAGCCGCGCTTCGGGAACAACCTCCACCGGAACGGCGAATTGGAGACCCAGGTGGGCCACGGTCTTCGTTTCGTCCACCACGATGGCGTACCGATCCGAAGCGTAGGCCACTATTTTTTCCACGAGCAGGGCTCCGCCCCCGCCCTTGACGCAATAATTTTGCGGATCCACCTCGTCGGCCCCGTCGATGGTTAAATCCAATCGTCCGCCAATTTCCTTTGAATTGAGGGTGTACAGAGGGATGCCCCAGCGTTCACATTCGATAATCGTTTGAAAGCTGGTGGGCACGGCCAAAATTCCCTGGAGCCGGCCCTCTTGGAGCAGTTCTCCCACCCGCCGTACCGCAGGGATGGCGGTGGAACCGGTTCCCAAACCAAGTTTCATCCCGCTTTTTACCAGGGTCTCCACGGCCCTTCGACCCACGAGCTCTTTCATCGCCCTTTGATCCATAAAAGAAATACCTCACTCTGCAAATCAATTGTTTTAGGACTATACTGTACCTTGTGAATACGCGCAATGATTTTCTTTTAGAGTATACATCCTACCACGACGTGCTGGAGCAAATGCAGGACGGCATTTTTATATTGGATAAGGATTTTATCATCCGATATTGGAACCCCGCCGCCCAAGCGATTCTAGGTTACCCTTCGGATGAAGTGTGCGGCTGGTCCTGCGCCACCCTGGGCCCCCTATGTAAACGGGACTCCGCCGGGGCGCCCCTCTGCGGGGATGGGCTTTGCCCCCTGGCGTTGGCCGTATCCGGCGGCTTTACCGGTCGGTATCCCCACTACGTCTTTATGCGGGCCTCCGACGGCAGGGAAGTACCCATCGCCCTTTCGGTCAGTCCTTTAAAAAACGCGGAGGGAACGATTATCGGCGGAATAGGGGTATTCAGCGATAAGAGCGAAGAATTCAGCCAGTTACGGTTGGTGGGGGAAATTCAAAAACACATGGTGACCATGGAGCCCTTTGTATTCCAAGGGCTCTCGGTCCATACCCTGTTTCATCCCCTGGAAGTAACCGGAGGCGATTATGTGGAAGCCTTTGGAACCGACGATGGTCTATTGATCGCCTCTAACGCCGACGCCACGGGGCACGGCATGTCGGCGGCCCTGTTCGCCATGATCTATAAAACCCTCTTCCATGGTAGCATTAAAAACACCTACTCCCCCTCGGAAATTTTGGAATCCATCAACAACGATTTTATTCATACGACCACCGTGGAGGGGTACTACCTCACCGCTTCCGTTTTAGTCCTGGATGCGGAAAGCCGCTCGGGGTACTTCGCCAGCGCGGGACACCCCATGGCATTTATCTTTCGGCGCCGTCACGGGGTTTTGGTTCCCGAGCCCATACGGGAACGATCCTTTATGATCGGCCTTGTGGAGGGGGCAAAGTACGAACAAATCCCCATAGCCCTGGACCCGGGGGATATCCTTTTCCTCGCCTCCGACGGGATCTACGAGGCGGAGGACCAGAACGGCGAGGCCTTTGGAATAGAGGGGGTGGCGGCGTTTTTTGCCGATGGGGGACGGGACTTAGAAGATTTATACCTGCTTCTGCGGGGTCGGCATCCCTATCAGGATTTAGCGGACGATGTAAGCGCCCTGTTGATCGAAGCTATCTAACGAACGGGTTTTTCGCCCTGTTTATTCGGGAAATTCCAAACCCGTAAACAGCCTAAATTGTAGTTTCGCCTGCCGCAGGAGCATGTCGTAGCCGTTCAAGGTCTTGCAACCCGCGGAAGCAGCCCGTTGCAATAATTTGGTCTGCGGGGGCTTATAGATCAGATCCATAACCAGCTCTTTTCCGCGAAATTTGTACAACTCCAAGGGGTCGCCGTCCACGGCCCCTTCCATACCCACGTTGGTGGTTTGCACGATAATATGGGAATACTTGTCCACCATGCTAATCCCCTGGGAATCCAGGGCGCCCCAGGCAAAATTGTACGGCTCCGCCAGTTCTTTAGCCTTGACGAGGGTGCGGTTCAAAATATAGGCCCGCCCACCCAAACGGTGAATCTCCGCCACCACGGCCCGGGCGACCCCGCCGGCACCGACAACCGTAATCCGTTTTCCCCGGAGGTTCTTTGTTCCCCAGGCCTTTAACAGGGAATCGGAAAAGCCCTGGGCGTCGGTGTTGTAGCCGCTCCAGCCCGCGGGAGTCCGTACCAGGGTGTTGCAAGCACCAATGACGCTTACTTCCGGGGATCGGTACGTTAAAAACGGAAGGATTGTTTCCTTGTGGGGGACCGTAACGGAAACTCCTTCCAGAGCCAGTTCGTCGGCCAGGGGGAAAAAATCTTCCAAAGCGTCCACCCGAAGGGGTATATACACCCCGTCGAATTTCGCTCGATCGTAGGCTCCGTTGTGAATTCCGGGGCTGGACGTGGCCGTAAGGGGCGAACCGATTACCGCGAAAATTCGGCTACCCTCGTTCAGGGATTTAAAACGGTAGGTTTCCACCAGTTCCTGGGGGTCCAACTGGCCAGGCCCGGCAATTTCAATGTCCGGTTCACCCTTGGGGGTCGTGAAACTGAGCATGCTTCCCAATCGTTCCGCCAGGATCCGGGTGCTGAGTCCCAGGGGGCCCATTCCCAGGATAATTTTTTCGACACCCCGAGTTTCCCGGGCGGCCCGGTAAATTTGGGCCACATCGACGAGGCTCTGGGGCATTACCGCGATTTTTGCGATTTCGTCCCCCAAGCGGCGTAAATTGTGAATACGTTGGACCAGGTCCTCGTCTACCCCGTTAAAATTGTGGAACGACCGTATAATTCGGGTTCCAAAGGTTCGTGCGGCCTCTTCCAGGCTTGGAACGTTTAAATCTTCTTCCAAGTCCACGTAGGCAAAATTTTTCCTTCTATCCGCGTCCGCGAAGGCCAAGCCCGACGCCAAAAGGACGATCCGGGCGCCCTCGCCCTCGATAAAATGGCCCCCATCCACCTTCCTTCGGACGGTTAAAATGGTGGGTATACCCGCTAGTTCGGGGAAACGTCTAATATGGAATCGTTCGTCCGCGTCCAGGTAATCCACCCGCAATTCGGCGATGTCCACGTACTTCCGGTATTTTTCCAGAATCTGGAGATCCCTCTCGATCGTTTTGCCGGTCAAACAAAGGCATACCTTGGACACGAAAACCTCCTAAAAATCCGAACGGTATATGTAGAGTGTCTGGAGCGCCCCGGTCTCATCCAAAAGGATCCGCAGGCGCAGGGGCCACGAACGGGAAGGCAGGGGGTAGACCAGGGTATTGTCCTTCTGTTGAATCGGCTTGCCCAGGGTAGAGAGGATCGTATCCAAGGGGTCTCCCTTTTTTACGCCGTACGCGGCCGCTAGGCCCACCTGCCAAACCCGATCTTTAAACCAGTACAGATCCCAGTCCGGATAGGTGAACACCACGTCATCTTGCCAGGCTTCAAGCCCCCGTACCGCGTGAACCGATTGGGGTACCCCGAAACGGGTAAAAATCCCGTCCAAGGTGGCCCCCACGAGAACCGACGGATCGCTTAAAAAAACGGACCCCTTTGAAGGACCACCGGAGTTTTGTTCGGTCCCCAAGGAGGAGGAGCTGGTCTGACCAAAAAGAGCAAAGGAGACTACCGCCGTATGGATTAGGATGAGGAACCATAACCTCCCGGTGTGTCCGATTCTTACAAAAAGACCCCTCCGCGTATAACCCTGTGTTCGACCCATGACATTACTCTACCGATCCGAACCTCCATCCGCAAGGCCCCCTATTTCATATCCTTTCTGCAACTTTTTTCCCCATTTTCGCTCTAATGTGTTTATGGTAACCCTTGCAAGAAAAACCCTTTCGGAGCTGATTCAACGATCTACCGAACAGTATCACGATAAACCCGCTTTTATGACCTTTGGAGATGGAAGGTTCTACGATATTTTCACCTACGCAGACGTGGGTCGGGGAGTTCGGGATTTTGCCTCCGTTTTACAGAGCCTTTCCATCAAACGGGGAGACCGGATCATGATTTTATCGGAAAACCGTCCCCAATGGCCCATAGCCTATTTTGGCTGTGTCCTCGCGGGGGTCGTCACGGTACCCGTTTTAACCGACTTTATGGGAGAGCATATTCACCGTATCGCCGAGCACGCGGAAATCGCGGCCCTCTGCGCGACCGATCGAACCATGGCGAAAATACTTTCAGTCCAGCTTCCCCCGTCCATTCCGATTATTCACTTAGACAAAATTACGGAAACGGGCATAACCGTCACCCAGGGAGGAACGGAGGTTCTGGTTCCTTTTAAAGAAACCAGCGATTTTCTCCCCAGCGCGGAAGAGGATTTGGCCACCATTATCTACACGTCCGGGACCACGGGGAACAGCAAGGGGGTCATGCTATCCCATAGGAGCATCATTTTTGAGGCGGAAGCCTGCAGGTCCATTATCAAAATGTACCCCCGGGACCGTTTCCTTTCGGTTCTCCCCCTGGCGCATACCTACGAGTTTACCATAGGCCTTATTATCGCGGTGATGAACGGGGCATCCACCACCTATTTAGACCGCCCACCCTCTCCGGCGGCCTTGCTTCCGGCTCTGCAGGCCCTTCGGCCTACCATTATGCTGACCGTTCCTTTAATCATAGAAAAGGCCTATCGAACCAAAATCGCGCCCCAACTCCAGGCCCATCCGCTGTATAAGTTCGCTCCCACCAGAGGCTTGGCCATTCGGGTAGCGGGTAAAAAACTTATGGCCAATTTTGGTGGTGCCGTTCGTTTCTTTGGAATCGGCGGGGCGGCCTTGGCCCCCGAGGTGGAACGGTTCCTTTACCAGGCTAAATTCCCCTACGCTATCGGGTACGGGTTGACCGAAACCGCCCCCCTTTTAGCGGGAGCTCCGGTCTTTAAATCCGTTTTACGGTCCACCGGCCCGGCGTTACGGGGTGTGGAATTGCGGATCGTGAACTCCGAAGGAAAAATCGTCGGCGGGATTGGGGCCCCGCCGGGAACCGCGGAACATGTGGAGGGGGAAATCCAAGCCCGGGGCCCGAACATTATGCTGGGGTACTACAAGGAACCGGAAAAAACCCGGGAGGTTTTTACCGAGGACGGTTGGTTTAAAACCGGTGATTTGGGCAGTATGGACCGTAAAGGGCGACTCTTTATCCGGGGACGGCTTAAGGCTCTTATCCTGGGACCTTCGGGAGAGAATATTTACCCCGAGGAAATCGAGGGGATCCTAAACGCTTCGGATTTCGTCGGGGAATCCCTGGTCTATGCGGGGGAAAAGGGCGAATTGGTGGCGCTCATCGTGTTAAACGAAAAGGTACGGAATCTTTTTGCCGCCGCGGGGGAAGCGGCCCAGGAAGCGAAACAGTACGCGGAACAGGCGTTGGCGGATTTAAAGGCCCTGGTAAACAAACGGGTGGCCGCCTATTCCCGGCTCCACCGTATAGAAATTCAGGATGAACCCTTTGAAAAAACGGCGACCCAAAAAATAAAACGTTTTTTATATCCAAAACGGAAAAATTGAGTTACCCTATGATTTATGGAAGGTTATCTTCACGGATCGGTACGGCGGGTCGCTCGAAGAATCGAGGAAGTTTTCTCGGCCCTGGAGAAGGTACCTTTTCTGCGACCCGAGGATAGAAAGGAGTTTCGTCATTTTCGTCGCCATTTTATCTCCGCCTGCGGCAGGATCGACCAGAGAATCGAAGCTGGGGATCTGAAGCCCTGGTCAAAAAACGAGATAGAGACCCTCATAACCTGCGCGCAAAATCATTTCGGCTCTAAATCGAAAAATACGGACTCCGAAGCCCCCCTTTCCCGTATAACGGTGCCCCATTGTCATATCTTTTCCCGGAGGGAAATCCGTGTCGGCGTCTTTATCGGTTCCTTCGACCCCTTTCAGATGACCCACCTGGAAACGGCCCTCCGTTTTATCTGCTGTGCCCAGCGTCCCGCAGACCTGGTGCTGATTATTCCCGAAGGTGCGTACTCGTCCCTAAAACCCGGCCGGTCTGATTATAGCTACCGTTTTGACCTGCTCCGTCGGCAGTTGGAAGAGGTATTCCGCCCCTTCCTTATACCCCTGGATATTGGGCACAAGGAAGATACGATTGGCATCGTGCGGCGGCTTCTCTCCCTGTTCCGCAGTTATTCCGTCACCGCCACCCACGTCCTGGGCTCCGACGTATTCCCCCTGGCGGCAAAATGGTACCCCCAGGATATGGAAATTTGGAATAAGGAAGCCCGCAGGCAGATGATCACCTTTGATTTCGGCGCCTTCGTGGTAAAACGGAATCCCAACGACGATATCGCCGAAGCCCTTTCGCGGACACGGAAATTAGGGATTCCCGTACAATTGGATCGCCGGCCCATCGGAACCCCTTCCTCCACCGAAGTACGGCAAAAAGGGGTTTTTACCATCATTTTCCCCACCCTAGAGGTGATGGAAAAATTGGAAGTGGTCTTCCGTTACGGTATGCACCGCCACTGGATTACCAAGGGCGGCGGACCGGAGTATGAAATTTAGGAGTGCCCCCGAAGTTGCGGGGGCCTTGCAATTTACGGGGTTACCACCGGGTTTCCCACGGTTTGCCTATAAATTTCCCGGTTCAGCACCGAAAGGATAAGGATAGACCCATCGGTTACGTGGTAGGGCACCGCGAGTTGTCCTCCGGGAAAGTCCACGGACAACAGTTTTTGCCGTTCCCCCGTCGGAAGCAGGGCTTCTAATTTTAAAGCCAGGGGATAGGGATACTCGGGTAGTGTTTGGGTAAAGAGCCCAAACACTTCGTTCGGGGGCAGTTTTTGAGGAGCCGCCACGACGATGGATACCTTGGTATTCGCCGATACCACCGACTGGCCGGCGGGGAGCTGGGAGACCACGGTCTCGGGAGCTTCCCGGTTCTGGGCGGGTCGGATAGAAAAGACAAAATTAACCCCCGCCTGCCGGATCCGGTCCAACGCGTCGGGGACGGGGAGACCGATCAAATCGGGAATTTTAATCATCGCGTTTTCCGGTCCCCGGCTTACCACGAACTCCAACTGGGTCGGTCCGGTCACATCGGCCCCCGGTTCAGGTTTTTGTTCCAAAACCGTACCGGGTGTTTCGGGAGAGTATTTGTACATGGGCGGTTCTTTTAACGAAAGCAAAGGCCGGGAAGAACTGGAGAAAAGGGTCTGTAAATGAATTTTCACATCATCCAAATTTTGACCGATATAATTTTCCACCTTGTCCACCACCACGCCCCGGCTAACCACCAGACGGATTCTTCGACCGGCTTTTACGATAGTTCCCGGGGTCGGGTCCTGCTCCAAAATGGTTCCCTTATCCGCTGCGGACTGGGAATATCGGAGCTGAATACGGGGATAGAGTTCCTTTACCTGTAGCTCCAAAAGGGCGGATGTCAAATCTTTACCCTTTACGTCCGGAACCATGGTTTGTTCTCCTCCCCGGAGGAAGATAAAAAATACGGTTACCGCGATCAGGCTAACAAAAACGATCATGGAAACCGCCGCGGTGATAAAAAGTCGGAGGTGTTTAACCACGTAGGCTTCGATGGTGTCCAGACTAAGGTTAATATCGATATCAAAACGGTTAAAAAGCCGCATAGGGTTCCGCCTTCATGGTATTCAGTATATCAAACTATGCCCCGTAATCACAATACGGGAGCTGGTTACGAAAAAGCCCCCCGGGATACATTTACGATAACCCAAGGTTTCCTCTAACAAAGCCCCACAAACAAAACCTTTAACCAAGGGCCTACCCCAGACGGGAACCCACAAAGTTTCGTGCGCCGTTTAAAAAGGAACGCCAATCCAGGGCTTTTTTTGCCTGGTATTGCAGATGGGTTAGAGCCAAAAGACCCTGCCCCGTCCGTACCAGGATACCTTCTTTTTTGTCCACCCCCACGACGGTACCGGGAGCACCTTCTTCCACACCGATGGAGCTGTTGTCCCCCCGAGGGGACACTGCAGGTTCGACGGTAAGGACCGGTTCTCCGCTTCCCCCTGTGGGGGGGGCGTAGGGATGACCCTCCAAAAGGAAAAGTCGCTGGCCGGCGTGGAAGGTAAAACAGAGGGGCCAGGGGTTATACGCCCGAATCCGGGCGTCCAAATCCTGGGCTCCTAAGGACCAATCCACCAGGCCGTCTTCCTTAGAGATCGTTCCGCAGTAGCTTAGCCCCTCGGCACCCTGTTTTTGAGGCCGGAGCTTCCCTTCGTTCATATCCCGCAGGACCGAAAGCAACAACCCCGGGGCCTTTTGGGCCACGGTAGCGGATAGGGAAGCGGTGGTTTCCCGAAGGTTGAGGGGAATCCGCTCCTGTACCAAAATATCGCCCCCGTCCATCTCTAACGCCAGGGTCTGGATGGTGATACCCGTTTCCCGATCCCGGTTTAAAATGGCCGCCGGGATGGGGGTAGCGCCCCGGTACCGGGGTAATAGGGAAGGGTGGACGTTTATACCACCCCGGGGAAAGAGGGCGAGGAATTTGGGGCCGAATATTTTCCCGTAGGCAAAGGAAACCAAAAGATCGGGAGCCAGGCGCCCCACCGCTTCCCGTTCCGGGGCCCTTAATGTAAGGGGTTTAAGTATTTCCATGGGGGGTAATTTTTTCTCGGCCCGCTGTTGGTTCAACCTTAGGGCCCCCCGGGCCATTTCGGTGGGCTCAAGGCTCCCCCGCCGACCCTTTGGGGAGTCCGGGTTCGTTAACAGCCCTACCACCTGGATGGGGGCCCCGTCCATTTCAGCGGAAACCAGGGCTTCCAAACAGGGCAGAGCGATTTCCGGACTGCCGGCAAAGAGGATCCGCATGGCCTAGGCTCTCTGCCGTTTCTCGTACAGGGTAATTATCCTATTCCGCTTGGGCTCCGAAAGCCTATCGATAAAAAGAACGCCCTCCAGGTGGTCGTACTCATGCTGGATAACCCGGGCCAGAAACCCCTCCGCCGTAAGGTTAAAGGGCCTGCCCCGCTCATTCCACGCTTGAACCTTGACGTACGCGGGCCGGATTACCTGGGCGTACATACCCGGAATGGATAGACAGCCCTCCTCGTACTCCGCTAGATCGCTGGAGGTTTCAATGATAGAAGGGTTTATAAAAACCCGGGGGACATCCCCCTCTATATGAACCACAAACACCCGGTCTAAAACTCCCACCTGGGGAGCCGCTAGACCAACCCCCTTGCCAAGGTGCATGGAATCTATCAAATCTTTCGCGAAGGTTAAAACAGGACCGTCCACATCGGCCACCGGTTTAGCCTTTTGGCGTAATATATCGTTTCCTAGGGTAAGTATTTCCATAATTTATATAGTACAAAAAAAGAGTAGACGGGACAAGACGATAAAGGGGTGCTACAATGGGTTCATGAAAGCTATGGTACACGTACGCCCGTGCCCCACCTACGACCCCCAGGACGTATTCCAGGCGGTAGAATCGGCGGTTCGGGGCGCAGAAGACGGGGGGAGTTTTCCCGACGTAAAGGGAAAAACGGTCCTCTTAAAACCAAACATGCTGATCGCTTCGGATCCTCGCCGGGCTGTTTCTACCCATCCGGAGGTTCTTCGCTCGGCTATCCGAGTTTTTTCCCAACGGGGAGCCCGTGTACTGGTGGGAGAATCCCCGGCGGTACAGGGAAGCCTGTTTGCCGCCCGTAAGTGCGGACTTTTAACCGTAACGGAAGAAGAGGGGGCCCGGTGGGTGGACTTTTCCACCACGGTGACCCTGGAAAACCCCCAGGGCAAGCTGGTAAAACGGTTCGAGGTGGCATCCGAAGCCGTGGAAGCGGATTTTGTGGTTAGCCTCCCCAAGCTGAAAACCCACCAGCTTATGTACTATACGGGGGCGATTAAAAACCTCTTTGGAACCATATCGGGTCTTCAGAAGGCCCGTTTTCACCTTCGATTCCCCGAGCGGCGGGACTTCGGCGCCATGCTGGTGGACCTGGCCGTGGCCCTAAAACCCGCCTTTACCATTATGGACGGGATAATCGCCATGGAGGGCCACGGCCCCGCCGACGGAACTCCCCGTTCCGTGGGATTGATCCTTGCGTCGGCGGATATCGTAGCGTTGGATTGGATAGCCGCTTCCGTAATCGGCTACGATCCCGCCGCGTTGGTCTACCTGGCGGATGCCCGGTCCCGGGGAATTTGGATGACCGAAGAGCCGATTATCGACGGGCCCCCGTTGGAGGATCTGATAGTTCGGGACTTTAAGCGTCTCCGGGTATCCAAGGAAGGGGCCGTATCCCGGACCATGGTCCCCGGTTCGCTGTTAAAGGGGGCCCTCTACGACGTGGCCCGAAACATCGTCGTTCCCCGGCCGTTTTTTCGCCACGACCAATGTATTCGCTGTGGCCAGTGCGTGGCCATTTGCCCCGCCCAGGCGTTGCGGTTCATCCCCAATCCTTCCAAAGTCGCCCCTTCCACCCTCTCCGCCGACTTGGTCGAAAAGCGGATCCAGGTGGATTACAAGACCTGTCTCCGGTGCTACTGTTGCCACGAAGTTTGCCCCGAATCGGCCATTGTGATTAAACGGTTTTAGCTTGCCGAGGGGACAAAAGCCCCTTATAATCATGCAGGAGGAATTTAATGAAAACCACCCTTCTCCGTCCCTGGCACGAAGCCGCGGGGGCCCGTTTTGCCCCCTTCGCGGGCTTTGATATGCCCATTCAATACCCCACCGGGGCCATCGAAGAACATAGGATAACCCGCCGTTCGGTGGGTCTTTTTGACATTGACCACATGGGCCAGGTCCTTATTTCGGGAACCGGGGCGGGAGAAGCCCTTTCCCGGGCCGTTTCCAACCGAATTCTCGACATGAAAAGCCATCAAGCCCGGTACGCCCTGCTTTTAAACGAACAGGGAGGGGTCATAGACGATCTTTTCATCTATCGGCTAGGGCCGGACGAAGGGGTAGACCCCTGGTTTGTGGTGGTAAACGCCTCCAACAGGGAAACCGACGTGGCCCGGTTTCGGGAAATTTTGCCTCCGACCGTTTCGGTACGGGATATTTCCGATGAAACGTATATGATCGCCGTCCAGGGTAAGCGGGCGGTAGAATTGATCGACCACCTATCCCAGGGGGCCCTGTCGGCCACCGAACGGTTTACCATGACCCAGGCCTCGGTAGCGGGAATCCCCGCCCGTATCGGCAGGACCGGGTACACGGGGGAGGACGGGGCGGAACTGTTCTACGGCGCCGAAAAAGCCCTGGAACTGTGGGAAGCCCTCCTTTCCTCGGCGACAAAACTGGGTATAGAAGCCGCCCCCGTGGGCCTGGCTGCCCGGGATTCCCTGCGCTTCGAGGCGGGGATGCCCCTCCACGGCCACGAGATATCCCCCTCCATTACCCCGCTGGAGGCCCTGCTGTCCTGGGCCTGCGACTGGGAAAAGGATTTTATCGGCAAGGGGGCCCTACTGGAGCAAAAGGCCGCGGGGTTACGGCGAAAACTCGTGACGGTCAACGTTACCGGGGGTGTTCCCCGGGAAGGGTACCCCGTGACGGATCCTTCGGGAAAAGAAATCGGCCATTGCGTCGCCGGGATGTTCTGCCCCACCGTGGGTACCTACTCGGCCAACGCCTTTGTACCCCCAGAGTACGCCATGGTTGGCACAACCCTAGGGATCTCTATTCGACAGACCATTAAAACCGCCGTGGTTCAAAAACGGCCCTTATATATTCCCACATACAGGAGAGCGAAATGAAATTAGACACCCAAGCCCGCTACGCCAAATCCCACGAATGGGCCCGGAAAGAGGGCGCCGATCTGGTTATAGGTATTTCCGATCACGCCCAGGAAAGTTTGGGGGACATCGTGTTTGTGGACCTTCCCAAAGTAGGAGCCCACTTTGCTTCGGGAGCCACCTTCGGGGTTATCGAATCGGTCAAAGCCGCCAGCGACCTGTACCTTCCCGTGGAGGGTACGGTAACAGCCGTTAACACGGCCCTGGCGGAAAAACCGGATCTGGTCAACAAGGACTGTTACGGTGAGGGTTGGCTCATCAAAATAACCCCCGCCAATCCTCAACAGTGGGATACCCTCCTTTCGGCTCAGGACTACGAAAAAACAGCCGCGGAGGAATAATCGTGCCCTATATTCCTGTCACGGAAACCCAGCGGGAGGAAATGCTGGAACGCTTGGGTATCCATTCCACGGCGGAACTCTTTGAGGATATTCCGGAACAATTACGATTTCCAAATCTTCCCATCGATGAGGGGAAAAGCGAACTGGAGGTCCTACGGGAACTGGGGACCCTGGCTAAACAGAACGCCACGGCCGACGATTTTCGCTGGTTCCTGGGAGCGGGGGTTTACGATCATTTTATCCCCCAAGCCGTGTCCTACCTGGCCAGCCGGGGGGAGTTCGTTACCGCCTACACCCCCTACCAGCCGGAAGTGAGTCAGGGAACCCTGCAGGCGGTGTTTGAATACCAGAGTATGATCGCCGAACTCACCGGGATGGACGTGGTAAACGCAAGCCACTACGATGGGGCCACCGCCCTGGCGGAAGCCGTCCTGATGGGCATCCGGGGAAACACGGACCGGGACCTGGTGCTTCTGCCGGCGTCCCTGCACCCGGAGTATAAGCAGGTCATCCGGACCTACCTGACCGCGTACCCCATACGGTTCCAGGAATACGAGGGCGCCCCTGCGGCGGCGATCCGCTCATCCAAGAGAAGTTCGGACCGGGAGGACCTGGCGGTCGTGGTGGCCTCGTACCCCGATTTCTTCGGCCAGATCCCCGACCTTTCGGGAGCCGCCCAGGGGGCCCACGACCGGGGGGCCCTCTTTATCGTTCACGCGGACCCCCTAATGCTGGGACTCCTCAAGAGCCCCGGGGAATGGGGTGCCGACGTGGTTACCGCGGAGGGCCAAAGCCTTGGAAACGACATGAACTATGGGGGGCCCTTTCTGGGGGTCATGGCCACCACCAACGCCCTGGTTCGACGGCTCCCCGGCCGCATCGTCGGAGAAGCCCGGGATACCGAGGGCCGCAGGGGGTACGTCCTGACTTTGGTAGCTCGGGAACAGCATATTCGCCGGGAAAAGGCGGTTTCCAACATCTGTTCCAACCAAGGGCTCGCGACCCTTCGCTCCTGCATCTACCTGGCATTGATGGGAAAACAGGGGCTCTGGTCCGCGGCGGAACTCTGCTGGCACCGGTCCCATTACGCGGCGAACCAATTGGCCGCCCTGCCCGGATGTTCCGTCCAACCGGGAACCTTTTTTAAAGAATTTGTCCTCCGGCTCCCCGGGGACGCGGAAGATCTGGCGCGGAGGCTCTACGACAAAAAAATCGTCCCCGGGCTTCCCCTTTCCCGCTATTTTAGCGATCGGAAGAACGAACTGCTAATCTGCGTTACCGAAAAGACGAGCCGCTCGGACATCGACGAACTGGTTCGGGCCGTAGGGGAGGAAATTCGATGAATATTCAAGAAGTTCCACTGTTAAAAGACCAAAGCGTCAGCGGCCGTAGGGGTGTGGTACTGCCGAAGATCGACGTCCCCACCACGGATATCCCCTCGGATCTGATCCGGGAGGAACTAAAATTACCGGAGATGGACGAACTGTCGGTGGTGCGCCACTTTACCCTCCTGTCCCAGCGCAATTTTTCTATCGACGGGCAGTTTTATCCCCTGGGGTCCTGTACCATGAAGTATAACCCCAAGATGAATGAAGAGGCGGCGGCCCTCTCTGGCTTCCGCCGGACCCACCCCCTGCTTCCCGAGTCGATGACCCAGGGAGCTATGGCACTGCTGTTTCACCTGCAGGAATCCCTGGGAAACCTGACAGGGTTTAGGGCCGTCACCCTGCAACCCGCCGCCGGGGCCCAGGGGGAACTAACAGGGGTCCTGATGATCCGTTCTTACCACGTGGATCGGGGACAGAAGGAACGGCTTCGGATGCTCATACCCGACTCGGCCCACGGAACCAACCCTGCGTCCTGCACCATGGCGGGCCTGGTGGCCGAAACGATTCCCTCCAACGCCGAAGGGGGGGTGGATTTGGACGCCCTAAGGGCCGCGTGTACCGGAGAAAAGGCCAAAACCGTGGCGGGGTTGATGATTACGAACCCCAGTACCCTGGGGCTTTTTGAAAAAAACATCCAGGAAGTCGTTTCGATCGTCCATAACGCCGGAGGCCTGGTATACGGCGATGGAGCAAACATGAACGCTCTGGTGGGGATCGTAAAACCCGCCGATTTGGGCTTCGACGTACTCCATTTGAACCTGCACAAAACCTTTTCCACCCCCCACGGGGGCGGCGGACCCGGAGCGGGGGCGGTGGCGGTGAGTTCCGCCCTGGAACCCTTTTTACCGGGACCCGTGGCGGTACGCCGAGGGGATACCTTTACCTTTACGTGGCCTCAGAAGTCCATTGGAAAGGTAAAATCCTTCCACGGAAACTTTGGCGTCCTGGTCCGGGCCTACGCGTACATCCTTACGCTCGGCAGAGACGGCCTGCGGCGGGTCGCCGAATACGCGGTACTGAACGCCAACTACCTGCGGGCCCTGGTTTCGGAGGCCTACCCCGCGGTGTACGGACAAGGGCGATGGAACATGCACGAGTTCGTCGCCTCCCCCGATTTAGGCAATGGGGTTCATACGCTGGATATCGCCAAACGGCTTATCGATTACGGTTTCCATCCTCCCACAATCTACTTCCCCCTCATCGTCAAGGAAGCCCTGATGGTGGAACCCACGGAAACCGAAAGCCCCGAGACCCTGCGGGCCTTCGCCGACGCCCTGTTAAAAATCGCCCAAGAAGCCCGCTCCAATCCGGAACTCCTTAAAATGGCCCCCTACCACACCCCCGTAGGCAGGCTAGACGAAACCGCTGCCGCGCGGAAACCCGTACTCTGCTATAAGGAGTAGGAGCGCATCGGACCGAAAGCTGATGGATTTTAACAATCTCCGGGATTCCTGGGGTTGTTAAAATCCGTTTATATCAATAGTGTCACGAAGATTAGGGAAAGTTTCCTCTGAGGTTCAGCGCGACCCATCATGCTAAAGCAAACTTTGGCAGATACCCGTAGGTAAGAGAACCGGCTAAGGTATCGTAGACCGCTTTCATCCAAGCCTTTTAATCGGTGATATTTACATGCAGGCAGGAAAGGAACGCCCGTTCCTGAAACAGGGTTTCCCGCATCCGTTTGATGAGGGACCTGGGGCTTCCCGCTACCTCCCCATGGGTTGAATAGGGTAGCATAAAGAGATGATCTCTATACGGGTTGCCCCCCCTTTTTGCTTTAATCTTTTTTACTTTTTCCCTAATCTTCGTGACACTATACGGAACATTCAATCGATGTATCCATGGAATAATATGACGAATTCGCGTTATGAAAACGATTTTCTTGACAATTCCAAAAACCTGATCATATAATCATAGTAACGGGTAAATTAAACCCTAGGAGGTACATGAGTATGAAGAAAATCTTTTCCCTGATTGTAGTAGCGTCGCTACTGGTTCCCCTCGGTGTGTTTGCGTCCGGCCAAAAACAGGCTGACGCAAACAAAGAAATCGTTATCGGGATGACGGTCCCGGGACTTCAGTTCCCCTTCTTCGTCACCATGAAAAACGATGCGGAAGCGGCGGCGGCCAAACTGGGCGTTAAAATTGTTTTTAACGACGCGGAAAACCAATCTTCCAAACAGATGACCGCGGTGGAAAACTTCGTCGCCCAGGGCGTTAAGGGCATCCTCATCTCCCCCATGACCACCGACTCGCTGGTTCCTGCCATCGAAGCGGCCGTAAAAGCGGGAATCCCCGTGGCGACGGTGGACCGGAAGGCCAACACCGACGCGGTTTTGGTGCACGTGGGCGCGGATAACGTGGAAGGCGGACGGGCGGCGGCTCGGTATATCATCGAAAAATTGGGCAACAAGGGTACGGTCATTGAACTGGAAGGGACCCCCGGGGCTTCCGCCGCGGTGGACCGGAAAAAGGGCTTTGACGAGGTTATGAACGCCTCCAACGTCAAAATCCTCGTAAGCCAAGAAGCGGACTTCTCCCGCTCCAAGGGACAAAATGTCATGGAGAACCTGATCCAGGCGTACCCCAAGTTTGACGCGGTCTTCGGAGCCAACGACGAAATGATCATCGGCGCTATCGAAGCCATGTCCGCCGCGGGAATTGACCCCAAGAAAATCGTCACCTGCGGATTTGACGCCACCCCGGACGCCTTTGCCTATATGAAAGAAGGCAAACTGGGCGCCACCATCGACCAATTCCCCGGACAACAAGCGGGCACGGCCCTGCAGATCCTGGTGGACAAAATTAAAAACAACAAGGACCCGGCTCAAAAGGTTATGTATATCAATCCGAAACCGGTGACCCAATAGGGTACCGATCCCCTCGCGGAGAGTTTAGCCGGTCGGATTCTAAAAACGGGACCTGGAACTCCGGTTTTTAGAAGCGTTATTTGACGGGACTGGGGGCGGGAATGTTCCTTTTGGGAACTACCGGCCCCCAGTATTCTTTTATAGGGTATAAGGAGTTTTGCAAAGCACATAAAACTTTGTAAAATATTTCCTTGCAAAGAAATAGGGAACCACCATGACCACAGTGCTTCGCATGAGTTCCATCACCAAATCCTTTCCCGGAGTTCGGGCGCTTAAAAATGTGGACTTTGACCTTCGACAAGGGGAGGTCCACGCGCTGGTCGGAGAAAACGGGGCGGGAAAATCGACCCTGATGAAGATCCTTTCGGGGATGTACCAGGCCGACGAAGGGGAAATATTCCTAAAGGATAAACGAATAATCCCCAACGGGCCAAAATCCATGATCGACGCGGGGGTCAGCGTCATATATCAGGAACTCAACCTGGTGCCCTACCTTTCAATCGCGGAAAATATCTATTTAGGCCGGGAACCCCTGCGGAAAAATCGACTTATCGATTGGCATACCCTGCATCAAAACGTTCGGGACCTCTTAAAACCCTTCAACATCGACCTGGATCCCAAAGCCCCGGTCCATACCATTGGCCCCGCGTATCAACAGCTGGTAGAAATCGCCAAGGCCCTATCCTTACATTCGGATATTTTAGTCATGGACGAACCCACGGCCCCCCTGACGGGAAAGGAAGTGGATCATCTTTTCGAACTCATCCAGGACCTTAAATCGAAAAACGTTTCCATAATTTATATTTCCCACCGGCTGGAAGAAATACAACAAATCGCCGATCGGGTAACCGTCCTCCGGGACGGAGAACGGATCATTACGGACGATCTTTCGGCCCTATCCATCGACGACATCGTCCGCCACATGGTGGGTAGAAAGCTCACCGAACACTACCCTAAACAGGAACGGACCATAGGCAAGGAAATCCTGCGGGTAGAGGGGCTCTCCAAAAAGGGAATCTGCGAAAACGTTTCCTTTTCCCTGCGGGAAGGGGAAATCCTAGGTCTCGCTGGGCTTGTAGGCGCGGGACGAACCGAAATTATGCAACTTCTCTACGGATACCGCAAAAAAGACTCGGGCCGCGTATTCTTGAATGGAAAAGAAATCACCATCCGATCCACCAGGGATGCGGTTCGGCAGGGCATAGGCCTGATACCGGAGGAACGAAAAAAGCAGGGCCTCGTGCTGGGTCTTTCGGTATTGGACAATTCGGCCCTAACCATCCTGGACCTTCATTCCGTGTTCGGTCTTTTAAAAGAAAAAAACATTACCCAGATGGTAGCTTCCATGTCCGAACACATCGGCGTAAAAACCCCGTCGCTCCGACAGACCGTTCGGAACCTTTCCGGGGGGAACCAACAAAAGGTTGTCCTTTCCAAATGGTTTATCCGCAATTGCAAAATTTACATTTTCGACGAGCCCACCCGGGGAATCGATGTGGGCGCCAAGGTAGAAATATATAAACTTATGCAGACCCTGGCCGCCAAGGGAGCGGGGGTCATCATGATATCCTCGGACCTTCCGGAGGTCATGAACCTGAGCGACCGAATCCTGGCCATTTATAACGGCCGGATAGTGAAGGAATTTAAGGGCGGCACCACCAGCGACGAGGAAGTCATAGCCTACGCCCTGGGCCTGCGAGAAGATTCGACCACCGAAAACAACCTGGAGGGAGGACGAGCATGAAATTGGATATTAAATACCTTCTTAAACATTACAGCATCATTTTTGCCTTTGTGTTGATCTGCGTACTCCTGGCGGCCCTTTCCCCCGCGTTTTTAAAAATCACCAACATTATGAACGTCATCCGCCAGACCTCCATCTACGGGATCATGGCTGTAGGGATGACCTTTATCATCCTTACCGGCGGCATCGACCTATCGGTGGGTTCCATCCTGGCCCTCTCGGGCATAGTTTTGGCGGGGTCCATTAAAAGCGGCATGCCCCTGGAATTGGTCATCCCCCTAACCCTGCTCATCGGCACCGTCACAGGACTGGTCAACGGCATCGTGATTACCGCCGGCAAAATAACCCCCTTCGTGGCTACCCTGGGAATGATGAGCGTCGCCCGGGGTCTTACCCTTATCTACAGCAAGGGCTATCCCATTTCAGGTTTCGACCCTTCGTTCCGCTTTATCGGCGGCGGAGATATCCTAGGGCTTCCCCTGCCCATCATTTTCTTTTTCATCACCGTCCTGGTAGCCTGGGTAATCCTGAACCACAC
>CAYRLW010000025.1:0-47659 GCA_964425215.1 uncultured Treponema sp.
CCGATCCCATTACCCCCTTACACAGGGTAGCCAGGGAACGTAACGCTACCATCGTACTAAAGGGCCACGTAATCCATATCGTCTCCCCCGACGGCCGTCTTTCCGTGGTGGACGGAATGATAGGGGCCCTGGCTACGGGGGGAAGCGGAGACCTTTTGGCGGGGTTTACCGTTGCCTTGGCCGCCCGTATGAGCCGCCTGAGCGAAACCTGGGACCCCCATACCGTCGCTCTAGCCGCCGTCACCTTGCTC
Source organism: uncultured Treponema sp. (assembly GCA_964425215.1). Classification (GTDB taxonomy): domain Bacteria; phylum Spirochaetota; class Spirochaetia; order Treponematales; family Breznakiellaceae; genus CAYRLW01. The sequence goes on from CAYRLW010000025.1 coordinate 252, forward strand.
ATTCAAGCGGGGCGGGAAGCCGCTACTACGGGGGGCTTTATAGACCCCCTGGAGATAGTCCCCGTCGCGGCACGGCTGGCGGGAAGCGCGTGGCTGTAAGGAGGCTCCCCATGACCGATCGGGACAAAAACCCTCAGGAACCCTTGACCTTTTACTATTCCCGGGAACGGCGGCTGGAACGGGCCAGCGAATCGGTGCGAAAACTCAATACTCAGGGTCATCAGCGTCCTCCCAATTTTTTTAGAACCCTTACCAGCAATCGAGCGTCGGCTTTTTTGCTTTTAGCGATCCTTATGCTGGTCCTCACCTATGGAATCATCACTTTTTTAGGAATCCTTCAAAATCGAGCCGTATTTTTAGGGAATTCGTTGGAACTCAGCGCCCTCCGTTTTAAGGGTTCCACGTATACGGTGATAAAAAAGAAGGTTACGTCCCAAAAACCCTACGTGGGCCCTGTGGACCTGGCCATCCGGGGTACCGCTCCGGAAGGGGGACCCGTATCGGTTCAGCGTATCGTCTTTTCCAACGATAAAACGGAGGAATTTCGGCTTTCCCTGGACGGGGAATGGGAAACCCTGGTGGTAATTCTGCAAGCCCAGGGTTCCAAGGTGACCCTCCAGTGCAAATCCCCCTAGGAGCTAGAATCGGATCGATCCGACAGACTCCTAGCAGGCACGGTAAGGGGCTCCCCCCAGGAGAAACGGTTGACCGTGGCCCCAGAATAGGGTATCTTCAGCCTAAGGATTACGAGGCCGTCGATGATTCAATTTTATTTTTTGTCCATCCTTTGTAACGCATTGGCGGGATACGCCCTGTTAGCGAACGCCGATTCTCCTTCCTCCCCCCTCGACGGCATACGGTCCTACGTGCTGGACGAAACGTTCCGTCTGGTGTTAGGGGTGTTAACCATGGCCACGGGTTTTTTTAAGATCCTCTCGGTGGTCCGTGGCGATATACCTGTTATTGGGGACCTTTTTCCCGCTCTGATGGGCCTCTCTTCGGGTTTTATTTTGATGTACGAATTCTATAAAAGCCGGGCCACCGTTACTTCCAAAGAATCCCAAAAAATCGAAGGCATTTTTATCAAAAACCGTAAATGGTTCGGGTACCTGACCGTCATATCCGCGGGTACGCATTTTCTGTTCCCCACGGTTTTATTTTTATAATGACTCTCCATACCCAAGAAACTTCGTTTGACCGCCATTCTGTGGCGGGCATAGTCCGGGACGGAAGCCGGGTTTTTGTGGCCCGGCGTATTCCCGGCGGAGATATGGGGGGGAAGTGGGAATTCCCCGGGGGCAAAGTAGAAAGCGGGGAAAGCGACAGCGATGCCCTGATCCGGGAGTATTTGGAAGAATTCGGGGTTCCCGTTCGGGTAGGGAAGCTTCTCGCTTCGGCCCAATTCGAGCACCGGCAAAACCGTCATGCCCTGCGGGCCTACGAGGTTTTTTTTGAAGCCCTGGATTTTACGCTGACCGAACACACCGAATGGCGCTGGATTCCCTTCAGGGACCTGGGAACCCTGGAATTCGCCGATTCGGACAAAAAACTATTTTCAGCCCTAGCCCCGTATTTTGAGGGACCTACAACCAGATAGAAACGGTAAAGGCCCCGTCCCAGGCCTGGTACGAAACTCCGGCGGAATCTTTGATTGGACCGTAGACGGTGCCCATATTGTAGGTGTAGGAACCTATGGTATACGTATCCCCAGAAACACCGATCCCTTGAAAGTACGAATCTCCCCGAAGCCCCTGGATATACCGGTAGGAAAGGGAAAGGGAAAAATCTATCCTTGCGCTCCCGGCAAAAACCAGGCGGACCTGGGGTTCTAGGCCGTAGCCCCCGGAAAGGTTTTCGTTGAATTGTAAAAGCCGCAGAAAATGATCGTCCTGATCCCAACAGGCCGCGCCGGGGCTAAAACCCAGACCGGTATATACGGTCCACCGGGGTAGAAAGTTCCATCCCAGGTCTAAACCAAACGAAAGAAAGGACCAAATCTGCTGGTAGGCCATCCCGGTCCCATAAACCGGTATCTGGGGAAATGAAGATGACCAGGGGGTCGTATAGGGGGTCGTGCTACCCGTGTTCGGACCGTATTGAAGGTACCCGTCCCGGGCGGTCCAGCGAAAATTCATGGAAGCATAGGAAAGGAAGGGCTGAATGATCAGGTACCGATTAAGGGGAAAGGAGTAGCCCAGTTTAAAGTCCACCAAAAGGGCAGACTCGCTATGGCTGTCGTGGGCTGAAAAATTAGTCAAAAAGGAATTGTTGGGGCTTATCCAATCCTTGTCCGTCACGGTCCCCGTAAGACCGGGGAAGCCGAATTTAACCGAAAGGTCGGTAAAAAAGCCAAAACGGCCAAAATCGTCGCTGACGTAGGAAAGGTTAGAACCCTGGTAAAAAAGGGCCTCCACCGGCCACACGAGCTGGCTTAAAAGGGAGGAAGAACCGGTATTCGCGTACACCAATTCCTCCGCGTGTCCCCAAAGGACGCCGGTCATAGAATCGATACGCAGACCCTTGGGCAATCCCTGGGCGTTAAGGTCCCGGGACGGCAGACCCACCAGAGAAAGGATGACGAAAAGCCATAAAAAGGGTATAGTTTTCATACCATGACTATAGGGTATTACGTTAGACTTTTCCATTCCGTTGTCCCAGCAATCGCCCTGGGGGGGCTCTTATTGTTCCTGGGCTCCTGTACTCCCGGAAACTCGGGAAATCTGGTAACCCCGCCGCCCACACCGCCCCTCTCGCGAAACGCCGTGGCTTACGCGCTGGTTCAAACCGCCTACGTCAACGTCCTGGACACCCCGGAAACCACGGGGGTGTCCGTAGCGTACTTTCGGCAGGGAACCATACTGAAGGTTTTAGAACGGCGGATGGTTAAAAATAACGATACCCCCGTATCGTGGGTCCTGGTTCAAGAGGGGAACTCTAAAAAAGGCTGGGTTTTAGAATCGGCGCTCCGGGTATACGACACGGAAGAACAGGCAAAAACCGCCGCCCAAAGGTCACCCTCATGAGGTCTCCTATTTTTTTTATCGTTCCACCGGTAATCGGGGCGATCATAGGCTACGTTACCAACGATCTGGCGATAAAAATGCTCTTCCGGCCCCTTAAACCAATTCGGGTCTGGAAAATTCGTCTACCCTTTACCCCCGGTATTTTGCCCCGACAGAGGCACCAGTTGGCGGACAATATCGGCCGAATGGTGGAACGGGAATTACTTACCGAAGAGATCCTCCGCCAGCGGATGGGCCAAGATGCCTTTCGGCGTTCCTTAGAATCCTGGATCGCTTCGTTTACGAACACCCTTCTATCACGGCCTCTTAAAGAGTTATTTAGCGATCTTTTTGGGGACCCGAAGATCTTCGGAACGACCCTGGATGGTCTGTTAGAAAACCTCTTCGAGGATCTTACCAGCCACCCCGTACGGGAACTTTGGGGGCAGGACCCCCAGGAATTTCAAACGGCCCTGCGGGATCTTTTGGTCCGTCAAATCGGCGGTGCCTCGGACACGATCGCCCTGGGTCTTTCTTCGGCGATGGACGCGGCGTACCCCAATTTGGTCCAGGGACTTTCGGCCTTTTTACAGAAGCCCCAGGTTCGCCGGGAATTGGAAACCCAGGGCCGCTTTTTTTTACGGAACGCCATTCAAAAACTCAGCCTATTTCAGCGTTTTTTCATCACCGCGGCCCAATACGACCGGACCCTCCACGATAAGATGCCCGAAATCATCGACGATCTTATCGACCAGCTGACCACTCTGGCATCCCAGGAGGATACCCGCAAGCAGTTGGTCGAATTTACCCAAAAGGAAATTCTGGGACTGTTATCCCAAAGCGAAGCCTCGTTCCGGCTGATCAACGCCCTCAGTGGCCTCATCCTTCCCCAGGCAAACCAGTCCCTGGGGGACCTTCTCCGGTCCCTAACGGGCCTTAGTTCCATAGAAATAGTAAAAAAAATACGGACCTACGCGGAAGGAGCCTTAGAAACATACGGTACCAAAAACCTTTCCAGCTTGTTGGCCCTGGAGGGGGAGCGGAAAGAAGCCCTGGACCGCTTTATCGCCGGGGCTATTCTAAACTTGGCGGATCGGCAGATCGCCAACGCCCTGGCGACCATCGACGTCCGGTCCATGGTCCGCGACCGCATCGACAGCCTGGACATGCTCCAGGTTGAACGGATTGTTTTAGACGTGCTGGCTAATCAACTGAAGTGGATAAACGTATTTGGCGCTATCCTGGGGGCCATAATAGGCCTCGCCCAGGTGGCCCTATCGGTATACCTGCCGTAAGGGACGGTCGTCCCCCAGGATTTGGGACTGTCACGGCATGGGGCCCTAAGGCCTCCCGGGGGGAAACAATTCGGTAGAACCCAGCTGACCGCAGGCCCCCGCGACCCCCCGGCCCTTACGGAAGCGGCGGGTCACCGTAAGGCCCCGGCGTTCCAATTCCAGGGCAAAGCGTTCCACCTCCGCTTCCGTGGGTTCCCGAAGGGCCTCGCCCTCCAGCGAAAGGCCCTCCACGGGGTTCCAAGGGATAAGGTTAACGATCGTTTCCAAGCCCTGGGCAAAATTTTTTAGGGCTTTAGCGTCCTCCAAGCGGGTATTAAGGCCCCTTAGCAGAACCGCCTCCAGGGTAATCCTCTTTTTGTACCGTTTTTGATAATACACCAGCTCTTCTTTTAAGCGGTCCAGGGGGTTGGTTTTATTGATGGGCATTAAACGGGACCGGAGTTCATTGTCCGCGGTGGTCAGCGATAGGGCCAAGCGGGTTTCCGGCCCCCGATCGGCCAATTCGCGGATACCCTCGACGAGGCCGCTCGTGGAAAGGGTTATCCGCCGCTTGGAAAGCCCCAGGCCGTTTTCGTCGGTCAGAACAGCCACCGCGGTTCGCAGTGCCTCCAGGTTCAACAGGGGTTCGCCCATACCCATCACCACGATGTGGGAAAGGTCCGGGGCAATTTCTAAAAGGTGCAGGTACTGTTCCACAATTTCCGCGCTGGTCAGGTTCCGCAACAAGCCCAGGGTACCGGTTTTACAAAACGCGCAGGCCATGGGACACCCGGCTTGGCTGGAAAGACACGCGGTTTTTCGATCTTCCCCATCCACCAACAGGACAGCCTCTATCTTAGCGCCGTCGCGCAGGGTGATCTGTAATTTTACCGTACCGTCTTTATCCTCCAACGTGGAAGAGACGACGGTGGAACGGAGTTCGAACCGGGCCGCCAAATCCCGGCGAAGGTCCTCGGAAAGATCGGTCATCACGTCAAAGCTACGAGCACCCCGGCTGATCCACTTAAAGACCTGTTTGGCGCGAAAAGCGGGGAGGGGAGAGAGAAGCTCCGTCAAGGTTTCCAGGGGTAGCCCTGAAAGGACTGTTTTTTGGTCCATCAAGAGCGCAGTTTTTCCAAATATTCGTTCACGTAGGTGTTCCGAATACCCAGCTTTTGAAACTCCGCCAGGGCCTCGATCGCCCTATCCTTATCGTTTTTCATGGACCAACAGTCTGCCAATTCGATGTATAAACGATAATTTTTAGGATCCTGCTGTACGAGCCGCCGAAGAGATTCGATGGCGTCGTCGTACTTGCCCTGCATTTTGGATACCACCGCCAAACCCAAAACCGCGTAAATATCAAACTCGATGTTTAAGGCCCGGCGGTAATATTCCCCCGCCATATCGTATTCTCCCATATTGCGGTACGCGTCCCCCGCCCGGGTTAAAATCACCTTGTTCCGGGGGTCCTGCTCTAGAATTTTATTCCAGTATTCCAGGGATTTATGCTGTTGGTTCATACCGCGGTAACAATCCGCGAGTCCAAAAAGGGCATAAAAGTTGTAGGGATCCATTTTCAGAGCCCGTTCAAAGTAGGGAATTCCCTGCTCAAAGGTTTTTAGCTTCCGATGACAATTTCCAATGGACGTAAGAACCCGAATATCCACGTCGTTCTGGTGAATCTGGAGCATCTTTTCCCAATAATAAAGGGCGTCCCGGTACTCTTTAAAATCGTAATGCAGATGCCCCAGCCCGATAAGCGCGTAGGGGTTGTTTTCCTCCATCTCCAAAACCCGGAGATACACGGCCTTGGAACGGCGAAAATCCCGAACCTTTCTATACGCGTCCGCGACCCGGGTAAGGACGGTGATGTTTTTATCGTCGTGGAGCAGGTATTGTTCCCAAATCTCTATGGCCTTTTGGTACTGATTCAGGGCCTTATAGCAATCCGCCAACCCAAAGAGGGCGTAATTGTTTCCCGGATGGTGGGATAGACAGCGCCGGTAATATTCCGCCGCGTCCCGGAAGGCGTTTTTTTTACGCGCCGCGTCCCCCAGGCCCACCAGGGCGTAATTATTTTCCGGATCCTTTTGGAGAATTTGATCAAAACATTCTATCGCTTCGGGTACCTTATTGTCCTTTAAAAACTGATACCCCTTTTTTGAAAGCTCGGATATCTCGGAAAACTCATCCTTTTCTGGATTTTCTTGACCCTCCAGATTCTCTAAACCGGTAGCTTCAAAGGGCTGATTCGATTCCATTTTTTCTTCGTTACCCATGTTTACTTTTCCTCTTCCTCACCCATAAGTTTTTGTATCAGCGCAGACATTCGCGCAATCAGTGGTTCCGCTTTTTTTTTATCTCCGGCGAGATAGTACATCCGTAACGCTTCTATACTTTTTCCCTCCGCCGCGTATCGATCCCCCACCCGTATGAGGCCATCGGAATACCCGGTGGTTAAAAATATTCTGCGGGCCCCTTCCACGTCGCCCCTATTGAATAATTCGTTTCCCTTTCGGTTCAAGGCCGCTTTTTGTGCCCCCTCCATAGAAGGGGGAGCCACTTTTTTAATCAAACCCTGATCACGAAACCGATCAAAAACCGATTCGAAATCCAACGTTATTCCTTTATTGATCCCAGGCTCTTCGAAGGTCCCTAACCCTTTAAAAATTATACAACTGCGGTTCTTCCAAAACTCCCTGAGTTATGAAAGAGCCTCAACGATATAAAGTATACCCGCATTGTACGGTAAAATGCAAATATTATTTTATAAAAAAACTCTAAAATGAACAAGATTGTTAGTAGGACCATTTTACTCGATTTCCTTTCTTTCCGTTTTTCGAAAAAAATCCACGATGGATCGGCCATACTCCCGCCGATCTTCCAGCGTCAGGGGGGGTAGGGGGTCGTCAAAGTGGTCTTCCCGGGGTCGATGGATCAACAAGAGGGAATCGTTGGTCATCAACGGAGAGTTAGCGATGGATAGGACCAACGGTTGTTTGAATCGATACGGAAAGGGGGGATCGCAAAAAATGATATCAAAGTGTCGTTTTGCCCGTTTAACGAACAATTCGGCGGACATAAAATGACAGTGAATTCGGACGGGAGAAATGGAAACGTTACGAAGGAGGGTTTGCCGTTTAAGGTTGTCCATCTCCACCGCCTCGATAGGATCGGCTCCCCGGGAGGCGGCTTCGAGGGCTATGATCCCGGAGCCGGAAAAGATATCTAAAAATGAACGGCCCGAGAGATCCCCCAGGATCGCGAAAACCGATTCCCGCATACGATCCATGGCCGGCCGAATTATCCCGTCGGGCATTTCTATCCGTCTTCCGCACAGGGTACCGCCGGTAATTCTCACCGTTCTTCCTCCCGTAAAAGGATACCATCGGCTACCCGCATACCGCTGGCCCATGCGGCGGTGATTCCCCGGCTCGTTCCCGCCCCATCCCCCGCAAGGTACACCCCCGGCAGGGCCATAAAATACCGGGAATCGGCGAACTGGGGCTTGTTGGCGTACAGTTTAATTTCCGGATAGTACATGATGGTCCCCGGATGGAGCACCCCCGGAACGATGGAATCCAGGGCTTTTAAAGATTTCCAAATGGATCGCAGAAATTTGGCCGGCATGACTAGGCTTATGTCCCCGGGGGTACAGTCCTTTAGGGTAGGTTCAAAATCAAACAGATCGTCGTTAAAACCCTCCCGTTTGGACCGTTTACCCAGCCTAAAATCGCCGACCCTCTGCATCAACGGTTTACCGCCCCCGGCGAGCATCGCCTGGAGACCCAGCATTTCGGCAAAATCCTGCCCCGAGGCCAGGGGCTCGGTAAACTCTACGCTTTTCAGCATGGCAAAATTTACCAAACCGTTGGCCGGCCGATCGGAGGACCAGGCGTGGCCGTTGACGCTAAAGTACGGCTGTCCCCGGGAGGTTTCGTACCGTTCCTTTACCACGTGGGCGCTCCGGGAGTTGGTGCAGAAAGTACGGACCCGTTCGGGGAATAGAAACTTGGGGTCGTAATAATCCCGAACGATGGGGTACCGGGTTTCCCGGGTTTCCACGCGGATTCCCACGTCGATGGAGTTATCCGAAAAGGGTATACCGACACGGGCCATTAACTTTCGTAAAAAATCAAAGCCCCCCCGTCCCGGGGCCACCAACACGGCCGAATAGGAGCATTCCCGCTTATCCGTTTTGATTACCGATTGGGCGGGGATAAGATCGACGAGGGTTTCCCCAAGGGAAACCTCGACCCCCCGCTGACGCAGGGTTCCCATCAATTTTTCTATGAGCTTTAGGCCCCCGTCGGTTCCTAAATGGGCCTGTTTTACATCCAGCAGTTCCACCTGTATTTTTTCAGCCCGCAAAGCGTAGGCGCCCACGTTTTTTCGTTCCAACAGTGCGGGGGCTAAAAAATCGGTGACCCGTTGCAAATAGGCCACGGCGGTTTCCCGGGGCCAAAAATCCAAGGGAAAGCCTATGGGAAACGTAAAATTCATTTTACAATCGTTCCTGAGCCCCCCGGAAGAAACGGGGGCTTTATCGATAAGCAGTATTTTTGCTTGGGAACGGCGTTCGCTCAATTCAAAGGCGGCCCCCAGTCCAGCGGGACCGGAACCCACGATGACGTAATCATAAAAATCCATAGTTTAGCCTACCATGAAAAGCCGATCTATTCCATTCCTTTCAAGAGCTCGTTGATTTCCATGGGGCTAACCATTAAGGGATCGTCTACCCGATCGCCGACCGTATCGATCACCCCCTGGACCATCATTCTCCGTTCCCGGGACCGGGCCCGGAGGTCGGAAATTTTTTCACCCACCGGAGCTAAGGCGGCCCCCATACCATGGCTGGTATTTTGCAGTTGGGTCAACAAAAGGGAAAAACGTTGTTCCGTCTCCACTAAATTCTCCAGCTGTTCATCCCGTTCAAAGAACTTTTCGTTGTTGATCAAGAGCTGTTGGAGATTTTGTAGAATTTTTTCAAGGAAATCAAGCTCGTCTATCGTATGTTCTAAAAATAAATCAGGATCCACATCCACGGTTCCCATATCCTCCAGGGCCCGGATACGAACGTTGATATAGAAAATATCATCTTCAAAATGGATCTTTTTTGCCATAATATCCCCCCTATAAGTATCGGTATTATCAATAAATCCATAAGCGATCGATTGTTCCGCCCCGTGCTCCTGGATCGGGCTTTTCGATCTCCTTGGCTTGGTTGACAGGGACGCTTCCCTTTCGGTATACTCTTCTAACCTCTTTATCCGCCCATTGTGGCGGATCATCACTAACGTCCGTAAGGAGGACCCATGCGTCAGTATGAACTGACGGTCATTTTTCCCTTGGAAGAAGACCAACACAAAGCCGGTCGAGAGCAAGTCCTGGCCGATCTAGCCGCCCACGGGGTGGAAATTGAAAAAACCGATGAACTGGGAGATAAGGATCTGGCGTATCCTATTAAAAAGAAAACCCGGGGTCGGTACGTATTATTTACCTGCAAAATCGATCCCACCAAACTGGTCCATTTAGACCGGTCCTTTAAACTGAATCCGAATCTTCTCAAGTATCTATTTGTAAAAGTAGAAGAGTAGGAGTGAATTATGGCCGATCTAAACCACGTAATTCTGATAGGCCGACTCACCCGGGACGCGGAGCTCAAGTATACCGCCAATGGGCAAGCGGTTTGTAAATTCGCCATCGCCGTGAATCGGCGTCGAAAAAATGGGGACCAATGGGTAGAGGAAGCCAACTTTTTCGATATCGTCCTTTGGGGCCGGCAGGGAGAAACCCTGAACCAGTATCTGGTCAAGGGAAAACAGATTGCCGTGGATGGGGAATTGCGGCAGGATCGGTGGGAACAGGACGGCCAAAACAGATCAAAAGTCGAAATCATGGCAAATAACGTGCAGTTGCTTGGCGGCGGCGCGGGGGGTGCTTCGGCAAGCGCCGGGACTTCCGATTTTGCCCAGGGGAATGGCTCCGCGTCAGCGGTCAGAAACAGTCGATCCGATACGCCGCAAGGAAGAGGTCCATCCGTCAAGGATGAGGGCGTGGAGGATAACTTTTCCGATGACATTCCCTTTTAAGGTTAACAATTTCAAGGAGAATACGTATGTCCGACGATAGAAACTATATGAACGAACGTCCCAGAATGGACCGTTCCATGGATCCTCAAATGGATGGAGGAATGGGCGGCCGGGATGGGGAAGATCGGGGCCGCGGAGGCAAGGGAAAGGTCTTCTTTAAAAAGAAGGTCTGCAAATTTTGCACCCAAAAACTTAAAATCGATTACAAGGACGCCGACGCGCTTCGCCGGTACACCACCGAACGGGGCAAAATACTTCCCCGCCGGATTACGGGAACCTGCGCTAAACATCAGAGGGAGTTGGCCTTGGCGGTCAAACGAGCTCGGGTGATCGCTCTGCTTCCCTTTGTGGCCGACTAATCTCGAAATTATGTGATACTCCGCGGTCTTTCCAGGACCGCGGAATACGGAATTGTACAATTCAGTAGGCGGTTTTTCCATGCCCGTTACATCGATTTGGCGCTCCACGGTGCTCCCTCTTTTTATTGGGGCGGTGGTATGCGCGGGCCTTGCGTGGAGCGTCTACTTGGGGCCCCTGTTTTTAATTCCCATAGGGGTTTTAGCGTTTCGCTACCCCCTCCGCGTCAGTATCCTGGGGGGACTGTTAGCTACCGTTTTATCCATTTTTATTTATAGTGCTCCGGGTTTTGGGTTTTGGCCCTATACGTTTTACTTTGGTTCTAGTATCGCGATCCTTATCTGGACCATCCGGTTTTCTAGGCTCCGCCTGTCGTACCGGCTTCTTATCGCGTCTTTCCTAGGGACCCTGGCATTAGGCCCCGTTACTTGGAGTCTTTTAAACGATTCCGCGGTGATGGAGGTTTTTAAACAACAGATACAAGCGGTCATTTCGATGTACGAACAGGCTTCATCCGCCGATGTGGTTCAACGGTCGATCATCGAAAAGCAAATGACCGCCCAGGGGATCCTGAAAAGTATTGAGTTTTTTGGCTTCCGAGGTGTGGCGTTGGGTTTTCACCTGGTTTTCTTTTTCTTTTCCTATCAGGTTTCCCAGTTTTTTTCCCGGTCCGCCCAACGGAGGATTTCTTTTATACGATTCCACGTCGTTCCGGAAGCTATCTGGGTCCTGAGTGTTTCTTTGGTTTTTATTTTGGCCGGAACGGCGTTTTCTGTACCCGTTATGGAAATCCTGGGGTGGAATACGGCAACCCTCGTTTTATTTTTATATATGGCCCAGGGGATTGGGGTATTTCAGTTTAGAACCCTCCGGTTTTATCGTTTTCCCCTTGGCAGGTTCATTATGAATTTTATCACTCTAATGATCCTTTTTAGTCCTGGAATCAACGCGATTGCCCTGGGGTCCCTGGTGATCCTGGGCATCGTTGAGAATTGGGTGCCCTTGAGGGTGCTAAAATCTAACGGACCATCCTCTACTCCGGGGGTGTGAGCACGGCGCGTTCGCGTCTCTTTGTCCAAAAAAACATAAGGAGCTCGGATACCATGAAAGTTATTTTAAATCAGGATGTAAATCCCCTGGGCGAGGAAGGGGATGTGAAGGATGTGGCCAGGGGCTACGCTCGAAATTATCTATTTCCCCGATCCTTGGCGGTTCCCTATAATCAAAAAACCGTCCAGCTGTTCGAAGCGCGGAAGGCCGAAATTGAGGCCCGTAAAATGGAAAAGCGCAAAGACGCGGCCTCTTTGAAAGAACGGCTTGAGGCGTTGGAATTGACCCTTAATATGCCCGCCGGGGCCAATGGAAAGCTCTACGGCGCGGTAACCAACCAAACCGTGGCGGATGAACTAACGAAGAATGGCTTCCAGATCGAACGGAAACGCATTGAACTGCCGGGGACCCACTTTAAGAGCGTGGGCAAGTATAAGGTCCACGTAAAAATTTACGAAAATACCGTGGCGGAAGTATCGGTTATCGTACAGGCCCACGTGGTTAAGACCGAAGAAAAAAGCGAACCCCGAAAACCCTCCCGCCGACAGGGCCGGGGAGCCCCCGTTACCGAGGAAGCCCAGACTTCCGAAGGCGCCGCTCCCGCTGAAGACGCTTCAGCTTCCGAAGAAAACACCGCTTCCGACAAAGAATAGGTAGTCTCCCCCATGGCCGCTCCGTCTTCGTTAAAGGACCGTATCCCGCCGCACAACGACGAAGCCGAACAGGCCACCCTGGGGGCCCTCCTATTGGATGAAGACGCCGTATCTACGGCGATACGGTACCTACGACCCGACGATTTTTATTCTAACGCGAACCGTCGGGTCTACAAGGCCATACTTAACCTGTTTAACCAGGGACGAAAAGCCGACATCATCACTGTCATTGAAGAACTGCGTCAAATGGGGGAATTAGACCTGGCTGGGGGTCCCTCCTATATCGCGTCATTGACCAACGTGGTCCCCTCCAGCGCGAATGTGGATTATTACGCCAAAATCGTTCAGGATTCCTCGGTCCGACGTTCTCTGCTACGAATATCCGCCGATATCAGCACCCGGTCCTACGACGATGCCCAGGAATCGCGGATGATCGTCGAGGACGCCCAACGGCTAATTTTTGAACTGACCGATAACCGGCAAACCCTAACGTATAAAAGCGCCAAAGAAATTGTTCCCAAAACCATCGAAGCTATTGAAAAGCTCTACAATACCAAGGACGCCTTTACGGGCATTCCGTCGGGCCTGGGGGGCCTGGACGCCATGACCTCGGGATTTCAAAAGTCCGAACTGATCATTATTGGGGCCCGGCCTTCGGTAGGAAAAACCGCCCTGGCCCTTACCATGGCAAGCCATATTGCCATCAAAGACAAAATCCCCACGGGCTTTTTTACCCTTGAAATGTCCGATATGGCGTTGATGCAACGGTTAATTTCCAGCGAAGCCCGCATCGAATCGGAAAAAATACGTACGGGGCTCCTAAAGCCCAGCGATTTTCATAGCCTTATGGAAGCGGCGGGCCGAATTTACGAAGCGCCCCTGTACATTGTCGATATGCCTAACATGAAACTGTTGGACCTTCGGGCCCAGGCTCGACGGTTAAAGACCCAACAGAAGGTTGAAATTATTTTTATCGATTATCTAACCCTGATCAGTTCGGAAAATTACCAATTGCCCAGGCACGAACAGATCGCGGAAATATCCCGATCCTTAAAAAGTTTGGCCCGGGAATTGGATATCCCCGTGGTGGCCCTTTCCCAGGTTCGACGGGACGCGGAGGGCAAACGGCCCACCTTATCGGACATCCGGGAATCGGGGTCCATAGAGCAGGACGCCGACGTGGTAATGTTTCTGCACCGGGAACGGGAATCGGACAAACGGAGCGATGAAGAACGGTCCAAGGCCATAACCACCGAATTAATCGTGGCAAAACAACGGAACGGACCCACGGGAACGGTGGAAATTGTTTTTCTGCCGAGTTACACTAAATTTGAAAATCTTTCAAGATCCGGATAAAAAGGGGGATAGGATGACCTTTAAGGATAGGTACAACTTTGACCAATTGGAAAACGAGGCGAAAAATTTAGTTATCGATGAATTGGAACGACAGCTGGGGGAATACCCCGAACCTATTTGCACCTGCGAGGACTGTGTTCTCGATATGGCCACCCTCGCTTTAAACGCCATTCGACCCCTGTATCGGGTTTCACTTTTAGGAAGCCTCTACACGGCCCACGCGATGGAAGACCCGCTGTACGCGGACGCCGTACAAACGGCGGTAAAGGACGCCATCGAAAAGGTTCACGCCCACCCATCCCACGATTAGACCTGTTCCGCCTACAGGGGCTACTGGAGTTCCTCCGGCCTCCTCAGGTTCTCCACCGATAGGTAGGGCCCCCAGCGGAGGGACGCAAAGGGTTCTTTCTCCGGGTACCGTTGGGACTCCGCTAGGGTCTTTTCGTAAAGGGAAAGGGGAAGACGACTGACCGCCACTTGGTCGGCCATAATACCGTGGAGATGAAACTCTAAAAATTCGTTATTTTTCCCTTGAAACCACGCGCTGATTTCCGTATCCGGGTTAGATTCTTCCGCCTTTACCAAAAGGTAGTATTTGATCGCCTCTATAGCCATGGGATCAAGTTCCTCTTTAATAACCGTTACTCGATCCGCCAATTCGGGATAGCCGATAAGCACTTCCCGATCCACCGGCCGCTGTTTATCCCGGTAAAAGGAAAGCCGGTCAAATTCCGGAAGGACCTGAACCTCAAAACCGTGACTGCGCCAACGGACGTTAATCGGGAACTCGGGCTTTAATGGGGTGCCGCAGGAAGGGCAGGGGACCGATAAAAAAGTCCCATCCATGAGGGTGTTGATATACGTGGGGTCCTCGTCCAAATCGATGATATCAGGAATTTCCACGGAAAAAACATGCTCGCATTGACAGGTAATACTATGTTTCATGGAAACTCCTATAATACAAGGTTTTAATGTTGGGCGAACAAAAAGAGGATATCGCCGAATACGGAAAATATCAATAACCCAAAAATAGCCGTGGCTCCTACCATCTGAAAAAGATACACCGCCTTGGGGTGTAAAGGCTTGCGCCTTATGGCCTCGATAATAAAGAGGATAATAAGTCCCCCGTCTAACGCGGGGATAGGCAGAAGATTCATAATGCAAAGGGCGATGGAAATAAGGGCGAGAAAACTTCCCACGGCGCTTAAACCGGCGCCCACACCCTGACCAAAGCTTTCCGTGGCCACTTCACCCACCATATAGGTAATTCGCACGGGACCGGAAACGGCCTTCGTTAAATCGATGCCCTTAAAGAGGAGGGCCAGGCTTTTTATCGATACGGTTAAGGTTTTCCAGGTTTCCACGGTTCCCTTTTGAATAGCCCTTGGAATCGATAAACGGGGGGTGTGAAACTGGAGAACCTTAAAATCAATTCCCAAATTCACCGAACCGTCATCGGCGTAGGAAAGGACCACCTCCTTACGGAGAAGCTTTCCCTGACGGTTTATTTCCAACGAAAGGACGGTGGGCCGATCTTTGAGTACCTGATTCAACGCGACCGTGTAGGGAATCGGTTTGCCGTTCGCGGAAACGATTTGGTCCCCCGCAAGCAAGCCAGCGATGGCCGCGGGACTGCCGGCCTTGACGGTTTCAATTACCGGATCGTTCCAAAAGTACACGCCCACCTTTCCGGCTCCGGTGGATTTATCCAGCTGGGGTATGATAGATAAGTTTAAAATTTGACCATCCCGTTCCACGGTCAATTGTAAAGACTGCCCCGGACTTTGGGCTATGGTTTCTTGAATATCTAAAAAGTTTTCTATTTTCTTCCCATCTATCGCCACAATCCGGTCTCCCGTTTTTAGTCCCCCCTGATCGGCGGGGTAGGAGGTTCCCGGATCGATCTCCGAGGCCAACACGATCCGGTTTCCCATGGTCCGGACGTCGAAGCCGACACCCCAAACGATGGAAAGGACAAAAATGGCGAAGATAACGTTGGCCGCAGGACCGGCGAAGGCGGTGATTATTCTCCGTAGGGGAGAGGCGCCGTAAAAGGTCCCCCTATCCCGGGGAATTTCGCTTTTTTCCTTCGTCAAAGCCTCCCGGAACTCCGCTTCCCCCCGCATTCGACAGTAGCCCCCCACGGGGAAAACGCCAATCCGGTATTCCACACCCCCTATGGTCCGTTTAAACAGCGGACGCCCCCAGCCGATGGAAAAGGCTTCCACGTCTATTCCTACCAGGCGGGCGGCGATAAAATGACCGAATTCGTGGACAAAAACCACCACCCCAAGGCCAACAAGGCCCAATAAAATTTTTAATATCATAAACGTAACTCCCTTAGGGTAGCCTGGGCCCGCTTCCGAGCCCGCTGGTCCGCCGATAACACCGACTCCAAATTTTCTCCATCCATGGACCAATCGTCATCCAATACCCGTTGGGTCATATCGGCGATCTGTAAAAAGGTTATCTCACCCCTTAAAAACGCGTCCACGGCTACTTCGTCCGCCGCCAGGTACGCGACGGGGTAACAGGCGGAACGACGAGCCGCTTCGTAGGCCAGCGGAAGCATGGGAAAGGCCTTCGTATCCGGCTTATCAAAGGTAAGCAAAAGGGAATCAAAGGTCAAACGCCCAAAGGCACAGGGCTGGGTGTTCGGCCAATGAAGGGCGTTATGAATAGGAAGACGCATATCCGGGCGGGACATTTGAGCGTAGACCGAACCATCGGTAAGGCGGATCATAGAATGGACCAGGCTTTGGGGATGGACTACCACGGTTACCCGTTCCGGAGGAACGTTAAACAACCGCACCGCTTCGATAACCTCCAAGCCCTTGTTTGCTAGACTAGCCGAATCGATGGTAATTTTCCCACCCATTTTCCACGTGGGGTGGGCCAGGGCGTCTTGGAGGGTTACCGTTTCCAGTTGGGCTGGGGTAAACCCGCGAAAGGGTCCTCCGGAAGCGGTCAGTAAGAGTTCCTCCACCGAATCGTGGCCGTGGGCGTGGAGCAGGTGGAAAATGGCCGAATGCTCCGAATCCACGGGGATAATGGTACTGGAATGGGCCTTTGCCAGGGCAAACACGATGGGCGCCGCCATGACGATGGTTTCCTTATTTGCCAGGGCAAGACGACACCCCGTTTTTACCGCGGCAAGAGATGGTTTTAACCCCGCCGAACCGGCGATTCCGTTGACCACGATGTCCGCGCCCACGTCCTCGATGGCCCGCAAAAGCCCCGCTTCGCCCCGGTATCGGATGACGGAATCTGGGGTCCCCTCGGACGAAAGGGCCAATACCGCCTTTGGATGCCCTCGCCCTACCTTCGTCAGGGCTTCGGCGTCCCGATGGGCGCTGAGCAGAACCGGCTCGAACAAATCCCGATTCTGATCCACCACATCCAAGGTGCTACTACCGATAGAACCGGTGGCGCCTAAAATAGCAACCTTCTTTTTCATCGTGCTCCTTACACAGTACCGGGTAAAGTTTAAAAAAGGATCCAGTACAGGGCGTAATAGACCGGAGCGGAGAGGGCCAACGAATCGATGGAATCGAGAACTCCTCCGCGACCGGGAATAAGGGATCCCGAATCCTTAACTTCGCCGCTTCGTTTGATCGTCGATTCTGCCAAGTCCCCAATAATCGCCACGATTCCGGTAGCCAAACCTAAAATTGCGCCGGCCCAAAGGGGCGAAAGGTGTTTTTTGGTAAAGGCCTGGGGAAACAGCGCTGGGGCGGCCATCCCTAGAGCCACGGAGGCCACCAGACCGCCCACAAAGCCCACGATACTTTTATTGGGACTGGCGGGGATAATGCCCCGGTTTCCCTTGCCCCACAGCATACCCGACGCCCAGGCTACCGAATCGTTGGCAAAAACGATTAAAAGAAACATTAAAATAAGCGCCGTGGCGTGGGGTCCCCCGGTCATTCGAACGACCCAGAGCATAAATAAACCCGGATAAATCATGACCGCCAAACCCGAGGTAATTCTATCGTTGGTAAGGGATATTTCCTTTTGGGAAGAAAAGGTCCTAGAGGCGATTAACCAGGTCGCTCCAATAATAAAGGCCGCGGGAACCAATTCGCCGTTAACACCAAAACTGACCGATAGGGTCATGGCCAGGGGAGAGAGGGCACCTAAAACACCCGCTTCCAGGGTCTTTAACCGATACTTTCGTTTACCAAGTATTTCAGAAAACTCGATAGCCCCCAAGGCGCTGAGAAGAATGGTAAGAATATTGACTAAAAGATGGTGATATTGGGGAACCAACACCACCGAGGCAACCACCGCGGGAACCCCAAGGATAAATATCAAAATGCGCTGGACTATTTTTTTCATGCCCTAATCCCACCAAAACGCCGATCCCGGGATTGATAATCCCGCAGGGCCGCAAAAAGATCCTCGTCGGACCAGTCGGGCCAGAGCTTATCGGAAAAATAAAATTCCGCGTAAGCCCCCTCCCAAAGGAGAAAGTTGCTGATTCGTTTTTCCGAAGCGGTACGGATAATCAAATCAGGATCGGGGATATCCGGATTATCCAAGTGGGCGGCGATAGTCTGTTCGGTGACCTCTTGGGGATCCTTGTTTTCCGCCATAAGACGCTGAACCGCCCGAACTATTTCGTCCCGCCCCCCGTAATTAAGGGCCAAAACCACCGTCAGCCCGTCGAAAGAACGGGTATCGTCGCATACGCTCTGAATTTCTTGGGCAATTTCCGTAGGCAGGGAATGCAAGGCCCCCGTATGACGGACCCGGATCCTATGTTCCCGATAAAAATCAAACTCCGCTACTAAATGTTTTTTAATCAAACCCATTAAAAAGCCCACCTCTTCGGCGGTTCGTTTCCAATTTTCCGTAGAAAACGCGTAGAGGGTTACAAACCGAAGCCCCGCGTCCGAAGCGGCTTTTACCACCCGTTTGGCAGCCCGTAAACCCTCCACGTGTCCCTGGGTGCGGGCAAGGTTTCGTTGACGGGCCCAGCGGCCGTTTCCGTCCATAATAATACCCACGTGGGCGGGAAGCTGGGAAGGGTCAAAGAGAAGGGGAGCCGCCATTATACTTCCATTATTTCTTTTTCTTTTTCTTCCAATACGCGGTTTATTTCTTTGATATAATTGTCCGTAAGTTTTTGCAATTCCTCAGAGAAACGGCTTTCCTCATCCTCCGTCAGGGTTCCCTCTTTAAGAGATTTTTTCAACTCGTCGTTCCCGTCCCGGCGAATGTTTCGGATTGCCACCCGGCTCTGTTCCGCCTGGGCCTTTGCCTGTTTTACCAGTTCCTTTCGGCGTTCCTCCGTTAGGGGCGGAATGGCTATACGAATTACCTTGCCGTCGTTGGAAGGATTAAGGGATAATTCGGAGGATCGGATAGCCTTTTCAATTTCACCGATCAAAGCCCTATCCCAGGGTTGGATCACGATAAGACGGGCTTCGGGTACGGAAATATTCGCCACCTGCGCTAGGGGCGATTTTTCTCCGTAATAATCCACACGAATTTTATCGAATAACGAGGCCGAAGCCCGACCTGTTCTGATGGCGGCAAAATCGTCTTTTAAACTGGCCACCGTTTTTTTCATTCGCTCTTCCGAGGACGTTATAGCAGTATTCATATCCGATTCCCCTTGATACGAAAAACAGCGGGCCCCATGGTTAACATCGGGGCCCGGCCGCTTAATAAATCTACTGACCTACTTTAAAATACACGTAATCGGTGATGGAAAGCTGGGCACCCACTTGCTTGCCCAAATCCTCCATGGTTTTCGCCACGGAAAATTTTTCATCCTTCACAAAGCCCTGGTCCAACAGACAAATATCCGACAGGTATTTGTTGATTTTTCCCTTCAGGATGCTATCCACCACGCTGGCGGGCTTGCCCTTCATTTTCTCGTCCGCTTCCATCTGTTTGCGGAATATTTCTTCCTGTTCCGCCAAATGGGCCGCATCGATTTTGGAGCGATCCAACGCCATGGGGTTGAACGCCGCGATATGGAGGGCCAAATCGAAAGCAAAGGCCTTTAAGCGTTCATCGCCTAAGGCTTTTTCGGGGTTGGCAGCCACTTTAACGACCACGCCGATGGCCCCATCCCCATGGATATAGCTGGTCATATACTCGTTGGAGGCCGCCTTTACAACCTTCACCCTTTTAAGGCCCATATTTTCCCGGATCTTGGTGGCCAAATCGGTTACCATACCGTTCAAATCGTCGTTGATTTCCGTGTAGCCCTTTTCAAAGGCCCGGTCGATTATCGCACCACCGAGGGCGATAAATTCCGGGTTTCGGGCCACAAAATCGGTCTCGGAGACCAATTCCACCAAAATCGCCGTGTGGTCCTTAATTTTGATAAAAATCTTCCCCTCGTTGGTTGCCCGGTCGGCCCGTTTTTCCAGGGCCGCGAGACCCTTTTCTTTTAAAAGCTTTTCCGCCTTACCAAAATCACCCTCGCAGGTTACCAGGGCGTTCTTACATTCCATCATACCCGCGCCGGTTTTTTCGCGCAGGGCCTTAACGTCCGATGCCTTTATTTCCATTCTGTAACCCCTTATTTTTCCTCGTAGACCTTATCCACGTCTACGGGGAGTTCTTCTTCCTCAGTCTCCTCGGCTTCAACTGCCGCTACGGGAGCCGCAGGGACGGTAGCGTAGGCTTCAATATCGATCTCCCTATCCTCTTCCCGCAAGGAAGCGTCGGTTATGATCTCTTCTCCCCCCTCTTCCTCGTCGCCCAGAGTCTCGATGATCTTAAGCCCCGTCTCGTTGTCCGCTTCCACCACCGCGTTGGCGATAATTTGGGTGAACAGGGTAATAGCTCGGATAGCGTCGTCGTTCCCCGGGATCGGATAATCGATCCCTTCAGGGTTACAATTTGTATCCACCACAGCCACAATCGGAATTCCCATCCGCTGGGCTTCCGCTACCGCAATCGCTTCCTTTCGGGTATCGATAATGAAGAGAACCCCCGGAGGATCCTTCATTTCTTTGATACCCCCCAGGTTCTTCTGCAACTTCGCCCGCTCTTTTGCCAGCGCGGCGATTTCTTTTTTTGTAAGATTTTCAAAAGTCCCGTCCACTTCCATTTTTTCAAGCTTTTTCAGACGGAGTAGAGATTTTTTTATGGTAGAAAAGTTAGTCAACATGCCGCCCAACCAGCGGTTGTTCACATAGAACATTCCGCACCGTTCGGCTTCTTTTTGAATCGCCTGCTGGGCCTGCTTTTTCGTTCCCACAAAGAGAACCGTTTTTCCCGAGGCCACCGTAGCCCGAACCACGTCGTAGGCGTCTTTGATAGCCTGAATGGTTTTTTGCAGATCGATGATGTGGATACCGTTCCGTTCGGCGAAGATATACTTCTTCATCCGAGGATCCCACCGCTTTACCTGATGACCGAAATGGACGCCCGATTCGAGCAAACTCTTCATTGTAACTACGGCCAAAATTTCCTCCCGTTCGCGACACCCGTCGCGACGCCTTCTCTGTATCTCATCCTTTAACCGTTGGGTTAAACCCATGGAAAGGACGGAAAATATGAACGGTTACGCGGACGCGTAGGAATATCCGTTCTCCCGTAACATGACATAAAATTCACGCATTGGCAACCCCACAATACCGCTGTAGGAGCCCTGGACCTCCGTGACAAAGCAGGCCCCCAGGGCTTGAATTTTGTAAGCCCCCGCCACACCCTGCCATTCCCCCGTATCCAAATACCACTCCATTTCGGCCTCCGATATGGGGGCAAAACGAAGGCGACTTACTACGGAACGGCAGTCGATTGATTTTTTTTTGCCGTTAAACAGGGCCATAGCCGTAATGACCTCGTGTTCCCGATCCGAAAGCATGGAGAGCATCCGCCGGGCATCCTCCCTATCCAGGGGTTTTCCGTAAATCGTACCCTCCACGGAAATAACCGTATCGGCCCCAAAAACCCACGGAGGAATCCGGTCGTGCAAAAGCCGAACCGTTTCGGTTACCTTCCGCAGGGCTATCTCCTCCGCCTGGGAACGGGGATTTTTTCCCGGCGTAGGAGTCTCGTCCACGTTGGAGGGCATGATGCTAAAAGGAATCCCCATGAGCCTAAAATATTCCTGCCGTCTTAGGGATCCGGACGCTAAAATGATTGGTTCCATAGGGGGAGAATAATCCCGGTCTACGGCGATCCTGTCAATCCCAGACTCGTTTTTTCTAACCTTTGCATTCCACTGGAGTTTTAGGAAGACCCGAGCGGAGCCTCCCTTGACAGAAAACCATCGAATGGGGTAACGTAAAGGAACGAGAGATTAGCTCATCTGGATAGAGCGTCAGCCTCCGGAGCTGAAGGTGGTGGGTTCGAGTCCCGCATCTCTCATAAAAATAATTCCTTTTCAAATAAGGAATTATAAAGGCCGACCGAATAACGGAGACCGCCCATTTTCACCGATGTTACCAGGAATGTTACTAGGTAACCAGGAAGGAATCATGGCGCGCGCTCCGTTTTCTATTTTCAGGCGGAAAGTACGGGCACGTAGAGCAATCCGGTTTTAATCGATTCTCAACCGGGGGTAAGCAGGGTTCAAATATCTTTGGATATCGCTCTCGGTTTTGCCCTATCTCAACAATTATTCCTGATGGGTCGAATGGATGGTACCGGCGACCGGTTGTACGATAGCAAGGATTATTTGCAGATCAATTTGTACCTCTATTCATTAGGGGCGCGTTTCTATCCCCAAACTACCGGTCTATATTTTGAGGGTGGCGCGGGCATGACCGCTGCCGTTTTACAGACTTCTTTCGCCGGAAATTCTAGTTCTAATAAAGGATTTGGATTTGGCGGGGGAATTGGATACGATTTCGCTCGCGGCTCCACTGGTTTTGGATTAAACCTTGAGGCAAAATACGATTTTATGGAAATAGAAAGTTATCAATACGGAGCGTTTATGCTTACGGTGGATCTTTGTTGGAAATAGAAGACCTTTGATCCTAAGAAGGTCCACGGTTAAACGAGCACTGAAAAATATCTAAAGATAAGAGGCTCTTTCAAAATTCCCTGAGTTTTGAAAGAGCCTCAAGCTATAAAATTACGATATCCAAAAATTTATAACGAAAGTTGACGTGATACGGGACCCCGTTTTTTTGTCATTTGATGATTCCGTCCTCGAGTGCTTTTTGGCTTTCCTTGGGCTATGGGTGTAGTGGAAGAGTGCTTGTTTCCTTCCGCCACAGGGATCGGTTTTTTTAGAAGCCGCTCAATTTGCTTCAAAAGTTTTAGTTCCTCCGTATCGCAGAAGGATATGGCGGTACCAGCGGCGCCTGCCCTGGCGGTGCGGCCTATGCGGTGGACGTAGGTTTCCGGTTCCGTGGGCATATCGTAATTGAACACATGGGATATGTCGTCCACGTCGATGCCCCGGGCGGCTATATCCGTCGCCACGAGGACCCGGGTGTCTCCCGAACGGAAAGCTTCCATCGTTCGAGTCCGGTTTCCTTGCCCCTTGTTCGCGTGAATAACCCCCGCGGTAATACCCGCGGTGGCTAAACCCTTGGCTATCCGGTCCGCTCCGTGTTTTGTTTTAGAAAAAACGATAGCCCGGCTTACCTGGAGTTCGGTCATTAAGCGGTTCAAAAGGTCCTTTTTATCTCCCTTTTCCACGTGGTACAGCCGTTGGGTTATCAATTCTACCGTAGGGGTATCGGGATCGATGGCGATCCGTTCGGGGTTCCGTAGAAGACTACGGGCAAGCTCCTCTATTTCAGTGGGCATGGTGGCGGAAAATAAGAGGGTTTGCCTTTGTTTTGGCAATAGTCCCACTATTTTACGCACATCCCGGATAAAGCCCATATCGAGCATCCGGTCAGCCTCGTCAAACACGGCGATCTCTACCGCCGAAAGATCCACCGATCTATCGTTTACCAGATCGAGAAGCCGCCCCGGGGTGGCGGTGAGCACGTCGACCCCGTGGGCCAGGGCACGGACCTGGGGCAATTTTCCGATGCCTCCGAAGACGCAGGCCCGGCTTAGTTCGACGTACCGGCTGTAGGCGGCGAATTCCTGGTTTATTTGAGCGGCCAGTTCCCTGGTCGGAGCCACCACCAGGGCCCGAACCCGGCGGGGTGTATACAGACCGGGTTTTTGAACCAGGTGTTGAATGACGGGGAGGGCAAAGGCCGCGGTTTTACCCGTTCCCGTTTGGGCACAGGCCAAAAGATCCCGGCCCTGGAGGACCACGGGGATTGCCTTTTGTTGAATAGGTGTGGGGATAGTATACCCCTCGTGGTCCAGGGCCCTAAGGCTCTCGGCCATCAGATTAAGAGAAGAGAAATCGATGTTCGGCATTAAATTCCTTCGTAATTATTATGATTCTACTATCATATAGCATTTCTATAATCATTTATACCCCCACCCCGTAGGGAGGCGGCATGGGGCTGGGCTACCAGGCCGGTTAGCTGGGATACCTGGAGACAGAGGGCCCCCTGATCGTCCTGCACGGTCCCGGTAACGAGAAAGGGGCGTATATCAAAGAGGATGGATCGATAGCGCTCGTATACCCGGGGAAACAATACGGTTTCGTAAAGGGCGGTCTCGTCCTCGAAACTGATAAAATTCATGGTCAGCCCTTCCGCTGTCCAAATTTCCTTTCGCGTAACGGGCCAGCCCACCAGGGTAATCCTGTGGCCGATATGCTTTTCCATATCCACGGCCCGAACGGTCCGGTAGGACGCCAGGATTGTTTTCCACAGGTATAAGGGGTGATGGTCCCGCAAAAACCCCAGGGTGGCGAATTCCCCCAAAAGCTCCTCCGTATTCGGTCCGGCTTTTTTAAGATACGGGAAACCCGATTCTTCAGTCTTGGCCGTTTTGTCGGGACCGCCGTTTGGGGTGAAAAGTTCAGCCCCTTCGGCCTTTCGGAAGCCCCGCGTAAGCAGGTAACGGCTTTGGGCAGACCGGGATACCCCCGGGGCGATGCTATCGAAGACCCCGGCGGAAACCAGGGATACCGTATCATCCCGGCGTAGCTGTATTCTTTCGCATACATCATCCAGTGATTTATAAGGTCCGTTCCTATCCCGTTCCGCTATCAACGCTTCGGCGCCGGCTTTAGACAGCCCCCCCAGGGCCATAAGACCCACCACAAGCCGTTGGCCTTCCCCATAGTACCGAAACCGGGAACGGTTCACGTCAGGACCCTCCAGGGTCAGTCCCATTCTTCGGGCTTCGCTTATGTACGCTTGGCTATGGTAGTAGCCGCCCTGGTTCGATAGGACCGCCGCCATAAACGGGGCCCCGTAATGGACGCGCAGGTAGGCGGACTGGAAGGACACCACGGCGTAGGACGCCGAATGACCCTTGCAGAAGGAATACCCATCAAAGGAGAGCATCATGGCCCAAACCGCGTTTATCACCTCCGTATCCACGTTATTTTTCCGGCACCCTTCGTAAAACCGGGCCTTATATTCCTCCAGTTTTTTTCCCCCCGCTTTTTTCGCAATAATTTTACGAAGCCCATCGGCGGAGGCTTCATCAAAGTCCGCCAGGGCTACGGCGGTTTTTGATACATCCTCTTGGTAGCAGAGGATCCCGTAGGTTTCCTGGAGGATACGCTCCAACCGAGGGTGAAGAGGCTTCCATGGACCCCCCTTGAGACGGCGGACGTATTCGGCGATAAAGCGGTTAGCCGCAGGACGGATGATCGAGCTATGGATTACGATATGCTCAAAATCTCCCCGGCCCGTCTTTTTTTGCAGTTGCCGCATGGCCGGGGATTCGATGTAAAAAACCCCTAGGGAATCTCCCCGGGCCAGGGCTTCGATGGTGGGTCCATCCTCCTCGGCTCGAATACGGTTAAAGTCCACCACCGCGCCCTGGTCCCGCAGGTTTGCCAGGGCGTCCCGGATGACCGCCAGGGATCGATTCCCCAGGAGGTCCAACTTTACAAGCCCCGCCGCTTCGGTACCCTCTTTTTCCCACGCCACCAGGGGATACCCTTCGGCGGAGGTGGTAACGGGTACGTAGCGGTCCAGGGGAGCGGGGGTAATGACCAGACCGCCGCAATGGGTTCCGATACCCCGGGGAAGGCCCTCCAAACGGCGGGCCAGGGCGTACACCCCCTTCCAGGGTTCTTCCAGGGTTTCCGCGTCAAAACCCCTTCCACGGGGACCCTCCCGGTTTTCCAACAAACGACGCTGGAACCGGGAAATTTCGGCGTCCGCGAACCCGAACGAGCGGGCCGTTTCCCGAAGGGCGGAGGAAAATCGAAAAAAAAGATGATTCGCGACCCGGCCGCACCGGTCCGATCCAAACCGTTCCACCACCCGGTGAATCAGATCATCCCGTTCGTCCCAGGGAAAGTCCACGTCTATATCCGGCGGATCGAGGCGCGCGGGGTTCAAAAACCGTTCAAAATAGAGATTATGGGCCAGGGGGTCCACGTGGGTAATCGATAGAGCGTAGGCCACGATGGACGCGGCGCCGGAACCCCGGCCGCAGGTTCGAGGAGCCATGGATACGATATCGTCCATGATAAGAAAGTAGGAGGCAAACCCCTTTTGGTTTATGATCTCCAGTTCGTACTCGATCCGTTCTGCTATGGCATCGGATAATTCGCCGTACCGGACCTCGGCCCCCGCGTACACCCGGTTCCGCAGGATATCCTCCGCGGTTTGTCCCTCCGGGCTCCCGTACTGGGGAAACAGGTACCCGTTAAAAACCCGGTCGAACCGGGCCTCCTGGGCCAGGTCTTCCGCCGCCTTTACAGCATCGCCCCAGGAAGCCAAACGCCGATCCCGCTCTTGGATCGGCAGGTACCGGTCTTCGAGGTCCACCGTATCGCCGGGACCCAGGGTCCCCACGGTCTTGCCCAGGGCTATGGCCCGGAGTACCCGGTGGACTTCCATATCCGAGATTTCCAAAAGGGTAGCGTCGTCCAGGGCGATACGGGGCAGGTTCAGCCGCCGGGCGGTGGGAATAACGGCCACGTTTCGGGGGCTGAGGGCCCCGTAGAGCCGGGGTACACGGCCACAAAGGGCGGTCAATAGGGATGGAACGGCGGTAGCCACCGCCAGGCCTCGGGAATTTTGGGCCAGCAGGGTTCCCAGGGTCCCACCGTCCAGGGCGCCGTCCTGGGGGGGATTCTTACGAGGGTTCTTATAGATGGCCGTTAAAAGTTCCGAAAGCCGGGAAAATCCCAAACGGTTCAGGGCAAAACAAAAGACCGATCCCTCGGAACAGACCAATTCAGCCCCCACCACCGGTTTAAGGCCCGCTTCTTGCGTCGCCTCCAGCACCGCAGGCAGACCGTACAGACCGTTTCTGTCGGTTATTCCCAGGGCGGTAGCCCCATCGGCGCGGAGGCGCTGGGCGATATCCTGGGGAGATCGGACGCCGTAGAGGAACGAATAGGCCGATCGTACGCCCAGCCGGCTAGCCATGGGAGAGACCCTGGGGAACCGAAGCCTGAGCCGGGGGGGCGAGCAATTCGGTGGCCCGGCGCAGGACTGCGGGGCCAAAACGCCGGCGACTTCGGTCCACCGCCGTCTGCAGACGTTCCTGCCGAAGGGTCAACTCGGGCTCAAAAAGGTCCCGCTCCCTGGGATCCCGAACCAAATCGGCGAAGCGAAACTCCAGGGAACGGATCCGTACCCGCCGATCGGCGGCCAGACGGAGGACCCGATCGGCCAGGAGGATCAAATCTTGGTCCAACGCGATGGGCCGGCGAAGGCGGAGAGCCGCCGATCGACTCAACCCGTCGGCGTACAAAACCGTGATCCCCAGCCGCCCCAGGGCTAGGCGCCGACGCCGCAGGTCCATCCCCCCGTCCTCCACCAGACCTATCGTAGCGGCCCGGAGGGCCTCCCAATCCGCCACGTCGGCCTCGAAATCCAGCCTCCGTTCCAGGGCGGGGCTCTGGAGGGACGAATCGCACACCGGGTCCGCCCCGATCCCCCGGGCGGCCAGCACCAACTGTTGCCACCGGGGCCCCAGCAGGGCCCGTCCCTCCTCGGCAGTCAGGGAAGCCAAGGCGCCGATACTCCGAATACCCGCGGTGTGCAGGAGTTTATAGAGGGACGGGCCAATCCCCGGCAACAACCGCAGGTCCTGGCCCGAGAGGAACTCCTGTTCCGTTCCAGGCTGAAGAAAGGCGAACCCCGTGGGCCGCAGGGTCCGGGTGACCACCTTGGCGGTTATCTTATTCCGCGCCACAGCGATCGTGGGATCGAGCCCTAATTGATCGACGATTTCGTCGCGAATTCGCAGGGCGCAATCGGCGGGGGGACCAAAGAGCCGCCCCGTACCCCGCAGGTCCAAATAGAGATGCCCGCCCCCTTGGTTTTCTACCTCCGGCGCGTAACGCCGGACGATCCGCTCCATCTCCCGGTGGGCTTTCCCATAGTCCAGGGGTTCCGGGGAACGGACGATCAAAGCCTTAAGGCGCCTCTGGGCCACTGCGAGGTTCATTCCCGGTTCCAAGCCCTCCCGCCGAGCCCGGGGAGAAACATCCAGCACCAACGCGCCCCGGCCCGTACCGGCCACCACAAAAGCCTGGTCCCGCAGACTGGGATCCTTGGCCATGCTTACCGCCGAAGGAAAACCGATAACGTTGATATGCACGACCGTCGCGTCGCTGGTCATGGAACAAGCTCCTCGTTTTTGAGCATTTCGACCAAACGAAGACCGTTTTTAACCGCCTGTCCCCGACGGTGATTGTTAAAATAGACAAAAATTCGTTCGCTTCTTCCGGAAAGGGCCCGAATTCGCTGAACAAAGGACTCCAACTCGACTTCCGAATAGAGATAATCGTAACGGGACGCCGAATCGGAACCCCACCAGGTTTCCCCGTTTCTACCGTGGAACCGCAGGTACGCCAAAGGCGAGGTTATGACATCCATAACCGGGGGCAGATCCTGGAGCGTCGGCAGGTCCAGCCCCGCCAACGTGATCCCCCGGCTTCGAAGCCCCTCTATAAGCCGGTTGTTGTACCATTGGGGGTTTCGGAATTCCACCACCAGGGGGAGGCTCGCCATGGATCGGCACAGGGAATCCAAATACCGCCGCCGATCGATATCGTAGTGAAACGAAAAGGGGAATTGAAACAGTACCGCCCCTAAACGGCCGGAATCGGCCAAGGGTCCCAGGGCCCGGCGAAACTCCGCCGCCCGGTCTTTCCAGGAAAGGGGGTCGATCCTATGGGTGAGCGTATCGTTGGCCTTAATCGAGAAGATGAGCTTTTGGCTGTCCAAAAGCATATGGGTCAGCTGATCTGCGGTGGGCATCCGGTAATAGGAAAAGTTCAATTCCACCGTGGGAAACAGCCCCTCGTAGAGCGAAAGGTAGTCCTCCGCTGGGGTCCCCTCCGGATAAACCGGACCGACCCATTCGTGGTAACCGTAGCCTGAAGTACCCACCCATATCCGCGCCATACTCATATAATACTATACAAACGTGTAGTATTCAAGGGCTAAAAAAAACAACCCCCGGAATCCACCATGGGAGGGGCTTGTAAAGCCTTCGGAGTTTACCAAGCCCCTCGACTTCAGAGGGTCCCATAACGTCTATGTTATGGGACCCCTTTAATAGATACGCCGGGGTTGGAAACTATTTTTTCGCCGAATTGGATTGGGCGGTGTACTTCCTCAGGGTGTTCAGTACGTCCTTGGCCCGAGCCTGTACCGGCCGAATGTAGGGACCATCGGCTATACGGATAATCGTCCGAATGGCGGCAGGGTCCTTGATTCCCCCATTTTTTTCGGCGATTTTTTCAAAGGCATCCAGGGCGGAAAGGGCCAAAATATTATCAGGGTTTAACACGTCAAACCGGGTGACCACCCAAGAGATGGCGGTAACCGTATCTCCGTTATCGTCGGTGCCTATTTTCCCCAGGGATTTGATCGCTTCGGTCAACACCATGGGCTCATTGTCCGACAGGACCATCTTCATAAGGGTGGTCTTGGCTTCTTTGGTTCCCAAATCCCCCAAATAGGCCGCCGCCTTAGCTCGGACATCGGGATAGTTATTCGTAATCCGGCCCAGGCCGCCTTCCCGGGTTTGGTTCATCACCCCTTCCAGGGCCATGTAATCCAAGGCCTTTTGAATCTCCGGTCCCGTGCGGCCATTTTTTATGGCATCGCCGATATACTCCAGCGCCACGAGCTTCATATCCCGGCTTTCGGCCTGGGATTGTTCCCGGATCACCATCATTTCCACCGAATCCTGCAGGTAGGATTCTTCCACGGACATCTCTTTCCCGGAAGTGTTGGTTCCCGATGTCTGTGCCGTAGCCAAGGACGCCGTCGCGACCAGGGCGACAACCATTACGCCAATACGTTTAAAGACGCTCATGTATTCCTCCAAAATATGCCCTGGGACGAAAGTCCACCGGCTCAATTCACAATTTTCCAACCTTGGTCTGTTTTTTCTAGATCGTAAAGACGCAACCGTTGATTTTTTTCCGTAACGGTAAAGGCCTTTACCCTATTTTGACCGATAAACTCGATGTCATCCACCCGGTCGTTAGCCCGAGAGGGGACTACCACATAGATAAAGTAATCTTTCAAATCCCGCAAGACTATTTTCTGATTTTTGAGCCGAGCCGATTCGGAAACCCGGGCTAAAAACGCGGGACTGCTAATGGCCGCCATATACTTGGGGCCCAGATGATCCACCCAGGCGTTATAATTTTGAGTTCGGATGATGGTGTTTAACTCTTGAATCAGGGCCTGAATATCGCTTTTGGTGGAATCGTACTCTTCCTTCGTTATGGTGGAAGGATCAAAGGACTCCGCTACCGGCTCCGGAGAAACCACGGGGCTTTCCTGGGGAGTCGGCGTTACGGTAGTAACCTCCGGCTTTTGAACCGGCGCTGGGGTTTCTGCGGCAGGAATGGGAGACGGTTCCGCCGCTACTGGGGGCGTTCCGGGGGCTTCGACGGTTGTTGCCGGCGGGGGCGGGGTTTCCCTTCCGGCGCTTTGGCACGAAAATAACGATACAAGGGCCAAGAGGCTTCCTAAGATATATCCAATCCGTTTCATCATCTATATTCTATCCGAGCAAGGGCTGTCCGTCAAATCGGTTTTTTTATCTTTAAGGCTCTTTCAAAACTCAGAGAGTTTTGAAAGAGCCTTCCTTATCGAAGTTTTTCATAATGAGGCTTTTCCTGTTACAGCTGTTGAATTGGATCCCTTGATTTATCTTTCCCGGTCCTTTATGCTCGATCCATCATGCTGAAAGCCGCGTTTCCCGGGTCCTTCGATCCTCCTACCTTTGGGCATTTGAATATAATTGAACGGGCGTCCACCCTTTTTGACGAGTTGGTCATCGTGGTGGCCGTGAATCGGCAAAAACAATACCTTTTTTCTCCGGAAGAGCGAATCGAGATCCTACGGGAACTGGTCCACCCGTGGCCCAACGTCCAGGTCATGCTTTGCGAATCCCTTATCGTAGATTTTGTAAAAAAATTGAATATCCGGCTTCTTTTGCGGGGAGTTCGGGGGGTTTCGGATTTTTCCTACGAATTTGACCTATCCATGATGAATAAGGGCTTAGATTCCTCCATGGAAACCATTTTTATGACCACGGATCCCCGGTATTTTATCCTCCGTTCGTCGGCTATAAAGGAATTAGCCTCCTTTGGGGGGGATGTTTCTTCCATGGTGCCCCCCATAGTGGAAGAGGCTTTGAAAAAAAAATACGCCGTTCCTTTCGCTTGACAATCCTTGACGCTTTCGATACATTGTGTCGAACTCTACCGGTACTATGACTGAAGTGAGGTTTTTAATATGGCAGTTCCTAAGTTTAAGACGTCCAAAGCCCGGACTCGTCGACGGCAATCGATCAATATGAAGCTCGTGGCTCCCACCCTGGTGGAATGCGGAAGTTGCGGAAATCGTATACTTCCCCATCGTGTGTGTCCCAAATGCGGTTTCTATCGGGGCAAACAGGTTATTATACCCGAGTCTAAGGCTTAATAAACAGGATAAAGGAGTAAAGGACAAATGGACGAGTTATTTGAGAAGATGAAAAAGTTGATCGCCGAGAAATTGGAGATTGACGAAGGGAAAATTTCTTTGGACGCCTCGTTCCGCCAGGATTTAGGGGCCGACAGTCTGGACACCTACGAATTGGTGTACGCCATCGAGGAAGAAATGGGCATTTCCATTCCCGACGAGAAGGCGAACGAGTTCGAGACCGTCCGGGACGCTTACGACTACATCAAATCGCAAAAAAAATAAGACCGTGATCGATCGCCGTTCAGAGGTGATTGAAGCGCTTCCGGAAATCGGCGCTAATCGAAAACGGGAGCTGGGTTCTTTTCAGAAATCCGCGGGATTAAGGTTCAGAAACATCAACGTTCTGAACCTTTCTTTCGTCCATCGGTCCGCGTCCAACGAAAATAAGACCAAAACCAACAACGAACGGCTGGAATTCCTTGGCGATTCGGTCCTCGGTCTGGTTACCGCCACCCTGCTGTTTCAACGGATAGATTATACCGAAGGGGAA
The DNA here is from genome assembly GCA_964425215.1 of uncultured Treponema sp. Lineage (GTDB taxonomy): Bacteria > Spirochaetota > Spirochaetia > Treponematales > Breznakiellaceae > CAYRLW01. The sequence goes on from CAYRLW010000025.1 coordinate 32,498, forward strand.
ATGGCCAAAATAAAATCGGTGGTGGTTTCCGAAGAAACCCTTTCGGGTATAGCTTTGGAACTCCAATTGGATACCCTGCTGATTTTAGGCAAGGGGGAGGACCAATCGGGAGGCCGAACAAAAAAGGCAATCCTGGCCGATGCCCTGGAGGCGCTTATCGGGGCCTACTATCTGGATTCGGGGTATAAGGCGGTTTTTGATTTCGTCTCCCGGTTTATGAACCGGGAAATTGACCGGGTCTTATCGGACCGGTACCAGGGAGACTATAAGACCCTGCTTCAAGAATTAAGCCAACGACTTTTCCACGCCTATCCCTCCTACCGGCTGATAAAAAAGACCGGGCCGGATCACGAACGGATTTTTTGGATGGAAGTAGCCGTCAACGGGGTTACCTACGGTCCTGGAACGGGAAAAAATAAAAAAGACGCGGAGCGGGAAGCGGCAAAACTGGCCTACGAAGCCCTTTCACCGGCTAAAGCTACTAGGGCTCCTTAAACCGACCAAAGGTTTTTCGCGATTTTTAATAGGGCCTCGCGGGTGTTTAAGGCCGGATCGTCTAAAACCGTCTCAAAGAGTTCCTTTAGTATTTTTCCCATCATCGGACCCCGGGGAATTCCCAGGGCCGCTAAATCTTCCCCGTTTACGGCCAAATCTTTAATCGATAGGGTTCGTTGTTGAACCAGGATGGCATCAATACGAGAAGCCAAGGGGCCGTTCAAGTCCGGCGGAGGCTCTATTCCCTGGGTTCCAAAGGCGTCCGCGCGCCTAAGGGAGTAAAGGTCCGCCAGGTTTTCTTCTCCTACTCGAAGGATAAAGCGGCGGACCGCCGCGTCGGTCCAGGATTCCTCGTAATGAAACATGTGGACCCGAATGAGGTGGGCGACCTTTTCGATGATGACGGTGGGGTACCGGAGACGGAGCAGGATGTTCCGGGCCAAACGTTCCGATTCTTCCTCGTGCTGGTAAAAAGTCCACACCCCCGAGGGATCCATCCGGCGAGTTGCAGGTTTTCCCAGGTCGTGAAAGAGGGCGGCCAAACGGACCACCGGCTTATCCGGCGGAGCCCCGTCGCAGGAAAGGAGAAGATGGTCCAGAACGTCAAAGCGGTGAAACCCCTTCTGTTCTACCCCCCGGCACAGGGCCAACTCCGGCAGGATCAGGGACAGGAGCCCCGTTTGTTCCATCAACCGAAAGGCAATGGACGGTCGGACACTGGCGAGGATCTTATTCAATTCATCCCGGATCCGTTCCGCTGAAACCTTAGCGGTGGTGTCTAAAGCTTTTCCGATAGCGGCGAGGGTAGCCTCTTCCAGGGTAAACCCCAATTGGGCGGCGAACCGCACCGCCCGCAGGGGCCGTAATCCATCCTCCGCGAACCGTTCTTCCGGATCTCCCACGCACCGGATTATCCGACTCCGTATATCTTCTTGGCCCCCAAAGGGGTCCACCAGCTGGCCCGAAGGAAGCTCCGCGGCGATGGCGTTCATGGTAAAATCCCGGCGGGAAAGGTCTTCCTGGATGGTGGAAGCGAACCGTATCGCGTCGGGACGCCTTCCGTCGCTGTATTCGGCCTCCGTACGAAAGGTGGTGGTTTCTATCGAGTGGCCCTTGTACAAAATGGTTACGGTTCCGTGCTTAATTCCCGTGGGGATTACTCGGCGAAAAAGGCCCATCACCTCTTGGGGCGTAGCGGCGGTGGCCAAATCCCAATCCTGGCTCCGTTCTCCACGGATCAGATCCCGGACTGCCCCGCCTACCAGGAAAACGGATTTTCCATGACTGGAAAAAATATGGGCAATTTCCTTTAAAATCGGGTGAATCCGTACTTTGCTCATAGGCCGCCACTATAGTACAATTTACCCATTCGGGCAAAGGGGAGGCGGTATGAGGGGTGTGGCGTTTATCGGCGGCGAAGGGCCGTCTCCGGTCCAGTGGGGCCGCATAAAGGGGCCCTACGATCTGTTGGTGGCCGCCGATTCGGGGCTTGCGGCCGCCGAAGAAGCGGCTTTACGGCCCGATTGGATAGTGGGAGACATGGACTCCCTGCAGGATAGGGGACGACTCTCTTCGTATCCCCCGGAGCGCGTATTGGTGTACCCGGTGGATAAGGATTTTACGGATACCGAACTGGCCCTTAATTTGCTCTGGGATAAGGGGTGTGACGAGGTTTGGATCGTCGGCGGAGGGGGTGGACGGTTAGACCACACCCTGGCCTTGCGGGCCCTCTTTGATCGCAGTCCCTTTCCCAACCGATGGATCACGGCCCGGGAAGATATTTGGCTGGTTTCCGCTTCCTTTGAAAAAACCGTGGATGAAGGATCGATGGTTTCGATTTTCCCCGCCGGGAATGGTCCTTGGAGCGTAGAAAGCCGGGGCCTCACCTGGCCGCTGGGGGGACTGTCCTGGTCCCGGGGCTTCTTTGGAATCAGTAATATCGCAAAAACCGGAAGCTTCTCCTTACGGGTTCGGGCGGGCAGATTTTTAGTTATCCTGCCGTTATAGTATAGCGGTTCTCGAAGGCGCTTTTAAGGCGAATTTGACTGTCCAAGGGATTTTCCACCAACACCCGCTTCCCCGCCAACAGCTCGGCGATGCCGATTTCCCGGGCGTATCGGGGAATTATGTGGAAATGCAGGTGATCTATCGACGCGCCGGCGGTCAGACCCATATTACATCCCACGTTAAACCCCGCGGGATGGTACTCCTGGTCCAAAATCGTTAAGGACCGATCGATCATCGTATCCAGGGTCCGCCGTTCCTCCGGGGTAAGATCCCGCAGATCCACCACGTGCCGGTGGGGAAAAACCATCAGATGTCCCGGGTTATAGGGGTATAGGTTGAGGCACACGGAAAAATTCTCATATTCATACACCGTCAGATCCACCACCTGTTCGGTATGGTCCCGAACGAGGCAAAGTATACAGCCCTCGGGGCGATCGCCCCGAAGGTAGCTTAATTTTTCAAAATTAAAAAAATAGTCCATGCTACCCTTCCTACTTATCCGCCAGAGCACCGAGGGCTTGGGCAGTGGAGGGATTAACGCCCTTTTCCAGGACCAGGTACTTTAGAAGTATGGGGTATCGGGTTAAAAGTTCCCCGTACCGGGACAATTCATCAAACCGAAGGCGGTCCGCTATATTTTTATCCGCCCCCTCGGTAACAACCGGCTTTAGTTGTTCCTTTTGTCGTTCCAGATAGGCTTCATACAGGGTTTTTGTGCTTTGGTACAGGGCCATATTGGGGAATTGGGCGAGGGTAATGTCGCAGGTCACCGCTTCGATACGGGGAAACTCCCGTTCCACCTCCGAAACGAGCCGGGGATTAGAAGTGGTTGACAGAAGGCCCTCCAGGTCCTTAGGGTCCTCGGCGTAGACCCGAAGCCGTTGGGAAACAAAGGCCGTTACTTGATCCGCTTCCTTTTCCATCCATCGGTCCAAGTCCTCTTGATTTTTCACGTTTTCCTGGGAAACCAAGGAAGGCAGGGCCGAAGGTTTAAGGGAAAACGAAAGCTGTCCCTTTATGGTATACGAAAAAGAACCCTTTAGATTGACAAAATCGGCGTATTCCTGGGCCGAGGGAAGGCTTCCCGAAATATCGATGGGCCGCCGTAGGGTCGTGGGAGAAAAGAGGAGTACCGTGGTGTTGGTAGGGATCAATCGCTCCCAAGTCCAGCGGAAGCGACCGTTTTCCAAAACCTCAACGTCCACGCCTCGGGTTTTAGAGCGGAGAACCCCGTACATTCCCGGTGGAACGGCAAATTGAACCCACCCGATAAAAAAAACAGCTCCCCCGAGCAGGAGGATAAAAATCGCGAAAATCCACAGTCCTTTTCTCATAGCGCCTTCCCACTTTTTGCGGTAGTATATAGTCCTATGATAACCCTAAAGGCGCTCTTGTATCCAGTAAAAAAAGGATCGAAACCATGAAACTTTCTAGGCCCCCGGAAAAGCCTCTGCTGGTACTCTTGGTCAAAAGCGCCGTATTTCTTCTCTTTATACTTTCCTTTGTAACCGCCGCCCTGTACGGCTTTGGGAGCGCTCAAAATTTTCTCGATTCCACCCAGGTCCTACTCTTACGGATCCTTTCGGTTACGTCATTATTACTCGTCATCGGATCCGCCTACGGGATCGTACTGGATGTGGGTCTGGTGTGGAAAAAGCGCCAGGGGCGTTATACCCTGGGTTTGATGGTTTACCTGTTCCTCGGGCTCCTGGGTTTAGGGGTCACGATTCTTACCAGTTTTATTGGGGCCCTGATGGCTGGAAACGCGCATTGATTTTTTTACCCCCTTACCCTTGACCCTGCGCTAGGGCTAATGGTATTCCCTTTCCATGAACGACCAACGCCTCTACGCCCTTCGAGGGGCAACCCAGTGCCAAAACGAAGTAGCGGATATGGAAATCCAAATAGCCGCCCTGTACGATGACCTTCTGGCTCAAAACCACCTGGAAGAACGGAATATCGTTTCGTTGATATTTTCCGTAACCGCCGACCTAACCGTTCTTAACCCCGCTTCGGCGCTTCGGCACAGCGGTAGGGCTTCCGACTTGGCCCTTTTTTCGGTTTTGGAGCCCCCGGTCCACGGGGCTTTGGACCACGTGGTGCGGGTACTGATCCACGCGTACATGGATGCGGGGACGTCTCCCCATCACGTGTACCGCCATGGGGCTCAGGTTCTTCGACCAGACCGGGCGGAGAACTGGGAACAGAAAAAAACGCCGAAACTCTAAGGAAAAGGCTTTTTTGGCTTGACCAAAATGGGGACTTTGGGTATAGTGCCCTTCGTCCGATACGCCATCTTAGCTCAGACGGCTAGAGCGCGTGACTTGTAATCTCGAGGTCCCCGGTTCGATTCCGGGAGATGGCTTTACGGCGATCGGGATGGCGCGGGGGACAAAGAAAAATAACGGGGAGATTCCCGAGCGGTCAAAGGGGGCAGACTGTAAATCTGTTGGCTCAGCCTTCGAAGGTTCGAATCCTTCTCTCCCCAAACAGCCTTCCCAGAAATGGGAAGGTTTTTTTTACCCTAAAAATCCACCAATCCGACAGGTTCCTAAGAGTTTGTCCTGCAGGCTCCTAGGGGCCTGAATTTATGATGGTTTGCCAGAACCGAGGAGCTTCCGTGTCCGACCATAGTTTTTATTCAGAGGGCCTGCGTTTTTCCTGTACCCGCTGTTCCGCCTGTTGCCGCTTCGATCCCGGCTACGTCTTTCTTTCCCAAAAGGACCTGAGCACCCTGGCCGACCATTTCGGAATGGATTACAATGAATTTCAAAGGTTGTACTGCCGGTGGGTTCCCATGGGGAACCACCGGGAACAACTTTCGTTGAAAGAGCGGTCCAATTACGATTGTATTTTTTGGAAGGACGGTTGTACGGTATACGAGGCGCGGCCATTACAATGCCGTACCTTCCCCTTTTGGGATTCCATCGTCCTTACCTCCCACGCGTGGGAAGCCGCTTCAAAAGATTGTCCCGGTATAGGGAAGGGAGCTTGGCATAGCCAGGATGAAATCGATGAATTGCTGGATCGCCGGGAACGGGAACCGATTATTTTCCGGGAAGATGCCTAACACGACGGAGTTCCTCTGATGCGCGTCCGTTTTTGGGGAGTCCGGGGTTCCCTGCCGTCGCCCCTTAGTTCCGCGCAGATAAAAAGCAAAATATCCGCCATTTTAGAGCGTATCGGTCCCGACGATATCAAGAATTCCGAGTCCCGGGAACGATTTTTAGCCGACCTGCCGCCGTGGTTATTCGGTACCGTGGGAAGTAACACACCCTGCGTCGAGGTTCGTTCCGATCGGGGGGACCTTTTGATTTTGGACGCCGGGTCGGGGATTCGGGAATTGGGAATCGCCCTAAACCGCGAACGGCCTCCCGCGAAAAACGTCCACATTTTTTTTTCCCATCTCCATTGGGATCATCTGCAAGGGCTTCCCTTTTTTAGTCCCGCCTACGATCCTTCGGTGTCTATTGATTTTTATTCCCCCATGGAGGCCCTAGAACGGGCGTTGCAAGGACAGATGACTACCCCGTACTTTCCCGTAACGATGGATGCCATGGGGGCGAAAAAAAAATTTCACCGTCTGGAGAGTCCCACAACGCTAGGCTCCTTGATCGTGGGCTTCCGAAAAATGAACCACCCGGGGGCATCCTACGCGTACATGGTGGACGACGGGAAAAAACGGTGCGTCTACGCCACGGATACGGAACTGTCGGCCGACGATTTTCTCAGAACCGACGAAAACGCCGCTTTTTTTGGGGGGGCGGATCTTTTGATTTTGGACGCCCAATACACCCTGGGGGAAGCGATAGAAAAGTACAATTGGGGACACAGCGCCTTTAGCATGGCCGTGGATTTTGCCTCCAATTGGGGAATACGAAAGCTACTCCTATTTCATCACGATCCTACCTACGACGATAAAAAATTATTCAATATCCTTCAATCCGCCCAATGGTACACCGAACACATGGCGATTAAGGGGCTTGAAGTGGCTCTAGCGATGGAGGGAACGGAGTTTACTTTATAATGATGGAAACCAATGACATCGTTGGGTTGTTTTTATCCCTGTCCGAATTGCGGATGATTTTCCCCCGGTTAAAAGCCCAGGAACTTTCTATGGGTAGTGGGGAACGGGAATTACTGAGAAAAATAGAGCTGATGTTGTACGATCATCTTTCCATAGAGGAGATGGAAAACCTTCTTCCAAAGCCGGGGGAGCGTTCCTTTGAAAAATAACGTTTCCGCTCTTTTATTTTTATGCCTTTTACCCCTGGCGGCCTTTCCCCAAAGTTCCCCGCCATCGGTGTTTTTGCCGACCCTGGGGGGACTTACGGGATTTTCGGCGCCCCATGGGGGGGCTCTTTTTTCCTACGCCGATCCCCGCCTAAGCCCCTGGAACCCGGCGATTCAAGGGGATAGGAATGTGCCCCTATATTCCGTCGCCCTGGGGTCGGCCTTTTCGAGTACCCAGGGAAACGGGGTAGGCCTTTATTACGACGCAGGAGCCGCCATTCCCACCCCCTTCGCGGTTCTGTGGACCAGCACCGATGGTAGTATTTCCCCAAAAACGCTGAACGGTTGGGGAGCCGCCGGCGGGGTGTCCCTGGCCACAGGGTTTTCCAAACGGTTGTACGATTCCCTTACCGTCGGCGCAGGGCTCGGCGCGGGGTATTTGGGAACCGAAGATTCCCCCTGGGCGGCCTCCTTTTCTCTGGGAACGGTGATCGATTTGGAAAACTTTTTCCCCTGGGCGGGTACCCTGGGGCTCTCCCTTTTGGGTTTGGGCTCCTCGCCCCTAGCTCTTTCGGGACCTACCCCGATGGGATTGTGGGAATTACCCCTCTATCGAAAAGGGAATTTCGGCATCTCCCTTTCTACCATCGTCGCTTTTCCCCGCTTTTCCGACTGGGCCCTGGGTTTCGGGGCGTCCTTCGCCCTTGGTCGGGCCGTCAGCCTGGATCTGGGCTGGAATGGGGTAGGGAGCCGTTTTTCCCAAAGTTCACCCCTGCCGTCCCTGTCCATCCGCTGGGAGGATCCTTCCACCCTACGGTTGGGACCCTACGGAGGGCGGGGCGGTTTTACGGTGAGGAACGTGGAAAGCGGTGTAATGGCCATCGAGGCGAATGTAGGGCTTTCCACGGGGGATAAGGACGTGCAGGGCCCCCACATCGACGTGGGGCCCCTGGATCGGGAAACCTATTCCCCCCGTTTAGTCAAGTATATAAACCTTCCCGTGACTATTCGCGACGCTTCTCCCATCCAGCGCTGGTCCCTCTCGGTCCTGGGTCCCCGGGGGGATGTGGTGTACCGGCAGGAAAAGGATATCCAGGAAAAGCGGGGCTCTTCCTTTTTCTCCCGCCTTTTGTGGGTAGAACGGAGCGTGGCACTTCCATCGACCCTCCAGATACCCCTGGACCCCACTTTTTCCGATGGGGTGTACCGGCTCCAAGTTAGGGCGGTGGACAAGTACGGAAACGAAGGGTCGGCGGAACGGACCTTTATCCTGGATGGAACACCCCCCCAGGCCGCAGTAACCCTGCCAGCCTCTAACGTTTTTAGCCCCAATGGGGATGGGGTAAACGATTTTTTACGGATCCATCAGGCGGGGACGACGGAAAAACTCTGGGAAGGAATTTTTACGGATGCCCAGGGAACGATCGTTTCCCGACAAACGTGGAAGGATACCCCGCCGGGGGACTTTGAGTGGGATGGCAAGTCTAATTCCGGGACACCCCTGGGGGACGGAACGTATACCTACAGCCTCCGGTGTACCGATGAGGGGGGGAACCGGTTTGAAAGCCCGCCCCTTACCATCCGTATCGACGGAGAGCCGACTACGGTCTCCCTCGCCTTGAATACCTCCTTGCTTTCCACGGACCCCGATTCTCCGTATAAGACCCTGGACCTTCGGATCCTGTGGGCTCGAAAACGGTTTTTGGAATCCTGGACCATTTCCATCGTATCCCAGGACGGAAAACCGTTCCGAACCTGGAAGGGAATTATGGCCAATTTGGACCCCATCCCGGACACCCTCAAATTTGACGGCCGGAACGAACAGGGAGAGCCGATTCCCGACGGGACCTACCGGTTCCAGGGGGAATTCCATTACGGCAACGGCGATGCGCCCCGTTCGATCAGCTCCGCTTTTACCGTCGATTCTTCCAGACCGTCGGGGACCGTTCGAGCTTCCTCTAATTTTTTACTTTTGGATTCCCAACGGGAGCTTACCTTCTACCACGACCTATCTCCCCAAGCCCGCTGGACTTCTAAAATTGTGGACGCCCATGGGAAAACGGTTAAAACCTTTGTCCTGGATCCAGGGACCGATCCTACGGTTACCTGGCAGGGGCTGGGAGATTCGGGTTTACCCCTGCCGGAGGGGAAGTACAGCTACTTCGCCGAGGGGACCAACGGGGTGGGCCTGACGGGCCGAACGGAAAGCCAAAGCATAACGGTAGAGAAGGGGGGGTACGACGTGGCCCTCTTCGCGGAAAAGTCCATTTTTTCTGCCCTGGACCCATCGGCCCGGCTTCGCTTGTATCCCCAGGTACAGCGGAAAGACCGGGTGGTTTCCTATACCCTGGATATTTTAAACGCCGATTCCAAGGCCCCTTTCCGCCATTTTGAGGGTATTTCCCCTGTTCCAGGCCTTATTGCTTGGGACGGCAGGGACGATTTTGGGTCCCCCGTTCCCGACGGGACGTACCAGGGCGTCCTATCGGTACGGTTTGAGGGGAGTCCCCCGGCGTTTTCCGCCCCCGCGACCTTTAGGATGCTTTCCACGGCCCCCCGTATGAGCTTGGACGTATCGAGCCCCGTATTTTCGCCCAACGGCAGGAGTCCTTTGGATAGGGTTATCTTCTCCATTAAAACCCAAGATCCGGCCCAATGGCGGGGTACCATCGTGGATGATCAAGGGGGTATAGCCCGGACTTACGATTGGAAAGGGCTCCCTCCACCCCAATTGACCTGGGATGGGAGCGACGGCTCCCGATCCCTTTTCCCCAACGGCCCCTATCGGCTCCGGATGGAGGGGACCGACGCGGCGGGGAATAAAACGGTGGTCCTTTCGCCGGCGGTACTGTTGGATGCCCGCGTCCCCTCTGCAACTCTAGCCGCCGACAAGGTAGCCTTTTCTCCAAACCATGACGGTTTTGCCGACACCATCACCGTTAAAACAGCCCTCTCGTTCTCCGACGGGCTAGCCTCCTGGCGGCTTTTCATCGTCCCTTCCCCATCGACAGCCGAATCGGCGACCTATAGGGCCTCCGCCCCCGGCACGCCCGTTCCTGGCACGCCCGTTCCTGGCACGCCAACCCCTGGCACGCCCGCCCCTGGGACAACCGACCCGGGGACGATTATCAGAACCCTGGGGACCGGGGAAGAGCAGAAAACGGCGGCCGATTTGGTCGGACCTCCCCCCGCCACGATTGTATGGGACGGTACCAGGGACGATGGTTCCCCCGCCCCCGATGGGTCGTACCGGGCCGTGTTAGAACTGAGCTACCGGAAGGGAGATCGGCTCCGCGTGGAAAGTTCCCCCTTTACCCTGGATACCCAGGCTCCGGAGGTCCAGCTGACCGTGGGTCCCCTGCCGTTCTCCCCCGATGGGGATGGGTACAACGACGTTCTCTATTTTAATGTTAAGGCCCAGGATACCAGTCCCCTATCATCGTGGCTCCTGACCATAACGGACCCCGAAGGGTATCCTTTTATGAATTTTTCCGGTAAGGACCTGCCGTCCGAACCCCTCGCGTGGGATGGGCGAAATCAAAACGGCGACCTCGTGGAGGCGGCCCAGGACTACGGTTATACCCTTCGAGTACGGGATGTGGTAGGAAATACGGCCCTGAGACAGGGGAGGATCCCCACTGATGTGTTTGTCCTCCGGGATGGGGATCGATTAAAAATACGAATTTCGTCTATCGTATTTTCTCCCTCTTCAGCGGACCTTGGAGGAGGAAGCCCAGAGACCGGCGCTAAAAACAAGGCTATTTTAGACCGTATCGCCACGGTTTTAGCGCGGTATCCCCAGTACCGAATTCGGGTGGAGGGGCACGCGGTGAACGTTTCGGGAACCGAATGGGAAGAAAAGAACGAGCTGGAGGGGCTTTCCTTGGCCCGGGCCCAGGCGGTCTTGGAGGCCCTGGTGTCCCGGGGCGTGGACCGGAACCGGCTGGAAGCCCGGGGGTTAGGGGGCAGGGAGCCCCTGGTCCCCCACGGGGATCTCCAGGCTCGATGGAGAAACCGTCGGGTGGAATTCATTTTGATGAGGTGATCATGCTACCGATTTTTAAACACATATTTCGATATATAGCCCTGTTCATCGGCGGTTTCCTGGTCCTTTTGGCTATCCTGTTTGCCGGGGCCTGGTACCTCAACAGTCCGCCCCCTACAACAGGAGGCCCGGCCATACCGGGCATTACCTTTGAAAGCGGCGGAACCGTTCTGCTGGAGGTACCCCAGGGCCAATCGGCCGACGCTTTGGGGATTCGACTTCAAGGGGCGGGGCTCATCCGAAGCCGTCTCTTCTGGAACCTCCTTTTTCGCCTGGATAAGCGATCAGCGAAAGCGGGGACCTATAGATTCGAGGTTCCCGCAAGCCAGTTACGGATTCATACCCTTTTAGTAACCGGTCGCCAGTTGTTGCAAAGGGTAACCATACCCGAAGGGTCCACCCTTAAAAAAATTGGGGCGATTTTAGAAGAAGCGGGGGTTTGTACGGCATCGGATTTTTTAGCCGCCTCGGAAAACCCCACAATCCTCCAAATCTACGATATTCCCGCAAAGACCATGGAGGGGTACCTGTACCCCGACACGTACCTGTTTCCCCGGCCCTACGCCGCCGAAAAGGTCGTTAAAACCATGGCGGACACCCTGTTCAAACGCCTAAAAACCATAGCCCCCGAAGCGGGGACCATGACCAATTCGGAACTCTTTCGCCGCATCGTTATCGCGTCTATCGTGGAACGGGAATACCGGGCCGATGACGAGGCCCCCCTAATCGCCGGGGTGTTTTTTAACCGCCTTAAAATCGGTATGGGCCTCCAGTCCTGCGCTACCGTGGAGTACGTAATCACGGAAATTGAGGGGAAACCCCATCCCGAGGTGTTGTACAATAAGGATATCGCCATAAAGGACCCCTACAATACCTACGTGTACGCCGGACTGCCTCCGGGCCCCATATCCTGTCCCGGCGCGGTAGCCCTTAACGCGGCGTTCCACCCTACGGCCAGCGATTACCTGTACTTCCGGCTGATGGATCCCCAAGAAGGGCGGCATAAATTTTCTAAAACCCTGGAGGATCATATTAAGGCGGGAGTTTTTTACGTTAAACGGAGCTCCACGACCAAATGAATCGAATTTCCGAAACCACCATCCAGGAGGTAACCGACCGTTCGGATCCCCTAACGGTCATCGGGGACTATGTACGCTTAGAAAAACGGGGGGGGCGATACTGGGGCCTCTGTCCGTTCCATAACGAGAAAACCCCATCCTTCTCCGTGGACCCGGATAAAAAGTTCTTTTACTGCTTCGGGTGCCACAAGGGGGGCGGAGTGGTGAGTTTTTTAATGGAAATGGAAAAAATTTCCTACCCCGAAGCCATTGAAACCCTGGCAAAACGGTTCGATATACCGGTGGTGTACGAGGGCGAGCGCACCGTTTCGGAAGACAGGAATCGCTTAGATAAAACGGAACAGCAAGCCGAACTGTACCACCGGGTCGCGGGGAGTTTTCATCACATCCTCTTACACACCGGCGCGGGAAAGCTAGCCAAGGCCTACGTGGATTCCCGGGGAATAAACGCCGAAATGATAGAAAAATTCCGTCTGGGCTACGCCCCCCGGGACCGGTCCTGGTTGTATACGTTTCTTCAAAAAAAGGGGTATTCGGAGGATTTTTTGGCGGAAAGCGGCCTTTTTTCAAAAAAAAATCCCCGTTCCTCTTTTTTTGCCCACCGGCTGATGTTCCCCATCGCCGATCGGCAGGGAAGAACCGTGGCGTTTGGAGGGAGGATTTTGGAAGGCGAGGGGCCTAAGTACCTTAATTCATCCGAATCATCCCTATACAAAAAGAGGGAAACCCTTTTTGCCATCGATTTGGCCCTGACGGAGATACGAAAAACCAAGGAAGTGTACCTTTGCGAAGGCTATATGGACGTGATAGCCCTCCATCAAGCGGGAATCACCAACGCGGTAGCCCCCCTGGGAACCGCGTTTACCGAAGAGCAGGCCCGGCTCCTGCGCCGTTGGGCCGAACGGGTCTTGTTGGTTTTTGACCGGGATTCGGCGGGGCAACAGGCGACGGTAAAGGGAATTCTAACGTGCCGGACTGCGGGATTGGAATGCGCGGTGGTACATATAACCGGGGGACTCGAAGAATCGGTCGCCGACGGGGGGGCGGGGGAGCGATTGGGGGCCGATACACCGCCGGAATTTAAGGACCCCGCGGATATTTTAAAATATGCGGGCCCGGAGGCGTTGCAAAAGGGCGCGAAATGTTTTATAAATGATTTTGACTATCTTGTGGACCGCGGTCGAGCCCTTTTCGACATTACCAGCTCCGAAGGGAAAGCCCATGGAGTGGCTTTTTTATTTCCCTATCTTGAAACCCTAGATTCGGAGGTTTCAAGGGATTCTTGCGTCGGCGCCATCGCCGATGCCTTTGGTGTCCACAGGGCGTCGGTTCTCAAGGATTTTGAAAAACGCCGGGAGCCACCGAAAAGTACGACCTCTTCGAACGAAAAGAGGGAAGTTCGGATGAACGACGAACTTTTTTTAATGATGGCGGCTGTTACGAATCCCTCTCTGTATCCCATGGTGAGGGCAGAGCTTTCTATCGAGGAGGTCCAAGATCCTAAGGCAAAGGAACTGTTCATCGCTTTGGAAGAAAGTTTTAGAGAAGACTCCCCCGGCATGGACGCGCTATTATCCCGGATCGAGGATGGGGATCTGAGAACCTTTATGCTTCAGCACAGCGCATCCGAAGCCTTTTCAACCCAGCCGGAAAAATTAGTTTCCGATGGTATTAAACGGATTAAAGAAAAACGCCTACAAAGGCGGAGAGCGGAAATCGTTTTGAAACTCCGCACCGCCCGGAACGAAGGAATGGGTACGGATCGTCAATTGGACGACCTTCTTTCCGAAAAAGTGCATATAGATGCCGAATTGCTTCGGCTTAAGGAAGATCACGAATGACGGATTTGCAGCTTGACCCCGCGGTAGCGAAGCTGATCGAATACGGTAAAGAAAAGAAAACCCTCTCGTACGACGAACTTTCGGACTTTTTGCCGGAGCATATCGTCAACTCGGATAAAATGGACGAAGTTTTAGCGTTGCTCGAGGCGAACAACGTTCAACTGATCGAAGAAGAGTCCGCGTCGGAGGATGAAGCGGAAGCCGAGGTTCGTAAGGGTCCGGAAACGGAAAAAAAACGGTTGGTGTATAACGATAAGGAATCGTCGGTGGACGATCCTATTCGATTATACCTCCGGGAGATAGGGAAGGAAAATCTACTTACCGCGGAACAGGAGGTAGAGCTTTCCAAACAGATGGAAGAGGGGGAAAATATCATTAAACGGATTATAAAAAAATCCGGCATGATCATCCCCGAATTTTATTCCATCGCCCAACGGGCCTTTTCCAAAAAAGATCCTCGGGAACTGAATCTTTCCAAAAAAGAAATTACCGAATACATGGCCGAACGGCGGAGGCTTAATCAGTACTATAAAGAAACCCTCCGTTTGGTGGGCATGGAACTGAAAACGTATATAGAACTCAAACGGCGGGTTATCGTCCGGGGTGGGGACATTTTTGAGGATCCGGAGTTAAACGAACTCCGACGGAAGATTATTCCCACCCTGCAGGAATCGGATATCCACGCCGAGGAAATCGCCGATTTTTCAGAGAAATTCGTTCAAGCCTCTAAAAAAATTAAAAAATACAAAAAGGATCAGGAAAAAGTCGAGAAACGGCTCCGGGTAGGATCGGTTCGGGAACTTCGAATTCTTGGTCGAAGCTTAACCATCAAAGAAGACCGGGAGCGGCTGGAGAACGAACTGGGGTTGCCCTCCGACGAAATTAAGGAGCTGATTCGGCACATCCAAGTTACGGAAAAAAAGCTTCGCCAAATGGAATCGGAATTCGAGGAGTCCATAGAAACCATCAACCTTATGGCCAAGGAAATCAACCGGGGCCGTATTATGATGAAAAGCGCTAAGGATCGCCTGATCAAGGCGAACCTGCGGCTCGTGGTTTCAATTGCAAAAAAGTATACCAACCGGGGGCTCCATTTCTTTGATCTGGTTCAAGAGGGCAACATCGGTTTGATAAAGGCGGTAGAAAAGTTCGAGTACCGAAAGGGCTATAAATTTTCCACCTACGCGACCTGGTGGATCCGTCAGGCTATTACCCGGTCCATTTCCGATCAGGCCAGAACCATCCGGGTCCCCGTGCACATGATCGAGCAGATCAACAAGGTGGTCCGGGAATCCCGGCAGTTGATGCAGGTGCTGGGGCGGGAACCCACGGACGATGAAATCGCCGAACGCTTAGGATGGACGGCCCAACGGGTAAAATCGGTAAAAAACGTCGCCCGGGAACCCATTTCCCTCGAAACACCCATCGGTGAAGAGGAGGATTCCCTCTTAGGCGATTTTAT
>CAYRLW010000026.1:0-46191 GCA_964425215.1 uncultured Treponema sp.
ATGATCCGAAAGGTCTTGTCCGGTATAAGCCCTCCGACGATGGCCCCTATACCGATACCGATTATCGCCCAGGGGAGGGTTCGTTTAAGGTGGGGAACGCTGGGGTCGTGTCGATAGCTCCATACCGCGGGAAGGTCGGCGGTCATGAGTACCCCGAGTAGGAGCCCCGTGGAATACCGGCCCCCAAAGGCCACGGCCATAAGGGGGGCGGCGATAAGGGCTCCTCCGTCCAAGCCCGCTTTATTAAGCCCTATTAAAACCGCCGAAATAACGAAGGTAACCCATTGTAGAAGGGAAAAGGATGCGATTAAATCCATTGTGGGTCTACTATAGCACCGGAAGGGGACCGCAATATAGGGGTTCCCGTACAGTTACTACGCTTTTGCGACCCCTACGGTTGAACCTTCCCCAATTGTTGGTAAAAATACCCTTTGTTTTGGTAGAATTGCCTAATATTTCGTAAAAACCGCACTGTATGCGAAAATAGTTTGAAATTTTACCTTCTTTTAACCGTTTTAGTCTTGTCTTTTATTTTTGAAAGTTTTACCATTTATAATCATGGATTTGGGACAAAGACTAACAGAGGCCCTACGTTTTCAAACGGTATTCACCATCCATTTAGGAAGCGTCAGTCTTCCTATCACCGAAACGGTCATTATTACCTGGGTTGTGATGGCGTTCTTAATCATCCTTTCCCTCCTGTTGACCCGGAAACTGAAGGAAGTCCCCACGGGAGCCCAGACCCTGCTAGAAGCCTTTGTGGACGGTCTGAACGGTTTTTCCAAAGAACAATTTGGGCATAAGCAGTACGTGTACGCCCCTTATATTGGAACGATTTTCCTCTTTTTAATCGTGGCGAACACCCTGCCCATGATATCTCCGGTCGGCGGATTTGGCCGTCCTGCGCTTTTTGAATTAAAACCCCCGACCAGGGACATCAATATGACCGCCGCTTTAGCGATTATGACAATCCTTATCGTCATCGTGGCGGGTTTTAGGAAACGGGGTTTTAAGGGCTGGTTTAAGCACCTGGCCGAACCCATGCCCATGATGGTTCCCTTTAATCTAATGGAATATATCATAAAGCCCATGTCCCTGGCGCTCCGGCTTTTTGGGAATATTTTAGGAGCCTTTATCATTATGCAGTTAATAGAGGCGGTAGCGCCGATTGGGGTTCCTCCGGTGTTCTCCCTCTATTTCGATATTATCGATGGGCTTATTCAAGCCCTGGTATTTTCATTCTTAACAACCCTATACATAGCCGAATCGGTTGAATAGGGGAAGGAGTACGTGTATGGATCCGATTAAAGCTATTGGTGCGGGCATCGCGGTATTAACGGGACTGGGTGCGGGGATCGGTATCGGGCTCGCGACGGGCAAGGCTTCGGAGGCTATTTCTCGCCAGCCAGAAGCGTCGGGTAAAATTCAGGGCGTTTTCTTCCTGGGTATCGCCTTGGCGGAAGCTACCGCTATCTACGGCTTTGTTATTTCCATCCTCCTTATCGTAATGAAATAATCGAGTGAGCCTCGTATGCTCGATTTCTCGATAACTTTTTTTATTACGATTCTTAATATCGCCCTTTTATACCTGATTTTAAGGGCGATCCTCTTTAAACCGGTTACCAAGTTCATGGAAAACCGGACGCAAAAGATCAAGGGTGAGCTTGAGCAGGCGGCCCGGGAAAAAGAACGGGCCGAGGCGTTGCGGAAACAGTACGAAGCTTCTATCCAAAGCGCCGAAGACGAGGGCGAGCGGATTATAAAAGAAGCCCGGGAATTGGCGCAAAAACAGGCTCAAGCTCTGGTGGAGCAGGGGAAAATCGACGCGGAAAACCTTCTAAAAGCGGCTAGGGTTCAAATAGAGGCGGAACGGCGGGTTCAAGCCCTGGCGTTCCAAGAGCAGGCCGCCACGCTGGTTATTTCCGCCACGGGCCGTTTGTTGGGCCGGGAAGTGAACGCCGAGGACGCCCAAAAGGCGGCCCAGCAATTCGTTTCCGAATTGGGGATGAACTAATATGCCGTCCTTTGAAGGATCCCGATGGGCCGAAGCGCTGGTAACCGTGGCGGGGGATGGCTCGGGGGAAGCGATTGAATTTTTAAAAATTCTTCGGTCTTCCCTGTACGGCGTTCCTTCGGGAACAAAATCGGATATCCCGGCGTTTCGTTCCCAGGCGGACTACTATTCGAACCATAAGATTGCTCAGCTTTTGTCCGCTTCGTTGACCAAAGTTCTCCCCCCGCAAGGTTCGCAGGAACTTTCGGGGCTAGAAGTCGGTCGCAGGGTGGCGATTTTAATGGCCCGCCGGGGATATCTGAATAGGTTGGACGAGGTGATCGAAGAAGCCTCGGCCCTTTTGGACCATCGTTCCGGTGTCCTTCGGGTCCACGTGGATACGGCCCAAGCCTTGAACGATCCACTCCGGAACGAACTGAAAACCGTGTTATTAAAAAAACTGGGAGCGAATTCGGTTGACCTGATTGAAGAGCTCCACGGCGAGCTTATCGCTGGATTCCGTATCCAAATTGGTTGGCAGAGGTTTGACGGAACTCTGCGGGGCAAACTCATGGCGTTGGGTAACGCCATGGGTGCCAAAAAACGAGGAGTCCTATAATGGTAAAACTTGGGGATATCGCGAAGGTACTAGAAAGTGAGATTAAAACCTGGTCCAGCGAACCTATCCAGGAAAATATTGGTACGGTAGCCCAAATCGGCGATTCGGTCGCCCGAATTCGGGGCTTGGATAAGGCGGTATACGGAGAATTGGTCGAATTTTCCCGGGGCGCCACGGGGATCGTGATGAACCTGGAGGAGGACGGCGTGGGGTGCGTCCTTTTAAGCGGCGAGTCCCTGGTGAAAGACGGGGACGAGGCGAAGGGAACGGGGAGGGTCATGTCCGTCCCCGTGGGTCCCGCGCTGATCGGCCGGGTCGTGGATCCCCTGGGGCGGCCCTTGGACGGCAAGGGTGCCATTGACGCTTCGGAACAACGGCCCGTAGAATCCCCCGCCCCGGGGGTTATCGACCGGCAGGGGGTCAATAAACCCCTGCAAACGGGGGTACTATCGGTGGATGCCATGGTGCCCATCGGCCGGGGCCAGCGGGAATTGATAATCGGGGATCGGCAAACCGGGAAAACGGCCCTGGCGGTGGATACGATTATCAACCAAAAGGGAAAGGATGTAATTTGCGTCTATTGCGCCATCGGCCAAAAGGCCTCTTCCGTGGCGGGGATCCTGCATAATTTGGAAAAATATGGGGCCATGGAATACACCTTTGTGGTGCTGGCGTCCGCGTCGGTCCCCGCGGCTTTACAATATTTGGCTCCCTATTCGGCCTGCGCGATGGCGGAATACTTTATGTACCAGGGGAAGGACGTGCTGATTATCTACGACGATCTTTCCAAGCACGCGGTGGCCTACCGGACTATCTCCCTTCTGCTCCGCCGGCCGCCGGGCCGGGAAGCCTTCCCGGGGGACGTGTTTTACCTCCATTCCCGGTTGTTGGAACGGGCGGCCCGTCTGTCGGACCAGCGGGGCGGCGGTTCCCTCACCGCCCTGCCGATCATCGAAACCCAGGCGGGGGACATATCATCCTATATTCCTACCAACGTCATTTCGATCACCGACGGGCAGATCTTCCTGGATTCGGAGCTGTTCTTTTCCGGCTTCCGTCCCGCCATCGACGTGGGACTCTCGGTAAGCCGGGTCGGCGGAGCGGCGCAAACCAAAGCTGTCCGGAAGGTGGCGGGCCGGTTGCGGCTTGACCTGGCCCAGTACCGGGAGCTGGCGGCCTTCTCCCAGTTTGGCAGTGACCTGGATAAGGCTACCCAAGATAAGTTGGCCCAGGGGGCTCGGTTGATGGAGGTCCTAAAGCAGGTCCAATTTGCTCCCCGCTCCATGGAGGACCAGGTGGTTATGCTGTACGCGGCCATCAACGGGTACCTGATGGATCGGGAATTATCGGCGGTTCAGGACTTCCTGCGGGGGCTTTTGGAATACCTGCGTATTAAAAATCCGGATGTGTTGGATCAGATTGCTAAAACCGGGGAACTCAAAGCCGATGTGGAAGAAAATTTGAAAAAGGCGATAGAAAATTTCGCTTCCCTAAAGCGATAGGGGGAATCGATGGCTAGTTTACGGGATGTCCGGGGCCGGATGAAGGCGATCACCCAGACCTTACAGGTTACCAAGGCGATGAAACTTATTTCCACCGCCAAAATGCGAAAATCCCGTCGTACCCTGGACGAGGCTCGGCCTTTTTTTGATCGGATTCGGCATTCGATGATCGACGTGGTAAGCCATTCGGAAGCCGTAGAATCCGACTATTTTGATATGCGGGAGAAACAGGCGGAACGCCGTTCCATGGTGGTTCTGGTGACCAGCGATCGGGGACTTGCGGGGGGGTATAACGCCAACGCGGTTAAGCATGCGGAAGAGCTGTGTTCCCGGCTTCCAAACCCCTTTTTGGTGCTGATTGGAAATATCGGGATGCGGTATTTATCCCGTTCTCCCTACCCGGTGTTGGAAAACTTTTCCCTCCGGTCCCAGGCCCCCCAACTGCACGACGCCCAAGAGATCACGGACTTTCTTATTTCCCAATTCTTATGGGGTATGGCCGATGAAGTCCACGTGGTGTACACCCGGATGAAGAGTTCCATCCTCCTCATCCCCGAATCGATAAAGATACTGCCTTTGGATGCGGCCCTATTTAAAATTGAAGAAAAGGAACGTAACGGGGGAAAGGGTGGGGGTAAACAGTTTGAGTACCTGCCCGATCCGGTAACCGTCTTTGACGCGCTGGTTCCCCTGTACGTTAAAGGCATAGTGTACGGCGCCCTGGTAGAGTCCTACGCGTCGGAACAGAGCGCCCGAATTACCGCCATGGATGAGGCGTCTAAAAACGCTGATACCATGTTGCAATCCCTGCGTTTAGCCTATAACCGGGCTCGTCAGGCGATGATAACCCAAGAGGTTTCGGAGATTGTCTCCGGAGCGGCGGCATTAGAGAATTGAGGAGAATAGAATGTCCAGCAATGGTATTGTAACCCAGGTTGTGGGCCCCGTAGTGGATGTGCGGTTTCCGGAAGGTCAGATTCCGGCGATTTTAAATGCCCTGGAAATTCATGGCCCCTCGGGGACGGTTATCGCGGAAACGCTTCAGCATATTGGGGACGATAGGGTCCGCTGTGTGGCCATGGAGGCCACCGAGGGGCTTGCCCGGGGCTTGGAAGTGGTGGATACGGGAACGTCCATACGGGTTCCCGTGGGAGAAGAGGTTTTGGGCCGAATGTTCAGCGTGGTCGGTAAACCCATCGATGGGCTCGGCCCCTGCGCCGCCAAGGAATACTCGTCCATTCACAGCGCGGCGCCTACCTTCGAAGAACAGAAACCCGCTACGGAAATCCTAGAAACGGGGATTAAGGTCATCGATTTGATCGCCCCCTACGCCAAGGGCGGAAAGGTCGGCCTTTTCGGGGGCGCGGGGGTCGGTAAGACGGTTATCATTATGGAGCTGATCCGGAATATAGCCACCGAACATTCGGGGTATTCGGTGTTCGCCGGGGTCGGTGAACGATCCCGGGAGGGGGCGGACCTGTGGCACGAAATGAACGAATCGGGGGTTATCTCTAAGACCGCCCTGGTGTTTGGTCAAATGAACGAGCCCCCCGGGGCCCGTATGAGAGTGGCCCTTTCCGGACTGACCATGGCGGAATACTTCCGCGACAAGAGCGGCCAGGACGTTCTGTTGTTTATCGATAATATATTCCGGTTCATTCAGGCGGGGGCCGAGGTTTCCGCCCTGCTGGGACGGATCCCCAGCGCCGTAGGGTATCAGCCCACGTTAGCCAACGAAATGGGGGCCCTGCAAGAACGAATCGCCAGTACATCCAAGGGGTCCATCACCAGCGTTCAAGCGGTGTACGTCCCCGCCGACGACCTGACCGACCCCGCTCCGGCCACCACCTTTGCCCATCTGGACGCCACCACGGTGCTGTCCCGAAAGATCGTCGAATTGGGGGTGTATCCCGCCGTGGACCCCCTGGATTCCACCTCCCGGATCCTGGACCCCGCGATTGTCGGGGAAGAACATTATACCATCGCCCGGCGGGTTCAGCAGACCCTGCAGAGGTACAAGGAACTGCAGGATATTATTGCAATTTTGGGTATGGACGAGTTGTCGGCGGAGGACAAGCTGACCGTAGCCCGGGCCCGGAAAATACAGCGGTTCTTTAGCCAGCCCTTTTTTGTGGCCGAACAGTTTACGGGTATTAAGGGCCGATACGTGCCCGTGGCGGAGACCGTTCAGGGCTTTAAGGCCATTTTGGACGGGGAGCTGGACGCGATTCCCGAGCAGGCGTTCTATATGGCCGGAAACATCGAGGATGTGCGGGAAAAAGCCAAGGAGCTGTAGGGTTTATGGCAAAACTAGTCAACCTGCAGGTTCATACCCCCTACCGCTTGTTTTATTCAGGGGCTGTAGAGGCGGTGGTGGCCGATTTAGCCGACGGTCAGATCGGCGTGCGAGCCGATCACACCCCCTTTATCGCGCCCCTTAAAACGAGCGTACTTCGAATTTTAGATAGCGAAGGAACTTGGAAAGAGGCTGCGGTTACCGAAGGGGTAATGGAAGTTAACGAAGAAGGGATAATCGTGCTCTCCGGCGCCGCCGAGTGGCCCGAGGAAATTGATCGGGACAGGGCTTTAAAGGCTAAAGAGCAAGCGGAAAACGAGTTGAACGATACCCAGTTCGTGTTCGATACCCTCCGGACTAAGGCCCGGCTTGCGCGGGCGAATAACCGCCTAACCGTAAAGGATCATTCCAAATAGGCGGCAACCTTTGAAGCCCATCCGCGATTTTTCCCGATCCCAGGCTCGCAGGCTCCGGTATGTCTTGATGGATATAGACGATACCCTTACCCGGGATGGGAAGCTGTATCCAGAGCCCTTTTCCGCCCTGTGGGCCCTAAAAAAGGCGGGCTTGTTCGTCATTCCCGTGACCGGCCGCCCGGCGGGGTGGTGCGATTGCATAGCCCGCCAATGGCCCGTGGATGGGGTGGTGGGGGAAAACGGCGCCCTGGCGTTTTGGGAAGAGCGCCCCTCGGAAAAAGGAAGTGGAACCCAGGCTCGGCTTCGGCAGGAGTTCCATCCCCAGGCCGTTCGGAACGACCATCCGGTGTTGGAAAAAATAAAACAACGGGCCTTGGCAGAAATTCCAGGACTGCGGGTGGCTAAGGATCAATTTTCCCGGATGTTCGATCTGGCGTTGGATTTTGCGGAAGAAGACCCGGTGCTTCCCCTTTCCGACGCGGTAAAAATACGGGATCTGGCCCTACAGGAAGGGGCCCGGGCTAAAATTTCTTCCATCCACGTTAACGTTTGGATGGGGGCCTACGATAAACTTTCCATGGCCGAAGGGTTTTTACAACGCCGTTTTGGGTGGAATGCCGAAACCGAGGCCGACCGGGTGGTATTCGTGGGCGATTCCCCCAACGACGAACCCATGTTCGCCCGCTTCCCCCTGGCCTGCGCCGTGGCGAATATCCACCGGTACGGGGACCTGATTAAACATAAGCCCGCGTACGTAGCCTCCGCCGAATGCGGAGCCGGGTTCGCGGAAATCGCGGATATCCTTATCGAAAAGAGAACATGAGGCATAAAAACGGCTCTTCTTCCTACTGGAAACTCCCCTTAGGTATGGCTATCCTTTTTGAGGATGCGAATATAATCGTCATTAACAAACCGGAAGGCCTATTATCCGTCGCTACGGGTTCGGAACGGGACCGGACCGCGTACTGGATCCTCTGCGAGTACCTGCGGAAGCGGGGCGAAAAAAGACGGGTTGCGGCGGTCCATCGGCTGGACAGGGACACCTCCGGGGTGATGGTGTTCGCCAAATCGGGCCGGGTTAAACGGGAACTGATGACCGATTGGACCGATCGTATCGTCAAAAGGGAATACGTGGCCCTGGCGGAGGGCTTGATTTCGGAGAGCCCGCTGACCATAGACGTTCCTCTTTTGGAGAACGGGCGGGGCACCATGGTCGCCGTTCCCGTTGGAACCCCCGGTAGCGTAAAAGCGGTGACCCATTACAGGGTTTTGGAAACCGGGAAACGGTACACCCTTATGGCTTTGGAATTGGAAACGGGTCGGCGCAACCAAATACGGGCCCATCTTGCGTGGCTGGGGCACCCGGTAGCGGGGGACCCCAAGTATGGGGCAAAGACCAACCCCCTGGGGCGGCTTGCTCTTCACGCGGATCTGCTGGTCCTAAAACACCCGACCACGGGCGCCCTGATGGAATTTTCCGTCCCCGTTCCGCCGGCCTTCTACCGCGCCCTTTCGATGTAGTAGCGAGTCCACTCCAAGAACCAATTGGTTTTTGGAGTGGACTCGCTATTTTCCCGGTTTCAGCCGCGTGTAAGGCCCCCCTGAAGCGGTCAGTCCTTCCAGGGGAAAATAAAGCTTTTAAAGGATCGGGTTCCCGTTTTTTCCTGCTCTTCCACCAAAAGCTCGTCCCAGGGAATACGCCGACGGTTGGCGTTGGGGTGGGCTTCCAGCCAGTCGTACTTCATCAACCGAAGACGGAACGCCTCGTCCAAAAAGAGGAGGATCCCCGCGGGTCCCGGCGCCAAAAGGGCCAGGAAAAATGAAATGATCAGAATGATCAGGTTATGGAAGGCCGCGAAGATAGCCAATCCTGGGTTGTCAAAAAAAACGATAAAGCTCTTTTTTATCACCTTTCGAAGATCCGTATCCAGCCGAGCGCGGATGGGCAGGTAGAATTGAAGGGCTAAAAAAACGATCACCAGGCTCCAAAAGACCACCGCCGCAGCCAGAACCCCGATCATGGAGTTCATGCTCAGATAAAAGGGCAGGGCCGCGTAGGCGAAAAGGGTGAGCAGAACAAAGAAAAGACCCAACACAAGGCCGGCGGGCCAAGCGGCGCGGAGGTTGTTTAAAAAATCGGAAAAACCAAAGCTTCCGTAATCGGAAATAGCCTTTATCGAAAGCGCCGCGGCGGACAAATAGACAAAACACCAGAGGATCCCCACCAGGAGTATCGAAAATCCTACGATCGGGGAGGACTTAAAAAGGGTGGGACCTAGAATAGGGACGGCCACGGAGAGGATGAACCCCAGGTTGACCAGGGCTATCCGGAAAAGGTTATCCCACAGGTCAAAAAAGGTCTTTTTTATCAAGAATCCTATCATGGAACTACTATACGGTTTTTTGAGCCCTTGACCAAGGGGGGGACTTGGGTTATCTTTTTATAAGATTTTCAGGGTTGGGTGAACGCGATGTATACCAAGGGACCTTCTAGAGGACCGTGGTACCTTAGCGCGATTCCCTACCGGCGGTTAAAGCCCGCGACTCCGCCCTTGGGTGGATTGAACCGGTGAGATTCCGGTGCCGACGGTACAGTCCGGATGGAAGAAAATCGAGCACCTGGGGGTCTTCCGATCGGGATTTCCCAGAGCCCGTATCTCCTCGTAAAGCCAAGCCCTGGATAACAGTTCCGGGGTTTTTTTATTCCCGGAATAGTATCCTATTGGAGGTTCCTATGAAGGGAATTCAGAAAACAAACAAAAAATCCTCAGTCTCCCTGGTCCTGCTCGTCGCCGCGTCCCTATGTTTTCCCCACGCTACCGCGCTCTTTGCCGGGGGGCAAAGCGAAGCGGGGACAATGAAAAACACCGGGGCGGGCAAGGAATCGGCAAAAAGCGTATCCATCGCCGTATTTGTCCCCGGGGTCGTTTCGGGCAGTCCGATCTACGAAATGCTCGTGGCGGGGGTAAAGAAGGCGGCGGAGGAAAAACCCTCCGTACAGGTCAAGGTGGTGGAGGGGGGCTTTAACCAGGCGGACTGGGAGTCCAAGGTAACCTCCCTGGCGGCGGGGGGCAATTACGACCTCATCGTATCCTCCAATCCGGCTCTGCCGGCCATCTGCGATGCGGTTTCTAAGGAATTCCCAAAACAGAAGTTTCTGCTACTGGATGGGGAACTTTCGGGGAATAAGCAGATCTATACGCTCCGGTACAACCAGCAGGAACAGGGGTATATGGCCGGCTATATAGCCGCTTTGGTTTCTAAGGACGCGATAAGCGGAGGCCCTTCCTATAAAATCGGATTGATCGCGGGGCAGGAGTATCCGGCCATGAACGACGTCATCCTGAGCGCGTATAAGGCCGGAGCCCAGGCGGTGGATCCCCAGTTTCAGGTCGATTTTCGGGTGGTGGGAAACTGGTACGACGCCGCTCGGGGTGCCGAGTTGGCCTCCTCGATGATCCACGACGGGGTTCGGGTTATCCTAGCCATTTCCGGCGGGGCGAACCAGGGGATAGTGCAGGCCGCTTCCGAAGCGGGGGCCAAGGTGGTCTGGTTTGACGTGAACGGTTACGCCGTAAAGCCCGGTACGGTGGTGGGCAGTTCCATCCTTAAGCAGGATTTGGCGGCCTACGAGCAGGTAAAGCGCTTTCTGAACGGTACCCTGCCCTTTGGCCAGGCCGATTTGGTAGGGGTGGCCCAGGGGTACGTGGACTTTGTTCAGGATGATCCTAACTATACCTCCGCGGTTCCCGAAGCCCTGCGAAAACAACAGGCTACCCTGGTGGCTCGCTTAAAAAGCGGCCAACTCCGTTTGGACCATCCTGCTAAATAAGCCGATCCCCAGTCATGATCCGCCTGGAGGGTATTCGCAAATATTTTCCCACCAACGGAGTGGAAGCCCTTTCGGGGGTCGATTTTGACCTGATCCCCGGGGAAATCCACGCCCTGGTGGGGGAGAACGGGGCTGGAAAATCGACCCTACTGCACATCCTTTCGGGGCAGGTGGAACCCAGCGGCGGGAAAATATTGATCGATGGGGTGGAACAGCGTTTTCATGCTCCCTTGGACGCCCTGACGCTGGGGATAGGCATCGTTCGCCAGCATCCCCGGTTTGTCCCCGGTTTTTCCTTTTGGGAAGACTGTATTTTGGGAGCGGAAGGGGAAAACCGTATCCTTATACGTCGCCGATCGGCCCGGCATCGGGTCCAAGAATTGGCGGAACGGTGGGGCTTTTCTGTGGACGTGGACCGTCCGACGGAGAAAATGACCATCAGTGCCCGTCAAATTGGGTCTGTTCTTTCCCTGTTGCTCCGGGGCGTTCGGTATATTCTTTTAGACGAACCCACGGCGGTACTGAATCCTGGGGAGACGGAACGACTGTTTGATCTTTTGCGGACCCTCCGATCGGAGGGTCATGGTATTGTATTAATTTCCCACAAACTTCAGGAAACCCTATCGGTGGCCGATAGGCTGACGGTACTCCGCCACGGGGCGAGCGTGGCTACCCTTCCGGCTTCCCTTTGCGATGTGGAAAATTTGGGTTCCCTGATGTTCGGAGCTTCCCCCAAGTCGACGGAGCGGGAAGGCGTCCCTGTTTCCGCGCCGGCCAAAGGTCCTGGGAGTCCGGACCCCAATTCCATGGATGAAACTCCGGGACGTAAAACGATTCTTCGGGTGCGGGGCCTCCAGGTCCACGTGGAAGGACGGCCCTTTATCCGGTCCGTAGACCTGGAGGTTCCCCAGGGACGAATAGTCGGTGTGGCGGGGATACGGGATAGCGGTCTAGAAACCCTGGAGTTGGCGATAGCGGGTCTTTTACCCTTCCAGGGGGGGACGGTGGAATTACAGGGAAAGCCCCTTATGCCGGGGGACCCCTACCGGTTCCGGGAACTGGGGGGGGTGTACATCAGCGCCGACCGTTTGGGTACCGCCATGGCCCCCCGCTTGTCCCTTTGGGACAGCATCGTCGTTCACGCCCACCGGCGGGCCCTCCGGGGTGTGGGGGGCCGCTTTGGACTTCTGGACCGATTATATTTGGACCAATGGGTGTCCATGGTTTTGGAACACGCGGAAATTTCCGCGGCCCCCCAGCAAACCGCCGAATCACTTTCTGGGGGTATGGCCCAGCGGATAATTTTGGCCCGGGAGTTTGCCGAACGGGGACGCCTTATGGTAATGGCCGAACCGGGGTGGGGGCTGGATGCGGCGGGGCGGCGTCTTTTAGCCCAAAGACTCCGGACCTATGTCAATTCCGGCGGATCGGTGTTACTCTTTTCCACCGATGTGGATGAACTAATTTCGGTCGCCCATGAGGTAATCGTGTTGAGGGATGGAAGAATCGAGGGCCGGTATTCCATGGTCTCCGATGGGGCTTCGGAGGAACGGAATCGCTCTCTTATTGGGGAAGCGATGATCGGATCGGATCAAATTGGAGCGTATTGCGATGATCCTTCAAAAACCTAGGGGGACTGGAAAACCGCGCCCTATTCCCCACGGAAGAAGGGCGGCCTTTGGGTCCTTTGTCGCGATCGGTTCGGCGCTTGTTCTTACGGTCCTCCTCATCCTCCTCAGCGCCCCCGAACGGGGTAAAGCGCTGGTATCCTTTTTTATCACCCCCTGGTCGTCCCCCTGGTTCCTCGGCAACACGCTGGATTATTCGGTTCTCCTGTTAACCGCCGCTCTAGGGGTGTCCTTCGCCTTTAAGGGGGGTACCTTTAATTTGGGAGGGGACGGGCAAATTTACCTGGGGGGACTAGTTTCGGCGGTGATTCTGCTATCCAACAAAAGGACCACGGGTCCCGAACTGTTGGTGGTCGCGGGCCTGGGAGCCCTGGGGGTGGGGGCCCTTATGGGGGGCCTTTCGGGCTTTTTAAAGCGCTTTTTCGCGGCGGATGAACTGATTACCAGCTTTCTCCTATCCGCCAGTCTTACGCCGGTGGCGGATTACCTTATCTCGGGTCCCCTGCGGGACCCCTCTAGCAGTCTTTTAGCCACCCCGAGGCTCCCGGAGACCGCAAGGATCCTGCGGATTCTTCCTCCTTCCACCCTCAACGCTTCCCTCTTTTTTGCCCTCGCGTTAGCCTTTGCGTTACGGATATTTTTCTCCAGAACCGCCGTGGGCTACCGTTTTCGGGTCGCCGGCGCCAGCCCCGCTTTTGCCCTTTACGGAGGGTTCCCTCCCCAACGGTACTGGGTCAGCGCTATGGCCGTTTCCGGGGCCATCCACGGCTTAACGGGCTTTTTTGCTGTGGCGGGAACCTACGGCGTGTGCCACCGGTCCTTTTCGGGGGGCCTTGGCTGGAGCGCCATCGCCGTAGCCCTGATTGGCCGGAATAACCCCCTGGCAATTATCCCCGCGGCTTTGGTGTACGGTTGGCTTAAGGCGGGCTCCGACGCGGCGGTTTTGTCGGTAGGTTTAGACTTTGATACCTCCGCGTTTATCCAGGCCACCGTGCTGATTCTGGCCACGGTCCGGCATTTTCGTTTAAGGAGCACCCCATGATAGAGGGAATTTTAGCCACCGCCGCTCCCCTCATCCTGGCTTCCCTGGGGGCTCTTCTGACCGAATTGACGGGAACCCTTGGTGTTTTTATAGAAGGTTTTATGATTCTGGGGTCCTTTTTCTCTTGGGTCGCTACGGGCACCACCGGCTCGGTCGCCCTGGGGCTCCTGTACGGAGCCCTGATAGGAACCCTGGTCGGGTGGAGTCTGGCTCGTTTCGTGCGCCTTACCGAAGCAAACCCCTTTATCGCGGGCCTAGCCCTCAATGTAGCGGCCCTCGGTACGGTGGACACCCTATCTTCCCTCTGGTACGGAACCAAGGGGGTTGTACGGATCGATTCTATTCCCACGGTGGATTCCAAGGTCTTTGTCGGGATCGCCCTGGGGGTGCTTCTGTTGGAAGCCCTGATCGTCAACCGTACCCCCCTGGGCTTACGGCTTCGTGCGGTGGGGGCCGCTCCAGAGGCAGCCTTTGAACGGGGGATCCGTACCCCACGGTACCGGGAACTTTCGTGGGCCGCCGCCGCTTTGCTGGCCTCTTTGGCGGGGGCCGCGTTAAGTTTCCGGGTGGGGGCTTACGCGCCGGGGGGTGTCGCGGGCCGGGGGTGGATAGCCCTAGCGGCGGTGTACCTGGGGTTTCGGCGGGTTTGGGGGGTGGCTTTAGCGGCTCTCCTGTTTGCTTTGGTCGAAAGGATAGGTTCCCTCGTGCAGGGCAGTTCGGGACTCCCCGCTACCCTCCTGTTGGGTCTCCCTTCCGCGTTGGCCCTGTTGCTCTTTTCCCTTTCTTCGGCCCTCCGATTTAGGGTTTGGAAGTTCCCCCGCTCATCCCGGGACCCAAAAAAGCCGATAGACAAATAATGGATTCCTTGGAACAGCTAAACGGTTCGAACGCCCTGATGGTTTTTTGCGCCGGGGGCCTTACTTTAGCCTTTTTTCTCTGGCTTTTAAAAAAAGCGACCCCCAATTATAGGGGTCAAATTCGCTGGGCCTTGGGAAACGTTTCCATAACCCTGGGGCTTCTGCTCCAGGGCCTACCGGGTTTGCCGGTAGAACGGATCCCCTGGATCCAGGATCTATTGGCTAACGGGCTCCTCGTTCTGGGGGTTTCTTTTATCGGCAACGGGACCTGGCAATTTTTAGATAAACCCAAAAAGTATAGCCCTTGGGCCTACCTGCCCCCGGTAGCCCTGGTACCGTTTTTGTATTTTTTTATATTTATTAAGCCCTGCGAATCCTGTATAAGCGCCACGGTTTCATTTTTTTTGATGGTTCAATTTATCAGCTCATCCATCGCTATCGCGTATCAATTTCCCTTTAAAAGAAAATTGGGCCTCTATTCGGTGTTAGGAGCCTATATCCCCCTTTCTGTTTTTTTCTTTCTCCGTCTATTTGTGATTTTTGACCCCGAAATAACCCTGTTTCCCCTTAATCCCGATTCATTTGTCCTGACCCTTATCAGCATGACCGTCGGGGGAACCCTGTGGACCCTGGGCTTTATCCTGTTAAGTACGTCCCGGTTGGGAGAAGAGCTGACCCTGAAGAATGTGGACGAAAAACGGCAAGAGTACGACCTGTTGGTTCGCACCATCATCGATTCCCTTCCACAAGCGTTGATTGTTAAAAATGTGGAGGGCCGCTATGTGCTTTGCAACGCCGCCTTCGCCAAAACTCTGGGAAAATCGATGGCCGACGTCATCGGAACCAACGATTTTGACCTTTATCCGGAAGATTTAGCCCTAAAGTACCGGGGGGATGATAAGAAGGTCCTGGAGGCCGGGGAGAGCCAGATCTATTTTGAAGAATACCCCAGCGAAGCGGGACGACTCTGGGTAGAAACCGTTAAAACGCCGGTTCGAGACCGGGATGGTCGGATAACCGGTATTTTGGTCATGTTTCGGGATGTGACCGAGCGAATAGAAGCCCAAGAGGCCCTGCAAGAGAGCGAGCGTCGCTACCGCGAATTGAGCGAAGAACTGGAGGCCCGGGTAGAAAAACGGACGGCAGAACTGGGGGAAGCGAAGAGGGATATGGATATCTTCTTTGAAGTTACCCTGGGGTACCTCTGTATTGTCGATAGGGGCGGCCATTTCTTAAAAGTAAGCCCCTCCTGGACCGCCGATTTAGGATGGAAGGAATCGGACCTGGTGGGGGCACAGTTCCTCTCGTTCCTCCACCCCGACGATAGAAAAAGGGCGGTAGACGCGGTTACATTTCTGCTATCGGGGGTTCAACTAAAGGATTTTCACCTGCGGTTTCGCCGGGCCGATGGGACGTGGGTTTGGTTTTCCCTGGGGGCCGTGGGAATTCCAGAAAGAAGGGTTATCATTATCGCCGCCTACGACATCACCATGCAGGTGGAAATCGAGGAGCGGCTTCGGAATGCCCGTCTGGAGGCCGAACGGGCCAGTCAGGCGAAGAGTCAGTTTATCGCCACCATGAGCCACGAACTGCGGACCCCCCTCAACGCGATTTTGGGGTACAGCGCCCTTTTGGAGCAGGTGGTACAAAGCGACAGGGGCAAGGGGTATCTTAAATCCATCGGAACTTCCGGCAGGGCTCTGCTAGCCATCATTAACGACATCCTGGACCTTACCCGGGCCGAATCGGGGCGGATAGAGCTGGTTCCTATGCCCTTTGAAATTCGCGGTCTTTTAAACGATTTGACGGATATTTTTAGGTTTAACGTGGAAGAGAAGGCCCTGGTTTTTAAGCTCCGGGTTACCGATAGGGTTCCGAAAACGGTCATGCTGGATCGGGACCGGCTTCGGCAGGTGCTGGTGAATTTGATCGGTAACGCCATCAAATTCACCGACGAAGGATCCGTTACCCTTTTTATAGACGCGGTTAACGATGAGCCGATTCCGTTGGTGGAAAATGAAAAGGCCTCCCGGAAAATTCGTCTAAAGATAGAAATCGTGGATACGGGAATTGGTATTACCGAAGAGTACCGGGCCCGTCTTTTTGACCCCTTTAGCCAGCAGGATCCCTCTATTTCCCGAAAATACGGCGGAACGGGGCTTGGCTTGGCCATCGCGAAACGGCTTTTAGACCTGATGGGGGCCCTTATCCGCTACGACGCCCCCGCTGAGGGCGGAAGCCGCTTTAGGATTGAAATTCCCCAGGTAATCTCCGCTGGAAACGGAGAAGAAATAAGCAGTACGGTAGGGAATATCGAAGTTGCGGAAAATCCTCCCGTTCCTTCCGTGGATGGGGTTTCTCTTTCTCCAAGGGTTTTGTGGATAAAAAAGAGCCCTTCCATCGACGATACCCTGCTACCGTTTTTGCGGTCCAAGGGCATGGACCTGGTTACCAGGGACTATGCACCCCTTTCCGGGAAGACGCTGGATCGTATGGATCTGCTACTTCTCTCTATCCGTTGGGACGATGAAGACGACCGGAACTACGCTAAACAAATAAACGATAGAATTCGTTCCGTGGATATCCCCGTTTTGTTTCTTATCGAGAATCCGGTATGGGAACGGATCTCCGGTTATTTTGACGGGACCTCGTGGGATTTTATCCGATCCCCCGTGGAGCCGGAGGAGTTGTACGTCCGCATCCTTAACCTGATTCAAATACACCGGGCCCAGGCGGATTTGGAGCTTGTAAACCGTAAAATTTCGGAAGCGTCCCGTACCATAGAGGAGAAAAACTCCAACCTGGAAGTTTTGGTGAACCGCTTGGATCGGCTTTCCCTTACCGACGAGCTGACGGGGCTTTCGAACCGTCGCTGTATCTCCAACCGGATAAACATGGAGCTTGCCCGCTCTAAACGGACCGGCCGGTCCTTAACCCTCATTATGGGGGACCTGGATCTGTTTAAAATGGTGAACGACCGGTACGGCCACATAGCCGGGGACGCGGTTTTATCGGAGGTCGCTAAACGGATAGCCGAATCCTTGCGGGAGGGGGATGCGGTGGGCCGCTGGGGGGGAGAAGAGTTTTTGATAATCCTTCCGGAGACGGAACTAGGGGCAGGGAAACACGTGGCCGAACGGATTAGAGCCCAGGTGGGAAATCTTCCCATAGCCTACGGGGCCGAATCGATCCATATAACCATATCCCTGGGTGTGGCGACCCTGATTCCTTCGGAAAAAGACGAAACAGAAGGCATCGCGTCCCTGCTTATTCGGGCGGCGGATGACGCGCTGTACCGGGCCAAAGCCCGGGGGCGCAACCGGGTAGAGGTTTTAGAGTCGATCAATCCGAGCGGGAAGCCAGGGTCTCCCAGCGGGCGGTCTTAAGGACAATTTCTTCGCCAATTTCCCTATACCGTCCTTGGGCCGCCGCGAAGGCTTCTCCATCCTTGGCCAGGGTCCCGGCGGGGTCGGCGAATTGGGCTTCCAGGGCCGATTTTTCACGTTCCAAGGCATCAATTTCGATTAAAAGGGAATCCAATTCCTTTTTTTCGGCAAAGGAGAGCTTTTTTCGTTCCTCCGTACGGTTTCTTTGGGCTTGCGAGGAAGCGCCTCCGGTAGATTTAGATTTTGCTTCTCCCGATTTGGATTCTTCTGCCGTTATTTCACCCCGCAGATCCCGCCACTCGCCGTAGGAGCCCACGAATCGTTCCAATCGGCCTGTTCCGTCCAGGATCCACAGCGAATCAGCCATGCCCTGTAAAAAGGCTCGGTCGTGGGACACCGCGATGATACAACCGGGAAAAGTGGCCAAAAAATCCTCCAAAAGAGAGATGGTGGGGATATCAAAATCGTTGGTAGGTTCGTCCAAGAGAAGCACGTTGGGGTTCCCTATCAATAATCGGACTAACAAAAGACGCCGACGTTCGCCCCCCGAAAGTTTTCCCACCGGCTGACTATGGGTGGTTCGGGGAAAAGCGAAGCGCTCTAAAAATTGTTCCGCCGTAAGCTCCGATCCGTCGGCCATCCGGATCCGTTCGGCGGTCCGTTGTACGTACTCTAAAATGGAAAGATCCGCCTCCGCATCCAGACCCAGCTGGTCGTAGTACCCAATGACGACCGTTTGACCCCGTTCTATGGTTCCCCGATCGGCCGTGGTCCGTTGGGCGATTAAATTGAGGATCGTGGACTTTCCCGACCCGTTGGGTCCCACAATGCCTATCCGTTCTCCCGCGCTTAGCTGGTAGGAAAAATTGTCTACTATTTTTTGGGAGCCCCAAGCCTTGGTGAGCCCTTGGATCTCTATAATTTTACCACCTAAACGGCGATGGGAGGTTGATAGGTTTTCCATAAACAAAGCCTCGGCCCCAGGTCTTCCATCCACCATTTCCCGGATCCGGTCCTTCCTCTTTTTATCCTTGCCGCCCCGGGCCTTGGGTCCCCGTTTAAGCCACTCCAGTTCCACCCGTAGAATGGATTCCCTGCGCCGTTCCCGGGCGTCCACCAGGGCTTGCCGTTCTTCCAGCCTCCGCAGGTACTCCGAATAGTTTCCCTCGTATTTAGAAAACCGGCCCCCATCGATATCAAAAATGGTGGTACAAAGATCGTCCAGGAACCAGCGGTCGTGGGTAACCACCACAAAGGCTGTATTCTGGGAGAGAAGCTTTTTTTCTAGCCATTCGATGGTGTCCACGTCCAAATGGTTCGTCGGTTCATCCAAAAGCAGAAGGTCCGAATCGGGAGCCAAACAACGGGCCAGAGCCACCTTTCTGGCCATGCCCCCCGAGAGGGCGTCCATAGGGAGGGATAAATCGTGGATACCGAGTTCCGTAAGGAGAGAAACAAAGCGGTGTTCCAGGATAAAGCCCCCCAGGCTTTCCATTTGGTGGGTTAGGTCGGCGATCCTGTTTCCCTTGGCCCCATCGGTGGTTTCTTGGAGGGTTCGCTCGTAACGATCCACCAGACGAACGACCGGGTCGTCGGACCGGAAAAGAAAGTCCCGAATCGTGTCCCCCGGTTCCCACAGGGGAATTTGATCGAGCATGTTGACCCGCAGTTGGCGCTTGCGGGCCACCGTCCCTTCGTCGACCTCCAGCCGGCCCGCAATAATTTTAAGGAGAGTAGATTTACCGTTCCCGTTGGGACCTACAAAACCAATCCGTTCCCCTTCCTCTATCCCGAAGGATACGTCGGAAAACAGGGGCCCTTTTCCCATGGATTTGGAAATTGAATCGAGAGATATCAGCGTCATGGTCCTACTATACCCTTCTCCGGAGGTCCAGGGATAGATCGTATTTCCCGGAGCCGGCGATGACGTCTGATTTATTTCTGACCTTTATGGTATAAAAACATAGAGAGGCAACGTTTTGAATTTCCTTATTTTTGACTTAGACGGAACCCTGGTTAATACGATCGCTGACATTGCTCTTTCCATGAATAGGGCCTTAGAAGCCCATGGATTTAAAGCCCTTCCTACGGAAGCGTACCCTCCCTTGGTTGGCTGGGGGATTAAGCGTTTGGCGTATAACGCCCTTCCGGAAGGGGCCCGGTTCGACGCCATGGTAGAAGCGGTAAGCAACGATGCGCTGGATTACTACGCCCAGGTTCCCCTGCGGTACTCGGTCCCCTATCCGGGGATTGAAGACCTCTTAGAAAAGCTCAACCAACGGGGCTATGTGATGGCGGTTTTAACCAACAAACCCGACCCGGTGGCCCGGGCGGTGGTGGCCGGGCTTTTTCCCCATATCCCCTTTGTCCAGGTCCGAGGAGACGTGGCGGGTGAACCAAGGAAGCCTGCCCCCGCCCTTACCTTTAACGTCATGGCCCTTATGGGGGCTACGGCCTCCAACACCCTATTTGTTGGGGATTCGGCGGTGGACGTGGAAACGGCCCACGGGGTTTCCTGCCCGGTCGTGGGGGTTTCGTGGGGGTTCCGGGGCCGCGAAGAATTGGAAATTTCCGGGGCGGATTATATTATCGACCAGCCGGATCGCCTCTGGGAAATCCTCGATTCTCTTTCCGTATGAACCGGAACGAAAAATCCATCCTTTTTATCTTTGCCCTCTATTCGTTTCAAGCCGCTGTTTCGGCGGTTTTTGTAAGCATGTATCTCTATCGATTTTTAACTGGAATCGCCCAATTAACCATTTTTAATATATTTCAGTTTATCCTTATGCCCTTGGGATTTTTTATCGGTGGCCAGGGAGCCCGGCGGATAGGGAAAAAACTGGTGCTGATAACCGGTTTGGTTCTTTTTATTGTATTTTACGGATTGTTGGTGGTCCTTCGGGAACGATCGGCTAACTCTTTGTACCTCCTGGGGGGCATTAATGGGTTAGCCAACGGTTTTTTTTGGTATTCCTTGAACCTGTTCATCGCCGAATCCAACCCCCAGGGAGGGAAGGGTTCTTTTTTTGGAATCTTTGGCGCCCTAGGCGCCGTTGCTGGAGCGTTGGCCCCCGCGGTATCCACCGCCATCTTAGGATTTTTCCCAAAGGTCGAAACGGGGTACCTGGTCCTGTTTATGTTGATTATCGGTCTTTCTCTCATTACCGCTTTAGTAGCTCTGGGGATGAACTCTAGAGAAAGTTCCGAAGGGTTTACCGTTCGGGATAAGCTGGTCCTGGGCCGGGATCCAAGCTGGGATTTTGCCCTAGGGGTCAACCTGGTGTACGGTCTGAGAGACGGGGCCAGTTGGTCCATATTTAGCGTTTTGATTCTAAAAGCTTCGGGGGGAGACGTTTTGGCGGGCAAGCTTTCCATTGCCTTTGCTGTGGTAAGCGCCGCCGCTAATATCGGGGGCGGTAAAATCCTCACCGAACGGAGAAGCGTTCTACTCTGGGGTTGGGGGTCCCTTGGGGCGCTTCTTTCGTCGATTATCCTGGTAACCGCGGTCAGCCCCCTGGGAGCCGCCGTTTCGGGCATCCTTTGGAAAATCGCCGAAGCGGCGGTTACCCTCCCGTTCACCGTAGCGTACTTTAACATTCTTACCAACTATATCCGTCGGGAGGGGAACGTGGCGGGTCGGAACATCGCCGTGGAAATAGTCCTTAACGCGGGCCGTACCCTCGGCGCCGTAGCGTTTTTAAGCCTCTCCTTTATAACCCCATACTACGCCGAAATCCTCTTCCCCCTTCTGACCTTAGCCATTCCCGTTTCCTTTGTCCTGTACCGGCGTTATAGCAGGCTCCGAGGGCAAACTGAGGTCGTCTGATACATACAGAGCCCCCCCAATGCTATTTTACCTGGGTTTTATACCGCTCGGCTCCGGTTTCGCTTCTAAAGGTTAGGACCATGCTATCGGGTAGGATGTCCACGTCGAGCCACCCGTACTTTCCTACGGCGAGCCAAAGACTGGCGGGGGACACGTGGGTGGGATTTGGGTCCGGAAGGCCACCCATGGACCCGATAATGGCGTAGGTTACCCCGTGGTGGGATAACAGTTCTTGATAGTGGTTATGGCCCGAAATAACCAGGTTAACCTTGTATTTTTCAAAAAGGGGAACCAGGGCTTTGATGTTTTGGTAGTGATCGTACCAAGGGGTTCCCAGCTCTGGATCGTCGTACCCCGAGGCGTAAAAAAAACTGTGGGATATCACGATGAGGGGCTTGGTATGGTCCGCCTCTGCCAGGGCTTTTTCTAACCATTGGCGTTGTTTGGGGCCGAACATTTCGGTTCCCCAGGGAAGATCCACCGCCACGATGGTGGCCGCCCCGGCGTTCAGTTTCCAATAGTAGGGAGAACCGGAATCGCTGGAGAAGGTCGAGGGGGAAAAAGCCTTTTTAAAAAGATACTGACCGCCGAAAAGGGCGTCGTGGTTTCCAAGCAGAACCCGAAGGGGTACCTGTGGAATATACCTTCCCAGCTCGGCCAACGCGGAGTTCCATTGGCCCACCGAGTTACCGGTTTCCACCGTATCGCCCAGCATAAAAAAGGCATCCCGATGCCCCTTCCCTATTTGATCCAAAATTTGGGTTCGGGCCTGGACATTGGACGTGGGGGCTCCCCAGTGGGGGTCCGAAGAAAAAGAAAGCCGTAACAGGGGTACGGGTTGCCTCTCCCCGGAAAGCGCGGGAGAGGGTTCACGGTTTTGGATTATCAAGCCCTTGAGCGGATCGATGAGTGAAAGCGGGGGAACCGTAAGAACTCCGCTCCGGGGGACCAGGATTAAAAAGGCGAGCAGGGCAATGGAGCCGAGG
Organism: uncultured Treponema sp.; assembly: GCA_964425215.1. Classification (GTDB taxonomy): domain Bacteria; phylum Spirochaetota; class Spirochaetia; order Treponematales; family Breznakiellaceae; genus CAYRLW01. Next base: position 22,384 of record CAYRLW010000026.1, read on the forward strand.
CTAACTAAGGTTGAGCCCACAAGGGAGAGCCACCGAAGGAGAATCGCAAGCCTCGCGGGGCCACGGTTAGCGAAAATAAGGTACAGAACCGCTACGACGAGGGGGCCGAGGCCCATGACCACGAGGATTTTTAGCACCAAAAGGGGATGCCAGGTGTAGAGCCCCCCGGTTCCTTCCAGGCTAAAATGGTACAGGTTCATCACGACGCTCAGAATAAGCGAAATAATCGCGAATCCTACGGTTTTAATGGGGCTGTGCGATACCCCCGGGACCACGTTTGTCGATTTCATACCTAATTGTTACCGCCTATGCGGTTAGTCTATCATTAAAAGGTCCATTTGGACATACAATACGCTGGCCCCAACGTATTTGGTGCACCCATCCTTCGTTGAAGTCCCGCTTGTTTTGGTATATAGTTATGGAATGCATATCGACGATCCAGAAGTGGAGACAAATTTGGAGGAGTTAGCCCGGGCCTTCGCGGCTACCTCCGACAGCGACCTAATCGAAGCGTTTTTGCGGAGTCTCTTGACCCCCGCGGAAACGGCGGATATCGCCGCCCGGTGGGCCCTGGTCAAAGCCTTAGATCAAAAGATTCCCCAGCGGGAGATCGCTAAAAATTTGGGTCTTTCGCTCTGTAAAATTACCCGGGGGTCCCGGGAGCTAAAAAAAACCGATTCGCCCTTTAAAAAGATGCTCCTCCTTTCCAGGGCTTTAAAAACCGACCGGCCCTAGGAGCTTATCTAACACGCCTTCCCCCCACAGGGGGGGTACATCTCCCCTACGTACGAATCCTCTACAAAAGTATCGAATCCTCCCGTTGTGCCTTCGCCGTTTTGACCCTACCCTAACAAAGTAAGGAACCGGAATACCGATAATCCCCGGTACCTTTCGCGTCCCTGGACGCATAGTTCCGGGACGAATACCCATCGTTTTTGTTAAGAGGAGGTAGGGAAGATGAAAAAGCGTTTAGTCCTTTCGCTGTTGTCTCTCTTTGTGGGAGCCCTGGTGGTCCCCCTTTTTGCCGAAGGGCAAAAGGAACAGGCTACGGGACCCGTCGAACTGACAATTTGGACCCACGAGGATCCAAATCGGACTCGCATTGAAAAACAGTACATCGACGAGTTTATGGCCGCCAATCCGAACGTGAAGGTTAACTACGTGACCTATCCATCGGGAAAGATCAAGGATATCGTTGTAGCGGGTTTTGCCGCCAACCAGGGGCCCGATATCTTTAACCTGGAAATCAACGACGCGTACCCCTTTATCGCCAACGGCCGGGTAGCCCCCGTGGATCCGGCGGCGGCGGGGTATAAAAATCAGCAGGACATCGTCGATACGTATCTGCCCAATATGCTTAACTCGGTAATGGCGGACGGAAAATTGTACGGGCTTCCTTTGGAACTGACCAATTGGTGCGTTTATTTAAATAAAAAAATTTTCCGGGACGCGGGATTGGACCCGGACAAGGATTATCCAAAGACTTGGGAACAGGTGATGTCGGTTTCCGAAAAAATTGTACAGCGGAACGGGCAGATCATAACCCGGCGGGGCTTCGATTTCCGGTATCCCTATTATCTAATCAGCTGGGTTCCCATGGTAGAACAGCTGGGGGGAAAACTGGTTTCTGACGATGGGAAAACGGCGATCGTGAACGACGAAGCCTGGCTAAAGGTTCTTCGATACATGAAGGATTTTGGCCCCGCGGGTAAAAATCTAGGGAGCCCCACCTACGCCGCCGCCAGAAAACTGTTTGATAACGATAAAAACGAGGTGGCCATGTCCCTATCGGGTCTTTACCAGGAAGCCCGGATGGCGGACGCGAACAGGTCGTTCTTTGAGTCCAAAGACTGGATGGTCATTCCCTATCCCCAGTGGAAGGATGCGGTAAAAACGGTGCCGAATAACTACTACGGTCATTTCTACATGGTCAACGCCCAAAAGCCTTCGGCAAACCAAAAAATGGCCTGGAAGTTGGTCTCCTTTATGCTGAGTCACGGAGAAACGTACCTTAAAGAAGTCGGGGTCGTTCAGCCGACGAAGGCATTGATGGATTCGGCGACCTTCAAGGCTATGCCCTACTCGGATGTTTTCCGGTCGGACCTGGAAAAGGCTCACATCGTTTACTATGGGGCTAATTCTCCCAAAATAGACGCGCTCCTTAAAACCGCCGTGGAATCGGTGATGATGGGGGCCGCGGAACCGGAAAAAGCCCTGGCCGATCTTAAAAAGAACGTCCAAGAAGTGTTGAACGAACAATAAGTCCGGAGGGATCGATGAGACAAAAGAGACCGAGGGGATACGAGGCTCGAAAGGCCCGGTGGGGATGGTTTTTTGTAGCGCCAGCGCTGGTATTTTTCTCTATCTTTTCTTTTTACCCCATTTTAAACGCCCTGTGGACCAGCATGTTTAACAAAAAACTCCTTTCCCTCAAGCCTCCGGCCTTTATCGGCCTGGGTAACTATATCCGGGTGCTGGGGGGGCCGGAGTTTTGGAACTCCGCGGTAGCCACGGGTATTTTTACCCTGGGGGCGTTTATCCCCCTGGTGGTTCTCAGTCTCTTTTTGGCGATGCTAATCTCATCCCGATCCCGTTTCCAAAGGGGGCTTCAACTGCTCTTTTATAGTCCCGCGGTACTCTCTTCGGTGGTGGCGGCCCTTATCTGGATGCTTATGTTCGATCCCCGGGGCTTGGCGAACCAGGCCCTTAACACGCTCCTCCACCAACCGGGGGTGGACCGTCGGTGGCTTTCCGACGTTTCCATGGTGCGGATTTCCACGATGATCGTGTACGTTTGGAAATACATTGGGTACTTTACCATCCTTTACATCACGGGGATATCGAAAATTCCCCGATCGGTAATCGAGGCGGCAAAAATCGACGGAGCCACAGCCCTTAGTCAATTTCGATTTATCGTATTTCCGCTTTTAAAGCCCACTACGGTCTTGGTTTCCATTATGGCCATGATCCAGTGCTTAAAAACCTTCAGCACCCAATACCTGTTTACCCAAAGCGGGGCTCCTACAGGACCCATCGACGTAATTACCCTGAATATCTACAACACCGCCATGCGGGATTTGAACATCGGACGGGCTAGCGTGATGAGCGTTATCCTTTTTCTTATTATGCTATCGCTCACAGGCCTACAACTTCGGCTTTCTAAGTCCGAAGAGGTAACCTTTTAGGGGGGACCATGAAAAATATCCTTGCCTGGGCTTTTCTGGGACTCTTGGGTCTTATGGTGGTTTTACCCCTTGTTTTTATGGCCACGGCCTCGTTCATGCCCGCGATGGACATTTTGCGGATGCCCTACAAATGGATACCGATTCCACCGTATCCAGCCAATTTTGTTCGGGCTATAGCGGGGAACGACGGGGCCTTCATGTATCCCCGTAATATTTTAAACTCCCTGATCGTTTCGTTTTCCATCGTGATTACCACGGTTGTTCTTTCGGCTATGGTAGGCTACGGCCTGGCTAAGTTTACGTTTAAGGGCCGAAACACGGTATTTATGATCATTATGGCCACCATGATGATACCCTTTGAAACGATTATGGTCCCCCTGTACTTGGTGGTCCTTAATCTGGGTTTTCAAGATTCCTACCGGGGGCTGATAATTCCTTTTATGATGAACGCCTTTGGGGTTTTCTTGATGCGCCAGTATTTGATTACCTTCCCCGACGAAATGCTCGACGCCGCCCGGATCGACGGGACCGGCGAGATTGGCATATTCCGGCGGATTGTGCTTCCCAACTGCGGTCCCGCTATTGCTAGCCTAGCGATCATGACGTTCCGCCAACAGTGGGATAACCTGCTGTGGCCCCTGCTGGTAGCCCAGCGGGAAACCATGAAGACCATCCCCGCGTACATCGTCAAATTCGCCGCGGAAAAGCACGCCGACGAAGGGGCCATGATGGCGGTGGCGGTCATCGCCAGTCTTCCGGTTTTTGTGCTATTCTTTAGCCTCTCCAACTATTTTGTCGGCGGTTCGGCGGTCTATTCGGCGGGGAAAGAATGAGGCTTTTTATTTTTGATATGGGGGGCGTGGTAGCCCAGAACGTCCACTGCGTTGGGGCCATGGCCCAAAGCCTAGGATTAACGGTGGAAGAATTTTTCTTAGCCGCCGGGGGAAAACCCGGTTCTACCTACGACGGGGGGGATGTCCGCGCTATCCAGGAGGGCCGGTGTACGGCGGAAGCGTTTTGGCTTCGGCTGGAAGGCCGGGCCGCCGATTTGTTCCCCCAACGGGCCATCCATGTACCCCGGGCCGCCGATGGCAAACCGGTGGATCTGTGGGGCGCTTTTTTTTACCCCCAACGGGACACCGAGGTGATGACCCTCGTGGGGGATCTTAAAAAACGGGGGTACCGGGTGGTTTGCGGGACCAATACCCTGCCGGCCCATTACGAGAAACACCGGCTCCTGGGGGATTACGACAGTTTTGATGGGGTATATGCTTCCCACGTGATGGGGGTGGCCAAGCCAGAGGCGGAATTTTGGCGTCGTATCCTAAAAACCGAAGGATTACCCCCATGGGAGGCCTTTTTTATCGACGATTTGGAGGAAAACGTGGTGGCGGCCCGGGCCTTGGGACTGGGGGCCCACCGCTTCGTGGCCGCCCAGGACCTCCGGGAAAGGCTGGAATCCCTGGCTTTTCTGGCCCCCTTCGATCCTACCGATAGGAGCCTGCGGGAGATAAAACCGGCTCCTTTGGGGAACGACAATTGATTCAATTTTACCGTCCGGGGGCGAACATCCATCGGACGCTCTTGGTCCTTCTTTTCCTCTTCCTTCTGTTTCTCCTCCTTCTGTTTCCCTCCTGCCAGGGTCGAACGGAGGCCCCGCCTGCTTCGACGCTTCGGCGTTTAACCGTGTATTCTCCCCACCCTTCGGATATGACCGATTTTGTGGTCAAGGAATTCCGCCAAAGGACCGGTATCGCGGTAACGGTGGTTTCGGGGGGCACGGGAGAGCTGTTGGATCGTCTGCGGAGGGAAGCCCAGGGGGCCAGGGAAGAGACGCCCTCCCGCGCGGACGTCCTGTGGGGTGGGGGTGTCGAATCCTTGGATACGGATAGGGAGCTTTTCGAGCCCTACGTTTCCAGCGAAGATTCCGCTATTTCCGGCATTTTTAAGGACCCCCAGCACCGCTGGACCGGTTTTTCCGTCATTCCCATGACGATCATCTATAATTCCCGCCTCGTATCCCCCTCCCAGGCTCCCCGATCCTGGACCGATCTGGTACGTCCTATCTTTCGGGGCCGCCTTGCATTCGCGGATCCCCAGAAATCGGGGTCCGCGTACACTGCCCTGGTGACCATGCTCCGGGCGGAATCGGCTCCAAAATCCCCCGCCATTTCGCCTATAGGGAGCGCCGAAGCCTGGTCTTTTATAGACCAGCTCGCCCTGGCCCTGGGTAAACAGACGCTGGATCAATCGGAAGCGGTGTATAAGGGGGTAGCCGCGGGGGAATATTTCGCCGGTATCAGCTTTGAAACCGCCGCCTTGACCATGATCAAGGGGGGAAGCGATATCGCCCTGGTGTATCCGAAGGAGGGCACCAGCGCGCTCCCCGACGGGGTGGCCTTGATCGCGGGGGCTCCCCACGATAGGGAGGGTCGGCAATTTATCGATTTTGTGCTTAGCCGGGACGTACAAACCCTGGTTTCGGATCGGTGGTGCCGGCGGAGTGTCCGAACCGATGTGCCCGCGCCCCAGTCGGCGCTTCCCTTGGATAAAATCACCCTTATCCCCTACGACCGGGTGGCGGCGTCCCGAAGTAAGGAACGGATCCTCTACGAATGGAAATTACGGTTCAAATGAGTTCCCCGCGAGGGTTAGGAGTAAGGTTGGTGCTTACACTCAACCGGTCCGTCGGACTTCTACCTATGGGCTTGACCGGGTTATTTTGAATTCCCGGGGAGTCATCCCGACCAGGCGTTTAAATATTTGGCTAAAATACCGCTGATCCGCGTAACCCACCAAATCGGCGACCTCGTAAATCCGTAAATCCGGATCCTTTAACAGCTCCACCGCCCGTTTTATCCGGTAATACATTAAGTATTCCGTAAAGGAATAACCGGTTTCCTGCTTAAATATCCTGGAAAGGTAGCCGCTGGAAATCCTCAATTTTTGGGCCGCATCTTCTACCGTCAGATCCCGTTGGTAGCAGTCGTGGATATGGGTCACCGCCTGGGATACGTACCGAAGATGACTTTCCTGATCTTGATTAAGGTGGTACTCCTGGAACAGCATAAGGGTACTTTGATGGTTCTCCCGTAGAGCCGCTTCTAGGTGTTCCCTTTCCCGCCTGGTCTCCCAATCGGAACGAATTTTCTGGATCGTGGCGGCCAATTCGTCGTCGTCCAGGGGCTTGAGCAGATAGTTCCGAACCCCCAGGCGAAGGGCTGTCCGGGCGTACTCGAACTCGTCGTACCCGGAAATAATAATCCACTCGGGCTGGATTTCCAGGGAAAGCTGGGAAATTTCCTCGATAATTTGGAGCCCCGACTTGCCGGGAAGCCGAATGTCGGTGAGTACCAGATCGGGCTTTTTCTCTTGGATAAGCCCCAGGGCTCCAAGGCCATCCTGGGCAGAACCTACCACCATACAATTCCAGGTTTCCCAGGGTTCGGAAAAAACCAGTTCGTTAAGAAACGCCTGTTCGTCCTCCAGAATTACCACGCGCATCATGGGTCAACTCCTATTTTCTGAAAGGGGATCGTTACCACCACCCGGGTCCCCCCCGCTTCCCCTTCCCGGGCCGAAAGTTCCAAACCGTACCCCGGACCGTACAGCAGACGGAGCCGCCGATGGGTATTCACCAGCGCCATCCCGGTACCCCGGCGACTTGCTAAAGCTCCCGCCGTCGCTCCTGGTTCCAATGGAGTTCCCTGGGGTTGCGAAACCGGTACCTCCGCCTGGACAAGGGCGGCCTTTATTTGTCGTAACCGATGGGGTGGGATGCCCAGGCCATCGTCTTCTATAGTAATTTTAACCCTATTTTCGACCCTGCAAGCGTAAAGCCCTATGGAGCCGGGTCCGACCTTTTTCTCCAGCCCATGGACCACCGCGTTTTCTATTAGGGGCTCTATCAAAAGCCGGGGAAGGCTAACCCCCAGCACCTCCGGTTCCACCCGCAGGGTGTAGGTAAACTTTCCCGGGTACCGGATAGACTGAATTTCCAGGTATCCCCGGGCCAGGTCCACATCGTCCTCCAGAATTGAAAATTCTCCCTGGGTGGTAAAACCCGCCCGGAGTAATTTTCCCAGCCGGGTCGAAATTTTCGCTATGTCCGAAATACCGTGGAGCTTAGCGATGGATTTAATCGTATTGAGGGTATTGTAGAGAAAATGGGGGTCCATGCGGGCCTGCAGGTTCTGGGCCTCCGCGTGCCGCAACAGCTGTTGTTGTTCCACCGTTTCTTCCATCAGCCGCTGTACCTGGGCGATCATTCGGTTAAAACTTTTTATAAGAACCCCCAGCTCATCGTGCCGGTGTCCCGACACCCGGGCTCCCAAATTTCCCTTTTCCACCTGGCCCATGACCCGTACAAGGCTCTGAACGGGGTCGGATATGGTTTGGGATAGCAAAAACGACAGGGCCACCGCTACCAGAAGGCTGAGGAGGGCGGAAATATAGGTGATATTTCGCAGGGCGGTGGATTGGGCTTCTATGGGCGCCAGGGGTTGAAACGCGATTAACCGCAGGTTATCCCGGAGGGGAATATTCGTCTCGATGCGGCCCCGGTCCTGGGCAATCGCGGTCCCCGCGAGGATCCGGGACGTATCCTCAAATTGGCTTTCCCGATAGGGACGGCTCATATCGAAGAGGATGCAATCCGAATCGTCCACCAACAGCAACTCCGAAAAGGTTTCCTTCGCGTTGGCCAGCCGTTCGGAAACGGCGCTTCGTTTAATGTCCATAATTACGCTTCCCCATGGATACAGGGAATAGCCCAGCGCCAAGGCCGTAGGTTCGGTTTCCGTTGTATGGGGCCGGCCGAAGAGGATAATCGATCCGGGAACGGCGCTAGCCTGGTCTTGCGTAAGCCGTTCCAGGGCGCCCCGGATGCCCCAATGGGCGTAGGCCGGTTCGGCGTAGCTCGCTGGAAGGGGCGCCGTCCCCAGGGGAGCAGTCCCCAGGGGCGCCATGGGCGGAGCGGGGACCGTTCTGGAAACGTTACCCTGGGATGGAAGGTAAAGGGGAAGAAGAAACAGTTCCGTTTCATTTGTTCGGGCCGCCGAATACAAAAGCCGTCGTACATCGGCGGTTAATTCGGCGGCCCGACGGCTTTGGTTTGGGGAAAAATACTCCCTAACCAGGGGATTTTGGGCTACGGTGCTAAGGTTTTGGGCTGAACTTTCAAAAAAAGATCGCAAGTAGCCGGCTACCAGAAGGGCCGCTTCGCCGGTCCTTTCTTTCAAGGTCTGTTCCAGGGCGTTTTGAGAAAGGAGACCAAAGCTGATGGAGATAAAAAGGGTTGGGATCCCCGCGGTAAGGAGGAACCCGCCTAACAGTTTATAAAAAAAACGGCCGGTTCGCGCCGTTCCCATGGCTATATGGTTCCGACTCGGAAGGAACGGCGGAAAATTATACGACGGAACCGTTCCAGCCAGACGACCAGGATCGCTAAAACTAAACGGGGAAGAAGAGCCCAAAACAGCGGAACCCCGATGGCCATAAACAACAGGGTGTCTTCCAGGAGCGAATGGCTGATCGCTACGTGGTGGTTAAAAAGGTCCCCGTCGTACAGGGTCATCTGATCCGTCTCCACCCTTTCGATCATGATGGCGGAACCGTAGGCGAGGCCGACGATGTTAGCCACAATCCAGAGAAAGCCCGTGGAGACTGGAAGACCAAAGAAGCGCATGAGGGGGCCCATTATTTTGCCCAGTCGTTCCATGATCCCAAACTCTTCCATGATTTTTTGCAAAACCATAAGAACCGTAACGATGACGGCTACCTTTACGATCAAAAACCCCGACGCTATGGCCCAGGATTTAAGGGCCAAAAGGACCTTATCCATAGAGGGAAGACCCATGGAACCATCGGAGGCCGGCCCCGCGCTGGCTATAATAGTTCGAGGGGGACGGGGTAGGATACGGTTAAGAAGCCAGCCGGCGACCAAAGCCGTCCCCACGCGGAGCAGAACCATTTTGGTGACCGACGACCCGGTTTTCCGCATCACCGTGCTTTCGACGATAAGGTTATGGGCGATAAGGCACATGGACGCCAATATTATGATTTCTCTGGGGTACAGGGGCAGGGTTCCAATTACCGCGATGGCCGAGTAGATGTTCAGAACCATAGCGGTGATAAAAACCAGGGAAGCCTGGCCTTCCAACCCCAAAATCCGCATAATAGGATCCAGCCGGTGGGCGATAAGCCCCAGAACCCCGGATACCTGTAAAGCGACGACTAAAAGGGAAATGGGGATCATAACGGATACCAAGAACCGGGTAGTGCGAAACGCCGGTTTTAGGCCCCTACGACCGGCCTGCGCGATACGCCGAAGGATGGAAGTTTGATCCATGGGTTTTATTAAGCGACGAATAGAAGGATCTTGTCAAGGCAAAAGTACTTCGAATATAGTGCGGCTTTATAAAGAAGGGAAAAAATGAAAGAAGTGATGATCGAAAGCGCCGATCGATACGGGTACGATTTTGTACCTCCGGAGTATCTGCTTCCCGGCAAGGATGAATTCGGACTACGGAACCAACAGATAGGGTATGGGTCCTTTAAATGGAGAAAACTCCGGGCCCACGAGATAGAAATTCTGGTTAAGAACGAAAATTACTGCGCCAATTGGGATGATTTCTTAGTAAGCGATCCCTTTGATCCCAACCTTATCCGGAATTCCCACTTTTACGGTTTGGTACGGATTGGGGCCCTGAGGAACGTACTGCTTAAACACCACGATTTCCGTATCCCCGCGGGAATTCGCAATTGTACGATAATTTCCACCGATATCGGTGACGATTGTTCTATCCAGGACTGTCCCTATATTTCCCACTATATCATCGGAAACCAGGTTATCCTTTCCCGGGTGGATGAAATGCAAACCACCAACCACGCTAAGTTTGGCAACGGGGCTCTAAAGGATGGGGAGGATGAATCCGTGCGGGTCTGGATAGACGTGATGAACGAGGCCGGGGGCCGGTCCATCCTCCCCTTTGAAGATATGATCTGTGCGGACGCGTACCTTTGGGCCGTGTACCGGGACGATGAAAAATTGATTCGACGGCTGAAGGATATCACCCAGGCCCAGTACGGCGGTGCCCGGGGTGCCTACGGAGAGATTGGGGAAGCTTCGGTTTTAAAGAGTTGCGGGATTATAAAGGATGTAAAAGTGGGCTCCTGCGCGTACATTAAGGGGGCTAACAAATTAAAAAACCTAACCATCCTTTCCAGCGAGGCGGAACCCACCCAGATAGGGGAGGGGGTAGAGTTGGTCAACGGTATCGTGGGCTATGGTTGCCGTATTTTCTACGGAAGCAAGGCGGTTCGTTTTGTGATGGGCCGAAACAGTAGTTTGAAATACGGCGGCCGGCTAATCCACTCGGTGCTGGGGGATAATTCCAACGTTTCCTGCTGTGAAATGCTCAACAATCTGGTATTTCCCGCCCACGAACAGCATCACAACAATTCCTTCCTTATAGCAAGTCTGGTGCAGGGGCTTTCCAATATGGCCGCTGGGGCCACCGTGGGTTCTAACCACAATAGCCGGGCCAACGACGGGGAGATCCGGGCAGGGCGGGGCTTTTGGCCCGGTCTAAGCGTGACCCTAAAACATTCCAGCCGTTTCGCCAGTTACGTTCTCATCGCCAAGGGAAATTATCCCTACGAACTGAACATCCCCTTTCCTTTCGCCCTGGTAAACCACGACGTTAGCCGGGATCGTTTGGAGGTAATGCCCGCGTATTTTTGGATGTACAACCTGTACGCCCTGGAACGGAACGCTTGGAAAGCCTCTGCCCGGGATACCCGTCCCGTTAAGGTACAAAAAATCGAAACCCGGTACCTGGCCCCCGATACGGCGGAGGAAATCATCGGCGCCAGGGCGCTGATCGAGCGCTGGGTGGGCCACGCGAAAAGTCGAGCCGATGGGAAAATCCAAATTTCCGACCAGGAAGCCGAGGCATTGGGCCGGACACTCCTTTCCGAAGAGACGGATCAAACCGGAGCCCTGGAAATCTTAGCCTACGGCTTGGAACGCCATTCCCGCCCCGCGGTTATCCTAAAGGCCCGCCGTGCCTGGCGGGCCTATGGATACATGCTCCGGTACTACGGAACCCTGGCGGTGGCGGCATGGATGGAAGCCCAAGCCCAGGTCCCCATAGCATCCCTCTTGGATGACTTAGCGGTGGACGCGGCGGGAAATCGTTGTACCGATTGGGTGAACCTGGGGGGGCAGATCGTTCCCGCATCCCGGCTGGACGCCCTTCGTCGCCGTATTGGGGATGGGGAATTGGACTCCTGGAGGGCCATTCACGCCGAATACGACGCCATGGCCGAACAGTACCCCTGGGATACGGCGGTACACGGTATGCAGGTCCTCCTTTCCCTTATGAGCCACGAACGGGACGGTGATAGGGGGCCGACTCCCGGCGCCCTTAGCCCCCAACTGTTTCGCTCTTACCTGGAGCGGGCTCTGGAAACGAGGCGATGGATAGAAGACCAGGTGTACCGTAGCCGGGAAAAGGATTTTAAGGATCCTTTCCGCGCTATTACGTTCCGAAACAAGGAAGAGATGACCGCCGTGGTGGGAACGCCCCAGACCAATTCCTTTGTGATTTTAGCTAAAAAGGAAACCCAAGACTTGGAACAACGGATACATCGGCTCCTTTCGCGGCTGTAGGACTCAGCGCTTTTTTGGGGAGAAGGTTGATATTCTCCACATCATAACATACTTCCCCCCTTGCTTTCCCCCTGGGGTGGCATGACAATAATTGTAAGCATAGGAGCCGAGGGCTCCAAAGTTTAGGAGGAATCTATGATTCGCAAAATTTCGGCGGTGGTATTCGCGTTTGCCCTAGCCACCGGTTCGGTATTCGCCCAAAACAGTCTTTCGGCGTATACTACCCTGGAAGAACCGTTAGCCAAGGAATTGTTTGAGCAATTCCAAAAAGAAACGGGGATAACGGTTAACTTTGTACGCCTTTCCGGCGGGGAAGCGGTGGCTCGGATGAAGGCCGAGGCGGCTAATCCGCAGGCTTCGATTTGGGTTGGGGGTGTCGGCTTGGACCATATCACCGCCAAAACCGAAGGTCTTACCACCCCCTACCGCTCCCGCTTCGCCGCTAATACGGCTCCCCAGTTTAAGGACCCCCAGGACTATTGGGTTGGACTTTATGTGGGGCCCCTAACCTTTGTAACAAACCTGGACCGGGCGAAAGAACTGGGTCTAAAGCCCCCCAAAAGCTGGGCCGACCTGATTAAACCGGAGTACAAAGGCCTTATCCGTATGGCCAACCCCAACACCTCGGGGACGGCGTACAACGTTTTAACCACCATGCGGTATATTTTTGACGGAGACGAAAATAAGGCCTTCGATTACCTGAAAAAACTGGATGTCAATATCGACCAGTATACCAAATCCGGTTCTGCCCCCGGAAAGAGCGTGGCCATCGGGGAAATTCCCTTTGCCATTGGGTACGCCCACGATCAGGTCAAACTGAAGGTGGAGGGGGCCAATATCGAGATCGATCCCCCCGCCGAGGGCACGGGGTACGAGCTGGCTTCCATGTCCCTGATTAAGGGTGGAAAAGATCCGGTGGACGCAAAAAAACTGTACGATTGGATCCTCTCGTCCAAAAACGCCCAGAAGATCTTTACCAAATGGTACGTGGTTCTGGTAGCCAAGGGCGCGGAAAAACATCCCCTGGCCCTCTCGATCGATCAAATTAAAACGGTCAATCAGGATATGGCTTGGGACGGGGACAAGGTAAACAAGGATCGGCTGTTAAAGCGTTGGAATGACGAGATCGGTTCCCATCGCTAACATTATAATATACCTCAAGAGGGGTCTCGCGACGGCCAGGGGCCGTTGCGGGAGCCCCAAGCATAGCCCCGGTTACGCGGATCCACACGGACGTGTTTTTCCTTGAACCGGGGTGATTTTTAGGGGAGCCCTCCGGATGACCACAAAAAAGAAGCTACAAAAACTAATACTCGCGGCGGTGGTTTTTGCCCTGTTTGATTTCTGGATCTATTCGGCCCTGGTGGGGTCTTTTAAATCCCTCTCGGAAAAATCCAGGTTCAAAGAAATCGCCCTCTTTGCTCGAACCGCCCCTATGGACAGCGGAGCCTACGCGGCCTGGTTAGCCTCGTTGCCCGATGTAATTCCCGGTGCCCGGGCCGTATTTTTTTCGGTGGACCAGGACACGGGAAACTTTGTCCCCGCCGCGGGGGACCCGACACTCCTTTCTCTTTGGAAAACCTACGGGGAAGAGGAAGATTTTAAACGGGGAATGGAAAGCGCATACTATCTAGAACCCTATATGTCCAAAAAGACCTATAGGATCTCCCCCGACGCTACAACAGCGGCGCCCCCGTCCTCCACGGCGGAATCGGCGACCCCTGGTTCCGCGACCGGGACTGCGACTGCGACTGCGACTGCGACTGCGACTGCGACTGCGACCGGGACCGGGACCGGGACCGCTAATGGGGCGCCGTCGGCCGGGGCTCCTGCGGTATCCGGTGGCACCACAGCGAACGCGGCTTCCGCTTCGGCGACTCCAGCGGCCGGAGCGGGATCGGCGGGGCCGGTGGCCCCCGTCTTTGGGTTTGCCCGGCTGTACTTTGCTCCCGTTTTGGACGATACGGGGTACAACGTTCGGGGTGCCGTTCTGGTGGGGGTGGTTGGAAGCGCGGCGGTAGATTTTGAGCACCTTCTGCTGACCCTTGCCCTGTTAGCCTGGGCGATTTTTATGACCCTCTACGGTGTTTCTATCCTTGCCCGGGATCCGATTACCGGGTACGGGGTGGTGTTTTTATTCGCCGTTGCCCTGGCCTTTGTGGCCTACCCCCTAGTCGAAGCCCTGCGGCTTACGTTTATAAAGGATGGGGCCTTCTCGTGGAACATTTGGAAGGCCACCCTTTCGTCCCGATACCTGGGAGCCCTCTGGGGTTCCATCCAGCTTGGGGGAATTACGGCGACTATTTCGACCCTGGTCGGTTTTGCCTTTGCGTTTTTAACCGAGCGGACCAGCGTGGGCGGAAAAAAGGTGATCGGAACCCTGGCGACCATGCCGGTTATCTCTCCTCCCTTTTCGCTGACCCTTTCTATCATCCTTCTCTTTGGAAATAACGGGCTGATAACCAAACAGCTTTTGGGTTTAGAAAAATTTTCTATCTACGGGCTTGGGGGATTGGTGCTGGTGCAGACCATCGGTATGTTCCCCATCGCGTACCTTACCCTTTCCAGCGTTCTTAAATCCATCGATTCCACGGTGGAGGACGCGGCCATGGATCTGCAGGCCTCCCGCCTGCGGACCTTTCTGACCATCACCCTGCCCCTGTCCCTGCCGGGTATCCTTTCGGCCTGGCTTTTGGTGTTCACCAACTCCCTGGCGGATTTCGCCAACCCCCTGCTGTTATCCGGATCGTACCGGGTTCTTTCGGTGGAGGCGTACATCCAGGTTACGGGCCGAAACGATTTAGGCGGCGGCGCGGCCCTTTCCCTGCTTTTGCTCCTTCCCACCCTAACGGCCTTTTTCGCCCAACGGTACTGGGTTAATCGGAAGAGCTTTGTAACCGTCACGGGGAAACCCTCTACCCGGCTGACCGAGCTGGCCAGCCCCGCCGTTCGCCGAGCCCTTACGGCCTTTGTGGTGCTTTCGTTAGTCTTTATCGTCGGTCTGTACGGAACCATCGTGGCCGGTTGTTTTGTAAAGAATTGGGGTATCGATTATACCTTTACGCTGGCGAACATCGGCGAAGCTTTGGCCCGGGGCGGCCAGGCGATACGGGATACGGTGTCCCTAGCCGCCATCGCCACCCCCATCGCTGGTATCCTGGCCATGGCGGGGGCGCTGATCCTGGTACGGCGGACCTTTATCGGCAAACGCTTCCTGGAAGTTCTGTTGATGACCCCCTTCGCGGTCCCCGGTACCCTGGTGGGTATCGCCTATATTCTGGCGTTTAACAAACCGCCCCTTCTGTTGGTGGGGACCGCGGCGATCATCGTGATCAACTACATTATCCGCGAATTGCCCGTGGGCCTGGAAACCGGGGAAGCAAGTTTACGCCAAATCGATCCGGCCATCGAGGAGGCGGCCCAGGATTTGGGGGCCGATATGCCCACGGTATTCCGGACTATCGTCCTGCCCCTTATCCGTCCGGCGTTCCTTACCAGCATGTCCTACACCTTCGTCCGTTCCATGACCGCCGTCAGCGCGATTATCTTTCTTATTTCGGCCCGGTGGTATCATTTAACGGTCCAAATTTATAATTTTTCGGAGAATTTACGGTTTGGCCTTGCCAGTGTGCTTTCAACGGTCCTAATCATCATCGTTCTGGCCGCCTTCGGCTTGATGCGTCTGCTGGTCCGGGATCAGGGTCTTACCGAAAAATCCGTATCCCAATAGGAGTATTCCATGTCCGCTAAAAACAGCGTTTCCGTTACCCTCCAGGGGGTAACCAAAAGGTTTAAAAACACCAAGGGCCGCTCAGACGTGGTGGCGGTTCGGGAGTCAAACTTTACCGTGGCTCCCGGCGAACTGGTAACCCTCTTGGGGCCTTCGGGGTGCGGAAAAACGACCACCCTCCGCATGATCGGCGGCTTTGAACTGCCCAGCTCCGGAAAAATATTTATCGGCCAAGAGGATGTAACCTCGCTTCCGCCCAACGCGCGGGATACAGCCACGGTCTTTCAAAGTTACGGCCTGTTCCCCCACATGAACGTGGCGGAAAATGTGGCCTACGGTTTGCGCCTGCGGAAAGTGGCCAAGGCCGATATGGACGCGAAGGTAAAAGAAACCCTGGCCCTGGTGGGTCTGGAAGCCCTGGCGGATCGGGCTCCCGGTCGGCTTTCCGGGGGCCAGCAACAGCGGGTCGCCCTGGCCCGCGCTTTGATCGTGGAACCCTCGGTCCTTTTACTGGACGAACCCCTTTCCAATTTGGATGCCCTGCTGAGGGAACAGATGCGGGTGGAGATTCGGCGCATTCAAAAAACCCTGGGGATCACGGCGATCTACGTCACCCACGACCGGCTAGAGGCCATGAGCCTTTCGGACCGGGTTATCGTCATGAAGGACGGGGAAATTAAACAGATTGGTAGTCCCCAGGAGGTTTACGAGGATCCGGTTTCTAAGTTTATCGCCGGTTTCGTGGGCAAGGTGGCCTTTTTCCCGGTGTCTGCCCTTGAAGGACCTATTGAAAGTCCCCAGGGGGGGAACGGATGGCAGTGCAAGCTGGGGAACAGATCCTTTACGGTTTTCCGTTCCGCCGACGACGTGACGGCCCAGGCCAAGGCCGTGGTCATGGCCCGGCCCGAATCCCTCCGGCTCACCGATCGGGGTTCGGGGTACGTGGACGGGGTGGTACGGATGAACGTGTACCTGGGAAGCAGTATCGAATCCTTTGTGGAAACGCCCTACGGAGAAGTGTTGGTCCAAATCGACGACCCCGCCTCCAAACGGCTCTACGCCGAAGGGAGCCCCGTTTCCATCTCCTTTGAACCCGACCGGGTCCGGCTTCTCAAGGACGAATAAGCGTCTATCTATCTCCCCTGCCGGGCAAAGGTCCCGGGGCTCCGGGCCCCGAGACCGGCCCCAGGGACCCGGAGCCCGAGGCTCCGTATCCCGAGTCTGCGGGTCCCGATGCCGCGAAGCCGGCGATCCGGTCTATGGCTTCCAGCCGCTCCAGTACCGGCGGGTGGGTATAGTTGAAGAGGACGTACAACCGGTGGGGGTACAGGTCCGCCATGTTGACGGCGAAGAGCCGTTTTAGCGCGGTACCGTAGACCCGGGGATCCCCATGGGTTACCGCGTAGGCATCGGCTTGGTACTCAAACCGGCGGCTGAGGGCGTTGGTTCCCAGACCCAGGATCATACTGAGGGGTTCGTAGAGGAGCCCAAAGGCTAGAAGATTCAAAAAAGGCGCCGGTTGCGCCACCCCCAGGGCCAGGGAAAAAGCGGGGGTAGCGATAAAAAGTGAAAAAAGGCCCACCGTGATCAGGATTGAAAGCCCGGAGAGGAGGGTCAATTTGAGAATATGCCCCCGTTTGTAATGGCCTATCTCGTGGGCCAGGATCGCCGTAATTTCTTCGGCCGGATGGGCGGCTAAAAGGGTGTCAAAGAGGATTACCTTTTTAAATTTCCCAAAGCCAGAAAAAAAAGCGTTGCTCTTTTTACTCCGCTTGGAAGCGTTCATCAGGTACACGCCGGATAGGGGAAACTGGGTCTCCCGAGCCAAGGCGGAAATGGAGGCTTTCAATTCCCCCTCTTCCAGGGGCGTTAATTTGTTGAACAGCGGGACGATGAGGGTGGTATACAACGTGGAAAAGAGGACCATGAACGCGAACAGAACTACCGCGAAGCTAATCCAAAACCAAGGACCAAGAATTTCCACAAACAGAAGCAGAAGGTACAGGAGGGCGCCACCCAGCACGGCGGAAAGGATCAGGCCCTTTATTTTATCGGTCCAAAAGGTCCGAGCAGTTTTGGTGTTAAACCCAAAGCGTGCTTCCAGGGAAAAGTCAAAATAAAGTTCAAAGGGAAGGCCAAGAAAAGAACTCGCCAGTCCTAGTATTCCAAAAAAGGCGAGGCCCCGGAGTTTTTGGTCTCCCAGCCAGGGGAAAAGGAAGGAATCTACCCATCCGGCTCCGTTCCAAAGGATAAAGAGAAAAAGGATGATAAACGTGACCGTCTGCTCGGTCAGGGCGAAGCGGGCCTTGGCGGTATTGTAGGAAAGGAGTTTCCGGTACGCTTCTGCGTCGATAAAGTCCGCGAATCGTTGGTCGACCTCGGTCTTTTTATGCCGGGTGTTTAAGAGGCCCAGGACGAGGTTGACCCCGTAGCTTAGACCTAAGGCACCAAGGATGCACATTTTAAGGGTTAGGGGGGTCATGGTATCCTTTTTAGTACCGGGATAGCCGGTTCGCTCAGTTCTATCGTAATAGGGAAATCGGCCTCTAAAAGCAGAACCGATTCTCCGTCCCTTTGCGCCAAAAGGGGGGAGCGGTAGGATATTTCTACCCGCTGGGCGTTAAAAAGCCGGACTTCCGGCAGGTCCGCGTGCCGTCCCGTTAAAAATAATTTTTTTAGGGCTAATTTTTTGCGCAGGGGTATTTGTTGAACCGCGCAGACATTCCTTGTATCCGGCAGGATACGGACGTTGGACCCGTAGGTCCGGTTTCCCGAGGCGCCAAAGGCTAACAGCAACAGGGTGTCGTTAAACGCATCGATCTGTTCCCCCGCTTCGTTAAAAACGCGAATTCCCATGGGTGTTGGGGGGTAGATCCGGTCGTAGAAGAGGGTCGCTATATCGACCCACAGTTTGTACGAATCCCCCGGGAGGGTACCCTTCATTTTGTTGGTCATGTGGGTCACAAAGGCGTCCAAGCCCACGGAAAGGATGTTGAAGGCTAAAAATGGTCCCTTATCGGGGCGGGAGGTCCTAAGGCGGACCGCCCGATCAAATTGAATCTTTGTGGGATGAACCAGAAGGTCCAGGGTGGTATCCAAATCTCGGCTGTCGGCCCCATCGTTCCCCGTCCCCATAGGGAGCCGAAGGATGGCAAAGTCGGATCGAAGCGTCCCTGGGGCTTCGTAAAAGGCCGTCAGGGCCTCGAGACTGGTTCCGTCCCCCCCGGCGGTGATAAGGAGGTGGAAGGGCCGAACCGCCGAGCTGGAAGCCTGGGCTTCGTCCATAAGGGCTTTTACAATTTCACCCGCGTGCCCCGCGTACCGGGTGGGGACCAGCCCCAAGGAGCCCAGGGTGCCGTTTCCTCCGTCGACTTCCCTGGCGGTCTGGGAGGGTCCCGCCGGTTCTTGGCGTTTATCGTTTTTTTGTGCTTCCTGGGCGTAGGCCCTTAGGATTTCCCGGTGCCGTTTCCAGCGGGCGTTTATGGTAAAGCCCCCCGCTTTGGGGTTGGCGATAACGGTCCACCTTAGGGGTCTTTCCGCCGCTATGGGAGTGCGGGAACACATGAGAGCCAAATCGGTGGCGAATTCCTCAATATTGCTGATCATGGTTTAGGTTCGCACGGAAAGGACGGAATCGTCAAGTTTTAATTGGTATACGTCTTCCACCCCATCCACGAGGATCCCCCCCATCCCCATTTCCACGGGCAAGGCTATATCGATATCGTAGCGATCCCCCACGGAAACGCAAAAGGGGGCTTCTACTCCCAATTCTTGGGTAACCTTTACAAAGGGCAAGCGGTGGGGCTTGGAAACCCCGCAGGAATCCAGACCCACCAGGGCCTTAAAGCAATCCTCCACCCCCAGGGCTCGCAGGGTCCGCCGGCCTATAAGGACCGGGTTGTTGGTCACCACGCCTAAACGGGCCGATTTCCCTAAATCCAGCAGAGTTTGCCGCAGTCGAGGGTCCGCCGTGAGAAATCGCTCCGGGACGATCAGGTCCTCCCTCCAACGGATACTTTCTTCGATGGACACCCCAAAGGCGGTAAAGCTATTGGCCAAACTGATTTTTACACCCCCGTGATCCCTTTCCCATTGGCGCCGATAGTTCTGGATGGCGGCGGTCATGGCTTGGTAACTCTGACCCTTTTCTTGGGCTAACCGGCGGATAAGGACTTCGATTTGATGATCCGCATAGGCCCGGTGGGTGTAGAGGGTTGAATCGATATCAAAAATAAGGGCGTGAACCTTCGCCGGGATAGCGTACAGGGTCATGTAAAAAATTTCTCCATTTTTTTTAAGGTTGATCGGTAGGAATCGTAGCGTTCGCAGTATTCCGCGTAGGCCCTTTGGTCGGCTTCAAAAACCCGTTCAATCCGGACAACCTGGGCCACCGCCGCTTCCAGGTCCGTCGCTTCCCCCAGGGCCACCAGGGCCAGGCACGCGTTACCCGCCAATTCCCCATCCGCGATGGCTGGAAGGGCTAGATAGCGGCCCGTAATGTCGGCCTTGAGCTGGTTCCACAGGGGATTTTTCGCCTGGCCCCCGGATATGCGCATACCGTCGATCCGGTACCCGTGACCCTCCAGGGTATCGATGGCGTTTCGCACCATGAAGCCGATGGCTTCCACCACCGCCCGGCCCAATTCACCCTGACTCGTCAGGCCGGCGGTAGAAAAAAAAGCGCTGGTAGCCGACAGGGTACCCACGGAGCGAAGGTCGGGGAAAAAGAGCCCCCCCGGGGGCGACTGGATAATTTCCGCTAATAGATCCCGATAATCCCTGCTTTGCTGACCCGTGATAGAGCGAAACCACTCAAAAAGCCGCCCCGTGGTGGGAAGCATGGCCCCCACGTTCCAAAGCCCCGGCCGAACGTGGGGAAGGGTCCGCAATTCCGGCGTATGGGCCGGACGATCGGTACAAAAATTGATTCCCTCGGAGGTGCCGGACCGGTCGCACACCATACCGTTTTGGATGACCCCCGAACCAATAAGGGCCATAATAAAGTCGGGCCCCCCGGCGATAATCGGGATGCCCGTTACAAAGCCAAAGGTTCGCGACGCTTCGGGGGAAACCCTTCCTATTATCGTACCCTGAAGCACCTGGGGAGGGAATTTCGTTGGGTCTAGGCCAAAGGCGCTGATCTGACTATCGTCGTAGTAAAAGGGCTTGTAAGCCTGTGACGGCAGTACCGTCACCGGTTCGGCTCCCAGGCGGAAGGAAAGCCACTCCTGGCTGGAAAGGAACCATCGACTTTTTTCGTACCCCTCCGGTTCGCTTTGGGCAAACCAGGCGGCGTGGGGTAAAAAAAGAGAGCGGATTTCATCCTTAGAAACCCCCGGCTTGGGAGCAACAGAACGGCTGTCGTGCCAGTGCAGGGGCGGTAAATCCCTATCCTCTGCCGTAACCGGCACCAGGGTGGGCCCGTTGCCCGAAATGCAGAGGGCCGATACCCGTAATTCTCCCTGGGCTACGTACCGTGCTAAAGAGCGGGTAGCCCTTTGCAGGGCCCCGCTCCAATCGCTGGCTTCCACCGTTCCGTGGAGAACCTTTTCCGCCGGGTAGGGCTCCCGGACAAAGGCGATGAGCCGTCCATCAAAATCGATAAGGGCCGCCTTAAGGGAAGAAGTCCCCATATCGGCGCACAGTACCATTCGATGGGAAACCTCTTTCATGCTTTGGCGAGTAGTTTTTCGATGATATCCCGGTTATCCAAAAGGGAACTTAAGGACCGACCATGGTGCAAGCGGGAAATTGTTTGGGCAAAAAGGGCGGAAATATTCACGCTGACGTACCATTCCCGTTTTAAAAGCGCCTCGTGGTACACCGCGTTGGTTCCGATAATCCGGTAGAACATACCCTGCTGGTAGGCTTCCTCAAAATGTTCCACCGCGTCCCCCGAAAAAAACGGCAGACTAATGGCGCAGATTACCTTTTTAGCCCCCTGTTCCCGGAGAAACTTCATGGCCTTAAGGAGCGTCCCTCCGGTTCCCAGCATATCGTCGGCCATAAAGACCGTTTTTCCCTCCACGTTGCCCAACAGCTTAATTTCGGAAATGTTGTTATCCACCGCGTTTTGGGTTACCCGGGAATAATCCCGTTCCTTATACAACAGGGCCAGGGGCTTTTTAAGGCTGGTGGCGTAGAACTTGTTCCGGTCCACCGCCCCGGTGTCGGGAGAAACCACCACGAAATCATCTCCCCGGATATCGGCGATTTGGGAAAGCTTCCGGATAATCTGATAGCTGGCGTGGAGGTTTTCCATCCGCATAAAGTTAAAGGCGTTTTCTATTTCCCGGGAATGGATATCCAACGTGATAATCCTATCCACCCCCATGGACTCCAGCATTTTGCCAATCCGGCTGGCGGTTAGGCCCTCCCGGCCCTTCTTTTTGTGTTGCCGGGAGTAGGGGTATACCGGGATGACCAGGGTTACCTGCTGTGCCCCCGCTTGTTTTGCCGCGTCTACCGCCACAAACAGGTTCATTAGATGATCGTTTACCGAGAGAACCTTGGTATTTTTCCCATCGTTAAAGGATAGGCTTTGATGGTTTTCCACATCCTGAAAAATATACACGTCCCGGCCGCGGATCGATTCTAAAATTTCGGTCTTTAACTCCCCGTTTGGAAAAAGAGTAAACCGGGTCGGTATTTTAAAGGCTGGGGATCGAAACTTAAGCACATCCCCCAGCGTTAGGGTATTGGAGGACATGATATCGTTGGTAAAATTGATCTTTCGGATAACCGCTTCTTTTTCTAGGCCGTACTGTTTTGCCAATAGGGCGGCCTTATGTTCAAAGCGTCGGCGGTACAAACGTTTTAGGTGAACGATGACCTCATCGGCAAAACGTTCTCCTCCGGGACAAGCAAGCACGGCAAGTTTGGCGGGATCGGAGTAATTCATGGGTACTATCGTGGTACCATAGGCGGAGCTTCCCGGTCAAGGGTTAAAAAATAGCAAGAATTGGTTTAGTTTTCCAATAAAGTGATCTCCACGCGCCGATTTTTCCTTCTCCCCTCTTCCGTATCGTTGTCGGCCACGCTTTTTTCCGCCCCGTACCCCTTGACGACAACCCGTTCGGGACTCCGGCTTCCCTTTTTGATAAGGTAGTCCGCCACCGCGCTCGCCCGTTCCACCGATAATTGTAGCCGCCCTTCCGGTGTCCCCGCCAAGGCCGTATGGCCCCCCACCAAAATGTCCCGATCGCTGTAGCGGGATAGGATTTCCGCGATCCTGTCCAGCTTTTCTTTTTCCGAAGGAAGCAGTTCTGAAGAATCGGGGAGGAATTGAATATTTTCCAGGCTGATCACCACACCCTCTTTAGCTACCCGAACCGAGGTATCCTGAATCCCCAAACGGTTGATATCCTGGGCTATTTCAGCGGCGATTTTACTGCGGTCCATCGGTTTGGCTTCCACAATTTCCGCCCGCGCGGTTCCCCGATATTCAATGGTCCGGCCGTTGGAAAGTTCAAAAATCATCCGGAAGGTCTCTTGGTACGCCGTCGCTTGCCCAATGGCGGGGTCCCAATAGACCAGTTGATCCGAAGCCCCCAAAATACGACGGGGCCAGAGGGGCCCCGAAACTACCGGAGGCTCGTCAAAAATGCGGTAGGACACCGAAAAGGATGGGTACGATTTACCCTTCCACGTTTGGGGGCCCAGATACCGGTAGTTAGCCGTAAAGGGGATCCGATAGGGATCGGGAATACCAAAACTATCCCTAAAATCGTGGACTTCTTCACCCTCCGCGGACCAGGAATCGTTTACCGCCAGATTCGTTTTCGGGAAAACAGGCACATTCCGAACCACCGGCATAAAATACTTTGGGTCGATTGTAAATTTGCCCAGGGTATCCCGTAAGAAGACCGAATCGTATTCCTGGGCCCACTGAAAACTTCGGTTCGTTTGCAGGCCCACCGAACGTTCGGAGGTTTGGAACGTCGCCTCGTGTTTTGCCACCCCGTCTTTTACCTCGGTCACCTTTACCGCGATGCGGTTTAAAATCTCCGCCTGGTGGCTCAGGACCCGGTCGATGTACACATCCTCGTTCACGGTCGAAAGCACCCGGTACGTGTCCCCCACCGCGTAGGAATAGGCAAACTGTTCCCCCTGGACGGACCACGGGAGGGCCAAAAGCCCGAACACCCCCAGGAATAGTAAAAACTGACGCATCCAATACCCCCTAACCATCACCCTATTAGTATCGGCCTTTTTGCCCT
>CAYRLW010000027.1:0-46169 GCA_964425215.1 uncultured Treponema sp.
AGCGCCTCTGGATATTTTAAGCCTGAATCCGCGCATAGGCGATAATGCCTTTTCTCAGGCCTTTGGTAAAGAGCATGGATACTGGGCACGTCACCATCGGAATCGGTGGTAGGGTTTTAGCCCGCCTCCGTCTCCTAAATATATCGGTCCAAACCTAGCCCCCCAAAGCTACTTTTTAGTACCAGACAAGTGGCAGGTTTCATCGGAATACCCAATTCAGTCCGGAATAGGGGAGCTGTTTTGCCCGAACGAAAAAGACATGCATCAATCTAGATTAACTTAAGGGCTTGATTTTCGTCGATTTTGTTTCCATAATATCTATGACGCCGATTTACCTGACTTGCCGGGGCGTTTAATAAATACCTGCTAAACAAGGAGCGCATATGTTTACCCCACCCCCATTCAGCTACTCTACGCAGGTTCGTGGTATCGAAATAACCGGAACCGTACTATGGTGCTATGATAATGATGTTGAAATGGAAATAACGAGCCCATATACTGACATCAGAGCAGGCTTGCATGTTCCCGCGTTTGCTATGGCTCCCTCAAATAGAAATCTTGATAATGACGGAAAGATCAGTGAAAAAGGCTTCAGGACGATAGCCAATTGCCTGGTTTCTGCGTATGAAGAAGCGAAATTTCTATTAACCAATAAGGACATTCTCTTCTCGAGAATCATTGAAACCGAACCAGAACGGATAGAATTGGCAGAAAGATTAAAGGTAAAGAAATCCGAATTCCATGAACAGAAGTCCATACAAAAATCCCGGTACAGAGAAAATCGATCATCACAAGTCCAGTACATGGAGTTCCTTAGAACTTTCCGAATCGAAATTGAAGCTTTGGAGACTGGGATCAGCGATTCATACAGGAAAATCTTCGCCGGATTTCCGGGGCATCATGTTAGTTATGGCACCGAAAAGCAGGCCATACGCTTCGTTATGAAGCATAATTCTGACTGAGTCTCGCCACGGCACAGATTGTGCAAAGAAAGGCAATCGAAGAGAGCTGAGAAGCCTGTGGTGTTGTTTTGCCATATAGACAAGAGATGCTATGAAATCTGATCCATTACCGCTTCTGGTCATGTCAGTATGGCCCCGAACTTATCGAATGAACAAGATTATTGGCAACCCTCTATTGTAGGATTTCGTCTCCATGCTTCTCCAAGAGATTCAACAGCCCAAAGGATACCGTGCATTATTGGAAGAATACTTTAAGCCAGATGACGTTGCTTGATCTCTTTCATAACTCAAAGAATGACTCGTAGCAAGTATCCTTCCCAACGATCGCTCAGGCTGTCTTAGGTACCCCAAAAACAATAGGGAGGATGTTCATCTTTACACTCTTGCGATATGCCCCCCCTTGGTCCGGAGTCATATGATAATAGTGGTTATTCATCTCAACTGACGAATGTCCCATTGCCTGCTGAAGGACAGAATCAACTATGTCCCCGCGGATGGCGGAATTATTAAAGTGCCTTCATGAATGGAATGTAATTCCCGCCTCTTCTACTCTCCAAGACTGATACCAATTGTTATCAATGCATCTTAAAGATGATCTCTGAAATTATCCAGATTGATAGGCTCATCTGACTTATCAATATTCCAGAGAGGTTCTTTTAAAAATCTGTTACTTTTGAAAGAACCTCAACTCATCAAATATGTCACTAATTACTCATTGGAGATTCCTTGTTACATCTTCTCAATTCGAGGCAAGCCGCCAAATTCCGATATTCAAATTGTGCTTCCTTTTTTGTAGTCTTTCTTGTTGATCGACCTGAAGCGTAATTATTCTGCTCATCATCCCAGAATTGTGCGTAAAAATATGGTGAGTCTTTTCGTTTGTAGAGACTATAGAAGAGATGAAAAAACCCGCCTTTCGGCGGGTTTTTCTTTGGTTGGAGAATAGGGGATTCGAACCCCTGACCTATAGATTGCGAACCTATCGCTCTACCAACTGAGCTAATTCCCCGGAAAGCAAAAGAAATATATCAAAACGATTTTAAAAAATCAAGACTAGCTCTGGAGAGCGCTTGACATTGGGGGTTACTTTTACGACCATACGATGAGTTTTATCTTCTTATAGCGGGGGCGTTCTGGTGGTCCTGGCCTTTGACATCTTTAGATTTGTGTTTGCGGTTGGCTTCGTATTTCTCCATGGAGCCCTTATGGTAGGACTTTTCCTGGAGTTGCGTAAGGATCGGCGGCTTACAAAATCAGAGTCAGATCCGTTAGTGTCTATTGTAATTCCCATGCACAACGAGGCCCGGAGATTAGGGCCCCTTTTAAAGAGTCTGTTACTGCAGGATTATCCCCACGTAGAGTTTGTCTTTGTGGACGATCGTTCCACCGATGGTACGGCGGAGCTGATCGATCGGTTCGCCCTTTCCCTTCAAGGCCTTAATAAGTCTCAATGGACCCTTCAACGGATCGCTTTAAACGATAATCCCGGTCCTAATTTTAAGCAATACGCCCTGGGACAAGGAATAGCGGCGGCTAAGGGGGAATATATTTTGCTTACCGACGGGGATTGTGAGGTCCCCGTTGGTTGGACCCGGGGGATGACCGCCCGCATCCAAGTTCAAGGTGTGGGAGCCGTGTTAGGGCCCGTTTTTAAACGCCCCGGAGGAGAGGGCTTTTTTTACCTCTATCAGGCTTTTGACCACGCGGTACGGTATATGTACCTGGCCGCGTCCACCGGGCTTGGATCGGCGGGGGGCGGTTTTGGTAACAATTTAATCGTCCGAAAAACCACCCTGGACGCGATCGGGGGTTACGGCTCGGTTCCCTTTTCGGTAACCGAAGACGCGGCCCTCGTAGCCCGGATCCGATCCCATTCCCCGTTTAAGGTCCGAGCCGCCTGCGGGTACGATGTCCAGGTGATGACCGCCAGCGAACCATCCTGGTCCGATTTTATAAAACAAACCCTCCGATGGAACAACGGCGGACTGTTTAGTCCCGATTTAGCGACCCGATTGAACTTTGGCCTTCTTATGATCACCATTTCCATGGGTATCCTGGCCATTCCGCTCCTTCCACTTGTTCCCTCCCTATGGCCCCTGCCCCTGGCGGTCTATATCGCCATGACCATGAATACCCTAGCCACCTTTAAAATCGCGGGCCCCGCCCTACCCCGGTTCAAATCCCCCTGTACCCAGGGCTGGAAGTACCTGGTACAGCTTTTCTTTACCCCTGCGTATTTTACCTTCCTTACCATCCTCGCGTTCGCCGGTGTAAAACCCACGTGGAAGGGTAAAAATTTGAACCCACACGATTAGGGTTTTTCTCTTTTTAAGGCCCCTTTAAGGCCCCTTCAAAGCCCCTTCAAGGCCCTGGATTTTGACTTTTTCCCCAAAGGGACCAACTTTTAAAAACCTCCTTTTTCTGAACTCTTTTTCCTGTTTCATTTTCTCGGTTTCTTTCTGGTTCCCTTTTTCTTAAAAATTCTTCTTGCGTTTTCTAACAAGGCATGGTATATCTTATACGTATCTATACATAGTAACACAGGAGGAATTACATGTCGATGATTGATAAAAAACCCACCGGACCCCTGCGGATGGTTCTTTCGGAATCCGAAATGCCCCGCCAATGGTACAACCTGGCGGCGGATTTTAAGTCCCCCATGCTCCCGCCCTTGGGCCCCGACGGTAAGCCGATCACACCGGAGATGATGAGCGCGATTTTTCCCATGAATTTAATCGAGCAAGAGATGTCGAACCAGCGGTGGATCGATATTCCGGAGCCTATTCTGGAAATATTGGGCCGCTGGCGGCCGTCGCCCCTGCATCGGGCGGTAGCCTTGGAACGGGCCCTGGGCACTCCGGCGCGGATCTATTTTAAAAACGAAAGCGTTTCCCCCGCAGGAAGCCACAAGCCCAACACCGCGGTGGCCCAGGCGTACTACAACAAGGTTGCGGGGGTCAAAAAATTGACCACCGAAACGGGGGCGGGCCAATGGGGCAGTGCCTTGGCCTTCGCCACCTCCCTTTTAGGGATGGAATGCAAGGTCTACATGGTAAAGGTCAGCTTCGAACAAAAGCCTTTCCGCAAATTGATGATGGAAACCTGGGGCGGTACCTGTATTCCCAGTCCAAGCCCCTACACCGAAGCAGGCCGTTCGGTGCTGGCCAAACACCCCGACAGTCCTGGTAGCCTGGCCATCGCCATCAGCGAAGCGGTAGAAGAGGCGGTGGCCGATAAAACCGGCTCCACCAAATATGCCTTAGGCTCGGTACTGAACCACGTAATGCTCCATCAGACGATCATCGGCCAGGAAACCAAGGTCCAGCTCGCCAAGTTCGGAGAAAGGACCCCCGATTCGATTATCGCCTGCGTCGGCGGGGGGTCAAACTTTGCGGGGCTCGCGTTCCCCTTTGTCAAGGATAAGATAGAGGGTGCCCACATCGATATCATCGCCGTGGAACCCGCTTCCTGCCCGACCCTTACCAAGGGAACCTTCGCGTACGATCTGGGGGATATGTCGGGGATGACGCCCCTGCTCCCCATGTACACCCTGGGCCACGAGTTTGTCCCCGCCACGATCCACGCCGGCGGACTCCGGTACCACGGCATGGCGCCCCTGGTTTCCAAGGCGGTCAAGGACGGCCTGGTGGAAGCCCGGTCTATCCACCAGCTGGAATGTTACGAAGCGGCGGTCCTCTTCGCCCGGACCGAAGGGCTCATCGCCGCCCCGGAATCGAGCCACGCCATCGCCATGGCTATCCGGGAAGCGAAAAAGGCCAAGGAAGAGGGAAAAGAGCGGGTCATCGTTTTTGGACTTTCGGGCCACGGTCTGATGGACCTGGCGGGCTACGAAAAGTACTTTGCCGGAAAACTGACCAACTACGAGCTTTCGGACCAGGAACTATCCGAATCCCTCGCGTGCATCCAAGGTTTTCCCAAACCGCCCGCCTCGGTGGCCCGTTAGAACCCTCCCGCTGGGCCTCCCTTAGGAGCGGTTCGTTACGCCCGGAAAGCAGTGTTTTCTGGGAGTTTGTCAGCGCAAACTCCCAGAATTTTTTAGTACTTCAACGAAGGTTGAGCAGGAAATGCTCCACACCCGGACTAAATGGGTTCGGTACTCCTCCCTCTTGAATCCCCTAAGAAGCAAAAAAAGCATTGATTTTTCCCTTTTCTTCCACCACACTGTAGGGAGGTTCTTTTAAAAGTCTATTACTTTTAAAAAACTTCTACCTAATTATAGAAGTCTTACCGTATAAGGGATACATCGATGAAATCTATTCGTGATCGTTTAGTGTGGTCCATCGTTCCGATTTTATCTTTGGCGCTCATACTGCTTGTGGTGGGGTTATCGTGGTTTTCCTATACTACGATAAAAACCAACAGCCTTGCCAAGGCTGGCATGGCGGGGCAAGAGCTCAGCGAATCGATACGGCAGGATTTAGAACAAAAGGCCCGGGTCGCCCGGAGTATAGAGGCGACCCTTACGGCTCTGCGGGAAGCGAAGCTATAGGACCGCTCCTTTGTGATAGGGTGGCTGGAAAAATTGCACGCCCAGCATCCGGATCTGTACACCACCTGGGCGGTCTTTGACCATAACGGGTGGGACGGTAAGGATGCCCAATTCGCCAACAAAGATGGCTGGGACGATACGGGGGCCTTTGGCGTTTACACCGCTAAAAAAGACAGCGGTTTTTCCGCTATTCAAGACGACCATTATTTTGAATCCGAGTACTTTCTCCGTCCTAAGGACGCGGGGAAACTGCTTTTAATGGAACCCTACGAGGACGAGGTTGACGGGGTAAAAAGTCTGAATACCAGTATCGCCCTGCCCTTGTACGACCGAAACAAAAATTTTGTTGGGTCCTGCGGAGTGGATACGTCCCTGCAAGCCCTGGTTGATCGGGTAGGAACCTTTAAACTGGGTCCCTCGGGGGCCGCTTTTCTACTTTCCGCTTCGGGAAAAATAATTTCATACCCGGACAAGGGGGCCTACGGAAAAAGTTATAAGGATGCTATCCCAAAGTTTGAAAACGATTTTGTAAGTCGCGCTATCGATTCTCCCCAATCTCTGAATCAAATCCTTCAGAACCCGGGAAAGGGATCGTTTTATCTGAGGTCCTACCCCATCTCCCTTTCCGATGGCGCCGGCCGCTGGACCTGCGTGGTCTACGCACCCATGGGGGAACTGTTGTCCGTCGCCACGGGCCTTCGGAACGTAGCCATAATCGGCTCTATTATCGTTCTTTTAATCACCATGCTCGCCATCTTTTTCGTGGCGGATCGGACCATCAAACCCCTTGCGTTCCTCCGATCCCTCGTCGAGCCGGTGGGCAACGGGGATTTTACGGTTCGTTTCTCCGGTTTAGGGGACAATGAGATCGGCCAATTGGGTTCCCGGCTGGACAACCTTTTAGAGAGCCTTTCCACCCTTATTTCCCGGGTTAAGGCTGCGGCGGCGGCTCTGGCGGCCATCGACACCATGCTTCAAACCCAAACAGAACGTTCCACCGCGGAGACCGATTCCATAGCCCAATCGCTCAGGGACATGGGTCAAGCTCTTTTTTCCCAAGTGGCCATGGTTAGCCAGGTTACCAGCTTTGTGGAACAGAACATGCAAACCGTCGCCGCGTTGGATCAAAACATCGAAGGCCAGGCGGCGGGGCTGGTTGAATCGTCGGCGGCGGTGGAAGAAATGACGGCCAACGTGGCATCCATCACCCGGAATATGGAACGGGTCACCCAGTCGGTGGCCCAACTGCAATCCGCGTCCAACACGGGCAAGGATCGGCTTCGGTCCGCCGGCGAATTGGTTCGGGACATAGCCAGCCGATCGGAAAACCTGCTGGAGGTAAACGCGACCATTTCGGGCATCGCCGCCCGAACCAATTTACTGGCCATGAACGCGGCCATAGAGGCCGCCCACGCGGGTTCCGCGGGCAGGGGCTTCGCGGTGGTGGCCGACGAAATTCGAAACCTGGCGGAATCTTCCGCGGCAAAATCAAAGGAATCGGCCCAGTCCTTAAAATCCGTACGTTCCGCCATCGAATCCATCGTTACGGGGATCGAAGGGGTAGAAGTCTCCTTCCAAGATATCGTCGCCAAAGTGGAAACCGTGGAAAACCTTGCCGCTACCGTACGGAACGCCCTGGAAGAACAGGCCCAGGGGTCCAAGCAGGTATTGGAAGCCCTATCGGAACTGAATAGGATAACCACGGAGGTCCGGGACGGATCAAAGGTTATGAAGGAACGGAATTCCTCTATTTTAGAGCAAGCGAGAAACCTATCGAAACAATCGGAGGACCTGAAGGGGATGATGGAAACCATGGATACCCACGGGGGCCAAATCCATAGTTCGGTTCAAGAGATAGCCCAAATCGCCCAGCGGAACGAAGAGGAACTAAAGGTCCTGATCCGGGAAACCGCGGTGTTCAAGATCCGAAACCCGACTTAATCGTCACTCCGGTTCTTCCGTCGTTGTAACCCCTAGGGCTTCTAGATCATCCGGTTCAAGATACTTCCATTCCCCCGTTTGAAGGTTTAGATCCCCCAAGCGGAGGGTGCCGATGGATACCCGTTTCAGGGCCACGCAATGGTTCCCCGCGGCGGCGATCATCCGTTTTACCTGATGGTACTTCCCTTCGTGGATCGTTAATTCCACCGTCTGCGGGTCCATGGCCCGACAATCTTGGCAGGCAAGGGCTTCGTTCTCCCCACGCAAGAGCACTCCTTCCCGGAGAGAACGGATAAACCGATCATCCACCGGTTCTTCCAAGCGGGCGCAATAGGTCTTGGGAACCTTTTTTTTGGGGGATATAAGGCGATGAATAAAATCCCCATCGTCGGAAAGGATTAATAAGCCCTCCGTATCCCAATCCAGCCGTCCAGCGCTCTGTATTCCCCGGCGAACGAGGGGTTCGGGAAAAAGCTCGAACACCGAGGGATGGTGGGTACTTTGGCGAGAGCACTCGTACCCCGATGGTTTATGGAGAGCCACGTACACCTGGGCCCTGAAGGGCCAACGTTGTCCTTGAACGGTGACCACAAGCCCCTGGGTTTCAAAAACCAAGTCCGGGTCCTGGATGATCCTTTCTTGAATCGAAACTTGTCCTCCACGGATAAGGTCCCGGCACTCGGAGCGGGAACCAAACCCCTGGGATTGTAGTATCCGTTCTATAGACACGCGCATGGTTGGATAGTACCCATCTTAACAGTCTTGGACTAGGAGTTTGTCTGACTTGTCCGTTTATTATATAGAAAAATCGTGCTATCCAACCAACCTCTAGGAACCCGTTTAATCGTAGACCCGGTAATCTTGTGCCTCCATCAAAGAATCGGTTACAGTGGGACATTCATAAGGAGTGCTCCCATGAACATTCTAACGGCTATTTTCCTTGGCGCCATTCAGGGGATTACTGAATTTCTTCCCGTCAGCAGTTCGGGCCATCTGGTACTGTTGCAACAAATTTTTCACCTTAAAGAAGCGCCCCTACTCTTCGACACGATCCTCCACCTGGGAACCCTTACGGCGGTTTGCGTAGTGCTTTGGAAGGATATTTGGGCCATTCTAAAAAGACCCTTTCAGCGTCTTACGGGCCTGGTGATAGTCGCCACCATTCCCACGGTAATTCTGGCTCTTCTGTTTAAAAAATTGATAGAACGGGCCTTTGAAACGGGTACCTTCCTGGGTTTTGGGTTCCTCTTTACCGCCCTTATCCTGTTGCTGGCAGAAAAACTGGCCCATGCAAAGTCCGCCGCCACGGCTAAGGGGGTCGCGGAGATGGGCTGGACCGACGCAATCCTGGTGGGAACCCTGCAGGGGGTCGCCATACTGCCGGCGGTATCCCGGTCCGGGATGACGATCTCCATGGCCCTCGCCCGAAGACTCGATCGGGATTTTGCCGCCCGATTCTCCTTTTTAATGTCCATCCCCGCCATCCTCGGGGCCGCGGTTCTCCAGGCCAAGGACCTGTTTCGCCACCCGGCCCTTTCCTCTGCTGGGAACGCAGTATCCGCCCAGAGCCTTTCCGCCATCGGCATCGGAGCCCTGGTCGCAGGAACCCTTACGG
This sequence comes from uncultured Treponema sp., assembly GCA_964425215.1. Taxonomy (GTDB): domain Bacteria; phylum Spirochaetota; class Spirochaetia; order Treponematales; family Breznakiellaceae; genus CAYRLW01. The sequence continues at coordinate 9,029 of CAYRLW010000027.1, forward strand.
CGGCGCTGGTCGGTATAGTGGCGGTACGGTTTATGCTCAGGATCATTCGAACCCGTACCCTGCGGCCCTTCGCGCTGTATACCGGGATCTTAGGGGCCCTCGTTCTGATGAACCAATTCGTCCTGCACCTTTTTTAAAAGGGGACCTCTAATAACTAACCGAGTTATTAGAGGTGCCAAAAAAATACCCCGGCGGTATAACCGATACCACCGGGGCTTAACCTCGAAAAGGGTTTCTGTCTATCCCTAATTAAGGGGTACGTCTGGAACCCGAAGGTACTTGGCGTAGTACTTATCCCCGTCCACCTCGATCAACCCTTTAAACAGCTCATCGTTGTTGGTCACGTGTCCGGGCTTCCAGGTGGCAAACCTATAGTTATCCTGGCTCATTTTTTCATGGTTTGGCCATCCGGAGGGATAGAATACCAGTTTCCCCACGTCAAAATCCGGCTTATCCGCCTTGTGGGACGGAACTACCTTTGCGGACCAGCCCTTTTTACCGTCTTCCACGTAAATAACTTCCGCTTGATTCTTCGTAGCCGGCGAAGCGGGGGTTAAAACTCGACCCACGTAATACCGTCCCGTCAAGGGATCGTCCTGTTCAAAAAGACAGAGGACCTCGTCCTTTTTAAAGTCCGCCTCCCCAGCAGACGAAGCCAGAGGACCCGCTCCGGCGGCTAAATTGGGGGCCGTAAGTCCCACGGAGACCCCCGGAATCGGGACGCTGGAACAGGCCGCCACCATCAAGAACGATACTATGGGTATCCCTAAAAACGCTAACCTTTTCATCATACCTCCTATATCTTACCAAGATCCTTTATAAAAAGGCCCTGAATATATTGTTATTATAGTCCACTTTTAAAAAAAACAAAATTTTTTATTTCATTTTAAATTAGAAGAGACTTTTTCAACTATTCAGCAAACTTTTCTACCAGGGATAGACTCGTTCTATGCGGTGGGGTATAAAAAGACATGTCCCTACCCGTAGCCCTTGGGGCGGCCGTGTGTACCCAAGTCCTTAGTCAACTTTTTAAGGTGGTGTTTTACTCCATCCGGAAACGGTCCTTCGATATCCGCTATCTTTCCAGCGCCGGCGGTATGCCCAGCGCCCACTCGGCCTTTGTGGCCGCCCTTTCAACCTCCGTCGCCCTGATCGAGGGCCCCTCGTCCGACGCCTTTGCCATCAGCGTGGTATTTGCCTTTATCGTGATCTACGACGCCTACCGGGTCCGGGGTACGGTCGAGAACCTGGTCCGCATCGTAACCCAATTGCGGAACGATAGAAGGACCTTGGGGTTGCCCGATGGGGAAAGCGATTCTATCAAGCTTCCTAAAAAGCTAGGCCACAGTATCCCGGAAATTATCGTAGGGGTTTTGGTGGGTATACTGCTGGGCGGCTTAATAACCCTTCTTTTTAAACCTTTTTATTGATTTGATCCCGGGAAAATCCACTGGAATGGGGGAATTTCCTTGACCCTTGGCACTCTTTCTGCTTATTTTTTAGATAAAATATACCGCAGGAAGTTTCAATGTCAAAGCATACGAATCACGGTCATGACAATCACCAGGAAAAAAACCATGCCCCCCAAGGGGCCCAGTCTGCCCATTCCAACGGCGGCAAAGAAGGGCAAAACCCCCAGGTCGATGGAAAACCGGAGGTTTCCAAGGAGGCCAATTCCACCGAAACGGCGCCTAAAACCCCTTCGGAAGAAGGCAAGGGGAAGGCCAACGAGGAAGCCCAACGCCTTCGTACGGAATTGGAGGCCAAAATCGTGGCCCTGGAAGCGGAAATTTCTAACCTAAAGGATCAGTACCTTCGTAAAGCGGCGGAGTTTGAAAACTTTCGCAAGCGGATGCAGAAGGAAAAACAGGATGCTATCGATTACGCTAACCAAAGTCTTTTATTGGATTTGATTCCCGTGTTGGATGATTTTGAACGGGCTATTAAATCTTCCGAAGTTTCCAAGGATTTTGGGGCCCTCCACGAGGGCATCAGCCTAATAGAAAAACGGTTGGTATCCCAGTTGGAAAACAAATGGGGGCTTGCCCGTTTTGAATCCGCCGGAACTCCCTTTGACCCGAATCGGCACGAGGCGATTATGATGGAAAAGACCCCTTCGGTGGCCGAACCGACGGTGGGAGAAGACTTTGTTAAGGGATACACCCTTAAAAACCGGGTTATTCGGAGTGCTAAAGTAAAGGTATTGATGCCGGAGGAAGAAAAGCCGGTGGAAGAGGCTCGGTCTGAAGAAACCAAAGAATCGGAATCGGGGCCTTCGGCTTAAAAAACAGGGGACGATGGGGCCCCAATTTTAGTATATTTTCATAGTAGGCGTGTTGAAACGCGTAAGAAGGAGTAATATCATGGGCAAAATTATAGGAATCGACTTGGGTACCACCAATTCCTGCGTGGCCGTTTTGGAGGGGGGTGAACCGGTAGTCATTCAAAATTCCGAAGGCGGCCGAACCACCCCGTCTATCGTGGGATTTACGGGAAAGGGCGAGCGGGTAGTGGGCCAGCCGGCCAAAAACCAGATGATCACCAACGCGGAAAATACCGTGTATTCGATCAAGCGGTTTATGGGGCGGAGCTATTCCGAAGTTACCAGCGAAATGAAGTTGGTGCCCTACAAGGTGGTGGAACAGGGAAATGATGTTCGGGTGGATATTCAAGGGAAAATGTACTCTCCCCAGGAAATCTCCGCCTTTATTCTTCAAAAAATGAAAAAGACCGCGGAGGATTACCTGGGCGAACCGGTTACCGAAGCGGTAATTACCGTTCCCGCGTACTTTAACGACGCCCAGCGGCAAGCCACCAAGGACGCGGGAAAAATCGCCGGGCTCGAGGTAAAGCGGATTATCAACGAACCCACCGCCGCTTCCTTAGCCTTTGGCTTTAACAAGGATCAAAAGAAGGAAAAAACCATCGCCGTGTACGATCTGGGCGGGGGTACCTTTGATATTTCTATTTTGGAATTGGGCGAAGGGGTTTTTGAAGTCAAGTCCACCAACGGTGATACCCACCTGGGGGGCGACGATTTTGACCGCCGCATCATGGAATGGCTCATCGACGAATTCAAAAAAGATACGGGCATCGATTTGGGTAAGGACCGGATGGCCTTGCAGAGACTTCGGGAAGCCTCCGAAAAGGCTAAGATCGAGCTTTCCGCCATGCAGACCACCGAGATCAACCTTCCCTTTATCACCGCCGACCAAACGGGACCCAAGCACCTGCAGAAGACCCTAAGCCGGGCCAAGTTTGAACAAATGGTGGCGGATCTTTTTGAACGGTCCAAGGAGCCCTGCAAAAAGGCCCTGGCCGACGCGGGATTAACGGCGGACAAAATCGACGAGGTAATTCTTGTCGGCGGATCCACCCGTATTCCGGCGGTACAGAAAATCGTGCGGGATCTTTTCGGCAAGGAACCCAACAAGGGGGTTAACCCCGACGAAGCGGTAGCCATCGGCGCGGCGATCCAAGGCGGCATCCTTGGCGGAGACGTCAAGGACGTACTCCTGCTGGACGTTACGCCCCTGTCCCTCGGGATTGAGACCCTGGGTGGCGTCATGACCCGCCTTATTCCCCGCAATACGACCATTCCCACGCGGAAGAGCCAGATATTCTCCACCGCCGCCGACAGCCAGACCGCCGTATCCATCCACGTTTTACAGGGTGAACGGGAAATGGCTAGTCAAAACCGGACCCTAGGTCGTTTTGACCTGGTAGGTATTCCCCCCGCGCCTCGGGGTGTTCCCCAGATCGAGGTAACCTTTGACATCGACGCCAACGGCATCGTTCACGTTTCCGCCAAGGATTTGGGCACCGGGAAGGAACAAAAGATCCGGATCGAAAGCTCTTCCGGGTTAAACGAATCGGACATTGAACGGATGGTTAAGGAAGCGGAAGCCCACGCGGAGGAAGATCGTCGGGAAAGGGAAAAAGCGGAGGCTAAAAACGATGCGGATTCGCTTATTTACACTACCGAAAAGACCCTTAAAGATATGGGCGATAAGATCGGTGAAGCTGATAAATCTAAAATTCAGGAAGCCATCGCCGACCTTAAACGGGCCCTGGAAGGTTCGGACGTCCAGGCTATCAAGGACAAGACCGAGGCCCTAAAGCAGGCGTCCTATAAAATCGCCGAGGAGATGTATAAAAACGCGGCTCCCCAAGGGGGCGAAGGCGCGGCGGGAGCGTCGGGACCCCAGGGTTCCACGGGCGAAGGTAACACCAAGAGTGCCGAAGACGTCGATTACGAAGTGGTCGACGACGATAAAAAATAAACCATTATAGAAGGAAGCCGACGTGGCCAAACGCGATTACTATGAAGTCCTGGGACTGCAAAAAGGCGCCACCAAGGATGATATAAAAAAGGCCTACCGAAAAATGGCCATCCAATTCCATCCGGATAAAAACCCCGGAAACAAGGAAGCGGAAGAGAAATTCAAAGAGGCCACCGAGGCCTACGAAATTCTTTCGGATGACCAAAAACGGTCCGCCTACGACCAGTTCGGCTTTGCCGGGGTGGAAGGGATGGGCGGAGGCCAGCAAGGGTACTCGTCGGCGTTCCGGGATTTTGAGGACATTTTTGGAGATTTCTCCGGCATTTTTGATTCCTTCTTTGGGGGAGGTCGTCGGGCCTCCCAGAGTTCCGGCGGGGTTCATCAGGGGGCAAATCTCCGATACGATATCGAGATCCCCTTTGAAGACGCGGTCTTTGGAACCAAAGTGGAAATTCAGTATTCCCACAACGAAACCTGTACGGCCTGTCACGGCACCGGAGCCCAAGGCGGGTCGGGTAAGAAAGTCTGCCCCACCTGCGCCGGTTCCGGTCAGGTCCGTCGAAGCCAGGGCTTTTTCTCCATCGCGTCCCCCTGCCCCACCTGCGGCGGGGAAGGGTTCATCATCGAGCACCCCTGCCGCGAATGCGGCGGAACGGGAACCCAGAAGAAGCGGCAAAAGATTATGGTTACCATCCCTGCGGGGATTGAGGACGGCAAACGGGTCGTCATTCCCCACCAGGGGGACGCGGGCCCCAACGGCGGACCCAGCGGGGACCTGTACGTCTTTATCCGGGTAAAACCCCACGACTTTTTTGAACGGGATGGCTTGGACCTGTACTGCGCCGTTCCCGTTTCCATCACTCAGGCCGCTTTGGGGGCGGACCTTTACGTTACCACGTTGGACGGGAAAAAAATTAAGGTTAAAATTCCTGCGGGGGTCCAAAATGGTAAAATGCTCCGGATTCGGGAAGAGGGTATACCCTCCGGCCCACGGCGGGGAGATTTGTATATCAAACTAATTATTCAGATTCCAACGAAGCTGTCCAAACGGGGAAAGGAACTGCTAGAAGAGCTTTCTAAAACGGAAGGGGAAGTTGATACTCCCAAACCGATTCCCCTATCGGAACTTCGGAAAAACTAAAAAAATTTTCATCCAAGGTTCTTTCAAAAGTAATATACTTTTGAAATAAACTCTCCCATATCCAGTTTTTATGCCGTTCCCTAAAAGCCTGTCGCAGTTCCATGCAGACAGGCTTTTACCTTGCGGTTCCTTCTTTTTCGGGGTTATAATAACCCTAAGGAAGGAATACCCATGGGGGATTGCAAGATAATAGGCATCTGCGGCGGATCGGGGTCGGGAAAAACGACCATCGTACGAAAAATTTCTGAGCTGGTTTCGGATTTTGTATTTATTCCCCAGGATAATTATTATAAGTCCGCCGAATTTGTCTCCAACACTAACATTACCGCTTTTAACTTTGACCATCCCGAAGCCTTCGATAACGAGCTTTTAATTGAGCATCTGTTCGCGTTAAAACGGGGCCAGGCGATAGAGATGCCCCAATACGACTTTGTTCGAAACCGACGGGAAACCCAGACGGTGCACGTGGAACCCAAAAAGCTCATCATCTTCGAAGGCATTATGATCTACACCAATAAGGAAGTCCGGGATCTTATCGATCTAAAAATTTACGTCGATACCCCCGACGATATCCGTTTTATCCGCAGACTGAGCCGGGATATCAAGGAACGGGGACGGACCATCGATTCGGTTATCGACCAATACCTCAACGTGGTCCGGCCCGGTCATTACGGCTTTATCGAACCCACCAAAGCCTATGCGGACATCATTATCCCCGAAGGGGGGCACAACGATACGGCCCTGTCGGTTTTAGTTTCTTTTATCAGGGAAATTGTCGAGAATTAGGGTATGGAGAATTCTTCAACCGAAAGACCTGCGGGGGAAACCATACTCTTGGTGGAAGACGAAAAGCTATCCGCCATGATTCAAACCAGGGTCCTGGAAAATTTTGGGTATACGGTTCTTGTGGCCCACACGGGCGAAGAAGCCGTGACCACCGCGCTTTCGGATCCATCGATAGACCTTATCCTTATGGATATTGATTTGGGCGGCGGAATGGATGGCCCCGAGGCGGCTCAACGGATTACCCAGGAACGCCAGCTCCCCATCGTTTTTTTGTCTTCCCACACCGAACCGGAATACATGAAAAAGGTCAAACAGGTTACCCGTTACGGGTACGTTCTAAAAAATTCCGGCAATTTTGTCCTCCGTTCGGCCATCGAAATGGCCCTGGAACTTTTTGCTTCCCATAAGGAAACCCAGGATTGGAAGGAACGGCTTTTACGGGCCGAAGATATCGCGGGGTTTGGCAGTTGGGAATTTAACCTTACGACCAATACGGTAATCGCTTCCGAGGGGGCTAAACGTATCTACGGACTCGAAGGCCGGGCGTGGTCTATCCCCTTGGTTCAATCGGTACCCCTGCCCCAGTATAGGCCCCTGCTGGATCGGGCCCTTCGGGACCTTATACAGCAAGGGACCCCCTACGATTTACACTTTGAAATTAGACGGCTCAACGATCAGGATATTCGGATTATCCATTCCATCGCCAAATACGACCGAAAGAAGAACATCGTTACCGGCATTATCCACGATATCACGGAACAGAAACGGATAGAAAACGCCCTAAAATCCAGCGAGGAATCCCTTTCCATCACCCTGCAGTCGATCGGGGACGGGGTAATCGCCACGGATGTAGAGGGTCGGATCACCAGAATGAACCCCACGGCCCAGCAGTTAACCGGGTGGGACTTTTCCGAGGCCCAAGGGCGCCCTCTGGAAGAGGTTTTCGATATCATCAACGCCTTTTCCCGGGAGAGCGTTCCGAACCCCGTTAAAAAGGTGCTGGAATTGGGGCAGATCGTGGGACTGGCGAACCACACGGTTCTGCGGAGCCGTCAGGGCGGAGAGTACCATATCGCCGACAGCGCGTCCCCCATCCGGGATAGCCAGGGTATAATTCGGGGGGTGGTTTTAGTTTTTTCCGACGTTACCGAACGGTATAAGGCGGAGCGGGCCATTCAAAGCCTTTTGGAAGAGAAGGATCTGATCCTTAAGGAAGTGCACCACCGGGTTAAAAACAACATGAACACCATGAAGAGCCTGTTGTTTTTACAATCCCAAACCGTCGAGGATCCCCCCGTGGCCATGGCCCTGCGGGACGCGGGAAACCGCATGCAGAGCATGTACGTGTTGTACGAAAAACTCTACCGTTCCTCCAACTTTAACGAGGTTTCTTTAGTTGATTATATTCCCGCCCTCATCGACGAGGTTTTGGATATATTCCCCAACAGTTCTATCGTAATGGTAGAGACCCACATCGACCCTGTCGCTGTGGATACCAAAATCGTTTCTACCCTGGGGATAATCATCAACGAATTGATTACCAACAGCATGAAGTACGCTTTTACCAACCGAACCGAAGGGAAATTGACCGTTACACTGCAGGAGCAGGATGATAGTCTACGCTTAATCGTTCAGGATGACGGTCCCGGTCTGAGCGAATCCATAGACTTTGAAAATTCCAACGGCTTCGGTCTTATGCTGGTGGGAAACCTGGCAAAACAACTGCGGGGAGAACTGGCTATCCAACGGGATGGGGGCACGAAAATCATCCTCCAATTCCCATGGAAAAAATAACCCCGGGAATAGCTACTCCCGGGGTATCAGGCACGTTTTCTACGCCATCAGGTAACAGTCAATCCGCTTTGTTTCTCGATCCCGCTCCCTTTTAGCGGGCAATTTCGTTTACCCGGGACCGCTCGTATAAACGGGCCGCTTCGTTTACACGGTCGAACGGGTTCGGAACTTATCGATGGTAACCGCGAGGATGATAACGATACCCCGAATGACCATCTGCCAAAAGAACGAAACGTTCATCAGCGTCAGTCCGTTATTCAAAACCGCCATAATCAGGGCCCCAATAAGGGTCCCGCCGACGCTTCCGATCCCGCCGACCACGCTCGTCCCGCCCAAAATGACCGCGGCGATGGCGTCCAATTCGTAGCCGTTGCCCAACAAACCCGACGCGCTGTATAGGCGGCTCGCGGTCATAACCCCGCCCAAGCCGCACAAAAGGCCAGTAATCGTGTAAACGAACACCAGAACAAAGCCAACCTTGATACCCGTAAGCCGCGCCGCCTGGACGTTTCCACCCACCGCGTAGATCCGGACCCCTAGTACGGTTTTTCTAAGGAGAAACCAAGCCAGGAGTACCACAATAAAAGCTATAACCACGAGCCAGGGGATGGGACCAAGATAATTATTCCCGACCCAGGCAAAGTTTAAATTGTTGTTGATAACCGTGGTGCCGTCGGGCAAAAGATACGATACCCCCCGGAAGGTCGTCATGGTCCCCAGGGTAGCGATAAACGGCGGAAGCTTTACGTAGGCCACCAAAAGACCATTAATAAGGCCGATGATAAGCCCCGCTAACAGCGGAAACAGTACGGTTCCCCATTGGAGCGACGGGTTTAGAGAAGTAAGCAGACCTACCACGGCGGTAACCGCCAGGGCGGAACCCACCGAAAGGTCTATACCCCCCGTTAGAATAACTAGGGTCATCCCCACCGCCAGAACGATGTTGATGGAAGCCTGGCGAAGGATATTTACCAGATTGTTGGTAGATAAAAAGGTGGTTGTGGTAAAGGAAAAGAGAACGGCGATAACGATTAAAATGGGCAGGATCCCCAGATCCCTCAATAACTTTCGGGCCCGATTAGATCCCCTGGACTTTTGTACGGTCGCTTCCATGTTTTAACTCCTCAATTGTACGATTACCGGGTATACGCCGGTTGCGGGGGTTCGACGCCGGTGGCGTACGCCATGATCTTTTCTTGGGTAATGTCCTTTTTATCGGTAATTTCGGCGACGATGCCACCGTTCCGCATCACTAAAACCCGTTGGGCAATCCCCACCACCTCTGGTAGTTCGCTGGAAATAAAAACCACCGCCACCCCCTGGCGGGCAATCTCGCCTATCAACTTGTATATTTCGCTTTTCGCGCCCACATCGACGCCCCGGGTCGGTTCGTCCAAAATGATAGCCTTGGGTTTTATTTCTAGCCACCGGGCCAACAATAGTTTCTGCTGGTTTCCCCCGGAAAGACTTAGGGCCTTGGTTCTTGGGCTCGCGATACGAATCTGAAGCCGTTCAATAGCCCCCTTGGTAATATCTTCATTTTTCTTCCTCGACAGGATCCCCCCCGAGGAGGTTTTGTCCATCACGTTCATGGTGATATTTTCGTGGCCCGACATTTCCAAAAAGAGACCTAGGGACTTTCGATCCTCCGGCACATACCCAATCCCATGGCGAATCGCGTCGATAGGGCTTTCGATATGAACCTTTGTACCGTCTATCAACACCTCTCCGCCGGTCTTTTTATCGGCCCCAAAAATAAGCCGGGCCATTTCCGTTCGACCTGACCCGACCAACCCCGAAAGGGCAAGAATTTCGCCCCCGGCCACGGAAAAGCTCGTGGGCTTTACCCGTTTGCCGTCGGTAATTTGGTTAACCACCAGACGATTCGGCGTTAGGGTGGTCGATACTTCGTGTTTATAAAAATCCGTCAGTTCCCGGCCAACCATCATCCGGACTATTTCTCCGTTATCCAAGTTTGGCTTCCGTAACGTGCCTATATAGGCGCCGTCCCGAAGGACCGATACCTGATCGGCGATAATTCCAACTTCCGCTAATCGGTGACTAATATAAATAATCGCCATACCCTTGGCGCGAAGAGAAAGAATCAATTCAAAAAGCCGTTCGGTCTCCCGATCGCTTAGGGCTGCGGTCGGTTCATCCATGATAAGTATTTTCCCGTTGTGAACGATGGACCGGGCGATTTCTATCTGCTGTTGTTCAGCGATGCTGAGAGAGCCGGCGGGTACGTCGACGGGAAACTGGGAACCCAATTTTTCCAACGCATCCTTGGCCCGTTTAGCCATCTGAACCCGATCTACTAAACCAAAACGGCTGGGTTCATTCCCCATAAAGACGTTTTCCGCCACGGTCAAATTACCGGCGATGTTCAATTCTTGATTAATTAAGTTTATTCCCAAAAGCTGAGCCTTTAGGGGGTTTTCCATTTTTACCGGCACCCCTTCCAGGATGATTTCGCCTTCATCGGGTTCATAGATACCCGCCAGAAGCTTCATCAGGGTGCTCTTCCCGGCGCCGTTCTCGCCCATAAGGACATGGACTTCCCCGGAACGAATGTCCAGAGAAACAGAACTTAAGGCCTGGACGCCGGGGAAACGTTTGGAAATATTACGCACCGATAGAATTACAGCATTCGCTTCGTTCGGCATTTCTTTTCCTTGATTGGTCCACTGATAAGGATATCCCGCCCTCGGCGAGCGGGATATCCGGGCCCCTAACTAAGGGCTATTTTCAATTCTAATTCGAGAACGGTATAAACGCAACTCAGGGCTTGGTCCAACCTTTGTAGCTGGCCAGGTTATCCCGGGTAATCAGGGTGGTGGGGATAAGGATCTTCGGCTCGGCGGGTTTCTTTCCGTTCTTTATATCCCACGCGACGTTGACAGCCTTGACAGCCATGGTGTAGGGGTCCTGGGAAGCGCTAGCGGCAAAGACGCTGTTAGGATCGGCTAAGGCAACCTGAGCATCGGGGGCGCCATCGACGCCAACCACAAACATTTCTTTTTCCCGTTTCGCTTGCTTTATGGCCAATTCACAACCGATTCCGGTAGGATCGTTAATCGCGAACACCGCATCAATTTTGGGGAAGGCGGTCAAAAGGTCGGTCATTACACGGAGTCCACCTTCGCGGTTTCCACCGGCGTTCTGGTTATCCGACAGGATCTTAATGTCGGGATATTTGGCGAATACATCCTTCGCGCCCTGGACCCGGTCGATAACAGCGGAAACGGGCGGGCCGTTTACGATTACCACGTTGCCCTTCCCGTTAAGCCGTTTGGCGATATATTCCCCATCCTGCTGGCCCGCTTGATAGTTGTTGGAGGTAACCATGGCATCCACACCTCCATCGGCGTTAACGTCCGCGGCTACGACGATGAGCCCAGCGGCTTTGGCTTTCTTAACGGCGGGAGCGATACCGGCGGTATCAGCGGCGTTCAGGATAAGAATATCCACACCCGCTGCGATAAAGGTGTCGATCTGGCCAACCTGGGTGTTAAGATCGTAGCCCGAGGATACGACGGTAACCTTGGCGTTAGGATCGATTTTTTTGGCCGCGTCCTCGACGCCCTTGCCCATGGTGTAGAAGAACGGATTGCCCAAGTCGCCGAAGGTGGCGGCAACGGTAAGGACCTTGGACTTGCCACCCTGCTGTTGGCCGTTGGCGAAAAGGCCGCCCGCGGCTACTAGGGCGCACATGAGAATAATAGCGATTCGTTTCATACATGCTCCTCCTGAAAAACTTCCGGCTTGGCCCTTTTGGCTTCCATACGGAACCGGTGTATCGTATCCTACCTTGAGTTTCCCGGGGAGTCAAAAAAAAAGAAGGTACGTATGACAAACGTCATGTAGTGTCACGAAGATTAGGGAAAAAGATTAAAGCAAAAAAGAGGGTACAACCCGTATAGAGGGTAGCTCTCTATAAGTGAAAGCTTTCCCTAATCTTCGTGACACTATTCCCTTATTGCCAACCGTTGATTCCGTACTGTTGAACGTTGGAAGCGTTTATAAGAAACGGCGGAATCAAAACGACCTTTTCGACCGTCTCGCCCCGGAGGATGCGGTAAGCTATCTCTGCGGCCCTACGGCCTATCATAACCGGCGATTGGGCGGCGGTGGCGTGCATTTTTCCCTCGGCGATCATCTTTTTCGCGTAGGGAGCCCCGTCGATCCCGTACACCATCACGGTTCCCACGTGGGAAGCCGCTTCTAACGCGGCGATGGCCCCCATGGCGGACGGATCGTTGGTGGCGAAAACCACGTCCACCCGGCCGACGGTTTTTAAAATGGTCTCCATACCGACAAGAGCCTGTTCAATATTACCGTCGGAGGAATAGCGGGCCACCACGTTGTAGTTTCCCGAATTACCCAGGGTTTGGACAAACCCCTCGGTCCTATCGATGGCCGATTTGGCGCTGATATGGTCTATGATGGCAATCCGGGCGTGATCCCGGTTCCGCTTTAAGTCTTCCGCTAAAATTACCCCCGCTTTAACGTTATCGGTAGCCACCAGACAATCGATTAAATCCAAATCGTAAACCGGGGCGTCCACGTTAATCACCGGTATTTTCGCTTTTTTTGCGGCCTCTAGGGCGGGCTTTACAAAGTGCCAGTCCACGGGGTTTAAAAATATAGCGTCCACCTTCATATCAATAAACTCTCGGATTTGATCGATCTGTTTCAGCTGGTCATTCCCCGGGTCGTAGGAAATCAGTTTGTCCCCCTGTGCTTCCACAATTTCCCGAATACCGTCGTCCACCACCGTAAAGAACGGGTTGACCATGGTCATATAGGTGGCTCCAAAAACGTGCCGCCCTTTCCTTTGAATCTTATTTTCGGTTTTACGTTCCATATCCACCGCTTTAGATACGCTCTTCTCCGTCGATTCCCCGCAGGATGTTAAAACGCTACCCATTATTAGGGATAGGACCACCTGGGCTAAAAGCCACGCTGGCAGTACTGGTTGGATCCTTCTTACAGTCTGGTGCATGCCTACCCCTTTAAAAACACCTCGATAGAACGTTTTAGCTTATTTAAAAAATTCCGTAGGCTCGAAGCCGATTGGGGACCCTCGGCGGTAATGGCTCGGCTGGCCTGGTCCAGCGCGGCCGCGTGTTTTTTAAACCGAGGGAGTACCACCGAATCGGTTACGATCCGATCCAACAGATCCGCGTCCAGGGGTTCTTCGGACCCCGAAATATGATGGGCTAAAATCCCCCGAGCCCGGTCCGTGGTCAAGATGCCCCGTTGAGCCGGCAGACCCTGGGAATACTCCAAAATTCTATACGCCGCTTCCGCATCGGTGGTGATATGCTTTAAAAAATTCCAGGCCGCCGAACGGTTGGTCGTCCTGCGGGATATACCCGCCAAAAGGACCTTCAATTCCCCCGCATTTTTCCCCTTGGGGCCCCGGGGCATGGTCAAGGCACGCCACTTAAAATCCCCAAAGCGCTGAACACTGTAGGGATAGTATTTATACGCCCGGTAGGAGGAATAGGAAAAGGGAGCGAACAGTACCCGGCCGGTTTCAAAATCCGGGACCACCGTATCTTTGGTCAACGCGGCCAAACGGAGGTAAAAATCCACCGCATCCACCACCCCGTCCTGATCAAAGTCCGCCACGGTTCCCGTTGGGTCAAAAAGTAATTCCCCATTGGAATACGCCGCGTCTAACCACGAGTACCCGTTGACCCCAAAGGTATCCAGCACCCCTTTGCCGCCCCTATCCCGGGTCGCCTTTTGGGCGTACGTCAAAAAATCCTCCCAACGCCACGATTGGGCGGGCATGGACATTCCTAATTTATTCAGTAATGAAAGATTTACAAACATGAGGGACGGAACTACCTCAAAGGGTAGGGCGTATTGGGTTTCTCCGAACCGTCCCGCCGCGAGGGCATTAGAATAAAACAGTCCCGACTCCACCGCGCTCTGTTTTAAAAGGGGCCCCAAGTCCAAAAGGACCCCGGTTGACGCGAGGGTGGTAAAATCTTCCGGTAGGATAAAAAATACATCCGGTTCTTCTCCCTTTAAAATATCCTGGGCGAGCCGTTCGGAATAATCTTGGACCCGGACCCCGCTTCGATAGTACACCTGATACTGGGGCTCTTGAACGCGAAAATCGGCGATCAGTCCATCGTACAATCGGTTAGCCGTAGGGTTCGGCACCCTCCAAGCGCTTCCCGTAAAAAGCCCCACCCGAATAAGGGGCCTTCCCCAACGGACAAAAGGGACGGCCACCATCGTAGTGATAAAAAGGCAGGCCCCCAAAACGGTAGAAAACAGAACGACCTTTTTTAGTCTAGGATTCATAGGATTCCGCCAACCCATGTCGTACCGCATAAATGGCTATTTGGGTTCTATCCCGGAGTTCGGTCTTTAAAAGAATCGAGGAAATATAATTTCTAACCGTCCCTTCGCTCAAACCTAGTTTAGAGGCCACTTCCTTATTCGCCCATCCTTGCCCGATTAAAGACATAATTTGCAATTCCGTCTTTGTTAAGTTAGTAGGCAGAACCGATTGCCGAAGGGGTCCCGGATCTTCCGGGGCGGGTCCCGATTTTTGCGGTGATAGTCCAGGGTGAACAGGTAGCATCCCTTTATGTTCCCCGTTTTTGGCCAGGGCTGAAAAAAGCCGAAAGGCCTTGGTGGCCACGTCGGGGCTCATAAGGCTTCCACCTCCGTGAACCGTCCGTATGGCCTGGGCCAATTCGTCCAAACCGGCGCTTTTTAGCAGGTACCCAGAAGCGCCGTTTTTAATAGCCCTAAGAACGTATTCGTCGTCGTCAAAGGTGGTAAGGATGATAATCGCCGTCTTGGGCGATTTAAGTTTTAAGGTTTCAGTGGCCTCCACCCCATCCATCACGGGCATCCGAATGTCCAGCAAAAGAACATCCGGTTGGAGGGTGGACACCAACTTTAAAGCTTCGTAACCATCCTTGCCAATTCCAACCACCTCAAAATCAGCCTGGGCCTGTAAAAGAATCCGCAGGCTTTCTCGGACCATTTCCTGATCGTCCACTATGGCTATTTTAATCATGGGACCGGTCCCCCGCGTTGGGAATATACGCGGATATTTCAAAGCCCTTGCCCGGCTGGGTCTCAATTTCCACAAAACCATCCTTTTCTAATATTCGCTCCCGCATATAATGGAGCCCGAAACCTTCGCTGACCTTAGAACAGCCTATCCCATCGTCCTTAATCCGTAAGAAAAGGGCCCCGTTTTCCGAATCGATGGAAATGATTATCCGTTGGGCGTTTCCGTGGCGAACCGAATTGGTAATACTTTCTTGGACAATCCGATAGACGGTTTCCTGCAGGGAAGGGTTAAGGTTATCCATGGGCGCCGATATCCTTAGCTCTACCGTGCGGTTTGAACAATTGTTGATTTCATCGGCCAATTTGGTCAGGGCATCCGAAAGAATGTTCCGTTCCAACATATCGGGCCGCAGTTCCTTGAGGGACCGTCGCACGTCCTCCAAGCCCCGGCGGGACAGCTCGTCCAACCGTTCAAGCTGGGTACCCAGCATGTCGGGGGCGGAACGGATCAGTTCCCGGGCGGCGGCCAAACCAAGGGAAATCCCGGTTAAACAATGGCCGATAGTATCGTGAATTTCCCGGGCCAGCCGATTCCGTTCCCTGATTTTAGCGGTTTCCTCCGCCTGTTCCGAGTAAATCTGCAGTTGCACGTTCGCCACCGCCAACTTATCCCGGCTTTCGGTCAATTCGCGGTTGAGCTTTTTTATCCGAATAGACTCGTCTAAAAGGTTCTGAACCTCCAAAACTAGAAAGGTGATAAACAACACCTCTCCTACGGAGATAAGGATGTTCCTGAATCCTAAGAGGTAGGCCCTCTCTAGCGCCGGATGGTACATCACGTAATCGTCGATAGAAAAGACTGGAAAGCCTACGGAGACAAGCTGATAATCCAGGGGAATATAAAAGAGAACCACCAGAGCGGCAAAGGCGGTTTTCCATATTTTATCGGGGATGTAGGCGATGGCGTTGGCGATGGGAACCAACAGGAGGTACTTAATGCCAAAATCCAGAACCCCCAAAATAATAACGCAGATTACCAGATCGAATACGCTAAAAATCAGGGCGGCTACCAGCGTAAGTTTGGGGCCCAAACTTTCCCGGATGAATACCGATAGCAGAAGAAGCAGGTATAGGGACACGGAAAGGCTTAAGGCCCGGTGAGGTTGCACCGGAACCGCCCGAAGGCGCTCCAGCATATCCCGGGCGTTATCGTTTAGGCAAATCAAATCCGTGGTGCTTAAGATAATCCAGGCTATGTATGCTATTCCTACCAGGTTTACCAAAAGCAGGGCGAACCGGGCCAGGTGATAGGAACGGAGCCGTTCAGTCATGGAAGCCCATACCCAAACCGTTTAAAGGTTTTTCAAAAACCAGAGCGTTTTTCAAAACCTCTTTTAACGGATAAATTTCCGGTATTCTCCGCAGAGGAGCCGATAGGGCTTTTCATCCTCCTCGATATCCGCATACCGGCCCAATGTTTCACGGAACCGATTGTCCGTCACGTCGTCGTTGACCATGCTGACTTCCCCCGCCAAGACCTGGCCGCCCTCCGCGAAAAACCGGTGGTACAGCCCCTGGGGGATGGTAATGCTCTCGCCCGGATGGAGGGCAATTTTTGCTCCCGCAGGAACGGTTCGGCGAATGCCGTCGATACTGACGGTCACGGGGTCGGGGGAAAATTCTTCCTCCTTGGTGGAACCAAACACCTCGATAATCAGCGTTCCACCGCCGCGGTTGATAATATCTTCCATTTTGTACCAATGGAAGTGCATGGGGTTTCCCTGCCCTTCGGAAATAATAAGGATCTTTTCCGCGTAGGGCTTTTTGTCCCGTTTTAAGTTCCCGTTCCGGATGGTAAAGAGGGTCAAACCGAAGGTACCGTAGGAGCCCCGGCCAAAGTCCGTCACGTCCCAACCCAACATGTTATCAAATATTTCGGAGGCCGAATCGCCTACGGATTTCCATTGGTCCACCGTCCAGTGGGCCCAGGGGGGAAGGTGGAAGCCCATGGTCTTTACCCAGGATTCGACTTCCCGTACTATCCCGTTTATTTCGCTTCGTTTCATAGTTTTTTATTATGGGCCCAGAGCGGCCAAATAACAAGAGAGGCCCTGGTAAATATGATATTTGTCACCCCATCCCGATTGTCCCTTTCCCTGGGGCGGTTGCTAAAATCCAGCTCCAGGGGTACTATGGGCCATGACTCCATCAAAAGAATTGTTAGACCGTATCCTTACGGAAGAAGCGGAATTGATCCTTGATCGATTTGACGAAGACGATGCTTGGCGTTTGGGCAACCTGTTAGTGGAAGAGGCCCGCCAGCGGAAGGCTCCGGTGGCCATCGATATACGCCGACCTTCCCAGGTACTATTCCACTGTGCCCTGCCGGGAGCCGCGCCGGACAACGAGGAGTGGATACGCCGGAAAGCCAACCTGGCGTTCCGAATGGGAAAAAGTTCCTTTTCCGTGGGCCTAAACCTTGCCCTGTCCAACGCCACCCTGGAAGACAAGCACTACATCAGTTCTCTGGAGTTCTCCGCCCACGGCGGGGCGGTCCCCATCCGGGTTGCCCACGTGGGTATCGTCGCCTGCGCGGTGGTATCGGGGCTTCCCCAGGAGGAAGACCACGCCCTGGTGATAGCCTGCCTTAAAAAACTCCGGCAAAGGGCCTAAGAATCCGGAAAAGGACCAGGGTCTTCGGTAAACATCCCTGGACCCGGTAAAGGGTCTGGATATCCGAAAAGGGGCACCAACATTTCCCATGGTTAGGTCTGGGAACGCATGACGTGGGAAACAATAACGAATTCTTGGTCTAAGGCTTCCATAAGGGCTTCGAATCGATCCGGGTCGTCGGCCTCGTTTTTTTCCATAAGGGCTAAGATTTCGGACATGCGGATGCACGACATGGTCATGGCCGCCCCTTTAAACTTATGGGCCACCTGGCGGGCCTTTTTAAAGTCCCCTTCCTTAAGGGCCTGGGCAAGGTCGCTTTTATACTCCGTAAATTGGACAACGCTCATGGCGACCATCTGGGGAAACAGTTCCCTATCCCCGCCCAAACGCTGTAACAGGGTTTCCATATCAACATGGACCAGGGAAGGCAGGTTCTCCTTCGGTGCTGGGGGTTTCGGTTTTACATCCTGTTTTATATCCAAAAGTTTAAAAAGGGCCTTTTTTAACTGATCCGACTCCAGGGGTTTGGTGATATACGTATCCATCCCCACGTCGTAGGCCTCTTTAATCTCCTCTTCCATAGCCCCGGCGCTTAATCCAATGATCGGTACGTGGGAAGGAGGATCCTGTTCCCCCTCCAGGGCTCGAATGGCCGTTGTGGCGGTATAACCGTCCATGACGGGCATCTGGATATCCATTAAAACCACGTCGGGCTTTACCGTGCTAAACAGGTCCACCCCCTCTTTGCCGTTGGGGGCCCCAAAAACCTCTACCCGTGGAAGGATCCGGCGGACTATAACCTCCGCCAACTTTCGGTTTAGGTTCACGTCCTCCACGATCAGAACCCGGAAAGGATCATCGGAGCTATGCCCCAGAAGTCCGTCTTCGACTACTCTTTCGGGCCCTGGTTCTACATTTATTTTATCCCCCGTACCATTGGGGAAGTACGCTTTGGTTATGGAGAAATAGAACGTGCTCCCCTGACCGGGCACGCTCGTAAACCCCAACACTCCCCCCATTTTAGCGACCAGACTACTGGAAATCACAAGGCCCAATCCGGTACCCCCAAAACGCCTTGTTATGGACGTATCCCCCTGGCTAAAGGCTTTAAAGAGTTTATCCTTTTGATCCTCCGCTATGCCTATGCCCGTATCCCGCACTTTAAAGGTAAGGACTCCCATGGGGACTTCGGTATCAGCAATCGGAAGGGCTTCAAAATCCACCTCGAGGCTTACGGAACCCCGTTCGGTAAACTTTATGGCGTTGCTCAAAAGGTTCACCAAAATTTGTTTACAACGCACCGGATCTATCATTACCCGAGGGGGCAAGGGTTTGGGGATAGTTATATTAAGGGAAAGGCCCTTTTTATCCGCCTGGAATTTGAACATCTTTACCGTTTGATCCAGCAGGGCCCTCAGATCCCAACTGACCTCTTCCAGTTCCAGCCGACCCGCTTCGATTTTAGAAAAATCCAAAATATCGTTGATAATTTCCAAAAGTTAATGGGCCGCGTTATTAGCGTTATCCAAATATTCCCGCTGTTCCGCCGTAAGGGAAGCATCCCGTAAAAGATCGGTAAAGCCAATCACCGCATTCAAGGGTGTGCGGATTTCGTGGCTCATGTTGGCAAGGAATTCGGATTTTACTTTGCTCGCCCGCTGGGCTTCTTCTATAGCGTTTTTAAGGGCCGTAACGTCAAAGACCACACCGCTTAAAGCCAGGGGTTTGCCGTCGGCGCTCCACGCGTTGGCTACCCCGATATCTTGAAACCATTTATAATTTCCATCCCGAGCCCGTATGCGGTATACACCCCCGTACACATCCCGTTTGCCTTCCAAATAATCCCGCATGGCCTGCATAATGGTCTCGTGGTCCTCCGGATGAACCAGATCGGTGAAGTGGGAATAATGGGTAAAGTTCGAAGAATCGTAGCCCAGCATTTTGGTTTTATTTTCGTTAAAACTAACCTTACCGGTAACCGTGTCCATCTGCCACCAGGCCAGGTTACCCGCCAGCATGATACCTTCCAACCGGTCGTGGTAGCTTTGCAGTTCCTGATTTTTCTCTTCCAGTAAAAGGCGTGCCTGCTGAAGCTGTTTTTCTAAAATAACTTCCTGGTTGATATCGATGAGGGCACTGCGGAAAATTTTCTTACCACCCTCTTCTGCCATGGTGCTTTCCATGATATAGGTCTTCTCTTCATCCTGCCGTTTAATATGAATACGGCACTTCTGGGGTCCCTTTTCCGTCAGGAGCGAACGGATATGGTAATAAAACGTATCCTGGCTTCCGCTGGCTATAAAGCGATCCAGGGTCGCTTCGCTGTTCCGAAGGGGGCTTTTATTGTCCGAAGGCAAAAAAATAAGATCCTTAAACAGGTTATTCATGGAAAGGATTTTATAATTCTCGTCGTACAGAACGTAGCCCACCGGGGCATTCATAAAGAGGTCTTCGTACCGTTTGTTTACCTGTTCCAAATTTTGAGAAACCCGCTTGAGCTCTTCGTTTTGGAACTCCAGCTCTTGATAATAGATATTTATTTCCTGGACCAGCTCTTCCGGGGAAAGGTGGGAAAAATCCTTTTCGCCCCCGTTCTTACGGTTAAGGACCTGGGTAATCCTATCACGGAGCTGGCTTATCGCTTCCTCACGCATGTTTCTCACCTCCCACCTTCCGTATACAGCACAAAAATCGCGCCCTCAAACTGCCCCTGGGCCGAGACAATGGGGGTTCCGTTAATCCTTAGAAGAACCCTATCCTTACCGGGGATCTCGATATGGTGATAAAAATCTACCACCGGATTACCGGTCTTTTTTACCACCGCAAAGGGGAGCTCCGACGGATCCAGGGGCCGCCCCTGGGAATCCGTAATTCGCCAACGGGAATCGTCGTAGGATCGCGTTTGGATCTCTTCCCGGCTTATGCCGAAGAGGGCTTCGGCCTTTTTATTGGCGTATATAATCCATCCTTCCGAATCGACCATGGTGGCCGCTACGGGGGTATGATCCAAGATGGTTTCCAGTAATTCTTTCCGTTTTACTAGCGTTTCTTCCAGTTCCCGAATACGGGTAATGTCGATAACCGTACCCATAAGCCGTTTTGGTTTTCCTTCGGGGCTCCGTTCAATCATTAAACCCCGGTCGTAATACCAAGCGTAGGTGCCATCTTTTCGGCGGATCCGGTAGACCATGCTCCATTCGGGGCTCCGACCATCCAGGTAGGCCCGCATGGCGTCCATGGTGGCGTCGTAATCCTCCGGGTGTATATAGGAACAGATGGCGTACACGTCCTTGGGAAATTCATCCACCCCATACCCTAGCATGGTGGCCTTTCGGGGATCAAAATCTACCTTTCCGGTTTCCACATCCCATTCCCACCAGGCCATGTTGCCGATCGCCAGAGCGTTATCCAAACGTTGAGCCAGGGTTTCCGCCCGTTGGTGCTGGCTTTTCAGATCCGTAATGTCGATAAAGATTATCAGAACCCCATCGACGGCGTTGTAGTCGGTCCGGTACGGCCGGATACGGATAAGGTAGGTCCCCTTGTCACCCAGATCCACTTCCCGGTCCCGGGCTTGCAGGGTATCTACCACCCGCTGAATATCCTGGAACAGGTCCTCCAACCCCGGCCCTAGGGAAAGGTGGTAGATAGGCCGCCCTAAATCGGAGGATAGCAGGGGAGTGAGTTTGGAAACGATGGGGGTGATTTTTCGGATGCAGAGGTTGCGATCCAGATAGATTGCCCCCACCTCCGTGTTTTTTAAAAGGTTGTTGATATCGTTGTTAAGCCGGGTAAGCTCCTCTATTTTTACCTGATACTCCGTATTAACGGTGTACAGCTCCTCGTTCACCGACTGGAGCTCCTCGTTAGTACTCTGCAGTTCCTCGTTGCTGGCTATGAGCTCCTCGTTACTGGATTGAAGTTCCTCGTTGGAGGTTTCCAGCTCCTCCACCGTGGCCTGCAGGCTTTCTTTGGTAAACTGAAGCTCCTTTTCTAATTCCCCAACCCGTTCAGCCATCCCCTTTTCCGTTGGGCTTTCTACCGTGGGAATATTCGCCACCACCGGTGGCACCGGAGTTTCCGAAAAACTCACCACGTAATATTCTGACCGGTCCGTCAAAATTTTTTTCCCCAGCAGGGTTATTTTTTGATTTTCAAACCCCTTTAGGTCTATAAGACTTTCGACGATGGAACTTTCACCGTCTTTTTTAAGCTTCCTTAAAAGGGAACTGACGAACAAACCCAAATCCGGCGGCAGATTGTCAAAAATATTCGGCGAGAATCGACCGGGCTGGATTTTAACAAAGGGGGTAACGTCGTTAATCGTGTGGATGATGTTGTCCGACCCGTCGACGATTACGCTGGGGGGTAAAAATTGAGACAAGGTCTGATCCAACAGCTTTTCTATGCGGATCCCATTTTCCATCAGAACCTTGGAGGGGAAGCTTTTCCGCGGTTCAATAAGTCCGCTCTTGATGAGGGGGAAAATTTTCCCGCTTTGCCCCTTGTAACTTCCCTTAAGGCGATAGATCTTCCACTTGGTATCCACGTACTCAAAGGCCTCGGACATCTCTCCAAGGGTCTCGCTATTTCCCAGAAACAGGTACCCATCCGCGTTAAGGCTGTAATAAAACATGCTCAACAGCTTGGTCTGGATCTCCGGCCGTATATAGATAAAGAGGTTTCTGCATACCAACAGGTCTATTCGGCTAAAGGGCGAATCCTTTAGAAGATTGTGGGTGGCAAAGACGATCATTTTACGGATCGAATCGTTGATCTGGTAGCCGTTTTCCTTTCTTATAAAGTATTTGGTTAAAAGGATGGAGTCCAAATCGGCCACCACGCTGTCCGGATACAAGCCCTTGCCCGCGTATTCTATGGAATTTCTATCCACATCGGTGGCAAAGATTTTTACATCCGCCGTTATCCCCTGCTGTTCCAAATATTCGTTTAATAAGATAGCCAGAGAGTATACCTCTTCGCCGGTGGAACAGCCGGCGGACCAGATTCGTATGCTGTGCTTGCCAGTCCATGTGGAAAAAACCTTAGAACGGAGGGATTCAAATGCCTCCACGTCCCTAAAAAACCGGGTTACCCCAATAAGCAGTTCCCTCTGCAGGGTTTCCTTTTCCTTGTCCGAGTCCTTTAGAAAATCGAGGTATTCCTCCAAAGTTTGGTAGCGGTTAATGCTCAAACGCCGTTCCAAGCGGCGAAGAATCGTGGCATCCTTGTAAAAAGAAAAGTCGATACCCCCGTAGTTCCTTAAAATCAAAATAATCTTGGTCAGGGTGTCCAAATTATCCTGCAGGTCGCTTTCCAAACTTTTATTTTCCCGCACCAAGGGATGCTTGATAAAGTTCACCAGGGCTTCGGGCATCTTGCCAGGAGGAAGGATATAATCTACTAACCCGGTGGCAATACTGTTCCGGGGCATCCCGTCAAACTTGGCGCTCTCTTCGTCCTGCACCATGATCATGCCGCCGGCCTCTTTGATAGCCCGGGTCCCCAGGGTTCCATCGCTACCGGTCCCCGAAAGGACAACCCCTATGGCGTTTTTACCCTTATCCAAGGCCAAGGAACGGAAGAAAATATCCACCGGCAGGTTCAGCCGCTTTTTGGGCTCCTGGTTTTCTAGAAAGAGCTTATCATGGAAAATCGAAATATTTTTCCGCGGAGGGATCAGATAGATATGGTCCGGCAAGACCTCCATCCCATCCTCGGCTATCTGTATGGGGATGGATGTTTCCCGGGCAAGAAGCTCGTCCATCAGGCTTTTGTAGTCCGGCGAAAGGTGCTGGATAACCACAAAAGCCAACCCGGTCTTGAGGGGCATATTTTTAAAGAATTCCTGCAGAGCCTCCAGCCCTCCAGCGGAAGCCCCCACAGCGACCACGATAAGAGAGGAAGATTCGGATTGTATATCCTTACTTTTTCTCATGTTCCGCCCCTAATCAAAAATACTAACGATTATCATTATAGAGCAATAGTGTATATCTCTTTTTGACTACCCGCAATAAAATAAAAGCCCCTCTCCCTTGAAACAGGGTCCCCTCTAGGGGTACAGTACGCATAAGCGACTGGCGTTTTAAGATGGTATACCATCGGGAAGCGGATACACACCGTCCGACCGCGCGCCTGGGCCGGGCACCCCAAGGAGTAACCCATGCATAAAAATCCCGTTTTGGAATATCTTTCCCAAACCGCTCCCGAGAAAATCGATACGTCCCTTTTGGCGTACCTTTGCAACTTACAGGAAATAGCCCAAATTACCCCGGAGATCTCGGCAGACATCGTCAAGGAATTGGAGAATCAACGGAAAAGGGTTAAGCTAATCGCCAGCGAAAACTACTGCTCCATGGCGGTCCAACTGGCCATGGGGAACCTTTTAACCGATAAATACGCCGAAGGGATGCCGAACCACCGCTTTTACGCGGGAAACGAAAACGTGGACGCCGTGGAATCCCTCGCGGCCCAGGAAGCCTGCCAGCTTTTTGGAGCCGAGTACGCCAACGTTCAGCCCCATTGCGGCGCCGACGCCAACCTTTTGGCTTACTGGGCCATCCTTTCGACCCGTGTTGAAAGTCCTGCCCTGGAAAAATACGGTGAAACCAACCTTTACAAACTCAGCGATCCCCAGTGGAAGGAGCTTAAAGCCGAACTGGGAAATCAACGCCTGCTGGGTTTGGATTATTATTCCGGTGGACACCTAACCCACGGGTATCGGTACAACGTATCCTCCCGGATGTTCGACGTCCATAGCTACTCGGTTTCCAAAGATACGGGTCTTTTGGACTACGACCAGATAGAACGACAGGCCAAGGAAGTAAAGCCCCTCATCCTCCTGGCGGGATATTCCGCCTACCCAAGAAAAATAGACTTCCGCCGTATGCGGAACATCGCCGACGCCGTAGGAGCCGTCCTTATGGTCGATATGGCCCACTTCGCTGGCCTTGTGGCCGGGGATGTTTTTACGGGGGACTATAACCCCATACCCTTCGCTCACGTGGTTACCAGCACTACCCATAAAACCCTCCGGGGCCCCCGGGCGGGGCTCGTGCTTTCGACCAAGGAATTCGCCGAAGCCCTGGATAAGGGCTGTCCTTTGACCATGGGAGGCCCCCTTCCCCACGTGATCGCCGCTAAGGCGGTGGCTTTCCGGGAAGCCCAAAAACCGGAGTTTAAAACCTACGCCCAGCACATCGTCGAAAACAGCCAGTCCCTGGCCGCCGCCTGCGTAGCCGGGGGCTTGGAAGTGCTGACCGGGGGAACGGATAACCACTTATTTTTGGTGAACGTTCGCAATTTAGGCATCACGGGCCGCCAAGCGGAAAGCGCCCTCCACGAATGTGGTATAACTTTGAATCGGAACAGCCTTCCCTTTGACCCTAACGGTCCCTGGTATACCTCGGGCCTCCGGATCGGTACCGCCGCGGTAACCACCCTGGGGATGGGAAAGACTGAAATGGAAGAACTGGGAGCCCTGATCACGTTGGTGCTTAAACACACCAAACCCACCGCGGACGCGAAGGACCCCAGCAAACCGAGCAAGGCCAAGTACCAGGTGGAAAGCGGGGCCAAGGCCGAAGCCCTTTCGCGGGTGGCCGCCCTCTTAAGCCGTTTCCCCGTGTATCCCCAGCTGGATCTGCCGCGGTTAAAACGGGCCTTCGTAGACTAAAACCCACGGTACTTTAACGAAGCCAGAGGGGCTTCCTGGATAACCCCAAGGTTAGGGGTTATCCAGACCCTAGAAGTTTGCTGACCCTATTAGATTTGTATAAACATTGGTTTTGCCCAACCTTCGTTGAATTATAAAAAAGATTTGACACTCCCATATATCGATATATAATGATTTTATAGGAATTACCTACACAGTTTTATCCGTTTCGTTTTTCCCCTAAGGTAGTTTCCATGTAGGGGGTATTTCATGAAGTATTCTGTCCTTATTTCGATGGGTCTTGCCGTGTGTATTCTTGCTTCCTGTGGAAAGGGAGAAACAGCCAAGGGTTCCCCTTCGGTCTCCGGGCCAGAGGTCCAGACGAAGGTCTCCGCCATGGATCAAACCGTACCGGCTCCGGAAATTCCAGCGCCGGAACCGGCGGTCCAACCGGAAGCACAGCCGGGTCCCCCGGTTCAGAACTCCGCTCCCGTATCCAAACCTAAGGTCAGCGCTTCTTCGCCAAAAAAATCCGTCGCGGTAAGCGCTCCGGCAAGCAAAACGTCCCCTTCCCAAGCTCCGGTTCCGGCACAGCCTCCGGCTCCTTTACCGGAATCGATGCAACCAGCGGTAACGGTAGTATCGTCCCCCGTTCCTCCTCCCGTTTCCACTGTTGTCGAAAGCGCTCCCCAGACCGCTCAACCCGTCCAATCGGCGCCGCCGCCGGTTCCTACCACCCCGGTGTCCAAGGCTGAACCGGTGGAGCGGATCGACTCGATGTCTACCCAATCGATCGCCCCGCCTAAAATTGAGGAAACTAAATTCTCCGATATGGCCCTCCGCGGTAACTTTGAAAACGATCTGATCGCGGGAAAGGTTATCGAGGGGGACGAACGGTACGGCGCCGTGGACGAATGGGCCAAGGCTGTGGATGCGGCGGGGGATTTGGACGGCGCGATCGCCCGGTTAAGCGCCGCCGCCGAAGCGCCCAACGCGCCGCCCCAGGTGAACCTGGCCCTGGCGGCCCTGTACGGCCGAAAGGGACTGATCCAAAAGCAGTACGCCGCCCTGGTCAGCGCGGAAAAAGCCGCCAAAGCCCGGCCCGACGTGGTGTTTTCCCTTTCGGCGGTCTACGGCCGCAAGGATATCCTCAAGGCAAATTACAGCGCCGATGAACTTCTAGTGGGGTCCTTCCAAATTCTCAGCGAGCCTTCGGGGGTTCGGGTCATAATCGACGGAAAGGACTACGGCACCACCCCTAAAACCATCGACAAACTAAAAGAGGGAACCCATCGGGCCCGCTTAGAATCGCCGGATTACTTCCCCTGGGAGTCCCCCTTCGAGGTAATAACCGGCCGAGAGACCGCCATAACGGCTAAACTGGGGATAAAACCCGGAAGTGTGGAAATTGCCATAGGGCCCATCGGTATCGTGCGTCTGGACGAAGGCCCCTGGGAAGAGGCACCCCACACCTTCGAGGGCATTGAACCGGGGGAACATTCCATCTCTATCAACCCCATTATGTACAACAATCGTTTATACGATTTTTCAGGAACCCACACCGTGACCGTGTTGCCGGATAAAAAGGTCGTGTTCAACGAAAAGTTCCCGATTGGTAAGTCGAAACTGCAAATCCGCGGCGCTCCTCCGGGGAGCGTTCTGTACGTCGACGATCGGCGTTCCGATTCTTCCGCCTTTACCGGTTCAGTAGAGGTAGAATCGGGGGCCTACACGGTCCGGGTCGTCGCCCCCAGTGGTCAGGAATGGTACCAAAAGAACGTGACTGTTTTCCCCGGGGCCTCCCAGACCGTGAACCTAAGCCAGATGATTGGCGTTCTGGCTCGTAAAACCATCAAATTGGACGGTAAAACTGATTCCTGGGGGGACCTGCTGCCCTACGCGGAATCGGCTAACAGTTCTTTCATGGGCGACCAGGCCTACGGGATCAAACGGGTCTACATGTGCCGGGACGACCGATACCTGTACTGGCGGGTGGATTTTCAATCGAAGAACCCCTTTTATTCGGTCCCCAAGGGTACTGATCAAAAAATTCAAGGGGCTATTGTAGGGAACCTGCGAACTGGGGGCAATATAGATCTTAGTGTCGCCCGGGATAGGATTAAAAACGAAATACAAACCTGGTTCGGAATTAATGGTAAGGATAAAAAATTTTATAACATGGGAAATCAGAGTGACCTAACCTACCGGGGAACCAACAGCATGTTTGTCGCCCGACTCGTCTATTCCACCATGGCAACCTATTTAAACTCCCCCCTGGTCCTTCGTTTCTATGTGGCTAATGTGGCTAATAATCAATGGGTACGGCAATCCTCCAGTGAAAATTTTACCATAGATTTTTCCAAATGAGGTGGAACATGCGTTGGTTGACAAAAGGGTTCGGAATTCTAGGGTTCCTCATGGCGGTGTGGTTTTTTACGGCCTGCGCTTCTGCGCCCCAAAAGGGTACGGAAGCGGCTGGCAAGACGGGGACCGGAACAGCGACGGCTACGGCGGCCCCAGAAACGAAGGCGCCTAAAATTAAGGTGAGCGGCCGGGTAGCGATTTTTAACTTTGAGGTTAAGGGTGGCGGGCCCTCCTACGGCAGTCTGAGCGGCGACATTCCCGAATCGCTTTCGGAAGCCTTTATTAAGGGAAAACGCCTGGTGCCCCTGGAACGGCGGGATTTGGAAAAGGCCCTTTCGGAACAAGAGCTGGCCCTTTCGGGTATTGTGGACGATAGCACCGCTTCCCGGGTTGGACGTTTGGCGGGGGCCCGTTACGCCCTGCTGGGCTCCGCTTCCATAATCGCTGACCAAATCCGGCTGTCCTGCCGGCTTATCGACATTGAAACCGGGGAAATTCTCTACGCCAACAGCGTCCACGGGGAAACGAAGAACATATACGCGATCCTCGAGGATTTGGCCGCCCAAGTGGAGGATGGGTTTTCATCGTGATACATCATAAGGGATCCTTTTCGCTTTTCGCAGGGGGAAAACTCTTTTCAGCGGTTCTTGTATTCCTGGGTACCATCGGCTCTCTTTCCGCCCAGGAGAACCTGGTCCTTACGGTGGTGCCCTTTAAAACCCAGGCAGAACAAGCCTACGCCTACCTGGGCGAATCCTTCTCCGAAACCCTTTCCACCAAACTGGTGGGTCTCCGGGGGATTAAATTGTACGAACGGAGCCAATTCTCCCAAATCGCCGACGAATTAAAGTTGGAGGCTTCCCAAAGAGAATTTTTTGATCAAGATACGGTAAGCCGGATCGGTAAGGTCGTATCGATAGACTACATGCTCATGGGTTCCGCCACCCTGGCGGGTTCCAACCTTTCCTGTTCGGTTCGCCTGGTGAACGTGAACTCCGGGAAGGCAGTTCTGGCGCAGGAGTTTAGGGGTACCTACCCAAAGGACCTGTTTTCCCTACAGGACGAGGCGGCCCTGGCGATCGCCAAAACCTTGACGGTAAAATTATCGGACCTGGAGCTCCGCAAACTAACCAAACGGCCAACCCAGGACCTGGACGCCTTTGGATTGTACAACAGTTCCCTCGTATCCAAGGATGATAAACAGAGAATAACCCTTTTGGAAAAAGCCGTGGAACGGGACCCGTCGTTTGTCCAAGCATGGAACCTTTTGGCGGATCTGTACGAAGCGGCGGGGCGCACGGACGTAGCCCGGGGAGCCTACGCCCGTATCTTGGAAACCGATCCGGAGGACTACCGGGCCACGTACAACCTGGCTCTGCTGGATTTGGACCAGGGGGCCCCGGACAAGGCGGTACCCCTGCTTCAGCGTTGTTTGGAATTAAAGGGCGAGGACGCGGACGTACTGTACCATCTGGGCTTGGCCCACGAATTCGGCGCTTCCGGTCGCCGCTTCGACGAGGGGTGCGATATCCAAACCGCCAAGACCTACTACGAGCGGGCCCGAACCGCCAACCCTAAACATCGGGAGGCCCTGTACGCCCTGGGAGTCGTGTGCGCCAACCTTTCCCAAAGCGCCCCGGAACCCCAGGACCAGCTGGCCCTGATCACCGAATCCCGGGAAGCCCTGGTCGCCTATAGGGATATATACCCCGATTCGCCCCAGGCCGAAGAGGTGGACGCCAATATCTCCCTCCTGGAATCGGCGGAAAAACAGCTCCAGGAGTATCTAAAAAACCCCTA
Source organism: uncultured Treponema sp. (assembly GCA_964425215.1). Lineage (GTDB taxonomy): Bacteria > Spirochaetota > Spirochaetia > Treponematales > Breznakiellaceae > CAYRLW01. The sequence goes on from CAYRLW010000027.1 coordinate 38,574, forward strand.
ACCTAGCTATGCCAGCTCTACGGAGCGACGACTAGTTTAAGATGCTTACGGTCGACTTGGGGCGCCGGGCCCGTATCATCTGGGTGAAAAACACTATAGCGATACCCACCAAGCCGATTCCGTCGGTCAACAGGCCTGGGTAAATCAACAGAAGCCCCCCCGCGAAGGCGATAAGCCGCTCGTACCACACCATGGTCGTTCGGAACCAGCCGTTTACGCTCGCCGCGATGGCGATAATTCCGGCAAGACTTGTAATGAGCATCCAGATAAAACTACCGGTGGTAACGTTAAACAGGAGCATCTGGGGATTGATGACAAAAATATAGGGTACTAAAAACGCGGCGATCGCCAATTTTGACGCGTTCACCCCCGTCTTTATGGGATTTCCCTTAGCTATACCCGCGCCCGCAAACGCCGCCAGGGCTACCGGGGGTGTTACGTCCGCGATAATACCAAAATAAAAGGCAAACATGTGGGCCGGAAGAATAATATTCGCCGGGGCGGTAACGCTGGGATCCAGTCCCGCCATTTTCCCCAGGATCATAATGATAGCCGGGGCGGTTATGGTGGAAGTAATCACGTAGTTCGCCGTGGTCGGAACCCCCATTCCCAAAATCAGCGAGGTTATCATGGTGAAAAAGAGGGTTGGAAGCAGGTGTCCGCCGGCTAAATCCACCAAGCTGGCTCCCAGTTTTAAACCCAACCCCGTCAGCGTAACCACCCCGATAATAACCCCTGCGCAGGCGGTAGCAGCGATAATTCCCAGGGCGCTTCGGGCGCCGGCTTCCAAGCCCCGAACAATTTCAACGGGGGCCATCCGGGTTCCCTTTCTAAGCCATGAAGCGGTAATAGAAAGGATAATAGCCCACAGGGCCGCCTTCATGGGGGTAAAACCGGAAACCAACAGGTAGATAATAGCCACGAGGGGGATCATCAGATGGCCCCGATCGATTATAATCCGGCTCCACTTGGGCAGTTCTTCCCGGGAAAGCCCCCGGAGGCCCAACTTTTTAGCCTCAAAGTGGACCCCCGACCAAACGCCAAAATAGTACAGAAGCGCGGGAATAGCCGCGGCGGCGATTATCCGTTTGTACGGGATGTTGGTAAACTCGGCCATTAAAAACGCCGCGGCGCCCATGATGGGGGGCATCAACTGTCCACCGGTGGACGCGGTGGCTTCCACCGCACCGGCAAACTCCGGCTTATACCCCAATTTTTTCATCATAGGGATTGTAAAGCTTCCCGTGCCAACCACGTTAGCCACCGAAGACCCAGAAACCGTACCCATTAGGGCGCTGGAAAGGACCGCCACCTTAGCCGGCCCTCCGGCGGTCCAGCCGGCCACGGCGTTGGACAAATCGATAAAGAGCTGACCCAGCCCGGTCCGTTCCAGGTAGGCGCCGAAAAGGATAAACAGAAAGATAAACGTACTGGAAACACCCAGGGGAATCCCAAAGATTCCCTCGGTAGTATAAAAAAGTTGCCCGATGAGGGTAGAAAAATCCGCGCCCCGGTGGGCTAAACGGCCGGGAATATAGGGGCCTGCGAAGGCGTAGGCGATAAATAAAAACGAAATAACCACCATGGGTATCCCGACGACCCGGCGTGCCGCTTCCAAAACTAAAATAAGGCCCACAAGTCCGATGATAATATCCGCTCCCGTGGGCATCCCTGCCCGTTGGACCAAATCCTTATAAAAAACCACTATATACAGGGGCGTTAGGGCTCCCAGAACAGCCAGAATAGCGTCTATGGGATTAACCTTTGCCCGGGACCATTTTTTACTGGTGGGATAGAGTAGATAGATAAGACAAAGGCCAAAGGAAAGGTGGATGGACCGCTGAATCATGGCATCCAAAACCCCAAAGACAGCGGTGTATAGTTGGAATACCGAGAACGTAATGGCCAATGCCGCGATCACCTTGCCCAAAAAGCCTTTTACGTTTCTATAATCCGATTCCTTATCGAATTTTTTTAGTATCTCTTGGCTATCCACGGGGCCGTCCGCCGGGGTCGTCGCGTCACTCATGAAAAACACTCCTAAAACATACGGGGACACGTCGCAAAGTCCGCCGATCCTTCTAAACTATTCCACTAATCCATACCGGATTCGTATACTATCGGTCTATAGTCCGCGCCGTAAGAATGATGGGATCTTCCCGGTGGACCCAGAGGGTAAAAGGAAAAAATCGACCATCCACCACGATACCATGGCCCGGCAAGGGGGAAACCATAAGGGAAATTCGAGAAAAGGACCGGTCCATGGCCAAAATAAACCGGCCGTTTTCTAGACGATACCCCCCTTCCGCGTCGGAAGGCATTCCTACGGAAGTTTGATCGTACCTAAGCTCGTATAGATGTAAGGTTGAATCTCGAACCTCAAAATATTCATCCACCGGGGATTTATGAACCGAATGGATATATCGGTGTATAAACCTTCCATGGGGAAGATACAGAACACCCAGAATTTTTCCCGTAGGAGAACTTAGAACTAGTTCGGCCGTACTCCGTTCCCGAGGAGAAGCGGTCGTACAGCCCATCCCGAGGATAGTCATAAGACCAATCCCCAGGATGAAACCTATCGAATTTCTTTTTATTTTCCCATATCCTTAAAATATTTTTCAGCCCCCGGATGGAGGGGAATAGACATACCGTCTTTAGCCGTATCGATCTTTATATCGGCGCCTTTTTTATGGGCCGCCACCAGCCGATCCGTATTGGAGTACAGAGCCTTGAGAAGATCGTACACCAGAGCGTCGGGCATCCGCGCGCTAACTGCGAGCATCGATTTTACGGAAACGGTCTTTACGTCCGACGTTACGCCTTGATACGTGTTGGCGGGCACGGGCGTTACGGTGTAGAAAGCCCATTTCTTCATCAAGGTGTTGGCGATAGCGCCGTCGATGGGAACCAGGGTTATTTTCTTAGAGGCCGCCAGGTCCTGGATAGCCGCGGTGGGAATTCCAGCGGTATTAAACGCCGCGTCGATGTTTCCATCCTTCAAATTGGAGGCGGATTCGGCGAAGGAAAGGTACTGGACCTTGATATCGTTATAGGTTAATCCAGCGGCTTCAAGTATCTGCCGGGCGTTCGCTTCCACGCCGGAACCAGCGGCACCCACGGAGACCCGTTTGCCCCGCAGATCGGCGACCGTTTTGATACCCGAATCGGCGAGGGCCACCAATTGGATGGTTTCGTCGTATAGGCAGGCCATTCCCCGCAAGTCCTTGTAGGCCTTATCCTTTAAAAGCTCCGTTCCCGAAAGAGCATAGTAGGCCACATCGTTCTGCACAAAAATCACATCCACCTTATTTTCCCGTAAAAGGTTGATGTTGGCGATCGAAGCCCCCGTAGCCTGGGCGGTGGCGTTCATATTTTTAATATTTTTATTCCAAATATCCGCCATTGCCCCACCCAGGGGGTAATAGGTCCCTGCGGTACCACCGGTGCCTATGGTAACAAACCGTTGCTGTGCGAAGGCCACTCCTGCTAGGGCAAGTAGCCCCAGGGTCAACGCTATAATCCTTTTGCTCATCCCTGTTCCTCCTATAGAAAAACTTTGCATTATTGTACGCTGGGTTTCTCTATTAAGCAACACTTTTTAATTATGGGAACTCTAATAACTAACCGAGTTATTAGAGGTGCCCTTATAAGAATCCCGCAAAACGTATAGGCACCGAAAAACTTTCGTTTTCTGGGGGAGCTCGCGCTGTAGCATGTTGGACTGGTTCGACAAATTCCTAGGGGGTTTCGTTGATTTCGGCTTCGGATTGTTTTTTATGGAGCGCCGATTTATATGAACCCAGGATGACCGAAACAGGTTCCAAAACAGGGATGTTTTCGCAGAGAATTTTAACGATAACGGTCATGGGAACCGCAAGGATAAGGCCCACAAAACCCCAGAGCCAGCCCCACGCCAAAAGGGAAACTAAAATGACAAAGGGCGAAAGGCCTAAGTTATCTCCCTGGATTTTTGGTTCCAACACGTTTCCTATAATCATATTCGTCCCGGTCCCCACTGCTATAACGGCGATAATCGGTCCGGGCAGGGGCCAAAACTGCAGGAGTCCGAATACGGACATTCCTACCACCGCGACGATGCTTCCTATGCTGGGGATAAAGTTAAGGATGAACGAGATAACCCCCCACACAACCGGAAAATCCATCCCGATTATTTTAAGACCCAAGGTTATACAGATTCCCGTTGCCAGGGATACAAAAAATTTAATCGATAAATACCGGGTTACCTGCCGAACCACATCCGCGGCGATGGATTTAATACGGAGGGATTTTCTATTTTCAAAGGCGATTTCGATTTTTTCTTTTAAATGGACCGTCTCTAGCAGAAGGAACACCACAAAGAGAAGGACCATCACCATATCTTTTATAAAGTTAAAAAACGAGTTGGAAAAAGAGATCGTTAAATACCGTACCTGGTTTCTAATCCCCAACTGGCCCCACAGGTTATCGATAAAACTGAGGTGTTCGTTGTACGGGAGGGCGAAAAGATTGGCGATGTACTTATAAATCTCCATCAACCGATTTTGATATTTGGGGTACAGGGTCAAAATCGTTTTCCCCGACGAAAAAAGAATATACCCAACCAAAAAAAGCGCGGCGCCGATAAAGGTGATTACCAAAAGGATCGACAGCACCCGGGGGATGTGGATTTTTTCCAACATTACGACCAACGGTTCAAGAACAAAGGCTAACAACACAGCCACGGTAAGGGGTAATACCACCGGACTAGTTATTTTCAGAACCCCTCCAGCCAGGACAACGGCGATAAAACCCACCAAAAAAAAATTAGCCCGGCCAGAATTAAACGTTTTGAACCGATCTTTCATAGAAGAAAGCATAGCATTGTTTTAAAGCCTTGTCATTAGCGGGCTCGAGGTGGCACAGTGGGATTTATTATGATATCCTATCGATCTGCCGAATAGGTAAATAATACTGTCCCCGTGATACTTCGGGGTAGTGGGGTTCCTATCAAATAGATCATAAAGGAAGGGCCTAGGTGAAAGCACAACACAACAATTATTTTTCCCGAACCTTTATTTTTATAACAATCCTTTTACTCGTTCTCTCTATAATTTTAACGGTATACAGCTTTTTGCGGGGCGCCTTGGTGGAAATGTTTTTTTCCCTCCTAATCCTCGGTTCCTCAGCGGTTCTGGCCTTTCTGGGGAGCCGCTTTTTACTTCGATCCCTACGACTGGTGGTGGGACAAATATCCAGCCTCCCCGACGGTGATATCGACCTGGCGAAGCGGTTTCCTTTCTCCGATTACGCGGAACTCAGCCCCCTTTCTAAGGGAATCAACATTTTTCTTGCCCGGCTCCACGTGCTTTTACAACGCTTAAAAGATATTTCCAGTCGTACCGGTTTTACCAGCGAAGGGGTAGCCTCAAGCTCAGAAGAACTCTCAGCCACGATTCACCAAATCAGCGTATCCACCACCAACCTTAGCCGCAACAGCCAACGGCTGGACGAAGAAATTTCCACAGCGAGGGAAGAAATTCTCCAGATCCGGGACCAGCTGTCCGTGATCGTTCAAAATATGGAAACCCAGCGAAACGACGGCCAAGCGGCCTCCGTCTCGGCGGTCCGAATGGGAGAATCGGTGTCCAGTACACGGCAAGATGCCACCACCAAGGCGCAGATAGCCATACAACTGGAAAAGGAAGCCCGAGACAGCATCCGAGCGGTGTCCTCTTCTTTGGGGGCTTTTCGGGATATTACCGCGTCCATCGACAACATTGGGGACGTGGTAAAGGTGATCGCGGGAATCTCCAGCCGAACCAACCTGTTGGCCATGAACGCGGCCATAGAGGCGGCCCACGCGGGAGCCAGCGGCGAGGGCTTCGCGGTGGTAGCCGATGAAATTCGTAAATTAGCCGAATCCACCGCCGTCAACACCAAAAGCATCCGGGCGTCCATCACCTCGGTGGTCCAACGGGCCCAGGAAGCCTCTTCCCTGATCGAAACCACGGAAAAATCCTTTACGACCCTGGCCGATGGGATAGAGCAAATTTCCCAGAGCATGAAGGAAATTTCCCAGCGCATGGATTCCATGGCGGACCACGCCAAAACACTGGATCAGGCGCTTCAATCCCTGACCACGTCCACCACCAAAACGACCGAATCGTCGGAAACGGCGACGAAGCTGTCCCATAACGTGGCCGAGCACATCACCGCCATAGCGAACCTATCCCGGGAAAACGCCAACGCCTTGACGGAAATGAGCGTGGGCCTCCAGGAAGTAAACACCGCCGTGGTCGATTTAGCCAAGCTTGGAACGGAAAACGCCAGGACTGTAGGGGATTTGGAAATGTCTATCAGCAAATTTAAAATGATAGATACGGCTTCTTTAAAATCCTCCGATGGCCGCCCGATTGTTTCCTGGATGCGCGTTAAGAAAGAAATTCCTCCCGAGCCGCGGGACTATCATAATGTACCGGAGACTTCGGCGGACCACTGGTACGGTAGGGAATTTGGTCCCTGGCGTTTAGCCAAAAAGAATCAACCCATCGCCCAGGGAGACGGCCACCAGGGTAAGCGTATCGCCCTTATTTTTTCCCCCCAATCGTTCAGCCCCTCCTACGCGGAGGCCTACCTTCGGGGAGCCCGCCGTTTAGCCGAGACCTTTTCCATGGAGCTCCAGGTTTTTCCCCCCGCCAAGGTTCCCGATGTCCAGAACGCCCACTTCGATTTGGCAATTCTGGTACCGGAAAATTCCCAAGGCGATGAGGATACGGCCCAACGGCTCTACCAGGAGAAAATCCCCCTTATTTTTTCCCATACCCCCGTTTCTTCCGAACTCCTCCCCTACGCCCTTACATGGACCGGGGGAGATTTATGGGGGCAAACCCGGGATGTGGGACGATTGTTGGGTCAAAAACTTGGAAATACCGATTACGCCATCCTTCAACCCAAAGAGGGAACCGAGCTGTTTTACCCCCGAACCTGGGGCCTGATTACCGAATTAGCCAAAACAAACCCCACCAGCCGAAATTTAGAGAGCTTGGTTTACCATCCGGAACACAAAAACCGCGTCGATGAGCTGGCCCAGTGGGTTCAACACCTGGGGGCCACTGTAAAAGGGCTGTACTGCGCCGATGAAAGCGATGCCCTGGCAGACCTGGCGGAGGCCCTTAGACGAACCGGCCGGGAGGATATGCTCGTGGTAGGTCACGGGGCCAGTAAAGGGACCCTGGACCTGGTACGGAAAGGTTCGATCCTGGGGGTAACGTACCAAAGCGCCGAGGGAGACGGAGCCTTGGCTGTAAAAGCCGCGCTGGACTGGTTCAGCGGCCTCCTCCTGGACCCCCTGACGCTCCTTCCCCACAGCATCGTTACAAAGGAAACCGTGGACTCCTACCTCCCGGCCCAATGGTAACAAAACTGGTTAGCGGGAGTTGAAAAGGAATACCCGGGAGAGCAAGTTCCCGCGGGGGTATTATGTTGTAGAATTTATAGGCACTTCGACGTTTAGAAAGGAGAGGCTCTTTCAAAACTCAGGGAGTTTTGAAAGAGCTACCTTAGATGTATATGCAGTATTTTTGCTATTCTTTATAATATAAATATTTATTTTTA
>CAYRLW010000028.1:0-43305 GCA_964425215.1 uncultured Treponema sp.
GCCTGCGCAAGGCCTTGGGCGCTCAGTGGAACGTCGGCGTCCCGCATTTCCAGCTTGATACGATCATGACCTGCGGCATGGGCCGCCTCGAGCGCGACATTGCCGGCGCTTTGCCCGTGGCGAACCAGCCACAGGGCGACCGGCCAGCGGGAGGCGGCGTTCATGGCGTCTCTCGCAGCAGGCCGAGATCGGCGCGCGCGGATTTCGACGGCCGCATGTCGCGCGCTCGTGAAGGGACGCCGGGGCCGTTCGCCAAGCTCAAGCCGCCTCCGCCAGCGGCGGGGCGGCCCGAGGGGATTCAGCGTCGGCCCGATTGAATTCGCTCAGGAGCATGCGGGCTGAGCGTGGTTCAATGAGCCTCGCCGCCGCTGACGGGACCGGAGATGTGAAGACATAGAAACCGCGGTCGGCCATGGCGGCTAAGAAGTCCTGATCGTAGACGCGATCCGCAAACATCGTAGTTTATGGTCTCCCTTTGGTGATCGGGAGGGCGTAACGAGACCGTCGCGGCGGCGTTCCATAGGTCCGGCTCCCGACTCTTGGGCCTGCGCAAAGCGCAGGGGCATCAATCTCCCACAGCTCGCTCAAGGGGCGCTTCGGCGCCCGTCATTCGCGGGTCCGGCCGCTTTTCCTGATTCCTCAGAAATCCTGTCAAAGCCGTGCCGAGGTAGACGAAAGCCAGCAGTAGAAGGAGGAGGCCTCCGAACTGCACGAGTCGCTTGGGGTTGCGCAGAACAGGCGGTTTGTCAGCGGATTTCATGGACGCTCTATCCTTCGTGCTGGGCGTTCGGGGGTTCAAGCTCCGTAGCGCCCCGCCTGTTCCCCGTGTCGTCAATGTGTCTCCGAACCGCCTTTTCGGCGCGAAGCGCCCGGAACGCGTCGGCCGCCGAAGCGCTAACCGGGACAGCTCGCCGCCAAACACGTCGGTCCGGCGCTCGCCAACACACCCGGGTCCAGAGGAGGAATGGATATGAAATTCTATGAGGTCGTCATCGCCGACGCCCATGGCGCCGAGCGCAAGCTGAGGGTTCCTTCGCCGACGGATGTCCAGGCGGCGGACGCCGCCGCGCCCCTATTGAACAGCGGGGACTCCATCCTTTCGATCCGCGAGACGCCCGACGACGGTCTTCAAAGAACCGACGGTCCGCCGCCCAAGACCCAGGCCGAGGAACTCGCGCCGACCACGCCCGGCATGGCGGCCCGTCGCGATCCCTGATGGCCGGACCGACTGCGCGGACCCCTGCGAGATGAAGGTCCGCGTCGAGAGGGCGGGCTGGGCCATCCCTCAGGGGTGAGAGACCGGTTTCCTTAGTTTCCGGTCTGGTCGTGGGGGGCGGCGACCGGCTTGGATTCAGGCGACTCGCGCTGCCGCAGGAAGATCGACAGGACCACCAGGACCGCCGTCGACAGAAACTCGCTCTGCCAGTTCTGGAACGACTCGAACCAGAACTGCGGGTTTGCGAGATAGGCGAAGGTGCCCTTGGCCGCTTCACCATGCTCCAGCGCCTCTTGCGCGGCCGCGCGCGCGCTTTGGGTCCAGTGGACGACGAATGAGACGAGGAAAAGGACCACAAGCGCCAGACCCAGGGAACGGGAATAAACGGCCTGCGCGAAGGCGCCCCAGCGCAAGGGCGCGGGCGCTCCCGGCTTTCCGGCCTTGGTCTCAAGATCGGCGTCGCGGGGCGGAGCCTCGGGATCCCGGGATTCCGACGAGCCCTTCTGGATCAGGAAGGCGGTGAGGACCACATAGGCCGCCATCTGCAGAAACTCGCTCTCCCAATTCTCGAAAACGGTCGACAGGAAGGGAGCGCTGCCGAGATATTCCATCAGCGTGCCGCCGTCCTGGCCGTGACGCAGGGCGTCCGCTGTCTCGACCCGCCACCCTGTCAGGGCATGCCCCAGAATGCTGGCGGCGAAGAGGAGCAGAAGACTGAGGGTGAGGCCGTTGTCGCGCAAGATCCGCATGATGTCCTCCGGGCGCCCTGAGCAAACGTCGAGATACGGTCAAGGCTCTCTTTGACGCGGCGGCGCCATGGAGGCTCCCTGTGTCGGGTAGCGGGCGTGAGAAACAGACGGCTGCGGCGGGGATTGCCCTGTTTCACCGGAAGGACATCGCCCATGAACGCCCAGCAGTCCGGAGCGCTTTCGCTCGCCTCCATCGCCCTGCAACTGACCCTGCTCGACACCCTCGTGGAGAAGGGGCTTCTTGAGCAGGAGGAGGTGCAGCGCCTCCTGCTCCGGGCGGACGCCAAGGTGGGAGAGAGCCCGACCATGGCGGTCCCCAAGGGATTTCTCGCCGATCTCCGTCGCGACCTGGGGCTCCAGGATGAATAGGCGGCCGCTTCCGATCCGTGGGACGGGGCGAGCAGGCTTCGGCTTGGCGCTCGCGGCGCACCGAGCCCCGAGCGCTTGGCCGCGGTTATCGCACGGAGACGTCGATTGCGGCTTCCAGGCGGTGTGAACCGCAGCGTCCGGTCTTGTGTCGCCTTCCCGACATTGGCGCGCAGTCCCGCTGCGCCGGGGATTGCCGGGCCCTTCAGCGACCGCGCGGCCAGGGACGGAAACCCCTTGGCCCGCATCGCGCTTCCTCATTCACACTTAACAGGAGCTCACAACCATGCGCCACGCCCCGATCATCGCCGCTGCAGCCGCCGCTGCGCTCCTGGCCGCCTGTAGCCCGCAAGGCGGAAACGAGGCCGTCGACAAGGCTCAGGACGCGGTTTCAGCTCCGGTCGGGCAGACCTCCGCCGCGACCATGGGGAGCAACATGGTCAGCGCCTATGTGCCGAGCGCCGCCATGGGGGACATGTATGAGATTCAGGCCGCCGACATCGCTCTCGAGCGGGCCAAGCGGGCTGACGTCAAGGCCCTCGCGGAGATGATCAAGACGGACCACGCCGCCGCCAGCAAAGCCCTTCAGGCTGCGGCCGCCATGGCCGCTCCGGACGTGAGGGCGCCGGGCGAGCTGGACCAGAGGCGCAAGGGCTTGCTGGATAATCTGAGGTCTGCAGGCGTCGAGGATTTCGACAAGGTCTATATCGACCAGCAGGTCGCGGCCCACCAGGAGGCCGTGACCCTGCACCGCGGCTTCGCCGACAATGCGGATGCGCCGGCCCTGGCGGCTCATGCCCGGACCGTGCTGCCGAAGATCGAGGCTCACCTGCAGAAGGCGCAGGAAATCCAGGCCGCGCTCTCCGCCTGATCGACATGGCCCCCAGGCTGAAGGTCTTTGAATGGTCGGACGGCTTCCATCGTTTCACGGTGGCGGCCCCCTCCCGGCCCAAGGCCCTGGCCGCCTGGGGCATCCAGCAGGACATCTTCGCTTCCGGCCTCGCTCGGGAAGCCCCCGAAGCTGAGGATGCCGAGGCGGCCCGTGCGCGGCCTGGAGAGGTTGTCGAGCGGGGGCTGACCGTCGATATCGGCAAGGCCGGCCCCCGAGCGGCGCGAGCAAGGGCGCGCAAGGGCCCGACCGCCGCCGAGAAACGTCGCGTCGAGCGCCTTGCCGACAAACTGGAGACGCTCGAGCGGGCCTACGCCGACAGCGTCGAAGCTGTTCGCGCAGATATGAAAAATCTTGAAGCGCGGGCCGCCGAACAGAAAGCGCGGTTTGGCCAGACCCGGAGCAGGCTCATCCAGGACCTCGCCAAGGCGCGCGAGAAACTATGATCGGCGGAGGCGGCCGCGCCTCCCCAGAACCGGAGAGAACCAATGCAGACGCAGCCGACAAGCACTGACGCGGACATGGCGTCGACGGGATTTCTGGACGACGACGTTCAAGATGGGGATCATGCCGCCTCGTCCATACAGGCCGTCATGATCAACCGGCCCCGGTCCGAGCTCTACGCCTTCTGGCGGGAGTTCCAGAATCTTTCTCTTTTCATGGCCAATGTCCGATCCGTCAGCAGCGACGGACGCGACTGGGTCATAGCCGGGCCCGGCGGGATGGATGTCGAACTGGAAACCGAGATCGTGGAAGATCGGCCGGGCGAGAAGATCGCCTGGCGGTCTACGGAGGCGGCGGACGTCGATCACGAAGGCTGGGTCGAGTTCCGCGACAACGCCTTCGGGCGCGGGACCGAGGTCCGCGTCATGATCAGCTATGACCCTCCCGCCGGCGCCGTGGGCAAGCTCGTGGCCAAGGTGATGCAGCGCGAACCGCGCATCCAGGCCCGACGCGAACTTCGCCGCTTCAAACAGCTGATGGAGACGGGTGAGGTTTCCACCTCCCAGGCTCCCGCCGCCGCGCCCCGCGGCTGATCATTAAGGACGAATCCCATGCGCGCACTGACCTGGCACGGCAAACACGATGTTCGGGTGGACACGGTCCCCGATCCCGAGATCGTCAATTCTCGCGACGCCATCATCAAGATCACCGCCACCGCCATCTGCGGCTCGGACCTCCACCTCTATGACAGCGTCATCCCGGGCATGCACCGCGGCGATATTCTCGGTCATGAGTTCATGGGCGAGGTCGTTGAAGTGGGGCGGGGCAATACGAGCCTCAAGATCGGGCAGAAGGTGGTGGTGCCGTTCGTCATCGCCTGCGGGCAGTGCTTTTTCTGCGGCAAGGAGCAGTATTCGGCCTGCGATAACTCCAACCCGGCCGACAAGTCCGATGCTTCCGAGGTCGCCTACGGCTACCCCGTTGCGGGGCTGTTCGGCTACTCACACCTGACCGGCGGTTACGCCGGCGGCCAGGCCGAGTATGCGCGCATTCCCTATTCCGACTTCGGTCCCATCGTCGTGCCGGATGGCGTCGAGGATGAACGGGTGCTCTTTCTTTCGGATATTCTCCCCACCGGATGGATGGCCGCAGAAAACGCCGGCATCGAACCGGGCGACACCGTGGTGGTCTGGGGGTGCGGCCCTGTCGGCCTGTTCACGATCAAGAGCGCCATCCTCATGGGGGCGGGGCGGGTGATCGCCATCGACCACCATCCGCGCCGCCTCGCCTTGGCGAAACAGAACGGCGCCGAAGTGCTCAACTATCATGAGGTCAAGGTGCTCGAGGCGCTCAAGGAGATGACGGCGGGAATCGGCCCCGACGCCTGTATCGACGCCGTGGGCATGGAGGCGCACGGTTTCGCCCCGGACAACATCATCGATGCGGTCAAGCAGGAGACCAAACTGGGCACAGACCGCCAGCACGTCCTGCGCGAGGCCATCATGGCCTGCCGCAAAGGCGGTCGCATCTCCATGCCCGGAGTCTACGGCGGGATTGGCGACAAGCTGCCGATCGGCGCCTTCATGCAGAAGGGGCTGACCCTGAAGACGGGCCAGACCCATGTGCAGAAATACCTGCCGGAGCTACTGAAGCTTGTGATGGACGGCCAGATCGACACCACAGACCTCATTAGCCATCGCTTGCCGCTCGAGGAGGCCGCAACGGCCTACAAGAACTTCCACGACAATCCCAACGAGTGGACCAAGGTCGTGCTCAAACCTTGAGGACGCTTCAGGGGGGGCGTCTGGTGATGTCGGCAGGCATGACGAAGGCCCGTCTCCAGTGGAGACGGGCCTCGATGGCGGAGCCTTGCGGCTCGACGCGGTCGGATGAAGGCGGGCGGTCAGGCTAGTCCGGGCCGAGACGACGGGCCCAGAGGGCTTCGTCGCTCGAAGGCCCGACAGATCTAATGTCGATTGTCGCGTTCATGGCGTTTCTCCTCGCTGGACCCCTGCCGTGTCGAACGCGCCTCTGCCGAATGGCCCTTGTGCACATCTCCCTCTCCTCCGCCGCCCGATACCTGGCTGCGGGGCGATAGATGATCGGGATCTTCGGCGTCCTTCACGACGGGATCGGGCTGCGGCGCCTGCCGGTTCTGGTGGCTTGATCCCGGGCCGCCCCAGCGGTCGGCGTCCTTGTCTCGGTCCATCGACGTGTCTCCTTCTGTTGGTCCACGCCTGTCGAACCGTCGGTAGGACGCCGCGTTCCGACTGTCCGGCAGCGGGCACTGGCAGCAATGCGGAACTGCCCCGGCGGCTTCCTCTCAGGCCCCGCCGCTGGATCACCTTCGCGCAGGACGCCGACAGCTCGAACCGCGGTGAACGAGAAATCCGCCATCCGGGCCGTGGCCCTAATAGTGAACGATCGTTCACGGGCTGGAAATCAGTTCCTGATTTGTTCTTATTCTGCTAGGCGTGACGCATGGACGTCGCGGCGCCTCGCAAGATCATCCATGTGGACATGGACGCCTTCTTCGCTTCGGTGGAGCAGAGGGATGATCCCGCCCTGCGCGGTCGTCCCGTCGCCGTAGGCTACGCCGCCTCGCGCGGCGTGGTCGCCGCCGCCAGCTATGAGGCGCGTCGCTTCGGGGTGCGGTCGGCCATGCCGTCGAGCACGGCCTTGCGGAAGTGCCCGCAACTGATCTTCACGCCGCCCCGGTTCGAGGTCTATCGCGCCGTCTCGGCGCAGATCCACGCCGTCTTCGCCGACTATACAGATCTGATAGAGCCGCTGTCGCTCGACGAAGCCTATCTCGATGTGACCGCCAATATCCGGGGGTTGCCGACGGCGTCGGCGACGGCGCAGGAGATACGCGCGCGCATCCTTGAGAAGACCGGCCTGACGGCGTCTGCCGGGATTTCCTACAACAAGTTCCTGGCCAAGCTGGCCTCTGACCAGCGTAAGCCCAATGGTCAGTTCGTGGTCCCGCCGGGGAGAGGGGAGGCCTTCGTCGAGGGCTTGCCGGTCAAGCGTTTCCATGGCGTCGGGCCTGTGACAGCGGAGAAGATGAACCGCCTGGGCATCGAGACGGGCGCGGACCTGAAGCGTCAGTCCCTGGCCTTCCTGCAGCATCACTTCGGCAAGTCCGGCGCCTGGTATCATGGCGTGGCGCGGGGAGAGGATCATCGCCCGGTCAATGCGGATCGCAAGCGCAAGTCGAGCGGATCGGAGACCACTTTCGCCAGCGATCTGGTCGATGCGGCGGCGATCGAGGCCGGGCTGGACGAGATGGCGGATGATGTATGGGCCTGGTGCGAAAAGGCCGGGTCGCTCGGCCGCACCGTGACGGTGAAGGTCAAATGGGCGGACTTCCGGCAGTCGACGCGCAGCCGGTCCTTCCATGAGCCGGTCGCCTCGAAGGTGCGGTTGCGGGAGATCGCCCGGCTGCTCGTGCGATCTCTCTATCCGCCGACCCGGGGCGTGCGGCTTGTCGGCGTGACCCTTTCCAATCTGGAGATGGCGTCGCCGGGACTATCGTCAGGGACGTCCGGGGCGTCTCCCGGGGGACTGGCGCTGTGACGGCCATGCTCCAGGCCGACCTGTTCGGGCGCGCCCCCCGGCCGGTTGTTCCGCCAGGCTTCGACTATTGGTCGGATGCCCTGTCGGCGCCCGAGCAGGCGGCGGTGGTCGAGCAACTGCAGCGGCTGAGCTTCAGGCCCTATGAGCACATGGGCTACCAGGGCTTCCGACAGATCGCCGCCTTCGGACGCCGCTATGATCTGGAGCGGCGTCGACTGGAGACGGCCGCGCCCTGGCCGGACTTCCTGAGGGGGCTTCTGGGTCGCCTGGCCGGACGGCTGGATCTCGATGAGGAGGCCTTCGTCCAGGCTTTGGTCAACGAATATGCGCCCGGCGCCGGGATCGGCTGGCACCGCGACAGGCCGGTCTACGGGGAGATCCTCGGCGTCTCCTTTCTAGCGCCCTGCGTTATGCGTCTGCGTCTACGCCGGAAGGACGAGGCCGGGTGGCGCCGGGCAGCCGCGCTGCTGGAGCCTGGGTCAGCCTATCGGCTGTCCGGAGAAGCGCGGAAAGAATGGGAGCATTCAATCTCCCCGATGTCGGCCCTGCGCTATTCCATCACCTTCAGGACCTTGGCCTGACAGGCAAGCCAGCTTGCCTGGGGACGGCAGGCCGCGTCCGCAGACTTCGAACGAGCCTGCCGGACTTCGCGGGGCCGAGCCGCCAGGACAATAGCGGCCGCTTCCCGGCCAGTCCTTGCGCAGGGCCGCTTCGCAGTCCGCGCGACATCCGACATTCGTCCTTGGAGAGACCCGTCGTTTCCTGCGGGGACGCGTGATTCCTGGAGCGCGCCTGTGTCGGGCTTCCGACACAGGGAGACGCCGTCCGCCGAAGGCGCTTGTCGAAGGAGGCGGAAACTGGGAGCGATCAATGCCCTATCTGGTCTCCTACGAAGTCGGAGAGAAGGACCTCGCCACCTGCGTGTCCGATGACTGCGCCGCCCTGCGTCTGGCGGCGTCATTCGAGGCTCAGGGGCTGACAGGTGTCGCCATTCAGGACGGTCGGAGCGGCGAGGTGTTTTCACCCTTGGCCTTCCGTATTCGATGCGGACCGGGTGCTGAAGGCATGCAGGCGGCAGACAGTCGAGGTTTCGAAAGCCGTCGCTAGCCGGCGGCGACGTCCTGACGTCAGGAAAAGGACAGCTCGGCGCGCTCGGCGCCTTGTCGCGCAACGAGACGCGCTGAGCGGCCTCTCACCTGGAGGCGGCCGATCATGACAGCCTCCCAGCCGGCTGGCAGAGTGATCGGGCGGCGGGCCCAGGACTCCGGTTCGCCGTCGTCCACCACCAGTCCGGTCAGCCCGTAGCAGAGACCGAGAAGCATGCCGCCGAGGTTGGCGAAGAACGGGCCGGCTGCGGGGCCCTGAGCCCGGTCCAGCCTGTATTCAAGACACTGATGAAACCGGGGCCGGTCGTAGGCGGCGAAACCCTCCTCAAAGAGCCTGAGCGCCAGGTCCCGGTCGCCGGCCATTGTCGCCCAGGCGCTGTAGAGCGCGGGCAGCATGGGCGATCCGACATAGTCGGGCCAGAGCTTCAGGTAGAAGGCCAGCGTTTTGCGGTTCAAGGAGGGTGAGGCCGCATAGTCATAGGGGAAGAGGCCGGCGAGGGGGGAGGGGGTGGCGCCCTTTTCTTCGCGGCGGTCATAGTCGTCATGGGCGGCGATGACCCCGTCGGAGCGTACCGGTAGATAGAGGTCGGCGAGAACCGCCTTCCAGGCGTCGGGCGCGGCCCGTCGCAGGCGCTCGGCGGTCCGCAGGGCGCGCCGAAGCACGTCCGCACCGGCCATGAGGCTGAAGGCGTCGTTGTCCGGAGGCGAGGGAACCTCGGCCGGTCCCATGGAACGCAGAAGCTCACAGCCGCGGTCTGTCCGGCTCACCCGGCTCACGAACCAGTCGGCCACCCCGCTGAGGACCGGCCAGGCTTCTTCCTCGAGAAATCTCTGGTCGCCCGTAGCGTCGGCGAACAGGGAGAAGGCGCGAGCTACATGCAGGGAGACATGGTCTTCATGATGGGCGGCGTCCCCGGCCCCGGGCGACGCCTCCTGGCCTGTGCCGGGTGCGGCTTCCCAGGGGTATTGCAGCCCCTGGCGGTCGGAGAGACGCGCATTGGCCGCCGCAGCAGGCCGTCCTCGGCCCCTGAAGGCCAGCATGGCGCGCGCCGCGTCCGGCTGCATGAGGATCAGGGGCGGCAAGCAGAAGGCGTCCACGTCCCACATCACATGGCCGTAGTAGTAGTGATAGTCCCGCCAGGTCGCGAGACCGAAAATCGAGGTGGAGGCCGGCGAAGCGGGGTGGGCGGAGGCGTTCAGGTAGTAGAAGGCGGCGTCGATAAGCGACTGGTGTCGCGCACTTGCGCCGACAATGACGATCCGACCTTCCCATATCTCCTCCCAAGCTGCGTGGTTACAACGTCTCAGGACGTCAAAACCGTCCCTGGCCGCCCGCGCCACGCGCCTGACCGCTTCCTCGTCGGGCCGAGCATGGAGGATGGAGGGAACCAGAGCCGCCAGTTGCCGGAATCTCGCAGGTCTACCTGAAGTCAGTCGGGTCTCATATTCCGTGCAGAGGGGACCGGCGTCGCTCCAGGTCAGGATCTCTCGTCGAGCGGACCCCGGAGCTTCGGTGGCGAGGGCCAGGCCGCATTGACTGAGCGCTTCGGCCGTTTCCCACAAGAGGCTGCCGTCGCAGACGGGTTCGGGTTCGCCGGGCGTGTCGGTGCGCCGTCGCGCGACCCGTCCGGTCAGTCCGGCGATCGACACGACAGCCCGGAACTTCACCTCGCAGGGGCCGTCGGCCGTGACCCGGACCTCCTGGGCGATGATCGAGGGGGCCGTGCGGCTGGCGAAGGCTACGACCTCAACTGATAGGCTCCGCATCCCGACCCGAAAACTGAAGGCGGAGTGAAGCTCGGCGGTCGCGAAGTCGTAGGACTGACGGAGATCGCCGACGGCCCAGGGCTGCTCGCTCATCCAGACGCCGTCGATCGCCAGGTCGCCGGACAACGGATAGGGGGCGGCGGCGGCCGCTTCGATCCCGCGCTCCGGGTGGGCGCCGATCAGGCCGCTGACAAGAACCATGCCGGCGAAGAGGGGGACTTCGCGAACCCTCAGGCCAATCAGGCCGTTGCTGAGATAGGCCGGCAGGTCGCCGTCTCGCGGCCCGGAGACGGCTTCGGGGCTCAACGGCGGCGCAGGGCGGTCATCCATTTGGCGGACGCGCCCCAGGCCTTTTTCCGCCGGGTTCGTTTGCTCGCCCCTGACCGGGGGACGCTTTGAAGATGTCGCCGACTACCGTCGCATCCGGGCCGTCCGGACCGGCGCGCCGGCGGGACTCGCGACCCACCCGCATCACGGCTTTGTCGGATTCTGCTGCTTCGGGCTTGCCGCCCGGCGTCGCGGCGTTACGCGCCCGCCCATGGGATTGCTTGGATGTCATGATCCTGCTCCTGACCTGCCCCCGCGATACAGACGGTTCTTTGACAGGATGGTTCCTTTTCAGGGGGCGGGCCGAATATGTGTCGGGCTTTGGTCTTCGAACTGCTCCTTTTTCAGGAGGGAGAGGGGCGCGCGCATCCTCGTCGCCGTGAGTTCTGGCCCAGGTGCGGCCCTGACCAGGATCGTCTGCAGCGAGCGAGCCTCTGATCAGCTCGCCGCCCAAAGCAACATGGGGGACCTATCGAATCCGGCGGATCTCTCAGGCGCGGCCGTCCGGTCGCACCTGAAGTCGCCGACGCCGACGGCGTGCCGGCGGAGGCCGCGGGACGGAAGAAACACTTCAGGCCCGGCGGCGTTATCATGATGCGCAGTCAAACTGCGTGGATCCAATCAAAAGGCGAAACCAGATGAGGCCATGGCGCGTCAGCGCACTCTGCAAGTAGGGAGTCGAGGGTGTCCGATACTCATCTTTATGGCCTGTTGTCCGCGAAGCTCAGCATTCGCCGGGATGTCCCAGTTCGGGCCGTCAATCGGCTGTCACAGGCTTTCTCCTCGTCACGACGGATTTCTGCGAAGGAGGATCTGGTCGTAGAGGGCGCTCAGGCATCAACCTGCATGTTCCTGACGTCAGGCTTCTGCGCGCGCTACCGCTTTTTGGCTGATGGACGGCGTCAGTTCACCGAGATCTGCATTCCCGGAGATTTTGTAAACCTTGGCTCCCTAATGAAAAAGCGACAGCCCCAAGGCCTTATCGCCCTGACCGACTGCAGAACGGCCGGCATTTCTCATTCATCGCTCGACCGGCTGATCCGTGAAGAACCGGAGCTGATGCGCAGCCTCTGGCTGGAAACCCTAATCGACGGGGCGATCAGTCGCGAATGGGTGCTGTCCCTGGGCGTGCAGAACGCCAAGGAGCGGTTCGCCCGTTTCTTCTGCGAACTCTTCATGAGGATGGAGATCGTGGGGCTGACGGAGGGCGACGGTTTCCGACTTCCCATGACCCAGATGGAGATGTCGGACATGCTGGGAATGTCCGCAGTGCACGTCAACCGCATCATGGGGGAACTGCGAGAGGAAGGGTTGATCGAAATGTCCGGGGGGAGGGTGCGCCTGCCGGATCTGGCAGGGTTGGCGACCCTTGGCGAGTTCGAGCCAGATTATCTGGAGGCGCCCGCCGATCTCTTGCGAGCCATCGCATAAACCCGACTAGCCTGGTCACGAACGGGCCTCAGTCGCGCGTGTCAAGGCGGCCGGTGCGGGGCCGTAGCGTCGGGCCCCAGGCGGCCTGATCAGAGCCTGCCGCCCGGTTCCCTTGCGTTGGGCCTTGGGGCTGATCATGGATGGCTCCCGTGCCAGCGACCGAACGATCCCGCTCAGCGAATCGCACAGGCTCAGCGGGTGCGGCAAGCGCCGATAGGGGACAAGCCGACATAGGAACTCACGCGGCTGCCGTCTGTTTCCAAGCGGGATGAAGTACTTGTTCAATTACCGCTGGATTCGATGGGCGACCGTCCTGGGCTTCGCCCTTGGCGGGTTCTTTGACGGCATCCTGCTCTATCAAATCCTTCAATGGCATCACCTCCTCAGTCTGGTGCCGGATGTCTCCAGCCTCCGCTTTCAAGTGCTTTGGGACGGCTATTTCCACGCACTCATGTATGCGATCGCAGCCCTCGGCCTCTGGGGGCTCTGGCGCGCGCGCAATGAGGGGACAGGGCCGTGGGGGCTTCAAACCCTCGGAGCGATTCTGGTGGGCTTTGGCCTCTGGCACTTTGTGGACAGCGTGCTCTCTCACTGGGTCCTCGGCATACATCGCATAAAACTGGACAGCCCCAGCCCGTTGATGTGGGATTTGATCTGGTTCTTCGCCTTTGCCCTGGTCCCCATCTTGCTCGGAGCCCTGATGCTGACGCGAAAGCGGAGATTGTCGCCCGTGCGCCCTGCGACTCTGACAGTTCTGTTGCTTGGGTTGGTCAGCACGGGGGCGGGAGTGTGGGCGTTTCAGCCGCCGTTAGATCAACCAGAGTTTACAACGGTGGTTTTCCGGCCGGGGTCCGGATCAGAAACGGCGATCAGAGCGATGGCGGCGACGGATGCCCTGCTCGTCTGGTCAGATGCCGAAATGTCGGTCGTGGTTTTCAGACTGGATCCCTCCCGAAGGTGGTCCTTGTATCGACACGGGGCCATGCTGGTCAGCGGCTCGGGTTTGCCTGCCGGATGCTTCGACTGGAGCCGCGTGAGCCCAATGCAACGGTTTTAAAGCGGGCCGGATTTAACGCTGGGCGTGAGATCTCTTTTGAGGGAAATAGCTCCGCTGCGCACTGACCTGCAAGCAGGGGGTCAATCTCTCAGAAATGAGCTTCGCCCGGCATGTTCAGTGAGATATGCTTGGTTTCAAGGCTTATCTTGCCACCGGCAGGGACCGGCAGAGTTGAGCCCTGGCGACGGCCGTCGACCGATCAGGCGTCCGGGCCTGATGAGAGAGGCGCGCCGAACGGTTCGTAGTCGATCCTGCCAAATAAGGACTGGTCCGGCGTCGGCTCTCGGGACGTCTCCACCGATCCGACCGGACGATCGCCGTCGAAGACGTAGCCGGTCCGACCGCTGAAACGAAGAGCTCGGGCCTCCTGCATCGCTGGGCCGTCTTCGATGGCTTCCAACAGCGTCATTTCGACATCATGCTGAGCGCCGCCCTCAATGAAACAGAAGTAGATCATGACTAGTCCCTGGCGTTTCTGGCTGGAACCCCTCCCAGACTGGACGCGGCCCGTCTTGGCGAAGGTTCAGCGGGCAAGGCGACGACCGGCTTCGGCGCGAGGCTCATCGATCTGGAAGGCCCGGGCGAAAGGCGCCAGTTGCCAGAGACCCGAAAGCCCCACAAGAATGTAGACGCCGCGGGCGGCTGCGGAGCCGTCGCCAAAAAGGGCGGAAACGAGATTGAAATCGAAGGCGCCCACAAGGCCCCAGTTCACCGCTCCGATGATGACCAGAAGAAGGGTGACGAGATTGGCGACTTTCATTGTCTTTCCTCCGTACTATGCCGGTCAATCGGGCGGACCCACCACCTTGTTCCGCTAAGACCGGTATCGGTCAGAGGTGCAGGAACCCGCCGTTCCTGTCGGCTTGTCTTCCCGGAACGGCCCATCTTATCGCTCAGCCTGGCCGAACCCGTCAGCGTAGTGACGGATTGTTCTCGTGGAAACGTAGCCAACGCGAGGCGTAAAACCATGATCAGGAACCAAAGGCCCGACAGGACCGGACCCCGCAACATGAAGCGCATAGCGGGGGATCAGCCCGGCCCGGGCGCTCCAGGCGCGACCGGTCAAGAATGGGAGATCGAGGCGCTCGGTGATCTGGCCGACGAGCTGCTGATCGACGGTCAGGAGGAGGTGTTTTCCCGCACGGAGGTCGAAAGCGGGCGTTTCGAGCACCATGTGGGCGAAGAGCGAGTCGTTCCAGTGTCGCCTTCCCGACCCACGACCGCTGAATAGGAACCACGGTTCGGGCCATGGATTCAAATCTCATGCCTCACCCCCTTCAGGAAAAGGACGCCCAGTGGCGTCGTCGCGGCCATGGCGCCAGGCCGATCTTCGATCCCGGCATGGCTCCGGCCGGCGCCGACGAAGAGGCCGGAGGCGCGCGTTCGGTCGTCCCTGCCGATGAGGGACCGGGCGATCCTCTCCCGACGGAGCCTGTATTCCAGCCGGGAGGGCCGCGTCTCACGCCGCGCTTCTGGTACGGATGCGCGGCTGCAGTCGGTCTCTTGATGCTCGTGTTCGGCCTTCTGAGCCTGTGAGCGGCCTTTCCAGAACAGCGCGAGGCGTCGATGAGGATTTGTCCGCAGGGCGGAATTCCGCATCGATGATCCGAGATGAAGAGGATGAACATGCCCCACAATCCCCATGAAACCTCGGCCAGGGCCGTGCGGAACAACCGACCGGTCCAGGCTCAGTACGTCCGCCAGGGTCGAAGAGGGTCGCGCATCATGGCGGTCCTCCTCGCAGGGCTGGTGCTGACGGCACTGGGTTTCGCCCTGGTTTGGGCCTTCTGGGCGGGTCCCTTCGCCGCCGCGCCCGTTGACAACGGGGCGCAGGTCGAAGACGCCGCCGCCTTCCAGGATGAGGCGACCACGACGTCTATGGATGCACCCGGCCGTGCAGACGACCTCGGGACGTCGAATGACGCTCCGGGTATCGACGCCGATTCGTCACGCTGACTTCGGAAGCGCGCAAGCTTCAGGGCAAGATGCCGAGCTTCATATTCGAGTCCGACGCGGGGCCTGAGGGGACAAGGATCAGGTGGGAATCGAAGCTTGCCTCTGTGCAGGAGGCACAGGTCGAGGCGGTTCGCACTCTGGGCGAACTTCTTCGGGATGACGGACCCGGTTTCTGGGTTTTGCGCGAGGCGCGGATGACCGTCTTTTCATGGCGGGGCGAGGTCCTGTTCCAATTGGTTGTGAGCGCCGTGGCGCCGAAGACGCTAGGCGCGATTGCGCAGAACGAACGGCGAGAGGACCCGGGCGCCTGTCGCAAGGCCTTGTGGGAAATGCGGGAGATCGCCGCCGCTGCCGCCCTTCAGGACAGTCCCATGACCGATCAGGAAGCGCTGCGAACGCTCGCCGCCATTGCGGCCTGGGTGCAGTCGGAGACGCCGAACGACAGCGCGGCCTGCGGGACTGTGATCGATCTCCTGGTTGATCTCACGACCGGCGTCGATATCGACGCTCTGGACGACGCTCGGGCCCTCACGCTGTTTCGCCGGATTGAGAAGAGCCTGTCCGTCTGACCTGGGCCGTTGGCCGGTGGCTTCAGGGTCCAATCTCGATCCATGTCGGAGCGTGGTCGCTTGATCGCTCCCAACCTCTGACCTCATGATCGACGCTGGAGGCGCGGAGGCGATCAACGAGGGACGGGCTGACGAGAAGATGGTCGATGCGTAGTCCCGCGTTGCGGGCGTAGGCGTTCCGGAAGTAATCCCAGAAGGTGAAGACGATTTCCTGCGGGTGGTGGAGGCGCAGGGCGTCTGTCCATCCCTGGTCGAGAAGGCGGCTGAAGACGTGGCGCGCCTCGGGGCGAAAGAGGGCGTCGTCTGTCCAGCGCTCTGGCTTGTAGACGTCCGCCGGGGTCGGGATGATGTTGTAGTCGCCCGCCAGGATCACCGGAGCGCCGGTCTCAATCAGCCCGGCGGCATGAGCGATGAAGGCATCCGCCCAGGCGAGCTTGTACTCAAACCGGGGACCGGGCGCGGGATTCCCGTTGGGCAGATAGAGGCAACCCACCAGAACGCCGTTGATCGCAGCCTCGATATATCGGCTCTGGTTTGGGTCAGGGTCGCCCGGGAGGCCCCGGCGGGTTGCATGGATGGCGGCGTCTCTCGCCAGGATGGCGACCCCGTTCCAGCTCTTCTGACCCAACCAGATCGCCTCATATCCGATGTCGCCAAGGGCCTTTGCGGGAAAGTTCCCCTGTTGGGCCTTAAGCTCCTGGAGACAAACGACGTCCGGGCGGCTGGCCTTCAGCCATCGGAGCAGAACGGGCAGTCGGCCGTTGATCCCGTTGACGTTATAGGTGGCGATCCTCATCGCGGACCTGTCCGGAAAGGTGAGGTCCGGCGACCCGCGTCAAACACAAGAGCCGTTCGAGCGAGAGGCAGAAAGACCATGACGTTTAAAGGCGGCTGCCGCGAAAGTCGTTCCGCGGGCGCCTGGCCGGCGTCGTCTCATGAACCTGCGTCTGGCGGGGCTGAAGCCTTGATGTCCACGCGCCAGATCTCGCGGCCTTCGGAGTTCAGAACGACCAGGCCAAAGCTGATAGGCCTCAGACCGGGCGAAGACTGCTCAGCGAGCAGTTCAGCGGCGAAACGAACCCCTTCTCGATAGGCGACTGCGTCCGTGGCGGCCGCGTTGTCGAGCACGAATTCCTTGTCCGGTTGCGTGACGATATATCTGTAGAGCGCCTTCATGCGCCTCTATACGCAGGAACGGGGAGATCGGATGATCTCACGGGTCAGACGTCGGCACAGGGGGCAGACCGCCGGGTTCGAGCGGCGCAAAGGATCGACGATCCGAGTAGACGAGGCTGGCGCCCCCGCTCGGCGCCCCCGACATGTATTGTGCAGGCGAACTGATCTTGCGCGCTCATGCGCCGGGCGTCTTCTGTCATTCACTCAACGAGAGCTCGCCGGAAGGAAGGGCATCAGTATCAGCATGAAGATAGTCGGGATCGAAAAAGGAGAAGGTCCTGAGCGCCTCAAGCTCGTGAATGATGAGTCTGCGGTTGCGCAGACCGACCAGACCCCTGCCTCTCAGGTCCTGAAGGGAACGGTTGACGTGCACGGCGGACAGGCCAAGCAGATCAGCTACCTCCGACTGGGTTAAAGGAAAATCGCATGTAGCGCCCTCCGCCAGCCCCACTAGGACCTGACGAAGATGCAACTCGCAGAATAGATGACCGAGACGTTCTGAAGCGGTGCGCCTGCCGAGGCTGACGGCATGTTCGCGTTCGATCGCGATCGTCACGAGCAGATCCCACCATAGAGCCTGCTCGATCCGGGGGCTGGCGCTCGCCGCAGCCCGGATAGCGTCAGCACTGAATCGGCCAAGTCGGGCAGTATGCCGAAGGGCTCGGCGAGGTCTCCGGGAAGCAGAATGGACAGGATCTGGCGTTGGCCGTTCCCAAGGTCGCGATAGGTGCAGGCCCAGCCCTCTAGCACGAGGGTCAGGAAGCGCGGCGGTGCGCCTTCGCGAATGATATCGCCGCGGGCGTGGACCAGACGCACGCCCCCGTAAAGGGTGCGTAGTGACCTCTCGTCGTCTTCGTCGATCCAGGCGCCATGCCTGAGTTTTCGCACCAGGAAGTCCAGAGCAATCCCCAAATGAAGTCGGCGACAGCGACGGGAATTGGCCGCCCAAACAAAAGTGTCTCTCTTGATCAGCAAGCAAAACGTCTACCTGACCGGGTTTGGTTCCGCGCTGCCTCGGTGAACTGGGATGATGTCGGTTGGCTACGAAAGCGCGCGATTAGCCCTAATGTGATCCCGGAAGCGATGATTTCCGGCATTCCCGGGCGCCCGCACGGCGAGCCACACAGGGTGTCGCGTGACGATATGGGTTCTAAGGCTGGCCGCCCAGGCCTTCACCTTGCGCCGGGTTGCGGCCGCAGCCGAACGCAGGGTTTGAAGAGCGGGCCTGTCGGTCAAGGTCGCCTCCGGTGAAGCTGGTCAACGCCTGAGGCCACAAAGCGCGCCATGGGCTGTGGCCCGATGCGCAGGCTCGCGCTTTCGAAGCCGCGCCGCCTCGCGACCGGGGAACGGGCCGCGAGGCAGGGACATTAGAGCGGCAGGCCCCAGCGCGCCTCATAATGGTCGCGCGTCTTCAAAGGATGACCCCATGCCCGATCATCGCGCAATGCAGGATCCACGCAGCCAGTATCCCCGGCCGCCGTTTCCGCGCCAGCCTCAGGCCGAACCCGGTTTGGCGAGCCGGATGACGCCGCGGCCCGATCACGGCGAAGAGAGCTATATCGGCCATGGTCGTCTCAAAGGGCGCCGCGCCCTGATCACCGGCGGGGATTCCGGTATCGGACGAGCGACGGCCATCGCCTATGCGCGCGAAGGCGCCGACGTCGCCATAGCCTATCTGCCGTCAGAGCAGGCGGACGCCCAGGAGGTGATCGCCCTGATCGAGAAAGCCGGAGTAAAGGCCTTGGGCTTGCCGGGCGACGTTAGGGACGAGGGTTGGAACGCCACCATGACTGCGCGGGTCGTGGAGGCCTTTGGCGGTCTCGACATTCTGGTCGTCAATGCTGGTCATCAGCAGTACCGGGAAGATGTGTCCGAGGTTTCGACCCCTGATTTCGATGTCACGATGAAGACCAACCTCTACGCGCTGCACTGGCTGTGTCAGGCGGCCGTCCCCCATCTGCCGCCGGGGGCGGCGATCATCACGACAGCCTCGGTCCAGGCCTATGAGCCTTCGGACATCCTGCTGGACTACGCCACGACCAAGGCGGGAATCGTCGCCTACACCAAGGCCCTGGCCAAACAGATGATCGACAAAGGCGTGCGTGTGAACGCCGTGGCGCCAGGACCCTTCTGGACCGTGCTTCAACCCAGCGGCGGTCAGCCCCAGGAGAAGGTCGAGCAGTTCGGGGCCCACAGCGCCTTTGGCCGGCCGGGACAGCCGGTGGAGATCGCGCCGGTCTACGTCCTGCTCGCCTCCCAGGAGGCCAGCTTCGTCACCGGCGAGGTGTGGGGCGTGACCGGCGGCGCCGGAATCGCTTGAGACCGCGCGCAAGCCGTCCGACGTCCGGGAACCAGAACGACAAGGCTCTTTTGACCTTGGATCGAAATGCGTGAGCGCTCCCGCGCGGCGCTCGTAAGAACTGTCGCGTGGGCGAGACGGCGGAAGGTTGGGAGGGATTGAAGGATGAAGACCGCAGACAGCGGGACGGGCTTGGAAGTCTCTTATCTGTCGGATCTGGGGCGCGCATTCGGCGGCGCCCTGCTGTTCAGTCTTCCCTTGATGATGACGATGGAGATGTGGGCGCTCGGCGTGTCCGCAGCGCCCGAGCGGCGCCTTGCCTTCATGATCGCCGCGCTGCCTGTGCTCTACGGCCTGGCTCACTTCGCGGGCTTCTCTGCACGAAGGGGGCTGGTGAACAACAGCCTGGACACCCTTGTGGCGCTCGCCGTCGGGTTCTCAGTCTCGGCCGCTCTACTGTCCATGTTCAACGTCCTTGAGTACTCCTCCCTGACGTCGGCCGTTGGACAGATATCGCTTCAAGCGGTCCCGGCTGCCCTCGGGGCCCTTGTCGCCCGTCGCCAGCTTTCAGGAGATCCGGAGGAGGGCGATGAGGAGGAGGCTTCCTATTCTGGCGAGCTCTTCCTTATGCTGGCCGGGGCGCTCTATTTCGCCATGAACCTCGCGCCGACGGAGGAGATGCGGCTTATCGCCTACCTGACGACCCCGTCAGGCGCTTTGGGCCTGCTGGTGCTGTCCCTGCTGCTTCTCCATATCATTGTCTTCGAGGCTGGTTTCGCGGGGCAGGAAGAGAAGGAGAGCCCTCTTCGCGCCTTCCTGGACTTCACCCTGCCTGGCTACGCCCTATGCCTGGCTGCGAGCTTCGCCATGCTGTGGGTGTTCGGCGCCATAGACGGGCATGGCGCGGGAGCCGTGATGGCCAATGTCGTGGTGCTGGCCTTTCCAGCCGCTCTGGGGGCCGCAGCCGCCCGCCTTCTGGTGTGAAGATGAAGAGCCGAGAGAAGTCCGTTCGTGGGGAGCTTTCATGGCTGCAGTGCGTCTGCGCCGTAATAGGCCTCATCGTCACCGCCGGCGCGATTGCGGTGCTCGCGCGTTCCGCCTTCGTCGATCAAAGGCCGCCCGACCTGACCATCATGTCGCAAGCTCTTCGTCCTGTCGGAGCGGGCTGGGCTCTGGAGGTCAGGGTGGTGAACAACGGCGACATGACGGCCGCTGCGGTGGAGATAGAGAGCGAGGCGGACGGGGTGACATCCGGCGCTACCCTCGACTACATCCCGGGGCACGGCGAAAAGCGGGCGACGCTGGTTTTTGCTTCCGCTGAGAGACCCCGGGCGCGCGTCCGCATTACGGGATGGAGCGACCCATGACGCCCTTCGAACGCCGGTGGGGAGCGGGCGACGCGGCCGGGAACCTCGAGCCTCGCCCGGCGCTGGTTTGGTGTGCAGATGATCGCCGCCTTCCTTTTGGTCATTCTCGGCGCTGTCCCGGTAGGCATGGGACTGTTCCTGGCCAGCCGCACGTTCAGGCGCATTGGACGCGGATGGAGTCCGGGGGAGGGCGCATGAACCTCCTGCTTTTCGGTCTTGGTCTCGTCTCCACCGTGGTCGCGGCGGCGGCGATCCGGTGGAGCCGCCAGCATTCGGGAGCGCCTCGGAAGGAGGCCGAGGACCCGCGGCCCGACGCCTGACATGCGAAGTGTTGGGGGAAGGGGCCAGCTCGCTTATATCGATGAGCTGAAAGCCGACCGGGACAGTGCGCGCATAGCGCTGCAGGCAACGATAAGCGGCGACGGGACCAATCGACGCTGTGACGGTCGTCGCCAATTACGAAAAACGGATCGCGAAATTGGACAAAATCATAACGCAGTACGGAGCCGATCTCGCGGCTGGCCGTCACGCCGACTGAGCGTCGCCGACGGATAGCATCTGTAGGGGTAATAGAGTGGCTTAACAGGCTTGGCGACGAACTGCCGATCGCCGCCGCAATGGCTGGTTGCGCCGTGTTCCACGCGCCCGTCGTTATCCTGGGCTGGCAAACCTTGCATTGGCTAAGGTTCGCTCTAGGAACCTCGCCCGCCTGGCGGGCTATCCAGCCTGGCTGGCGCTGTCCAGAGACGGAGCGGGCTGGGGTGTGATTGCTCGACCTGCCAATGGATCTTGCGATACCGTTGACGGCAGTCGCCTGCTCTGCCTGGCTAGAACGATTGGCCAAGCGACAGGCAGGTACCGGGACGAGAGGGTAGACTAGACATCAAGGGCCGACTGTAAAAACTCGTAACGTACCCATTCCAACAATCTAAACTATAGACCGTAACCCATTCGTCGACACTAGATATTGGCGTCCCCCTGGTGGACCTCATAAAGCCAGCGGCCCCCCGCCTTAGATCGCCTCAGGACTAGGCGGTATTCCAGATGAACGACGTCTTTGAGCCCTCCCAAACGGACCGCGTGCAGCGAAGGAGCCGCAGGCCGAAAATGAGGTCGCCAAGGCGAAATCAGAAGGTTGAAGGCCCGGCTCAACCCTCAGGTTGGGGGCGAAAGGGGGAGCCGGGCCACGTCGCCCTAGCGAACGACCCTCCCATTCAAGCATAGACGTACTAGCGGCGCATACCCGTTTGCGGCCCGTCCCTAAGCCAAAGAAGGAAGGTTCGGGGCGGGCCGCTGCACCCTGAGCGCCCTCAGGGCACGATCATCTAACGCAAGTCGGCATGGCTCGTTTCAACCTGAGCCTCTGCCTCTCCGACGGCGAGCGACAGCGGGTTGTGATCGCCCGCGCCTTGGCGCAACGACCGCAGGTCGGGCGCTGTCCTCCTTGCCGGTGATCGCGATTGCGGCCGGCCGGGGGCCTGAGGGAAATTGCGCGTTAGCGAACTCTTTTATTCTTGCCGCAATGTACCCGTTGCCCGAACGCCGGCCGCATTTCTTGCGAAATACTCAGCTTTCGATCATATCATGAACCTTGGCGGCTAGGTCGCCCATGACGAACGGCTTGGTCAGGACTTCCATGCCGGGCGCTAACAGGCCGTTTCCCACCGCTGCGTTCTCCGCATAGCCGGTAATGAAGAGCACCTTGAGTCCCGGTCGCGACACCCGCGCTGCATCAGCCACCTGGCGACCGTTCATCCCGCCGGGCAGCCCGACGTCGGAGACGAGGAGGTCGATCCGGCGGTCCGAAGACAGGATCGCCAGACCCGAGGGCCCGTCAGGCGCCTCGATCACATTGTAGCCCGCGTCGCCCAGAACCTCGGCCACCAACATACGCACCGTCTCTTCGTCGTCGATGACCAGTACGGTCTCGCCGTGCCCGCCTTCCGCGACCGGCGTGGCGCCCACCTCGTCTTCGCCCTGCACATCCCCCAGATAGCGTGGCAGGTAAAGACACATGGTCGTGCCCTTGCCCATTTCGGAATAGAGCCGCACCTGGCCGCCCGACTGGCGCACGAAGCCGTGAATCATGGACAGGCCCAAGCCGGTCCCCTGGCCCATGGGCTTGGTGGTGAAGAAGGGGTCGAAGGCCTGGGCCTGGACCTCAGGGGGCATGCCGGCGCCCGTGTCGGTGACGCAGACAGAGACGTACTGACCGGGCGGCAGGTCGCGTGTCTTCGCTGCCCGGTCGTCCAGCCACTTGTTCGAGGTCTCGATGGTCAATCGACCGCCGTCAGGCGCCATGGCGTCGCGCGCGTTGATGCACAGGTTCAGCAGGGCGTTCTCAAGCTGCGACTGGTCAATTCTGGTAGCCCAGAGGCCGCCAGCCCCGACAACCTCGACCTCTACGTCCGGCCCGACGCTGCGTCGGATCAGGTCTTCCATGCCGTTGATCAGCCGGTTTACATCAGTCGGCTTTGGATCCAGCGTCTGCCGGCGGGAGAAGGCCAGAAGACGCTGGGTTAGCGATGCGGCGCGCTGGGCGGAGCCCTGGGCTGCATCAATGTAGCGATCCATGCCGTTCAGCCGGCCTTCCCTGAGCCGCTTGGACAACAGTTCCAGCGCGCCGGAAATCCCCGCCAACAGATTGTTAAAATCGTGGGCGATGCCGCCGGTCAGCTGACCCACCGCCTCCATCTTCTGGGATTGGCGCAGGGCGTCCTGGGCCTGAGCCAGCCGCTCTGCCTGAGCCCGTTCCTCGGTGACGTCGCGGCCAACGCCATACAAGCGCTGGCCACCCGGCTCGGGAGAGAGCGTCCAGACAAATGACCGCCATTCGCCGCTTGCCGTCAGCAATCGGTCCTCCAGCAAAATCGGCTGTTCATTTTCCTGCATCTCGCCCAGCACATTGCTGATCGATTCGATCTCGTCGGGATGCAGGATTTCGACATAGGGCCGGGTCAGGAGGGTCTCCTCTTCCCAGCCGAGCACCCGGGTCCAGGATGGATTTATCCGCTCCAGCCGACCGTCATAGGTGACGACGGCGAGAAGGTCAGGGCTGAGTTCCCACAGGCGGTTGCGTTCGGCCTCGCTGCCGCTCAACAGGGTCGAGAGGATGTCGTTGACGCGCTCCAGCTCTTCGCCCTGGCGGCGGATGTCGTCGATATCGCTGTTGGCGCCGACCCAGCCCGTCAGTTTTCCTGCCTCGTCGTGAACCGGCTCGGCGCCGACGACGAACCAGCGCCAGGCGCCGTCGGCGCGGCGGATTCGGAACTCGGTGCGATAGACTTGCCCCGTCTCGAGCGCCGTGGCCCACACCTCGGCCGCGCCGGGAAGGTCCTCGGGATGGACGATCTTGCCCCAGCCGGCGGGGCCGTCCAGTTCTCCCTCCGACCGGCCGGTGTAGGCATAGACCTGACTATTGAACCAGTACAAGTCACCGTCGGGGCGGCTGGCCCAGACCTGATTGGGCACGGCCTCGGCGAAGGCGCGAAACTGGGCCTCGCTCTCGCGAAGGGCGCGCTCCGTACGGTTGCGCTCGCTCAGATCCTTGAACAGGACCGCGACCTGCTTGCGGTCTGCGGGTTCGACGCGGAAGGCTGACAGTTCCAGCCAGCGGCCGGTGGATTGGAACGCCTTCTCGACCCGGATGGGCTGGCCGGTTTCGAGCACGTTTCGGTAGAGGTCGATCCATTCGTCGGCTTCGTCGGGGGCGAGGTCGCGAATCCGGCGACCCACGACGCCGGCCAGTCCGACCTGTTCGGCCGCCGCCGGATTGGCCTCGACGTGGATGTAGTCGTCCAACGGCCCCGACGGGCCGTCGACGAACTCAACCACGCAGAAGCCTTCGTCCATGGTGCCGAACAGCGTGCGATAGCGGGCTTCGCTGTCCTCCAGATCGGCGGCAGCGCGGGCGCGTTCGCTGGCGGTGCGGACGCGTTCGGCGACCTCGCGCACAAGGGCCAGGTCCTCTTCGGACCAGGCGCGCGGCGTGGCGTTATTGACGAACAGCAGGGCCACGACCTTGCCCCGTTCGATCAGCGGCATGTTGATCAGGGATGTCGCCCGAATACCGGCGAGGGCGGCGCCGCCATCCTCTACGCGGGGGTCTTGCGCTGCATCCGCGAAGATCACCGTCTCACCGCGTGTGAGATCCTCGATGTATGATCCGAAGTCACGGAAATGGATGACTCCGGCGAGGCTGGGGACGTCCGGGGCGTTGTAGTCGCGCGCGATGGTCACGGTCTCGGCGACCGTGTCCATGACGCCGTAGCCGACACGGCTGACCCCAAGGGTCTCAGCGAGAATTTTCGACGAGGCATGCGCGATCTCGGCAGGATCGATCAGGTCCCGGATGGCGTCGTTCAGGTCCAGCAGGGCCTGCTGGCGCGCCTCGGTCTGCTTGCGCTCGGTGATGTTGGTGAACAGGATGGCGACGCGGCGCATCTGGGGATCGCCGATGCGCAGGGCCTCCACGTCATACCAGCGGCCGAAAATGTCGGCGGGCTGTTCGAACCGAACGGTGTCGCCGGTCAGGGCGACCTTGCCGTATAGATCGAACCAGTGCTGTTCGAGGCCGGGCGCGATTTCCGACACCCATTTGCCATTGGCCCCGTGCAGTCCCGTCATCTCTTCGAAAGCCGGGTTGCCCTCGACGACCATGTAGTCGATCGGCCGCAGGTCGGCGTCGAACTTCATCTGGACGATGCAGAAGCCGGTAGAGGTGGAGTTGAACAGGGCGTCGTAGCGGCTCTCGGTTTCGGCGAGGACCGCATCCGCCTCGCGCCGTTCGGTGATGTCGAAGGTCACGCCAGGGAAGCGCAGCCTGCCGTCCGCATCCATGACGATCCGCCCCTCGGCGGAGACCCAGCGGACCTGTCCGTCAGACTGGATCAGCCGATACTCGGACCTGAATGGCTTGTGGGTCTCCAGGGTCCGCTGGACCTCGCGGCCGACGCGTGCGGCGTCATCAGGATGCATGGCCTGGAAAAAATCGGTCAGGGCCGCACCCTCGCGCGCGATGGCCGGATCGACGCCGTAGATTTCGGCGAAGCGCGCGTCGGCCACAACCCGGTCGGCCGCGATGTCGAAATCCCAGGTGCCCACGCCGCGCCCTGCGGACAGGGCCAGTTGCAGCCGCTCGTTGGTCGCGGTCCGTAAACGGTCGGATTCGACCCGGGCCGTGGTTTCAACCACGGTGGCGATCACCCCGCCGGGTCGGCCGCTCTCGTCCGGCACAGGCCAGTAGTCCAGGTCCATCCAGACCTGTTCGGGCTGGTCGGACCGATGCAGGGTGAGCACCTGATCCCTGTAGGCCAGGGTCCCCCCTGCCAGACCGACCTTCATGACGTTGTCGTTGAAGTTTGCGACCTCGGGCCAGCCCTCGCGGACGTTGGACCCCAGCAATTGCGGATGACGTCCACCGGCGAAGACTGAATAGGCGTCGTTGTAGATCATCACGCCATGTTCGCCCCACAACAAGACGATGGGCACCGGCGCGGCGATCAGCAGTGAAACCGTGGTTCGAAGGCTCTGCGGCCATGTTTCGATCGGCCCCAGCGGCGTGGAGGACCAATCGTAGCGACGCACGCGTTGTGACATCTCGCTGGAGCCACCGGGGAAACCAGACGGACGGGCCATGTTGGAGATTACTTCAGACAGTGCTCAGCCCCCAAGACGCTACCGCCCCAATCTGCTCCAACGCGGTATAGCTCGGAAAAGTTCACGTGCGAGCGCTGGCGTCAAATATCGTGGCGAAGCGAGCCGATCCCGGTTGCTTAGAGAAATTTAGTAAGGGATAAACGGCGCTGGTACGGTTGCGCTCTGCCGCCTAGGCCAACCGGACCGACAATCTGCGGGCACCAGAAGGCATGTCCACTCGTCGGTCAGTATCGAACGTGCGCCCTTAATCCGGGCAAGGCGTCAAGCTGGTTTGTGATCGTTGCAGGCCTGATCGATTTCCGTCTGAGCGAACGTTCCAGCTTCAAGCTCCGCCGGCGCCTCGGTCGCGAGCCACCTTCGCGCCCGAGGCGCCGGCGGAGTCCGATTTCTCAGAGCGGGTTTCTTGGCTCATACGGCGTAGCGCGAGGAGCAGGTCCGAAATGAAGCACCCTGGCCATGGAGGGCCGACGCGCGGAGCTATTAAGGTGTCCCGGCAAAGGCTGGATCCCATTGGGAGGGACTGAGACGCATCACTCAGCGTTGACTCCACCCGGCCCGGCACGCGGCATCTGGAGGGCGACAGAGCTTTGATGGACTGGTCGTTATCGTCAGGGCTGTCGCGCGTCTGATTTGTAAGCCGGGCGACGCGAGACGCATATATTTCGTTGCCGCTTAGGCTGAACCGCCTTTTGGCCCCGTGACGGCCGCACCCCGGGATGCAATCCGCAACGAGCTGGTCTAGGTTTGACCGCCCCAAGTGCTCTCAGGGCGAGGCGGTCCGTCCCGAAGCCTTCCTGCTTTGGCTGAGGACGGGCCGCTTTTGAGAATGCGGAAACGCGGGCCGGGGGCGCCTCTCACCGTGTCGTGCGCCCTAAGAGGGAGTCTTGTGTCGATGCTGAACAGAAAGCCGATCATGGCGCGGGCCTTCGAGCTGGCCGCTTCAGGTCTTTTCCGATATGCGACACGTTTCCGACTTCGATTGGCGTTCGCGTCAATGCCGAAGAGCGCCGGGTCGTTTCTGCTGCTCGACGGTCAGCGCTAACACCATGGCCGCGCCGAACACGGCGCCTTCCAATGCCGCCGTAGTGATCTGGCTGACCGGCCCAAACGTCGCTTCGCCAAATAGGCGCAGGTGATCTAGGTTTAACTGCGCCCCGGGGAACTGCGCAGCCAGCGCTGCCAGGCTGCCTCCCATCAGCCGCCCACCAAGCAAGGCGGTGCTCGCCCCTGCAAGACCCGCCAGAACCGCTCCGGTTAGTAGAGCGATCCACCGTTGTTTTCCCCGCGCGATCCACACGCCGGCGCCGATCGCGACGCCGAGCAATAGGCCTTCGCCGGCGCCCGTCATCGCTGTGGGCGCCGCTCCGAACAGCAGGTTGAAGGCATCCAGCCCGGCCAGCCGCACCAATGCGCCCACGACAAGTCCGCCGCAGGCGCCGCCAAGCAAAAACCAGAGCTCCCGCCGCAGCAAGACGAAGTTCGCCGCCCCGACCCCGAACCCGACACTCGATCCCCCGATCATCCCGACTACAGCCGTTAAGGCGGCGAGCACCAGCAATCCGGACAGTGAGCCGCCCGCGCCGCCATCCGCGATCCCGGCAAAACCGTAGGCCAGACCGCCGATTAACCCCGCCGCGCCGCCGCCGATGAGCCCTGCCCGACCCATGCCTATGAACTGCGCCAACGCCTCGCTTCGACCGGCTCGAGGATTGGAGTCGCCCCGCGCCGCATCGGTGTCCCCGCTTCCGGCAAGGCCGGGCGTCACTGGTGCGATGAAGCGATACCCATGGCGGGGAACTGTCTCGATGAACCGAGGCCTTCCTGCCTCGTCTCCGAGGGCTTTACGCAGGGACCGCACACACTGGGTCAGCGCCTCGTCAGTGACAGGAACGCCCTTCCATATCTCATCCAGAAGGCGCGCCTTGGTCACCAGCCTGCCCTCCTCGGCCACCAGCAGTACAAGCGCGTCGAGATAGCGACCGGACAGCTCTACCCGCCCGCCGTCATCGAACAAACGGCGATCCGCAGCATCCAGAATGAAGCGGTCGAAACGATAAACGCCAGCCACGTTTTTCAGGATTTCCTCACCGGGCGCTCAGGACTTTCACCGCCCACGCCTTCACCGTTCAAGCCTCACCCAAGCTGGAAACGAAGGCAATGACGAACATTATGGCGCCCAACCCCGACGACCGACTGACCTCGACCCTGCGCCTGATCGGCTGGACACTCGTCGCGGGTCTTCTGCTCACGCCTGCCATCGCGATGCGGATCACCGACGAGGTTCAGTGGACCACCTCGGACTTCATCTTCGCTGGCCTCGTCCTGATCGGCGCGGGCGCGATTGCAGAACTGGCGGTGCGCACCTCTGGCGCCTGGTCATACCGGATCGGCGCCGGCCTTGCTGTGCTCGCTTCGGCGCTGTTGCTTTGGATCAATGGTGCCGTAGGGATCATCGGATCTGAAGACAATCCGGCAAACCTGCTCTATCTGGCCGTCATCCTGGCTGCATTCGTGGGCGCAGTCGCTAGTCGGTTCCGCTCGGGCGGCCTCTCGTGGGCTATGGTATCGGCCGCCGGGCTACAGGCCGTGATCGGCGCCCTTGCCGTCTCGCGGGGCTGGGGTGCCGGCTCCGAGAACTGGTCTCAGCCGGTGATCGTGCTGAGCATTGTTTTCTCCCTGATCTGGTTGGCGTCAGCGGCCCTTTTCCGTCGTGCAGCCCGTACCGGGGCCGACGCAAGGTGAGGCGAAGCCGCCTCGCCAAGGGCAACTCAGATCGGCTTGAAAGCGGTCTGTGCTGTTGGAGCGGGTCCGCAAAGGGTCGAGCCGCGACCTAGGCTTCTGGTCCCAAACCGAACCTTGGCCAAGGAGGCCCAAAGGCGGACGCCCCCAACTTCAGCTAGGGGAAAGCGGACGTAAGAGCGCTTTGCTATGGGGCGCCGATCACGCTGATGAATCCGGGTGACACAGCCAGCCTGTCACCCTGACTCGGGCCAGGCCGACCCGCTGCGCAGATGAAAAGCTGCGCGGCTCGGCCTGTGGAACCTGGCCGCGACCTATACCTCACGGCGCTCAAAGGCAGGGCGGATGAGTTAAGCAGCAGGTCGCGGCTGAAACGACTGTCGCCTGAAACGACGAAAGCGCGCCGGGCGAACCGCGCCGAGGCAAAGAACGGGGCGCGCCTTATCACGACTTAACGCAGACCTCTTGACGTGGCGACGTCAAGTTCCAGATAGCGAGCGCCTTCAATTTTCACTGGAGATGCTTCGATGCGAACCATCGTTGTTGAGTCCGCCGGCGATGCCTGGGCAGTCCGTGTGGACGATGTTGAGCCTCAACTGTTTGTGCGCGGAAGAACGGCGGAGGCGGTCGCTAGAAAGCTCGCGGAAACGCTAGCCGCTTCTGGTGAGCAGGTCGAAATTCAACTGTTCCTGCGCAATGGCGAAAAGGCCGCGCGCTTCATATGCCTGCCGCCCGCCTCTGAAGAAGATCGGCCGCTGTTAGTCGGGGGCAGTCTGCTGGCGCGCGTGGCCGCAGTTGAGGGTATCGATATACACGGGTTCGCAGCTTAAGCATGAAAAAGCCCGTCCCAGCGTAAGCGTCCAGACATATGGAACATCGACCACTTCGTTTCCGTTGCGCAGTTCTACAGGGAGAAGTGGCCAAAGGCGTCTTGGGAGGACAGAGCGGCGTGACCGAAGAGAGCAATAAAGCGTTAGTGGAGGTGGTCGGTAATCCAGCGGACGACGCACCGGAACCGCAGGGCTTCTGATGGAGACGTTTCCCTGGGTCTTCGTGCTTATCGGCGGGCCGCTTCTGCTCTTGGCGGCCTTTATCTGGGCCTACGCGCGATCGGCCCGTCAGGATAACAGGATTGATCCCGACACGCCGGGCGATGATCCTTCCAAAGCATGTAACGCGCATCTACCGTCGAAGCGGCATTTTAATGCACAATGCCCGCCCCCCAAGGATGGCGGGCTGATCGCGGGATCTGATGGCTCGACCAAGTTGGATGTGCCGGGTAGGTCATCACGATGCAACAAACGCCGGTTCGCGATCAATTCCTGGCTCTCATCATCTGCATAGGCGCCATTGTGGCAGGACTGTCGGCTCTGGCCATGATCGCAGGCCTGCTAGTAGTTTCTACGCTGTATTGTTCGGCTAGCCCTGCGCCGCACCGCCGCTTCCAACTAGGCGGGACCATGGACTTGGCGGACTGCTGTAGCCGTGAGAGCCTTTGATTATGAAGCGAGACGAACGGACCGTCGAAGACTGGGAAGCCTTTGACGAGGAGCTGAAGGGCCCGCTCGGAACCGCCCTGCGGACAACCGGCGTCATCCTCGAGCAGCGGATGCGCGAGCGGGAGCTGACGTGGGCCGAGCTCGATGACAATCAGGTTGTCGAACTGTTCCTGTCGGCCTTCATGGAAGCCGCTCCCCGCGCCTATTCCCACAAAGATCCCGCCGACTTGGAACAGGCCATCGCGATGATGGCGGAAGGCATCAGAATGGAGATGGCGGCCACCGCCGACACCAGCCAATCCCTAAGCTGACGAGCACATAGCCGTGACGATGGACGAGTCCAGGGCCACATAGCGCGAGACGGGCGGCCGATCATCCGGCCGCCCGTGCCCGACTACTTCGCAGTCTGAAGAGCTTCGGCGTTTACCGCTGCATCGGCGATCGTGGTGAGGTCCTCGTCGGTCTGGGACTCTTCCTGCAACGTCTCGTCCAGCAGGGCGGCGGCATCATTCAGGCCCAACACTAGGGCCCAGCGCTTCAGTGTGCCGTAGCGCGTGATCTCATAGTGTTCGACGGCTTGGGCGGCGGCCAGCAGGCCAGCGTCCAGGGCAGGCGTGCCCTTGTACTCTTCCATGATCTCGTCGCCTTCGGCCAGGATGCCTTCAATGGCGTCGCATGTCTTGCCGCGGGGCGCCTTGCCGATGATCTCGAACACCTGCTGGAGGCGCTCGATCTGGCCTTCGGTCTGGTCCTTGTGCTTCTCGAAGGCAGCCTTCAATTCAGCGGACTGCGCGGCCCTGGCCATCTTCGGCAAGGACTTCAGTATTTTCCGCTCGGCGTAATAGATGTCTTTGAGCGTGTCGTGGAACAGGGTGTCGAGTGTCTTCTCGGCCATGTGAAAAACCTTTGGGTGATGCGCCCAGCGCGCGGACCGGAAAAGAGCGAGGCGACCATTGGTTCCCGGCACGGCTGGCCAACGCCTTATCGAGATCTGATCCCGACACCATGGAACGACAAAAGCCCGCCCTAGCGACTTGACGATCACACGACTGATGTAACCCCATTCTCCAGAGCGTTGAACCATATCGGGGCTAAGCAGTTAGCCAAAGCCAGGCATGAGGGAGAGGGCGATATGGCCATAGGCGAACTATCAGGCGGGTTGATTCGACCCCTACACCGCATACTGCTGGCGTTTCCGATCAGCCTCTTCACCTTCGCCCTGTTCACCGACATCGCTTATCTGAAGACCGCGGAGATTCAGTGGACGAATTTTTCGGCCTGGCTGATCACCGGCGCACTGGTATTTGGCGGGATCGCAGGCGTCTTCTCTATCATCGATTTTGTCGTTGGCGCGCGGGAGCGGTCGCGCTTCAGCCAGATCCATCTGGTTGCGCTTGCCCTGGCCTGGGTGCTGGGGCTGATCAACGCCTTCAAGCACAGCCAGGACGCCTGGAGCTCGGTCGGCGCTTTCGGCCTGATCCTGTCGCTCCTATGCACCTTGCTGGTCTTCGTCGCCGGCTGGATCGCCTATTCCGCGCGGGAGACAATCTGATGAACAAGAACCTGCTCGCCGCCAGCGCCGCGACCTTTGCGATGGCGTTGACCGCAGCCTCCTGCGGCAACGCCAGCGATCCCCAGCTCAACCAGACGGGCGGCGCCCCTGACCTGCCAAGGATAAATGAGACCCTCGTCCCAGCGATGAAGATCAGTCCGCCCGCCAACTGGAACGGGGAGGCTCCAACCGTTCCGCAGGGCTTTACCGTCAGCGCCTTCGCGACCGACCTGAAGATCCCGCGTCAGATGCTGGTCCTCCCGAACGGCGACGTGCTCGTGGCTGAGGGGCGCGGCGGTCACGCGCCGCCGCTTCGCCCCAAGGACGTGATCGCCGGTTTCATCAAGAAGCAGGGCAACACCAAGATCAGCGGCGGCGACCGCATCACCCTGCTGCGCGACGCCGATAACGACGGCGTCCCCGAACTGCGCGCCGTCCTGGTCGATAATCTGGATGCGCCATACGGTCTGGCCTATGTGGAGGGCTACCTCTACGTCGCCGAGCAGGGTGCGCTGACCCGTTTCGCCTTCCAGCCGGGGCAGACGGGTATCGCGACCCCGCCCCAGCGAGTCACAGCTCTGCCCTCGCGCGTGAATCACCACTGGACCAAGTCCCTGACCGTCAGCGCGGACGGCGCCAGGCTCTATGTGGGCATCGGTTCCAACTCCAATATCGGCGAACGCGGCATGGCGGTGGAAGAGGAGCGGGCGGTTGTCTGGGAAATTGACCGCGCGACCGGGGCGCGTCGCACGATCGCCACCGGCATCCGCAATCCGACCGCTCTGGCGATCGAACCGACCACCGGCCTCCTGTGGTCAGTGGTCAACGAGCGTGACGAACTGGGCCCTCAACTGGTGCCTGACTACCTGACCCAGGTTCGCGACGGCGCCTTCTACGGCTGGCCCTACAGCTATTGGGGCCAGAATCTCGATCCGCGCGTGATGCCTCAAAAGCCTGACATGGTCGCCAAGGCCGTCAAGCCCGACTACGCCCTGGGCTCGCACGTCGCGGCGCTTGGTCTCGACTTCGCGCGCAGCGGCGGCTTCGGCGGCCAGTACGCCGACGGCGCCTTCATCGGTATGCACGGGAGTTGGAACCGTCAGGACCCGTCCGGGTACAAGGTCGCCTGGGTCCCGTTCAGCGGCGGCCGCCCCGTGGGACAGCCCATCGATTTCGCCACGGGCTTCCTCAAGGACGGCGAGGCCCGTGGCCGCCCGGTCGGCGTGGCCTTTGATCCGGCAAAGAGAATTCTCCTGGTTGCTGACGACCTATCTAACACGGTGTGGCGGATCGCCCCATCGGGGTGATGCGTCACGGTCACAACGCATGATTGAACCGTCGTCGTTCCGAACCGTTAGCCGACTATGACCTACGGCCAATCGACTACACCCCGCCCTTAATTCGGCGCACGCTTGGAAGCTGACGGCTTCGTACCAGTCCTGCTGAAGTGCGCGGATGAGGGTCAACATTCGAGAGCCGGTCATGTGACGCCCACGCGACGGGCGGTGAGGCGGCTGGTGTTAGCAAGAGGCCTGGCCGAGGTTACCGTCCTCGACGTACACGCAGCTCTCGGTGGTCCGCCCGTCCTCACCTCACGGCTCACTAGGATCACCCGGCTGTCCCGTGGACGCGCGGTCCGCTCTACCTCGGTGCCATCTCAGACCAAACGAAGGGCGCCGGTGGACGTCAGACGTCCAAGGCGGCTCCCAAGGCTAAGCCGGGTCGCCGGCCGAAGGCCGGCTGATCCCGACTGGACCCTTTAGCCTTCTGGCGGCGTGGTCGAGCCGTCTTGTCTGGGCTGATCGCCTTGAGGGGCAGCATGGCGTAATATGCGAGCGGCGATCGTCTCTGCGCGACGACCACGTGAGTATTCGCCGTCCGCAAACGCCCTCCTGCACCCGGACATCCGCGGCCCCGAAAGCTCGTCTCACCCCTGGCTGATCGACATGGACGGCGTCGGTCCGGGCAAACGGCAGCAGATTGTCGGCTTCGCGAGCAACCTCGGGCTGCACAGCCTCTCACGGCGAAGCGAGAAAGCGGAGCTGCTGCATCCAGCGCTCAGCCAGCCGGTCATGGAAGCGGTTCTGGCTACCCCGTCTTACGTGTTGACGAAAGGAGGGCAAGACCGCCTTCTGGCCCGTGAAGCCTTTGCTGACCGACTGCCGCAGGCTCTGGTCCATCGCCGGTCCAAGGCCGAACTCGGCGGCTATTACGGCCGTGTCGTCGCCGCGAACATCGACCGCCTGCGTCCTCATCTCCTCGAGGGACATCTCGCCCAGCAGGGTCTGATCGACCGCGATCAGGTCGAGGCCGCACTCCAGCTCGAGCACCTGATCTGGCAGGGCGGCTACCTGGAGCTGATGATGCTGGCTCTGATCGAGAGTTGGACCAAGGCCTGGCAGCGCTGAGATCAGATTTGCGCGCCCTGGATTCAGGACGTCATGTATTGGCATAGGCCTGTCAGACGGCGGCGTTACAGGATATCCAGAGCGTGAACTTTTATGTGGAGCGCTAACTTGGACGACGCCATGACGCCTGACCGGGATCTTCTCGACATGACCGCCGACATTGTCGCGGCCTATGTGACCAACAACAAGATCGACGCCGCATCGCTTCCCGGCCTGATCACCTCGATTCACGCCGCCCTGGGTTCGACGGGTTCGGAGGCCGTGGAAGAGGTCGAGCCGGTTCAACGGCTGACGGCTGCTCAGGCCCGCAAGCTGGTTACGCCCGCTGGCATCATCAGCCTGATCACGCACAAGCCCTTCAAATCGATGAAACGTCACCTCTCGATTCACGGCCACACGCCGGAATCCTATCGCGAGGCGTTCGGTCTTCCCTCTGATTTCCCTATGGTGCACCCCGAGTACGCCAAGGCGCGATCCGACCTGGCCAAGGCGATGGGGCTCGGCGCGGGTGGACGTCAGGTGTCAAAGGCGGCTCCCAAGGGTAAGCCGGGTCGCAAGCCGAAGGCCGGCTAATTCCGACTGGAACCTTTAGCCTTCTGGCTGCGTGGTCGAGCCGTCTTGCCTGCGCTGATCGACCTGACGGGCAGGCGTGTCAATGATCGCGGTACATCGCGCTTTGGCAGGGGTGGTGGGCGATACACTCGATGTGGCATCAGCCTCGGTGGAAGCCGCCTCGGGCGCAGCACGCTCGGCCCCGCGGCTGCCTCACGCGGTAAGCGAGAGGAGAGCGGCGCCGCCGGCAGCCAGGACATAGTGTTTGATCGTGGGGTTCTCTGTAGGCGAGATGCGCCCGTCTGTTGGGAGAGGCCTGTAAAGACCTGTTGAGCCGGCAAGCCTCGAGCCCGAGACGACCTTCCGAGCTCGGACTTGCCCGATCTCCTGGTTAGTCGGGCTGTTTCGGTGGCGGGGGCGAAGCAGCAGCCGCCGGCTCCACTCGGCTGTTGTCGTTATCCAGTCCTCTCGCCGGCGCATTTCTCGTCGCATCACCTGGAGTGTGCGGGCTCTGCGTCGTTTGGGGCTGCTCAGTCGGAACATCGGTCAACGTGCCGACTTCGCCCGCAGGCTGGACCTGCCGCTTGCTCTTGCGATCCCGCTGACGGAGTTGCCCTCCTCTGGCTCGTGGGAACGATTGGCCAAGCAACAGGCCGGTTTGACTGAGCGTAGGGCGGGGAGGTCGAAGTCTCCCCTGGCGGTCATGCTTTCCGCTTCCGATAGTCGCTGAGCGTCGGGCGCTTCATCATGCCAAGCTTCGGCTTATTGGGATCGGGCAGCAGTCGAGGCAGGTAGCCGCCCCTACCGGGCGGGGTTCTGTCGCCCGGTTCCCAACATCTGTCCAAACTTATCGTGTAACTTGACCATAGGAACGCTGGTTTCCGCAGGTGCTTCTTCTCTCGTATCCAACAGGGAGATGTGACATGACCGACGTCCAACCGACCCACGATCGCGAAGAGGATCTGGAGACGACAACGCCGCAGCCGGACGAAAACCCGCAGCAGCGCGAGAACCTGAGGGACCAGGCGCAGCGCCAGCCGGGCCAGGATGATCCGGCCCCCGCCTCTGGCGGTGGAGGAGCTGCCGGCGCGGGTGGCCCTGACGGCTTCGGCACCGGGAGCTGAGGGAGGATACAATGACCGATACCCGACCTGATCCTGATCGCGATCCCTCCAGGCCCCAGCCAGGGAAGGTGGCTCAAAACGGCCTCGGCCAAGGCGAGGACAGCCTGCAAAAACAGGCGGCACGGGAGGCTACGCTTGATCAGAGCGGTGACAAGGGGGCTGCTGACTTCCTCTCGGATGAGAACGGCAACCTGACGAAAATCCGCGCTGACACCGTCTCAGAAGGAGACCCCCAGCAAGCCAATCGCGGCAAAGGGCAGGAAATCCCCTCCTGACCTATTAGACCCCGTCCGCAAGGGCGGGGTTTTTCCTGTTGGGGCACGCAGCTGATCTGCGCGAGGTGGCCGACTGCTACCGCCGCGTCGCTCGCATCCATGCGAGCTTGAACCCTGTCAGCGATCAGATCTTTTTCTTGATGGCTGCTCGGCGACGTTGAAGGCGTGCTGAGCTGAGCTGAGCTGAGCTGAGCTGAACTGAGCGGAGCCGGGGGCATGCCGTGGACCTTTCCCGGGATGGCATCCCATTGGATTGTTTGGCCCCCGGTGCTGCTCGGTCGGACAGACCGCGCGAGGCTACGCACCCGTACCGCTTCGACCTGGATGACCGCCCGCAGTGGAACCAAAGCTTGCAGCCAGGCCTGAATCCGCCTGATCAGGAGAGTGCCATGAAGAAGCTTGTTAGAGCGCAGGCGGGCGTGAAGCTGGAGCGGATCGAACGCTTGGCAGGGCGGCAAAAGGAAGTCTTGTTCAGGCTATCAACGCATCGAACGGGGCAACCCAGAATGATCATCGGCGAGGACGAGGCTCAGCGAGCCTTTGCGCGCGAGGTCGCGGCTTCTCTGGAAGACACGGTCGTTCAGGGACTGATCGAGCAGGGCTCCTTTCACTGACAGAGGCCCCCGCCTGAGACGGTCGGGGGCAAGGAGAAGGGTCCACGAAGAGCGGCGCTTACTGCCGGGCCACCGCTCATACAGCCGGCACGGCGATTGATGAACGGCGATAGTCGTGGGAGGGTTCCGGCATGTGCAACCTCTATCGCCAGCGCAGCGGCCCTCAGGCGATCCTCGACCTGTCGCGCGCCATGCGATCGGACGTCGGCAACATGGAGCCGCGCGACATCTACCCCGACTACGCCGCGCCCATCGTCCGCTGGGGCGGCGAGGAGCGCATCCTGACGGCGGCCCGCTGGGGCATGCCGTCCTCACGCAAGGCGCTGATGGACGCTGCGACCAGGCGCGCCGAGAAGCTGCGGGCCAAGGGCAAAGAGGTAGATTTCCCCAAGCTGCTGGAGCTGGAGCCCGACAGCGGGACCACGAACGTCCGCAACACGTCGTCCTCGCACTGGAAGCCCTGGCTGAAACCTGCGAACCGATGCCTGGTCCCATTCACGGCCTTTAGTGAGCCGGGCAGGGATGCCGAGGGCCGC
The DNA here is from genome assembly GCA_964425215.1 of uncultured Treponema sp. GTDB lineage: Bacteria > Spirochaetota > Spirochaetia > Treponematales > Breznakiellaceae > CAYRLW01. The sequence goes on from CAYRLW010000028.1 coordinate 37,256, forward strand.
TATCAGCCGGTCTGGTTCAAGCTGGCTGTCGATGACCCCGAGCCGCTCGCCTTCTTCGCCGGCGTCCACGTTCAGGATTGGTCCTGCGTTCGCAAGATCAAGACCGGCATGGAGACCTGCGACCTGTTCGCCTTCCTGACGACCGAGCCAAGCGAGCCGGTGAAGTCGGTGCATCCCAAGGCCATGCCTGTGATCCTGACCGAGCCAGATGAGATCGAAATGTGGATGACGGCGCCGTGGGATATCGCGAAGGAGCTGCAGCGGGCCCTGCCGGACGACGCACTTGTGGTCATCTGACGCCATCTGTTGAGAACGCGAAGGAGCGGGTCGACGCCGCGCGCGAACCACCCTCTACCGACCGCCATGAAACGACTGACGCCGCTCGAACACGCCAAGGCCAAGGGCAAGCCCATCAGTATGAGCATGCCGGATCGCGGGCCAGAGGCGAGGGCGCGCAACCTCGCATGGCTGGAACAACGCGGCGGCGATGGCTGGTTCTACGTTCAAGGCGACAACTATGCGTTTGGGGCGCAGGCCGACGCCACAGCCTTCAAGCACTGGCTGATGAACGAGGTGGTCTGAAGCAACGAAAGCCCGCCCCGGTTCGCCGGGGCGGGCCTAAAAGCGGAGTCGAATATATCGGGTGCTCAGGCCGCCCGGCGTCGCTGGATAGTCAGCGCTGCGACACCTGCTAGCAGCATGCCCAGCAGGATCATCGCCCACTCAGTCATGGTGGGAACCGGAGCCGGAGTGGGAGTGGAAGCCGCTTTCGCCACCGTTCCAGAGGTTCCCTGACGCAATGGCGCGCCGTTATCGAAGGAGTCGCAATTCGCTGCACCGAAGTTGGTGTAGTCGTAAATGGAAGAAACGGTCCGAGCCGCGCCTGCATTGGTCAATGTGTTGTCAAGCGAGAGGACAAGGCAACGACCTGCAGCGGGGTTGCCCGGATTGCTAGTGACGCGAATCTGAGCGGCAGAATTAAAGCCGCTGGATGCGGTGAAAGTATTGGGGCCAACGACGGTGCCTGCCGTCGTCACAATATTGATGGCACTATAAAAACCAGTGTCAGCGTCATAAACGAAGGATCCAGAGTAGCCCCCTTCGCCGGCACCATTGAAAGATCCGTTGACAGCATATGCAATCGGAACTGCCGCAGCTTGACCGGCAACGAAGCTCAGGCCGAGCGCAAAACAAGCTGCCTTGGCCGGAAGTGGTAGTTTCAACATAGATTCCCCCTCGTCCCCACACACATAGACCGTGGTGCTTATGTGTGCCCCTAGGCTTGCACCTACTGAACAGGACAAGCAGGGCTGCGTCTAGCCCGGCTTCGGTCGGGTCTCGGGCGCCGGACAGTTGAGCCCCTTCATACCGATCTCACGATGGAGCCGGCAAAGCCGACCGACCTGAGCCCACCCAGCCTCGCCCCAGGCCTCGACGGCGTTGTCGTGCTTCTCGCCAGCGATCCGGCTGGTCAGGACCTCGTCTGACGGGACCGGCTTAGGCTGGACCCTCAAGTCCTCGGCACGCGGGCGGGACGCGCCCGACGTCTCGCAACTGGCGACAGCGACGCCGCAGCTCACGATCATCGGGCACGCGATCAGGAAGGGCTTGCGCGGCAGGGTCTCTCTCCTCTTGCCGATTGCGTATGGTGGTGGTGTCGGTCACGGCCTCGTTCGCCCCGGCTTCCCCCGCGGCGGAGGCCTTCGCCTCGTTCTTGGAGACCTTGACTGCCTAACTGCTCCTTGCCGCGCCGAGACCGAACCCGCCCGCCACCGCATCGATTAGCGGGACATGAGCGGCCAGCAGCTTACCGCCGGGCGCATAGGGGCGCACGGCGTCGAACAGGGCCTTTCGGTCCATGTCGGTATCCAGTTCAGATTGTTTCAGAATAGCTTGCGGCGTCGGGCCAACGCCGGTACGCCAGCGCCTTCGGTTTTGAGGGGCGCATTATGAAATTGATATTCGCAGCGGCAGGAGCCGCGACCGTTCTGCTTGCCGGGACTGCGTCAGCGCAGATTGTTTTGCCGTCAGCTCAGCAGGGTGAAGCGTATAGCGCGCCCCTTACGATGCCGCCGACGTACATGAGCGTGACCTACACGGCCGTATCGTCGCCCGCAGGGCTCAGCATTACAGGCTCAAACATCTCTGGAACGCCGACGACAGCAGGCGTTCACAACTTCACGGTCAACGCAAGCGGATACGTCATGTCAATGTGCATGATACCTGGGCCCCCGCCGGACTTTACGCCAATGCCGATGCCTTGCTCCCAACCCGCATCGACGGTCCAAACTTATCAGCTCCAAGTCGTTCCCGCTGTAGCTCCGGCTGCGGTACCGACCATGTCGGAATGGGCGATGATCCTGTTAGGCGTCCTGCTGGCTGGCGGGGCAGCGCTGACGATCCAAAGGCGTCGGGCGTCGGTCTAATCGCCATCTGCCTTGCCCTGCAGATACCGCAGGCCGAGGATGGTATGAAACGACCGTTACCGGTCGGCGTTAGATGAGAGCGCCCTAAGGGGGCTTGGGGCGCAGCGGCCTGTCCCGAACCTTCTTGCGATGGCTCAGGGGCGGGCCGCACTAGGGGATGCGCTTTGAGTTTGCGCTGCTGGTCGAAGGCTGTCCCCGACGCCGTCCCGATCATATGACGGCGTCGGCAGAGAGCGCTGCTCGGCGGGCGCGAGCCCACGGTTTTGAAACCGATGACGAGGTTTTCGATTACCGACTGCGCTAAGGCTGCGGCTAAATGCTGCGCCGCATCTGGCTTTTGGAGTTTGCTCGCGTCGGTGTAGCTTCGCCGTATCACCCTCAGGAGGATGAGATGGAGAGCGAGACCTCTGAGTGCTTGGAGCCGCTGAACGCCTTGAGGCTGAGGGCGCGACAGAAACCCACCCTTCGTCAGGACGACACGTGGATCATTGAAATGACGGCCGCTATCGCCGCCGCGCGAGCATGCGGCGTCCCCTCAGCTTTGCTGGATGAATACGAACAACTGCTCAGAGAGTGACCTGCGTCTTCGTTCGGAACCACAGCGACGCTTTGCGAGTTTCCTTGCAGCATTCTCCGGGGAGGAGATTTGCGAGCGATCCGGCAGCGCAACTGGCCCCCCTTGCGGCGCTCCGGGTCGCTATCCTGCTTCGGACCTCGCCTTGACGATCTCGACCTCGGCCACCGGCTGCGACGCGGCGGCCGCATCGATCGCGCGGTTCGCCATGTGCGGCTGGCCGGCGTTGACCACCTTGGCGAAGTAGAAGCCGAGGATCACCAGCACCCGTGCAAAAAATATCTGTTCCGAACTCAGCGTCGTTCGTGCTGGCGCATTCGTGACGTTTGCCTTGGGGGGCACTCGATGACATCGGTCTGGGGGGAGGGGTTTAGGGAGCGGTCGATGCCCCGACACCGGGCGGCGGATCCACGTTTCCCCGCTGGCTGTTCTCGAAAACGCTGTAGCTGAGAACGCCGATCGCCGCGCCCATGAGGATTGCGGCGACGGTTTGATAGGATTTGCAACGTTTCAGAACCGGCTGTTGCCGGAAGAGGGCTTCTACAAGAGCGTTGTTGCCCGCGCCCGCTACATAGGCTGCGGCGGCGAAACAGATCACAGAGCCCCAGATCGAAGGCGGCGCGTCTCGCAGAAGGCTGCCTATGAGGGTCACAGACAGGATCCTCACCCTCCAGGCCCAACGCCGTCATGGTGCGGGCGATGGTGAAGAGGCGTTCAGCCTGAGCCTTGTCGGTGGACTGCTGGCGAAAGTGGTCCACCTCCCCTTCCAGCGCCGCGATGAGGTCGATGGCCGCGAACAGCATCGCCTCAGACAGCACTCAATCGGGTGGCGAAGCGCTGGCCTTCGATCAACGCGACGGGATCGAAACCTGAGACGGATAAAAGCGGGATGCGCTGGTCGTTTCCTGTCTTCTCGCGAGGGTCCTTTCGGTCGCGAATGGTCAGCATCTTGGTCCGGGCTGCATAGTCATTCCAGACGACTTTGAAGATCTCTTCCTGGCGCATCGCCGTTGCGATCGCGAACCGAACGACGGCTCCCATGGGTATGGTTTGACGAGGCTTCTCGTCGAAGTGGTTGATCAAGCGCTCCAGTTCTTCATCGCTGGGTCGGCGATCTCGCTCGACACCCTTGCCAATCAGGCCAAGGCGCTTGAGGGCGAGCCGGGCCATGTCGATGGCCTCGACCGAGACCGTCAGGCCGTGAACCGCCGCGGCGTGTGAGAGGATGAGTTTGATCGCACCGATATCGATGCTCAACGTCATGGGGCCGGCGCCTTCGGTCGCGCGCATCCGACCGAAGTCGATAAACAGCTGTCGATCTAGTTCGGCGATCTTCTTCCCGCCCAGGCGCGTCTTGAGCATTTTGAGCGTCGCCGCTTTCGACCGCCTGGGCGCCTTCCCGACGGATTTCATGTCCGCGATGTGGATGTCGATAAGTTCGCCGAACGTGCGAAGCCGCGCTGACCGAGAGGGTGTAGGGACCTCGCCGCGATCGATCCGCCCCTCGGCTTCGGTGGCCCACCGGCGCGCGTCATCGCGTTTGAGGAAGGTCTCGCTTATATAGCGACCCTTCCGTCTCACCTGGACCCGCCACGTTCCTGACGGGAGTTTCGAGTACGTCGCCATTTCGTGTGCGCTCTGTGTGCACTGAGGTGTCGAAAACCCGGAAAAAACGTCGCAACACGTCGTAAATTCGAGTGCACACGCCGCCTTCCAACTTTTTGATCTTACTGAAAAAATGTCTATAAATCAAGCTCATAGACTGTCCGTGGCGCCCATGATGGACTGGACCGACCGGAACTGCCGGGCGTTTCACCGCGCGCTGAGCAGTCGGGCCTTGCTCTATACCGAGATGGTGACGGCGCCGGCTGTGATCCATGGCGACCGCGAGCGACTGCTGGGCTTTGACGCGGTGGAGCATCCGGTGGCGCTGCAACTGGGCGGCTCGGACCCGGCGCAGCTGGCCGAGGCGGCGCGGATCGCCGAATCTTACGGCTATGACGAGATTAACCTGAACGTCGGCTGCCCCTCGGATCGGGTGCAATCGGGCAAGTTCGGCGCCTGTCTGATGCGCGAGCCGGAACTGGTGGCCGACTGCATGGCGGCGATCAAGGGCGCGGTCGGCGTCCCCGCCACGGTCAAATGCCGCATCGGCGTGGATGATCAGGACCCGGAGGTCAGCCTGTTCGCCACGGTGGACGCCTCGGCGGCGGTGGGGATCACCCACTTCATCGTCCATGCGCGCAAGGCCTGGCTGAAAGGGCTGTCGCCCAAGGAAAACCGCGACGTGCCGCCGCTGGACTACGCCCTGGTACGGCGTCTGAAGCGCGAGCGGCCGCATCTGAGCATCAGCATCAACGGCGGCATCGGCGACCTGGATCAGGCCGAGGCGCACCTCGATGCATCCGACGGCGTGCAGTTGGATGGCGTCATGCTGGGCCGCGCCGCCTATCACGAGCCGGCCCTGTTGGGGCAGGTGGATCGGCGCATCTTCGGCTTGGACGTTGCGGACGTCGATCCCTTCGCCGCCATCGAACGCTACAAGCCCTATATGGCCGGACGGCTGGCCGAGGGCGCGCATCTGGCGGGCATGGCGCGGCATATGCTGGGCCTGATGCACGGCCGGCCGGGGGCGCGAGCCTTCCGCCGCATCCTGACCGTCGAGGGCGTCAAGGCCGGGGCCGGGCTGGAGGTCGTGGACCGGGCGGTCGAGGCCGTGCACGAGGCCGAGGCGCGGCATAGCCGGTTGGGCGCGAGCGAAGAAGCGGCCTGATCGCTACTTTCGTCATCCCGGCCTTGAGCCGGGACCGCCCAAGGCGCCTGCGCTTGCTGCGGTCCCAGATAGCGGCTGCGCCGCTTCCGGGATGACGAGGAAGAAAGCGACCGCTATGCCCAAGGCATGAGCGCTCTGCCCCCGGCCGAACTTCTGATGATGTGCGCCGCCCTGATCGCGGCGGGCGCGCTGGCGGGGGTGATCGGCGGCCTGTTCGGGGTGGGCGGCGGGACGGTGCTGGTGCCCGCGCTCTTCTACGCCTTTGCGGTGCTGGGCG
>CAYRLW010000029.1:0-13505 GCA_964425215.1 uncultured Treponema sp.
TACTTCCGTCATCGGAGATAAAAGCGCCGGCGGGGTAGGGCGGTGGAAGGGGGATCGCCTGATTGAGCAGGGCCTCCCGCCCCTTCATCCACCACCGGAGGGCTTCGATGGCCCTACCCTGGTCCCCTTGGACCAGCCGATCCAAGCGTTCTCCCCGAAAATCAGGGCCCCATACGACGATGGTTCCGTTCTGTTCCACCGTACCCCCGGCGGTCCAGGGGCTAACGCTCCCCGAGGGGGCTACAACGTAGCCCCGTTCGGTAAGGAGGTTGATCTGCCGCAGGCGGGCAAAAGCCTGGAGGCTCAAGCCCGTATCGAAACCCAGGACCCGTTGGCCCTCGACTTCAAAGGAAAAATATTTTGTATCCATAAAACCTTATCTACCCCGGGGCGAATAGAGATATTTAAAGTAATCCAGATCCGTGGACAGGGTTTTATCAAACTTGGAAAGGGTGGATCGGTAGGATTCCAAACTCCGCCAGAAGTCAAAGAAATCCGGATCCTTGCTATAGGAACGGGCGTAAATAGCCGTAGCTTGGGCGTCCGCCGTTCCCTTTATCACCTCAGCCTTTTCGTAGGAAGCCGAAAGAAGGGATCGTTTTTCGTTGTCCAATTTCCCCAGCCATTCCGCCTTTTTTCCTTCCCCAAAGGATCTAAAGGCTTGGGCAATCTGGTTTCGTTCCTTGATCATCCGGTTGTACACGCTCTGGGTTAACTCGTCGGAATACTTAATCTGCCGGGGTACCACGTCGATCAATTCCATCCCGTATTCGGGGGTTAACTGGCGGGCTAAGGTAAGAATCTCCTGGGCTAGGGCTCGACGTCCCTTTTGCACCGGCTCGTAGGTAACGTCGGACCGGGTAAATGCGGATAGCTGACCCGCGTCGGCCTCGCCGCCGATTTCAAAATTCTCCGTGGTTCCTGGTCTTTGGATGATAAAGTTGGAATTTCGCACCGTTTCCCGGAGCCAATTGTCGGCGATGACGGTCCGCACTGCCGAATCGATTACATCATCCAAGCGTCCGTAGGCGGCTTCCATATAGGTGATGGATTCGTAAAATTTTTTAGGATCTGAAATTCGCCACCGGGCGGTGGTATCGACCCAGATAAACTGGTTTTCTTTGGTAGGAATCCGCTGGGGCTCCCCATCCCAGGACATAACCCGTTTGGGGAAGACTACCACGTCGTCCAGAAATGGGGTTTTTACGTAGAGCCCCGCTTCTTTTCGGACTTCCACGATTTGACCCAGCCGAACGACCACCGCTTGGCTTCCTTCGTTGACAATATAAAAGGGTCCCGCGATCAGAAAACCGATCAAAAGTACCGCGAGAACGATTAAAATCGTTATAAACCGTTTCATTGTTTACCCCCCGTGGCGTCCAAATTTTTCATGGGAAGGAAGTTTTGAAATCTCCTATCGATGAGGGTGGTACCGCTTTGGTTTTGGAATACCTCTTCTATCATTTCGTAGTACAGCCGTTTACGGGTAACATCAGGAGCTTTCCGATATTCCTCGTACACCGAATTAAACCGGGCCACATCCCCGTTGGCCTTATTGATCCGTTCGGTGGCGTACCCCTGGGCAACTTGGACTTGTTGGGCCGCCTGCCCTTGGGCCTTGGGAATTTCTGCGTTATAGGCTTCCTTTCCTTCGTTTATTAGCCGATTCATATCTTGAATAGCCTTATTAACGTCCTCAAAGGCCTCCTGGACTCCCTTGGGGGGCACGATATTTTGAAGCTTCACGGCGATCACTTCGATGCCCAGACCGTATTTGTTAAAGGTCTCGTTCATCAGCTTGGTCCCCTCTACCTCGATGTTGGTTCGTTCGGGACCGATAACGTCCAAAATAGTACGATCTCCCACCAGCATGTTGATAACGGACCGGGAAACGTCCCGGAGGGTGTTGGTTTTTTCGTTGACGTTGAAAAGCCAAGCGCGGGGATCCACAATTCGGTATTGGATGATCCATTCCACCTCCACGATATTAAGATCCCCCGTCAGCATGGTGGATTCTTCAGGGAAGGTTTCGTTGGAGTACACCGTATTAATACCGCTTTTAATGGTTCTAAAGCCGAATTGTTCCGTTTGAACCACCCGAGTTTTAACGGGGTAGTGCTTGTCGATTCCAAAGGGTAGCTTGTAGTGCATCCCCGGTCCGGTGGTGGTCAGGTAGCGGCCAAAGCGGGTGATCACCGCTTCTTCCGTCTGATCGACGATATAAAAACTGGTACTCAAAAAGATAAGGGCGAGTATCCCTAGGATGACAAAGCCGATAGAAGCGGGTTTTAGCCAACCGGAAAATCGCTGAGGAGTGGCGTTTCGCATTGGTAAGGCCTCCTTTTCTCTATTGTACAACCTATTGGTTTACTATGACAGGGCCGGTACCTATATTTTTTGACGAAACTCCCTCGAAAGGTCCCTGTTTACATCCCGTTCCCGTATATCCGCCCGTTTATCGTAGGCCTTTTTCCCCTTACAAACCCCCAGTTCAACCTTTACGCGGCCATTTTTAAAATAAAATGATAGGGGGATAAGCGTGTACCCCTTTTCTTCCACCTTCCGTTTTAGCCGTTTAATTTCTTCTTTATGAAGGAGTAGTTTTTTTTTCCGGTCCGGATCGTGGTTAAAAAGGGAAGAAAAGGGATTTTCGGCGATCCTAAGGGATCGAAGCCATACTTCGTTATCGATTATTTCGGCCCACGCGTCGGGGAAAGATATTTTTCCGTCCCGAAAAGACTTAATCTCCGTTCCAAGCAGCTCGATACCGCATTCGTAGGTTTCGTCTACCGTATAATCGTGCCGGGCCCGCCGATTGACCGCGATTAGCTTTGTTCCTTCGCTCACCGCCTGCTTCCCTCCGCCGCTGAAACGTTTTTTAAGGCGATGATGGGCCTGAATCCGACAAAAACAGAACAGGAATTGGGGGGCAGGGACCCCCGGGTCGTTAGGTTGATGGATGAAAGGTCGTTGGCCCAAGAACCGCCTTTTACGGTCCGTTCGGGGGAACCTATTTTTTCTTGCGCGGCCTTATCGGCGCTTAAAAAGGACAGGGGCGCGAAGGGATCGGCGCACCATTCCCAAAGGCCGCCCTTAATATTTTTAAGGATCAAATTTTCGGTTTTATCAAAACCCCCTTGAGCGGCCGCCCATTCCCATTGGAACTCCGTGGGAAGCCGAACCTCGTAGGCCCTAAGTTGGGCCGGCAGTTTTGTGGTCAGCCATTGACAGAAGGCCTGGGCGGCGTACCAGGAAACCCCCGGCACGGTCCCGGCGGGATACTTGGGATCTTCCGTGGGCAGGAGATACTCCGAATTGACCAGCCCTTTTTGAACCAATTCGTCCCGGCGTTCGGCGGCCCATTCGGGATTTTCGGCTACAAAAATTTTCCATGAGGCTTCGGACACCTCCGTTTCGGCGATTTTAAAGGGTGTTAGGGTGACCTGTTGGGGGTACGTTCCGCCCACGGTCATGGTACCGCCGCTTACCGACCTAAACGTAAGGCCCCCCAGGGAAACCGTTTCGCCGCTGGAGACCGACGCGGGGACGACTTGTACCGTTTGGCCTATTTCGGTGGCCGTCTTTACTTGGTTATGGTACCAATCGCTATTCAATAAAACCTGGGATATATCTTTTGGAAGGGCTGTTTCTAACCAAAGAGCGGTTCCAGGATTTTCGGATAGATAGGAGATGGTGTTCCTCAGAGATCTGAGGGCAGAAAGGGGGGAAGGGGCCAGGCCCGCAGAGTCCAAATAAAATTTCGCCCGGGATAGATCCCTTAAACTGGTCCCATTATTGGCGAAACGAACCGCCGCTTTCGTCAATTGATCCACCTGGGTTTGCGTGGCCGGATCCCGGAGCGCTGGACCTAGTCGATACGCCGCCTCGGAAAGGACCAGGGGAAACTGGTACGTTTCCGAGGGTTCCCCCGTAAATGACCAGCGCTCGAATTCCTGGGCCCCCAGGACTAGGGCTCCCAGGGGGTCTTCGGTCGTTAACGTAAGGGACAACTGTTGGCGGGCAGGGAAAAAGCGGCTCGCGAAGATCCGGGAACCCATGGTTATGCTTTTATGGAGATCCACAAAGCCCGGCATAACCAGATCCACCGAATGGGAACCCCGGGAAACGAAAAAACCTGTGGGGGTGGTTCCCCGGTATACCCCATCCACCCGTACCGCCGCTCCCTGGGGCTCGCTGGTCACGGAAAGCTGGCCCCCCGGTTCTTTTATGCCGGGATACAGGAGAATAAAAAAAAGAATTACCCCAATAATAAGGGCGTAAAGAACGGTCAAATATACCCCTGGACGTATACCCAGCAGGGGCCGTAATTTAACGGTATCATCCGAAGAAGAACCGGTTGTATTATTCTTTTTACTAAACATGGCGGCATTATAGGAGGCCCCTGGATACCTTGTCAACGACGGCCCTTCATGGTAGGTTTTTATCTCCATGACAACCCATGCGGATTTTTTTGACACAATACAAGGCGTGACTGAACGGTTCTTGACCTGGCGATCTCGTAAACGCAGGATCAAACGGGAAAAACAACGGGCAAAAAATCCCATCCTTGACTGGCTCGAAGCCTTTTTATGGGCCGCAGGGGTGGTGCTGATAATCAATCAATATCTTTTTCAGGCGTACCAAATTCCGTCGGGGTCCATGATCGATACCCTGCTTATTGGGGATCGGATCTTTGTCAATAAAATCATCTACGGTCCCGAGTTGCTTCCTGGGATGGCTAAACTGCCCAGTCCTTTCAAACCCCAACGGAACCAGATCATTATTTTTGAAAACCCCTCGTATATTTCCCGGGGCCCGGCCTTTGACGTGGCCCAACGGGTTCTCTATATGCTTACCCTGTCCTTTGTGGATATCGATAGGGATGAAAATGGATCTCCCAAGGCCCATTTTCTTATCAAAAGGGCCGTGGGTATGAGCGGGGATCTCTTACGGATGGATAGGGGAGAAATGTCGATTTTGTTCCCCGGAGAAACTCGATGGACCGACGAACGGTCTTTTATAAAAGCCCGAGGGATGGACCATCACATTAACCGTTTGATGAAACAGGCAGATTATCCCGTGCTGTACGCCGCCGGCAAGGTGGCCGCCTTCGGCGATTTAGGGCTCACGCCCCCCGCGCGCTTGGTATCCCAGGCTGGGGCCGTCAATGCAATCCAATACCCTGATTACATAGCCCACGAAATTTCCCGCTTGGAAATACTTCGCGCGGCCCTTCCGCAGGACCGGCGGTACGGGGACCTTTTAGCTCGGTTTTCCATGGGCTGGTACGTTCCCCCAGGAAGGGTTCTTCCCATGGGGGATAACCGGGACAACTCTCGGGATGGCCGTTACTTTGGCCCGGTTCGGGAAAGCAAGGTTCTGGGGCAGGGGGCCATAAAGTATTGGCCCCTTAATCGGATAGGTCTTATTCGTTAAAGGAGTACCGATCCCATGGTGAATAAATGGCGTAAATATTCATATACCGCCCAGTTGCACCATAGACATCGGATCCTTACCATTTTTCTGTGGGTTTTAGGACTTTTTTTGAGCTATACGGTCATTTCAAGTACCCTTATCGACACGGTGGTCCTGGACAATCGAACCATGGGCCCGTCGTTACATCCGGGGGATCGATTTATCGTGGTTCCCCTGGCTTTTTCACGGATCGTAAAGCCCTTGGGGGACGTACAAAACGGGAACTTTCCCCTCAAGCGGGGAGCCCTGGTGGTGATCGATCGAAGCAGGACCGACCAAAAAAGGTCGTGGTTCCTCGATCAGGCGGACCGGCTTGTACGGTTTTTTACGGGACAGCGGTACAATTTGGATGACCATGATACGGGCCCCTTTTTAAAACGGGTAATCGGCTTACCGGGGGATGAAATCTCCATGACCAATTATACGGTAACCGTAAAACCAGCCAAGGAAACCTACGCTTTGACCGAGTTTGAGCTGGCTTCCAAGCCCTACGAGGTCGCGGTTCCTCCGTCCGTACCGTTGTGGACCGACGATCTTCCCTTTTCGGGCAGTTTTGCCCCCCTGGTCCTTGCCAAGGATGAGTACTTTGTCCTATCCGATGAACGGTCTAACACCAACGATTCACGAACCTGGGGTCCCCTTAAAATTTCATCCATTCAGGGGAAAGTCGTCTTTCGCTATTGGCCCCTCCGTCGTTTTGGTCAACCTTGACAGGTCCCTGTAATAATGGAAGTTTCCCTGTACGTTCACGTTCCCTTTTGCGCGGGGCTTTGCGATTACTGCGATTTTTATTCCGTCCTCTCCGCGTCTTCCGACCCCCGGCTCGATCGGTTCGTGGCCCGCTGTCTAGAGGACGCGGAGACCCTTTTCAAGGACCTACCCATAGCCAGGGTGCCTTCGGTGTACATCGGTGGGGGAACTCCCTCCCTCTTGGGAGCCCGGCGTTTGTCTCGCCTGCTGGAAGGTCTTAGGAACCGTTTGCCTTCACTTCCCCAGGAATGGACCGTGGAAGCAAACCCCGAATCGGTGGACGATCCCTTCCTCCTATCCTGTTTGGATGGAGGTGTTACGCGGCTGAGTTTGGGAATCCAAAGTTTTAACGCCTCAAGCCGCAGGTCCGTAGGCAGGATCGGCACCGTGGAGGCCGCACGTAAAGCCTTGGTTCGCTCGGTGTCCGCCTTTGGCTCCCGAGTTTCGGTAGACCTGATCGCCGGCTTACCCTCCCAAAACGCCGGTTCCCTGGCGTCGGATCTGGATGCGGTTGTGGAAAGCGGGGTTTCCCACGTGTCCCTCTACTCCCTCACCGTGGAGGACGGGACACCCCTGGCACAAAAAATAAAACAGGGCGCCGTAGCGCTCCCAGCTCCGGAGAGAGCGGATGAACTTTGGATCCAAGGCCGAGATAGGTTGCTTTCCCTGGGACTCCCGCAGTACGAGGTTTCTAACTTCGCCGTTCAGGGCCAGGAATGTCTGCATAATATGCGGTACTGGCGCATGGAAAGCTGGGTCGGGATAGGCCCCTCCGCGTCGACCACGTTAGTGGATGAAGCCAAAGGGACGGCTCTTCGCCGTGCCGTGAGCCCCGACCTCACCACCTACCTGCGGGGATGTGCCGTAATCCAAGAGGAACAAATAGATCGGCGTACCCTTATGGAAGAGATGGTTATGATGGGCCTTAGAACCACCGATGGTATCGACGAAGGTCGATTTTTTTCCCGCTTTGGTCTGAAACCGGAGGCGATTATCGGGGATACCCTACAGCGTTGGCGTTCCCGTTCCCTGGCCCACCCTTCCCGTCCTGCCCTTAGCGAAGGGGGACTGCTTTTTCTGAACCAATTTTTAACCCAGGCTTTGGATGAAATGGAAAAGAAGCTTCCACCTTCCTTTTAAGCTCCCCTGCCTTGTATATGGGGGCCCTTGCGGTGCCCCACAAAAGCGGGCAATTCCTTGCCGGTTACAGTCCGGTTCAGGTAAGGTAGGACGAAAGCCTCCGGTAGGCTTGGTTCACCACTCCCTTTTGTACCACATCCACCGAAGCTCCCAATTCGTCGATTAGGGTTTCTACGCTGGAAAGACTTTCATTCAGGGCCGTGTGAAAGCCCCGGGAACATTTAAACCAGTAGGTCCCCGCCTGATCGGTGAAGAGACAGATAAAACCCAATTCGTTTTTCCCGGGCCTCCAAAGAGCCGGGGTAACCGTAAGATTTAGGTTTTCCAACAGCTCCGGTAAATCGGTTTTTACGTCGAAGTTTTGTTTTTTTGGCCACTTCTTTTCCACCGCATCGTGGAGTTCCAACGCGGGGAGCAGGGAAAAGATCAGTTCTAATTTTTCCCCCGCCAAAAGGGTGAACCGGTTTTTCAGAAGGATAACCCCCTTCAGTTCCCGGTACATCTTAGCGGCCTCCTGTCCTAGCTCCGGCCGTAGGCGTTCTAGCCGTTCCCAGGGAAGGATCACCGTCTTAACTCCCTTTATCTTTTCAATCTCAAAGATCTCTCCGGCGATTTTTACCCGGTTGGTAAAGTCGCGAATCTGTTTGGGTTTTGTTTCCGCCTTATCGGTTTTTCCTATCAAGCCTTCGTACAACGTGGGGCTTATTTTTGCCAGGGCGCTCTTCGGTAACGGAGAGACGGACATGGCGTACATTCGGGTGGTCCGGACTATCTCTCCCGCCACGATATACAGGGGATCTTCGCGGAACATGACCGAACCGGGATGGATTAGAATACGGTCGGCCGTAAGGCTCCGGTACATGTCCCGGCCTTCTCGGACGCAGACAAATTGAATAAGCCCCCGGGCAACGGCGCAGAGGTAATCCTCCGTAGGTCCCCCGGAAAGAATGGGAACGCCCATATCGGAAACGATCAATTCCAATTGATCCTTTACGTTGGAAATTTCATTCATCGCCCGTTCGTCGAGATAATTTTTAACGCAAAATTTTTCCTTATCCTTGGACGCCTTGTAGGCTCGGTACAATTTAAGATAGGAAACAAAGTCTCCCGCGGGATCCCGAAAGGTATGATGGGCCCTTCGGGCGTCGGTTTCCTCTCCCGGAGGAAGAATGTAGGGACTTTGGGTGGATAGAAAGGCCGCTGAAACGATGGTTTCTTCCGTTACCTGGGGGTACCGTAAAATCGCTTCCACAATAATCCTCGATTGCCGAGGGGCCAGGGGGAATTGGGCCATCATCTTTCCTACCTTGGAAAGGGAGCGGTCCGGATCCAGGGCGTCCAAAAGGTTGAGCGTTTCGATGGCCGCTAAAAGTCCTTCCCGGTTGGGAGGAGAGATAAAATCAAACTCCTCAAAGGCCGTAACGCCCAATTCGGCCATCCGGAGAACCACCTCCGAAAGATCGGTTCTAAAAATTTCCTCGGTGGTAAAGAGGGGCCGGTTCTCAAAATCCTTGCGGGTATAGAGCCGGTAGCAGGTCCCTTCCCGGGTTCGACCGGCCCGGCCCTTTCGCTGGTTGCACGAGGCCTTGGAAATGGGGGCTTCGATAAGGCTGGAGGTGAAAGTTCGGGGATTATAGTGGTTTAGTTTAGCCAACCCGGAATCGATAACCGTGGTAATCCCATCGATGGTGACGGACGTTTCGGCGATGTTGGTCGAAACAACCACCTTGGTTTTCCCTGGTGGTGGGGGATCAAAAACCCGTTCCTGTTCATCCTTTCCCAGCCTTCCGTACAGGGGTAATAAATGAAGGGATCTTCCAACCCTTCCCGTGGCAAGGCGGTTCATACAGTCTTTTATAGCCTTTTCACCGGACAGAAAGATAAGAATATCCCCTTCCCGTTTTTCGGAGACCACCCGTTCTACTATTTCCTCAATTTTAATCAGTTGGGCTTCCAGGGCCGCTTGCCCCATGGCCGAACCCGATACCGTTGGGTCTATGGCTGGGGCATCGTAAATGAGGGTAACCGGATAGGTGATGGCGTCGATTTTTACGACGGGACATTCACCGAAATATTCGGAAAATATTTGAGCGTTAATCGTGGCCGAAGAAACTATGACCTTGAAGTCGCTTCGGGTTTCCAACACCCGTTTTAAAAGACCTAGAATAAAATCGATGTTCAGGCTCCGTTCGTGGGCTTCGTCCACGATCAAAACCCCGTATTTGGAAAGATAGGGGTCCAGCTTCATTTCCTGGAGCAGGATCCCGTCGGTCATTATTTTTATGGCCGTACTTTGGTTGGTCTTATCTTCGAACCTCATTTTATAGCCCACCACACCGGGGATGGAAGCGTTCATCTGGCGGGCTATGTATTCACTTACCGACACCGCGGCGATTCTCCGGGGTTGGGTTACCCCGATAATTCCATGTTGTGAAAATCCAGCGTCGTGAAGGATGACCGGGAGCTGGGTGGTCTTTCCTGACCCTGTGGGGCTTTCCACCACCACTACTTGGCTACTTTTTAGAGCCTCCAGGATCATATCCTTGTGTTTATAGACCGGTAAGTCAAAATAATTCATGGGTCCACTATACTCTCAACGATCGGTTCCCACAATCCTTGAGCCCCCTCTAAAAACCGTTTATTTTTGAGACTCTTTCAAGAATCTATTACTTTTGAATTCGATTTGTACTTCGCTAAAAGCGCCGTAACCGTAGGAAAAATAGCCACAGGAACCGTAAAGGTCCCTTTCCTTTTTTGAGAAATATGATATTCTTATAATATATGGAGGAAAGAACCAATGGCTAAGCAGAAGTATGTGTACTTCTTCGGTGAAGGAAAAGCTGAAGGAGACGCCAAGATGAAGGATCTCCTTGGCGGAAAAGGGGCGAATCTCGCGGAGATGATGAATTTGGGCGTGCCCGTTCCCCCGGGGTTTACTATTTCCACGGAAGTATGCGCGGCGTTTTACGAAAATAAAGAAAAATATCCCGAGGGTCTAGAGAAGGAAGTCCAAGACCATTTAAAGCATTTGGAAACGGTAATGGGGAAAAAGTTAGGCGATCCGGAGGATCCTCTCTTGGTTTCTGTCCGCTCCGGCGCGGCGATTTCCATGCCCGGAATGATGGATACGATTCTTAACCTGGGGATGAACGACAAGGCGGTTCTGGGCTTGGCGAACAAAACGGGAAATCCCCGGTTCGCCTGGGACGCGTACCGCCGGTTTATTCAAATGTACGGAGACGTGGTGCTGGGGGTTCCCCACGACGCCTTTGAACACGCCCTATCGGAAATGAAAAAAGCAAAAAAAGTGGAATTGGATACGGCGTTGAGCGATCAGGATCTGAAGGTCCTTGTGGAGGAGTACAAAAAGATCGTTAAAAAGCACGTTAAAAAGGACTTTCCCCAGGATCCAAAGGAACAGCTGTGGGGGGCCATAAACGCGGTTTTCGGTTCATGGATGAACGAACGGGCCATCAAGTACCGAGAGTTGAACAACATTAAGGGACTCAAGGGTACGGCGGTAACGGTCCAATCCATGGTGTTCGGAAACTTTGGTGACGATTCGGGGACAGGGGTCTGCTTTAGCCGGGATCCTTCCACGGGGAAAAATGAATTCTACGGGGAATTTCTTATGAACGCCCAGGGCGAAGACGTGGTCGCCGGTATTCGAACCCCGGAAAAAATCGCCTCCCTGGCAAAGAAAAATAAAAAGGTGTACGAACAGCTAGTGGATATCAAAGACCGGATGGAACACCACTTTAAAGATATGCAGGATATGGAGTTCACCGTCCAACAGGGAACCCTGTTCCTTTTGCAGACCCGAACCGGCAAACGAAGCGGCGCGGCGGCGGTAAAGTGCGCGGTGGACATGGTCGCCGAAGGTTTAATCGATAAGAATACCGCTATTCTTCGGGTAACCCCGGAACACTTGGATCAATTACTCCATCCCAATATCGATCCTAAGGCACAAAAAACGCTTAAATCCCTGACCAAGGGCCTCAACGCTTCTCCGGGGGCCGCCTGCGGACGAATCGTGTTTACCGCTAAGGAAGCGGAAGAATGGGCTGGTCGGGCCGAAAAAGTCCTGTTGGTCCGAAAAGACACCAGCCCCGAGGATATCGGCGGGATGGTGGTTTCCCAGGGTATTCTTACATCCACCGGCGGTATGACAAGCCACGCGGCGGTGGTCGCCCGGGGCATGGGTACTCCCTGCGTCGCCGGCGCCAAGGGTGTATCCGTTCAAGGGAAAAAAGTAGTTATCGGAGAGAAAACCTTTAAAGAAGGGGATTGGATTACCATAGACGGCTCCACGGGGGACGTTTACGAGGGTCAAGCTCCCCTGGTAACGCCAAAAATTTCCAAGGATATGGAAACCTTCCTAGGCTGGTGCGATGAGGTCCGCTCAACGTCGGTGCGGGGCAACGTTAAGGGCTTCGCTATTCGTACCAACGCCGACCAGCCCGAGGACGCAAAACGGGCCTTTGATTTTGGCGCCCAGGGCGTGGGTCTCTGCCGAACGGAACACATGTTCTTTGAAAAGGAAAAACTCATCCACTTCCGCGCCATGATCGTTTCTGATACCGAAACGGAACGGAAAGAGGCCTTGAAGAAAATTCTTCCCCTGCAAAAGAAGGATTTCTTTGGGATTTTCAAAGCTATGGAAGGCCGGCCGGTTACCATCCGGCTCTTGGATCCGCCGCTCCACGAGTTTGTTCCCCACACGAAGGAAGAGGTCGCCGAATTGGCCGCCCAAATCGGCGTTAAGGCCAAGGACCTTCAGCCTAAAATCGATAAGCTTCACGAGTCTAACCCCATGCTGGGGCATCGGGGCTGTCGATTGGCGGTCACCTATCCGGAAATTTACGATATGCAGGTGGAGGCGATCGTTCTCGCGGCGGTGGACTGCGTTAAAAAGGGTATTCCCGTAGACCCGGAAATCATGATTCCCATCGTCTGCGACGAACAGGAGCTGGCCCTGCTAAGGCCCGCCGCCGAAGCGGTTATCGCCCGGGTCCTGGAAAAGGCCAAGGTAAAGTTGGATATCAAAATTGGTACCATGATCGAGGTTCCCCGGGCGGCGCTGTTGGCGAATAAAATCGCTGAGTACGCGGACTTCTTCAGCTTTGGGACCAACGATCTTACCCAAATGACCTTTGCCTTTAGCCGGGACGACGCGGCGTCCTTTTTACCCACCTATCTCAGCAAGGAGGTACTCCCCACGGATCCCTTTAAATCGGTGGACGAAGAGGGGGTGGGTCTTCTGATGGACTGGGCAACCACGAAGGGCCGGAGCGTAAAAAACGACCTAAAGGTTGGAATTTGCGGCGAACAGGGAGGAGATCCGGCGACCATCGATTTCTGCTATCGAACCGGTTTGAATTACGTTTCCTGTTCTCCCTTCCGGGTTCCCCTGGCCCGGCTCGCGGGAGCCCAGGCGGTTTTAAGGAATCAAAAAAAATAAGGTAAAAGGGACGCACTTTCAAAACTCAGAGAGTTTGAATGTGCGTCAAGAATCCTGGTTCAGGGAGCTCAAGGCTTCTCGGGTCCCCCTGGGTTAGAAAACCGTTTTAATTACCGGTAGGTTCCACCGGGGAACCTACCGAATTAGTTTTGTAGGATTTTGTATGTATCGTAGTAGAAATGTTTGGACCTTTCTTCTTCTTCTTTTTCCCCTGTTAGGATTCGCCCAAACTCCCGTGACCCTGTACACCCTAAAGGGACCGTCGGGGGTAGGGATGCTGAAGCTCTTTGATCAGAGCCCCGAAATCGCGGGGTTTCCCCTGGGTTTAAAGGCCCTCCCTTCGGCGGATCTGATGGTCGCTAAGTTTATTTCCGGAGAAGCGGAACTGGGTATCCTGCCACCCAACGTGGCGGCCAAACTGTATTCCGCAGGCCGGCCCCTTAGGATCGCCGCGGTGGTGGGGCAGGGCATGGTACGGCTATTGACCTCCGACCCCTCAATCCAAAGACTGGCTGATTTAAAAGGAAAAACCGTGGAAGTGGCGGGTCAGGGGGCTACGCCGGATTTTGTGTTCCGCCGGATCCTCGCGTCCCAAGGGTTTGACCTACAAAAGGATATTCATTTAAGTTATGCTCTGGCGTACCCGGAGACAGCCCAAATGCTCATCGCGGGACGAATA
>CAYRLW010000029.1:13605-38369 GCA_964425215.1 uncultured Treponema sp.
GATTTTTCTCCTCCCTCTATCGGGGGTAAACTTCCTGGCGCGGATTTTTACCTTCCAGATGAAAAATAAGCCCCGTTCCCGATTCCAGATTCTCCTCTGGGGAATTTTGGGAATCGGGACCCTGCTTTTAATATGGTACCTTGCGGCCCGTAGGGTTGACAGTGATATCGTACTCCCAACGCCGGGGGCCACCGTACAAAAGCTTGTAACCCTTTTGGGCACTGAAAAATTTCTCCTAGCCCTCGGTTCCAGCTTTCTGCGTTTTTTTGTGAGTATTGTCCTGTCCGTGCCCCTCTCTCTGGTCGTCGGAATCGCCGCGGGCCTGGACAAACGGGCTTTCTATTTTATAAAACCCTTTTTTTCCCTTATCTCGGCTACCCCTGTCCTTTCGATAATTTTGATTCTTTTTTTATGGCTCGGTCAGGATCGAACCCCCATCGGTGCGGCCTTTTTAATGATTTTCCCCGTCATGGCATTCAACACCATCGAGGGTATCCGTTCAGCGGACCCCCAACTGGTGGAATTGTTTACCGTGTACGGGGTACCGAGAAAATTAATTCTCCGTCATATCTATATCCCGACCCTCTTTCCCTTTATCCTTGCGGGACTACGGAGTGTTTTCTCCCTTTCCTGGAAGGTTATTGTGGCCGCGGAGGTCCTTACCCAGCCGATCCCATCCTTGGGGGCGGGCATGCAAAACGCGAAGGCCCAATTGGAAACCACCGAACTGTTCGCGTGGACCATCGCTACGGTAATCTTTGCCGCCCTCACCGAAGGCCTTATCTCCATACCCCTGTGGGTTCAAAAAAAACGGAGCTCCCCTCGATGAAGTGGGAAATTCGCGACCTTAGCTTTGGATACCCGGGCCTTCCGCTCTTTGATCGTTTTTCGTTACGTATGGGGGATGAAAATCCCCTGGTTATTCTGGGACCCTCCGGTTGCGGAAAAACGACCCTTTTACGCCGTATCGCCTCCCTGCCCCCTTTTAATCCTCCCGTCAAACCCAGTTTTCCCCCCTTTTCGTTTGTTTTTCAAGAAAGCCGCCTGTTGCCCTGGCGATCGGTGGAGGATAACGTGGCAATTCCCCTGCTTGCCCCCCTGGGAAAGGAAAGAGCCTACGAACGGGCCAGGGCGTATCTTTCTTTGGTAGGCCTGGAAGGAAGGGAGCGATCGTATCCAGCGGGGCTTTCAGGGGGGCAGAGGCAGAGGGTCTCCATAGCCCGGGCCTTCGCATTCCCAAGCCAGGGAGTACTGTTAGACGAGCCCTTTCAATCCCTGGATCTACCCCTGCGGATTCAACTCATGGATCTGGTTCTTACGCTTCTAAACAGGGAGCGCCGAAGCGCCGTCATGGTTACCCACGACCCCCGGGAAGCGATTTATATGGCCCAAAGAATCGTCGTTCTTTCCGCGCCCCCCGTCCGTATCCTTATGGACGAAAGGGTCTCCTTGCATCAGGCCGATCGGGCTTATTCTTCCAAAACATCCGCCGAATTGGAGGCCCGGCTTTTCGCGGCCCTTTCAAATTCGGTGTAACTGAAGCCCCGGCTTTCCAAAGCCAGGGCAGTCTCTCCTGCGGCTTCCATTAAGCGTTCGGTCACCAGGAGTATCAAGGTGCCGTAAAAGCGGACCCCTTTTTTCCCTAAACGGGCGCGGTACGCCAGTTCGGTGGTTTCCCATACCTCAAATATTCGGGGAATAAAGGAGTGCATTAGGGATATGCTCAGGGCAAGCCGGGGCCGGTTAAGGGTGCACGCCCACCGTTTTGCCCAGGGAGCCGAGCTTTTCGAAAACCCCCAAACCAGGGGTGTTACCAAAATACTTTCCAGGTTCATAAGGGTTTTTCTAAGGTCCCTGGAGGTGGTGGTGGCAAAAAGCAGGGCCCCTCCGGCGAAGGAAATTCCAATACCCGCGATAAAGAAAATCCCTTGCAAAGCCCCCACCGGGTCAAAGTAGGGAGGGGTAAAACGGAACGCCTTGAGCAAAAAAACAAAAAAAGAAGTAACCAACAGGGGCCCGCTTCCCGAAAAGAGAAAGCCCGGGGTTAGCCGCGCCCCGAGGGAACCTAATAAAACCGCCAGGGCTCCAAGAGCGAGTCCCCACTCCCCTAAAAAGAAAGAGCCCAGGGTGACGGCTACAAGGATAAGAAATTTCGCCAGGGCGTTCATCCGGTGGAGCGCCGTATTCCCTGGTCTGTACGCGTAGGTGCCTAGGGAAGCCACGTGCAGTCCTTCACCGAAGCGTACACCCTTCGGGGGTCCCGGACTCCCCATCGGGGATCCAGGGTCTCCACCACACCCTCCGGTGGTCCATCGGCTTCGATTCTCCCCCGGTGCAGAATCACCAAGCGGTCGGCCAGGGCCAGGACTTTTTCCAGTTCGTGGGTCAGCAGAATCACCGTTTTTCCCGTATTTTTAAGGTCCCGCAGGATCCGCAAAACCTGCAGTACCCCCGGCCAATCGAGGTTCGCGAAGGGTTCATCCAGGATCACCGTCCCACAGCCCATGGCCAGAACCCCTGCCACCGCGAGCCGCCTTTTTTCTCCCCCCGAAAGCCTCCGGGGAGGGCTGTCTTTTTTTTCTTCCAGACCCACGGCGGTCAGGGCGTCCCGGACTCGCTGGCCCACCTCCACCTCCGGCAGGTCCAAGTTACGGGGACCAAAGGCCGTATCCTCCTCCACGGTTTCCCCCACGATTTGAGCGTCCGGGTCTTGAAACACCAGGCCCACCGAACGACGTATCAGGGCGGTCCGCTTACGGATATCCTGTCCCTGGTACAGAATCGTCCCCCGGCTGGGCTCCATCAATCCAACAAGAATACGCATCAGGACCGTTTTCCCCGAACCGTTGGACCCGGCGATAATCACGAACTGGGAGGGGAAAAGATCCAAGTCGATATTCCGCAGAGCTTCGGTCCCGTCGGGGAACAGTTTACCAACACCCCGGATGCGGTACAAAAAATCAGGATTCAAGTTGCCTCGCCGCTATTCGGCGCAAACGGGGTGCCACCGCCACAATAAGAGCTCCTTTTATCAAGTCCCCGACGATAAAAGGCAACAGGCCCGCCGAAAGCGTTTTTGCCCAGCCGGCGTTAAGAACCATGTTTAAACGGAACAATCCGGGAACGTAAATACCCAGGATCCCCACCAGAACGGCCACCAAAAGTCGGGCCGGGGTGCTTTTTTTATCCGTCCGGGGGCTACCCATCACCAAACCCGCCAGCAGGGTTCCAATCAGGTATCCAACCAGGTAGCCCCCGGTAGGCCCAAAGAAATGGACGATGCCCCCCTTGGCCCCCGCAAAAACGGGAAATCCCAGGGCTCCAACTACCAAATACAGACCCACCGCCAGGGACCCCATGATAGGGCCTAGCACAACCCCCGACAGGAGGGCAAAAAAGTTTTGCAACACCAAAGGAATGGGGGAGAAGGGCAGAGGAACGGCGATAAAGGTCCCTGCGGCGATAAAGGCGGCGAAGAGGGCCACCAGGGTAGTTCTTACGAGCAGTGTAATTTGAAACGATTCGGTTTGCTGTGTTTCCATCTTTAACCTTCCTTATGGTCTACCCTTTGCAGGGACAGGGAGCCGGGGGTGTAACGGAAAGTTTGTTTTCCCCTTCGGAGGACCGCCCGTCCCCGGGAATCGACCCCTAAAAATATCCCTCCGTTCAAAGTCTCCGCTTTGTCCCGATCTCCGTATCCACCGTGATCCGCCGGAATAGCCAAAACCTTTTTTCCCCGTACGTCCGATTTACGGTTCCAGAGGGCCGCGAGTTCTTTAGACGTGGTCTTTAGGTATTTCATTTTTTTCCATTCCTCTAGGATGCCGTTTAATATGACACGCCGGGATAGGCCCGTTTTCCCCAGGTCGCTACAGGAAACTCCCCGGGGGTCTTCTACCCTGTTTTGAACGTTAACTCCCACCCCTAAAAGGATCCACCCTACGCGGTCCCCTTCGCCGTACAGTTCCGTTAGGATACCCGCAATTTTTCTGCCCCCCACGTATACGTCATTAGGCCAGCGGAGGTGGACTTCCTTGGAAAGAAGGGCTTCCAGCGCCCGAGCCACGGCGATTTGAAGGGCCATGGAAACGGAGGGGTAGTCTAAAATCGGTAGGGATGGCCGTTCTATGAACGTACAAAAAAGGCCACCCTTGGGGGATTCCCAGGGTCTGCCGGACCGGCCTCGACCGGCGCTTTGGCTTTCCGCCACCACCACCGACCCCCCATCGATTCCCCCTTGGGCCAACTCGCGGGCCCGGTTCATGGTACTGTCGGTCTGGGTGTAGTGATAAAACCGTTTTTCCTCTACCCCAAACTCCCAGGGGTATAGGAAATCATCGGTATCTCCCTCGATGTGGTAACCCCGTTCGTCTATCCGCAACGGATACCCCAAGGAGCGCAGGCTCTCCGCGGCCTTCCAAATCGAAACCCGGGAAAGGCCCGCCCGCTGGGCCAACGTTTCTCCCGAAAGGCCCGTTCCCGGTTCAGAACGGAGCTGGGCCAACAGAAAAGCCCTGGTAGAAAGTTTCCTGGAATCTGTTTTGGAAATCCTATTTTCGTTAACCACTCTGAATGTATAGTTAACGAAAAATTAAAGATCTGTCAAGGGAACGCCCCCGGGTCTTTTGGGGACCCTTCGATACATCTCCACGGTGGTCCATACCAGGTACAGAAAGAGAACCATGGCCCCAAGGGCGGGGAACCAATCCCCCAGAAGAAAGTACACCGTCGGGATCGCTGAACGTTGAACGGGGACCGAAACGGCCAAATAGGCACCCACAAAGAGGGGCAGCTCCGCAATGGTACGCCCCTCCGCGTCTACCACCGCCGTAAGTCCCGCGTTGGTGGACCGCACCAGAACCCGGCGATTTTCCACGGTCCTGAACCGGGCCGCGGCAAAATGCTGAATTTCAGCGGAATTGGTTTTGGACCAGGAATCGTTGGTGATATTAATCAATAAATCGGCGCCTTTTTTAAAGAAATCCGCGCAGAGTCCCGCGAAGGCGTCTTCAAAACAGATGGGCACCCCAAAACGGAGGGGCCTCTTGGATGGGGTGGGAATCTCCATTACCGTGGAACTGGTTCCCATGGTCCACCCGCCATCCAGCCCCACGACGTTTTTCATAAAATTCCGCATCCACGGGTACTCCCAAAAGGGAATCGCTTCGGCGAAGGGTACGGGGTGTTGCTTGGCGTAGGAAAAGGCGACCCGGCTTGTGGGCTCGATCAGGATAGCCGAGTTTGTCGCGTCGTAGGTTTCCCAGTTCAACACCACCGGCGCGCCCGTTAGAAGGGGGACAGCGGTTTCAGCTAAAAAGGGGATCAGGGGATCGTCGGGGGGATTTTTTCTATAAAAGGGTCGATAATCCTCGAAGGGCCGCCGAAGTACCGTTTCGGACCACACGATCAACGCGGGTTTGTAAAATCGTCCTCCCGATTGGCCGGAGGCGGAATTGGATTTTCGCGAACCGTCCACCGGTATTCCCTGGGATACCACCGATTCAAACCCCTGGCGACTCAGTTTCATCACCGTAGAGAGGGAATCCAGCTCCCCCCCAACCCAGGTATCGGCGTTGTGTTGGATCAACAGGAGGGGAACCCGGTCCACGGTAGGGGTCGGGTGGGCAAGCTTAAACACCCCGTACACGCTAAACCAAACAAAAATGTAGAGTCCTATCAGGGCGGGACGCCACAGGTTCCTGCGCGCCCCGGGCCGTTGCACAAACCACTCGGCTATTAGGGCGGAAGAGAAGGAAAGGAGGAAGCTTAATCCGTACACCCCGGTAAAATCGGCTATTTGAATAAGCCGGGGGTAATTTTGTACCGCGTAGGCCACGAGTCCCCAGGGATACCCTAAAAAACCGATGGATTTGGACCATTCCCACAGGGTCCACAGCAGGGCTATTAGAAAGGGCCGTAGAAGATACCCCTGGGGACGGCGAATCCGGGTGACCCTTCTAAGAAATACCGCCAACAGGGCGTGGAGTCCCCCGTAGGCAAGGCTCGTGGAACCCAGGGTCCAAATGGCAAAATCCTTGAAAAAATAGAGCCAATAACTGGAAACTCCGTGGGATAGGATCCCGAAGAGGGCTCCCAGCAGGGCCGCTTCCCCGTAGGACCGGCTTTTTATAAGGGCGGCGAAGTAGGGGGAAAGGCAAAAAAAACCGACCAAGGCTACACCCTGGGAAGTTAATTCGTTGGGAAGAGCAAGGGCCAAAAGGATGGCCGATAGGGCGCTGGCGATAAATTTCATGTTTTCCATTCTACCAAAATAATTTTGATTGAATAATAGCCGATTTTCCTTTATTATAGAACAGAAAAAGAAAAATTGCGGGGGCTAATTGTATGAAGGACATCGGTTCCATCCATCGGGAAGAATACGAGGTTGATGCCGATCACTCGGAACCCGTGGTCATCGCTTCCGCTCCCGGACGGATACACCTGTTGGGAGAACACGGCGAGCCAGGATACGGCTTGCTTCTTTCTACCGCGTTCGACCGGTTTATCAAATTGGCCGTAAGTTTTAGAAAAGACAGTTCCCTGCGGTTTTTTGCCGCCGATTTAGGGGAGCGAAAACGAACCACCCTGATAAACGTGAAATTTAAACGGGAAGACCGTTGGGCCAACTATATTAAAATGGTGGTCCATGGATTTATGGAACGGGGCTTTCCGATTCGGGGCCTTAACTTTACCCTATCAGGGGATATCCCCCAACAGGTGGGTCTGGCCTCTTCCTCGGCCATAGAGGTGGTGGCCGCTTTGGCCCTGCGACAGCTTTTTAGCCCCGGGATGGATAACCACGACCTTTTAGAGCTCCTTTCCGAAGCCTCGATTTCTTTTTCCGGGAAGGATGACCATTCTTTAGATTACCTCATCGCCCTAGAGTCAAAAAAGGGATCCTTTTTGGTGGTCGATGAATCGACCCTTACCGCTCGGCCCGTACCTATTCCCCTTTCGGGGTACCGGATCCTGCTGACCGATTCGCGGGTTCCCCGTTTTGGCATCGATTCGGAGTTAAAACAGCGGCGGTCGGATATTCGAAAGGGGTTAGCGCTTCTGTCCAGAAAACAAACCGGTACAAGTTTTAGGGATTTCGCGGCCAACGATCTGTTAGAGTCCATGGGTTCCCTGCCCGAACAGATCCGGCGTCGATCCCTCCACGTGGTTCAGGAGTTAAGCCGGGTTCGGGACGCGGAAGAGAGCCTTCAGAAAAACGATCTTTCCGCCTTCGCCAAAATTATCCTCCATTCCCACGAAAGTCTACGGGACCTATACGAGGTATCCTGCCCCGAAATCGATTGGCTCGTTAAACGGGCCCAAGAAATCAACGGGGTAATCTGTTCCCGTATGACCGGTCAGGGTTTTGGGGGGTGTACCTACACCCTGATCGAGGAAGCGGCGGTGGAGGAGTATAAGCGGCGTCTTGAAGACTACGAGAGAATATTCGGTTTCCGTCCCCTGGTTTATGAAATAACCGAAGCGGACGGGGCTCGATTGGAGTAAGTATCCAAATGGCGGGATCATTGCGAGAGGGAATTCGGCTGTATCGATCTAAACGGTGGGAGCTCGCCTTGAACGAACTCCTGCAGGTGGATCCCAAAAACTTTGACGACGAGGATAATTTTGAATTGGCCTACTATTTGGGCCTCTGTTATTCTAAGTTGGAACGGTACGACGACGCCTTGCTGTATCTAGAACAGGTCGTGACCTCCGGTTCCGACCCCCTGCGAGCCTACCAATGCCGAATGGCTTTGGCGTATATTTATTCCATCACCAACCGTTCAAAACTAGCGGAATTCGAGTTAAAGCACCTTTTAGAAAAGGGTTACGAATCGACCCAAATTTATTCCGCCCTGGCATACGCCGCGTGGGCTCAAAAAAAATACGACCCTTCTATCGAATGGTACAAAAGGGCTTTAACCTTGGACAGCGAAAATTCTACCGCCCTCAATGGTTTAGGATACGTTTTAGCGGATACGGAAAAGGATATTCATAAAGCCCTGGTCTTTTGCAAAAAAGCGGTGGAAAAAAAGCCCCAAAACCCCGCGTATTTGGATTCCCTTGGGTGGGCTTACTTTAAAAACGGTGAATTGCTAGAGGCCCGAACCTGGCTTCGGCGGGCTCTGGATTTAGCCCCCCGGCAGACAGAAATTCGGAACCACATGAAAGTTGTGGTCGGAGATCGGGCATGAAACGACCAATTTTCCCCCCCCTTGGACGCTCGCGTATGGGCTTTTTTTTTGCAATTGCGGCCCTTGGTTGCTTGAACGGTATACTTTTTGCCCAAACTTCCGAGATAAACGCCAATTCAGACAGAAACGCTGTCCTTGCTCGGGAGCAGTTTCGCTTGGGGGTCCAGGCCTTTAACCGGTTTGCCTATAACGAGTCCATCCTTTCCTTTGAAAAAGCCCTTTCCTACCGGCCCTCGGAGGCCCTTATTTTGGAATGGCTTGGACGGGCCTACTACCGTTCCGGCTTGGAGGATACGGCCCTTCGGCAATGGCGTTCCGCCCTGGAATATTATAAATCCACCTCGGACCAGGGACTTCTTTTATCCAGCATGATAGAGACCGTCGGGAACCGCCGGAGTCTTTTCCCCGTCCTGGACGACACCTCCCGGTACGTGGACGCGGGGACCTACCCCAGCGTAAACGGTACGACGGTCCTGTACCGTCAACCCACTTCGGTACTCAGCGATCGGGACGGTTCCGTTTGGGTGGTGGCCTACGGGTCCAACGAACTCGTCCGGATAGACCCCAACGGCATTATTCGGGAGCGGCTTCGGGGACCCATCAATGGGTTTGATCGCCCCTTTGACATTGCCCGGGGAATTGATGGGCGTCTGTACGTTTCCGAATATAGGGGGGGGAGGGTTAGTGTGTTAGACCCCCAGGGCCAATGGAAGGCCTACATAGGTTCCAAAGGTCGGGGGGATGGGATGTTCGTGGGCCCCCAGAATTTAGCGGTGGACGATCAGGGGTACCTGTACGTGGTCGATTTTGGCAACCTTAGAATTTCCAAATTCTCTCCCCAGGGTGACTTTCTCTTTTCTTTTGGCACTAAATCCGATACTTTTAGCGGTTTCCGTGCTCCCACGGGGATTGCCCCCCGGGGTAACGATGTTTTTGTGGCCGACGAAGCTTTAAAAAAGATTTTCCGCTTCGACCGAAGCGGAAATTATCTGGGTGTGGCGGTGGATGGGGGTCTTAACGGTCCCGAAAGCCTAAAAACCATGGAAGACGGGCGGATCTTGGTGGCCGATACGAACCGGGTCGTGGTGGCCGATCCCGATACGGCTCTGGTAAAAGAGCTAGGCTTGTTCAGCAAAGCCGGTTCCCGCCTTACCGGCGCGGTTCTGGATGCGAATGGAAATATCGTTGCCGCCAACTTCCAAGCCGGTGAAGTGGACCTGCTTGCCCGGATGGATGATCTTTCGGCGGGGCTTTTTGTACAAATTAGCCGGGTTATTTCTGATAAATTTCCCGATATAACCGTGGAAGTGGAGGTTCAGGACCGGAGGCGGAGACCCATTGTGGGGTTAGAGGGCAGAAATTTTGTTCTGACCGAAAAGGGGACCCAGGTGGCTGAGCAAGCCTTTTTGGGAGCCTCGTACCTATCCACCGAATCAAACCTATCGGTGGTTATAGAACGGTCTCCCCAAACGATAGATTTGGCGACCGATCAGGGTACCGCCCTTCGGGATACCGCCGCTTCCACCGATCGCCTCGTTTCGGTGGTATCGGCGTTTGAACAACCGGTCAAGGAACGGATCGATGGGCCGAAAAACCTGGCCTTGGCGGCCCGGGGAAATACGGCCGCCTACACTCCGGCCTGGCGCTTCGATTTGGCCCTCCGTTTAGCCGCCTCGGACCTCCTTGCCCAGGGGAAGAAACGGGGTGTCGTCTTTATCGGTTCAGGACGCCTGGGACAAAAGGCCTTTACCCGGTACGGCCTGACCGAGCTGGCCGACTATTTGGCCAACAACGGTATAAAATTTTACGCGGTCATCCTAGGAAACGGCTCCGTGGATAAGGAGTTGACCTACCTTTGTCAACAGACCGGGGGCCAGGTTCTTTCGGTCTATCGGAACGAGGGTATAGGACCGGTTCTTAAGGAACTGAGAACCGAACCCAGCGGTACCTACGCCCTCCGGTACCGGTCCTCCCTACCTACCGATTTTGGACGGGCCTACTTGCCCGTAGAAGCGGAGGTCTACCTTCTAAACCGTTCCGGACGGGATTCCACGGGGTATTTCCCCCCGCTGGAATAGTAAATCGAATTGAAAATTCGCCTTCTAGGGTTGCTTTTAGGTTTGCATGACCCCTTTTTCTCTTGACCGTATATTATAAAATTTATATATTGATATATAAAGACCGTCTTGTAGAACGATCTTTATATTCCATAAGGAGTCGAGCATGTCCGAGAAAATTAATACGGTTCAGTTTAAAGAAAAGATTTTTGATTACGAAAAAAATACGGAGTGGAAATACACGGGGGATCTTCCCGCCATAGTGGATTTTTACGCCGATTGGTGCGGGCCCTGCAAAATGGTCAGCCCCCTTTTAGACCAGTTAGCCAAGGAATACGAGGGAAAAATTCACGTGTATAAGGTGAATACGGACGAGGAACAGGAAGTGTCCTCGGTGTTTGGAATCCAGAGCATCCCGACTATCCTCTTTATCCCCCTGGAAGGACAACCCCAGGCGGCTATGGGTGCCCTGCCGAAGGCAAGCTTGGAAAAGGCGATCAACGATGTTCTTGGAGTACAAAAAACCGCATAAACGTTTGTCGCTTGTTTACTCAAATCCGTTTACAGGGTCCCTAAAAAACCGGTATTTTTAAGGACCCTGGAGTTTGTCGGACCTGTTCGTTTTTTATAAAAAAATTGCGACTTGTAGCGATTTTTTACCTTGCAGACTTTCAAAGGAGTCGAGTGTATCGTAATTTTCCAGCCTAAGGCTATCCCTTAGGCTGGAAAATTAAACCGCTCCGACAGGCTCTTAGCTTTTTAAAGCGAAGATGGTAAAGTAAACGTTTCTTTTTCCAGAATAGCTTTCCCGATTAAGTCGTCCAATTCCAAAGCTTTGTACAGTTTTTGAGCCTCCGATACCTTGGACCGGGTTATAGGGTGGGGGGGGCTAAAAAGGACGCAACAATCCTGATAGGGACGTATGGAGGTTTCGTAGGTTCCTATTTTCCGAGCCATGCGGATAATGTCGTCCTTGTCCGTTCCGATAAGGGGCCTTAGAACCGGCAGGGTGGTAAGACTTTCGGTGCTGGCTATATTTTCCACGGTTTGGCTCGCTACCTGACTAAGGCTTTCTCCCGTAATTAAACAGCGGTTTTTTCCCCTTCGGGCAATCCGTTCGGCGCATTGCATCATGGCCATCCGTAACAGTATGGTGGACCAGGGGCCGGGAGCTCGGTCCCGAATCCGTGTTTGTACCTGGGTAAAGGAAACGGAGCTTAGCTTTAACGTGATGGTGTACCGACCTAAAAGGGCCGCCAGATCGTAGACCTTTTGCTGGGCCTCCCGGGAAGTATAGGGGTAGGTGTGAAAATGGATTCCCTCGATACGCATCCCCCGTCGAGCCATTAGGTACCCCGCCACGGGGGAATCGATACCCCCGGATAGGAGCAATAGGCCCCTTCCGGCGCTTCCCACGGGTAAACCCTGGAGCCCCGGGTGTTCGGCCCCGTAAATATAGACCCGCTCTCGAATCTCTATTTGGATAACCGCTTCTGGGTTGTGGACATCCACCCGCAGTCCCTCTAGAGCATCCAGTATGGCCGCTCCCGCTTGGGCCATGATCTCGTAGGAAGTAAGGGGGAAGGCTTTGTCCACCCTTCGGGCTTCCACTTTAAAAGAGCGTATCCCCCGTTCCAAAAGACTTTGGGCCTCCGTGATTGACGCCCCCAAAAGGGCTTCCACCGTTTTTTCGCAGGTTCGTACTTTGGCCCAACCGCTAAGTCCAAAGATCCGGCCCAACGCGTCTTCTACCGCCCCTTCAGCATCCTTCGTGCAATGAACAAAGTATCGGCCGTTGGTGGTGTTTAGTATTCCGTGGGTTCCCCTCAGCATACGGGCGATATTTCTTTTAAGGATCCCCTCAAATTCTTCCCTATTCCCCCCTTTAAGTGTTAATTCTCCTAATTTTAATAAATAGGTAGTCCTATTTTCTTTATCAGTCCTATTTTCCTTTTCCATACTATAAAAATTCTCCGTTACAATTTTTTTAGAATCCCCTTTAGGGTCCCCACCAGGACTTCCAAGTCCTTGTCGGTGGTGGTCCACCCCTGGCTGAACCGGACAGCACCCAGGGCTATTTCCCGGGGAATACCCATTTCCGCGAGCAGGGGCCGCTCACGGTCTGCCTGGGAACAGGCGGAGCCCATGGAAACGGCTATTCCCTCGTCGTCCAAACAGCGTTGGAGCACCTCTCCGGGGATCCCCAAAAAAGAAGCCTGGAGTATGTAGGGGGAAAATCGAGGATCATCGGGTTTCCTGTCCCGGGGAATAAGAACACAGCGGTCCAGGGTACGCAGTTCTTGGATAAGACACTCCCAGCGACTTTTTGCGGCCCCGTATTCTTTTTCCACGATGGACGGTTCGGCATGACGTTCCAGCGCCCGGGCTAGGGATACCGCCCCCCCTACGTTTTCTGTCCCCGACCGGATGCCCCCTTCTTGACCGCCACCCCTGTACAGAACCGGAATTCGTTTTTTGAGGTATAAAAGGCCAATACCCCGGGGACCCCCAATTTTATGGGCGCTGATGGAGGCGGAATCCACCTGGGCTTCGGAAATGGAAAAGGGAATTTTACCGATCCCTTGGACCATATCGCAGTGTAGGTGGACCGGATGGTGTATCTTCTCCTGTATCGTCCGGGAAAGGGCGTAAACGTTTTGAATCGAACCGATTTCATTGTTAACCGCCATTACAGCGACCATCCGAATCTGGCTGTTTTTTTCTAGAATCTTCACAACCCTATCTATTTCAAGGGTTCCCTCCTCCGTTACGGGAACACGGACGGCGGGTATTTTTAGACGCTGAAGTTGTTCGCAATTTTCGGTTATGGAGGGGTGCTCCAGGGTCGAATAGAGGATTCCTCCCACGGGGGACCGTAAAAGGAGCGAATAGAGAACCAAAGCGTTTGATTCCGTGGCTCCGGACGTAAAAACAAGGGTAGCGGGCGGAACTCCTAGGACCCGGGCCGCTTGGGCCCTTGCCTGTTCCAGGCGCTCACGGGCCTGTCTCCCTTCCCCATGGAGGGACGACGGATTGGCAAAGGGCAGGTCAACCGATAATTCCTCCATGAAACTGTCAGGAATGGCCGTGGCGGCCCAATCAAAATAATACCGTCCCATGGACTCCTATCCTACCGAAACGGAGAGGGCCCCGCAAGGCCTGTATATTTTTTATATATATTAAAAATGTATTGACTAACCGGTGATTCCATGCAATGCTGGTACCACTATGAATACCGAATTTACCTGTCCCGATTCGACGATAAACGATTTTTCCCGGAAGTTAAAAGTGTGTGGTCATCCGGTTCGTCTTAAATTGCTCTGTTTGATTTATCGGCAGGGGGAACCCTGCGTTACCAACCTTTGGACCTGTCTTGGAGAAAGCCAGCCCGTAATTAGTCAACACTTAGCGGTGTTAAAAGACAGCGGGGTGGTGGATTCCATGGTCCAGGGGAACAAACGTATATACACCATCACCGATGATTTTATCCGAGAATTGGTGGCAAAAATATTCGACGAACCCCCCGTAAAGGTATAGGGATCTTAACCTACGTGTTAATCGAGCGCGTATGGGAGCGGTTGAGAAAATGAAGGACGCTGAAAAAAAGGGTTCCCAGGGCGTAGGCGCTTGCTAGTAAACCCAGGGCCGTCCAGCCCGAGGCGATAAAAGAAAGAAAAACCAGGATACCTATGACGATTTGGAGGGCGTACACCGTCAGATCGACCCCCAGGGCGTCTAGGCCCAGGTTCATCAACTTGTGGTGCATGTGGGCCCTATCGGGACTGTCGATCCGCCTGCCATCCCGGGTTCTTCTCCAAATTGCCGCGAAGGTGTCAAAAATGGGTATAAGCAACAGGGCGGCGGTGTAGGGCAGGGGAATGCTCACAAAGCCCTGTCCGTTATCGATCAGAGGAAGCAGGGCTAGCACAAACCCCAGGAATTGGCTTCCGCTGTCGCCCATAAATATACGAGCCCGAGGAAAGGGCAGGTTGAATACTAAAAAACCGCCGATAGAACCGACCAGAAGGAGGCAGAGTATAAAAGCCTCCGTGTTTCCAATGGCGTAAAAAATAGCCCCGTAAAAAACGGCCACCAAAAGGGAAACCCCACCCGCCAAGCCATCGACACCGTCGATCAGGTTTAAAGCGTTGGTAACCCCCACGATCCATAGAAAGGTTAGGGGAAACCGGATCCAGCCGAGGTGGATGTAGATATTAAGGTTAGAAAAACTAAGGTGTTGAAAGGTATAATTACCCAGCAGGACCAAAATGGCGGATACGCTTTGGACCAAAAATTTATTCCTGGGCCGCATGGGTTTAAAGTCGTCCTTTACCCCAAAAAGGAAGATGAGGGCCATGCCGATAAAAAGGGGTAAAGCTCGCAGTCCAAACCCGTAGGAGGGATCCAAATACGCTACCGCCCCAGCGATGATGATAAAGGCCGTAGAAAAGCCTACGCCTCCCAACCGGGGAACTTCGCCCGTATGAATTTTTCTATCGTTGATATGATCGAACCAGGAGTATCGGAGCGATAATTTTAATACGGAAAAAACAAGGACTCCGGAAAAAAGGAATGAAAGACCCAGCTCGATGAAATAACGCATGGTATAAAATGAAACTCCCTTAGAAACTTCCAGCGATAGTCAACAAAAGGGCTAACGCGATCCTTCGTTTCCCTGGATCTTCGTTGTTTACCACGTAGCGACTGGTTTCGCTCCCGTAGGTAATGGGGACCGCCGCTTGCAGGGTAAAGTGGGGCTTGGGAGACCACGACATGCCCACGGTAACCGATCCGGATTCGTCAAACCACGTATGGTACCATTTTACCCCAAAATCAAAGGGAGAGTCAAATACGTTATTGATGAGCGTGGCAATGGCGATGCTATGATCGTTGCTTCCCACGGTGGTATCGTACTGATATTCTCCGTAAAAGAGATAATTTTTCCAATCCTTATAGAACCCCGAAACTATGGTATAGGTGATTTGTCCGTCCAAATCCCGGATCACCGCGTCCATGAGAAGGTCCGTACTTAAGAAAACGGTTTTCAAGGAAAAAAGGGACCGGAGTCCCTCGACTTTTTGAAAACGTCCCCCGGCGCTGAAGAGCAGGGGCCCCAGCACCATGTCCGCCTTCCCCGCGTAGGCCAACTCGTTGGTGGAAGGATTTTTGGTGTCCGTAAAAAAGCTATCCTTCGCGAGGGCGATTAGGGATACCCCCGAAAGGATGGCGGGAAACGAGGCGTGGAACGCGATTCCGTCTTGACTGTCGGTCATCAGATCTCCCGGGGTGAATAGCCGGGCCTGACCCCAGGTTATGATGTGTTTCCCGATCCGCAAAAAGAGACCCGGTATGCCGTAGTAATCCCCGTAAAGCTGGTTGATGGTGAAGGTGGACCAGTTAAACGTCCCCGTGGTCGCGGGGTCAAAGGTGGCCCCCAAATCCCAATAAATACGGATGGTCTCGTCGGGTTTTGCGTTCAAGACGATGTTGGCCCCCGCTTTGCCCCCCACGGTCCCCTTTAAACCCTCTCCCAGGTTGGATAGGTTCGGCCAATTTTGCCAACCCATGCCTACTCCCGCCTCAAAATTGTAAGAACCGGACCATTGAATATTGTTGGATTGGATAAAGGCTTGGGTATGATCTATCCGAGGTGGAGCCGCTTCAACAGGTGTTGTCGAATCCGCTGGGGGATTGTCAAAAAGGCTATCCAAGGGACTATCGGAACTCGATGGGGCCGTTGCACTATCGGAACTCGTCGTTGTCCCTGGGCTACTGACGCTCGGGAGCGCTGGGGAACTGGTTTGGGCGAAAAGGCAAACCGAACTCCCCGCTAGTAGTACGCCGAGGAGTCCTAGCCTTTTTAAAAATGGGTTCACCGGGCCACCCGCTCCAAATACTCCTTCGTATACACCGTATCGGGAAGGGGTTCTAACGAGGGACTCGTTATCCGAATAGTCGTCCGTTCGTAGACATTTTTTCCGTTAATATTTTGAAACCGCAGATGATCCTCGATTACCATGTACGAAGGAACCCACTTGTCCTCTAATTTTTGATACGTTGGAATCGCCGTAATCCGCATCAACTGATCCGAAAGGCTGTAATCCTCAATTTTTCGTACCAGTTTGTCCTCGGAAATCCACACCTTCCGTTTTGGAAAGGATACCTTATCGTTGGTGGCCACCAGATCCAACACCACACAGTCGAATTTACCCAATTTTTCCTTATGACCGGAGATGGGATTATAATCCCCCGCTAAATTGGACTTGCTAAAATCTGAATTCCTGGCACTGGAGTTTTGGAACCGTTCCTTGGCGCTGGTAAAGGTAAAGGTTTTTCCCACCGGATCGTAAAGCCAAAGGTTATCCCCAATTTTTAAATAACCCTTTCCCTTATCAATAGAAGGTTCAAGAATAAGAATAAGAAATTGATTCGTCCGGTCCCGGCGGAACATGGTAGCCCGGGTATCCGAAATGGAACCTCCGGGGTCGCGTTTTTCAATAAAATATTCCGCCGAAAGGTCGGTCCGGCTAAAATTAACCAAATCATCCGTTTGTTTTAACAATTCCACGTAGGAAGTTTTCGTTTCGGCCGAAATCGATGGTTCCACCATCAAAAATAGGGGAAGGATCAAGAACGCCGTAAATTTTGAATAACCCATAGTACTTCTTATACCATGAATAAATATATTTTTCAAAGTACCCTCTGCGGAAGGTGTTTTGGACTATTCGTGGTCCCCCATAGCCGAGACCGGCGGTATTTTCAGCGCCAGAGACACGGGATAGATCCAGGCTAAAAAACCAATAGCCAAGGCGCCCGTTAGATGCTGAAACATAAGAAGTCCCGTAATATGGGGTTTTAAAATTTTTCCGCCAAAGAGGCCCACCAAAAGGGGATTTGATAGGGGAATCCCGGTCCTTTGAAGGATAACACCAA
This sequence comes from uncultured Treponema sp., assembly GCA_964425215.1. Lineage (GTDB taxonomy): Bacteria > Spirochaetota > Spirochaetia > Treponematales > Breznakiellaceae > CAYRLW01. The sequence goes on from CAYRLW010000029.1 coordinate 30,788, forward strand.
CGAGGGAACCCACGGCGAGCCCTAAAAGGGCGAACATGAGGGTCAGAAGCAGGGTTTCGATAATGAATAAGTTTCGGATAAAGCCCTTGGACGCTCCGAGGGCCCGCATGGATCCTATCTCGGCGGTCCTTTCTAGAACAGAAATTACTAATCCGTTCATAATCACCAACAGGGCTCCAAAAATGACAAAACCGATCCCAATGGAAAAGGCAGTACGGATAGCGAAAAGCATCATCGCGTTGGTCCCCGCGGCGGTATACCAGTCCAGCACCCGAACTTCGGTGTTTAGTTTGTCAAACTCTCGGTTAACCGAATTGCGAACATGGTTAACCAAACGGGGGTTATCCAGGCGGGCCAAGACAAAGCTCCAGGCCGCCGAGTCGGTTTGGATCAATTCGTCCCGTTTTGTGGTATCCTCCAGGGCCTTTTCCACCGATTGGAGGGTAATGCCGGAATTTTTTTGGACCGTTACATCCTGGGCATCGGAGAACAGGTCGTTGATATCCGTGGAACCTTGGCCCGTTCCCGTGGGGGTTCCCTGGGCCTGTTGTATCTTTACCCCCAGGGTATAGTTACAGAGGGCTCGGACCGTCACCGGATCGGTCAAAACGATTCGATCTAGTACCTCCGAAGGGGCGGGATACCGGTAAATTCCAGCGAAGGAGCCTTTACGGATCCTAAAGGTGTTGTTTTGATAGAGGGAAAAGATCACATCCTCGCCGATAATCAATTTTCTTCCCAGGGATTTTTCGGCGTTTTTAACCCAATTTTCGTTTAAGAACACCCCTTGGGAGTTCAGGCTTTGGGGGTCCCCCGATACTACCGTAAGGTCCGAACATACTTGGAAATAGGAAGGAACGGTCACACCGAACACGGCGGATTTGGCGGAATACGAGCCCACCCGTACGTCCGCCAGGCTCGAGACGATGGGGGTGTAAACGGAAATATCCCTTTGGGCCTTTAACACCGTCTCCACGGTTTTTATGTCCGCGATGGGGGGAATGCTTTGGTAATCCGAAACGATGGGAACCTCGCTCCCAAAAACTCCGTAGGCTTCTTCAGTCAAGGCGCTGACGGCAAAATGACCCGTAAGGCTTCCTACCAGGGATTTTTCCAAGCCCTGGGTGGAACTGTCAAAAATGCCGTTGGCCAATAGCAGAACCGCCATACCGATGGCGATAAGGCCCCCCAACAGGGACGTTTTAACGGGGTGGCGAAATAAATTCCTCAGGGCCAGTTTAAACATCAGCATGCTAGTTGCTCCGCATGGCATCCACGGGTCGTATTTGTCCCGCCCGCCGGGCGGGGCCCCAAGCGGCAAGAATGGTGGTGCCTATCATTAGTAATCCGTTTAAAAGAGTCGTTCGACTGTTCAGTTCGGTCCTTAGGTGGCCGTTTTCCAGAATAAGCCCCGATCCGGGAATAAACGAAAGGTCCAGACCTCCCAGGACTTGTAAGAGCAAAAGTCCCAATAAAAAGCCGAACAGGGCTGAAAAAAGGCCTAAAAGAGCCGCTTCTAAAATAAAGAGAAACCGTACGGTCCCCCGTTGCATTCCCAGGGCGCGGAGAACCCCGATCTCTTTAGTCCGTTCGTGGACCAAGACTCGGTACGTATTGAGAATACCCGTAAGAATGATGACAAGAAAGACGGTCAACACAAAGTAGGTTACCCCCAAGAGGGCGTCTAAAAATTGACGAATCTGGGCTAATTGGGCGTTCTGGGTCATAATTACCAGCGTTGGTCCTTGAACCAGCTTTCCCAAGACCGCGTCCCGTTTTTCTCGGGAGTTAAACAGGGGGGCTACCGGAAAACTTCGCTTTAGAAGGTTTTCCATTTTTACCGCCACGGCGTCGGGAGAAAAACCGGAGCGGACATAAACGGCCATGTCGGTGGCCGAGTTTGTCGGACGGTCCAGGAGCCGGTTCAGTTCCCGGTTGTCCATATAGGCGGCGTACCCGAAAAGGCTTGTTTCGTTAAAAATACCCCGGACAATAAGGTCCGCCGTGTTGTACTGCCCCGTGTCGGTGGTAAGGTACAACGTCAATTGATCCCCCACACGGCACCCCAAAAGTTTTGACGCCCCCAGACTAATCAATATACCCCCGTTTCCTTGGTCAGCCGGGGTAGAGAGGCCTTCCCAGGACCCTTGGGTGAACGAGAGGGTTGAAAATTCCTTTCCTTCCCGGGAAAAATCTACCCCGATTAACCTACGCTGGCGTACCGATTGGCCGGCGTAAAATAAAACCGCATCGTTGTTGTAATATACCGTCCGGGGAGCCACGGTCCGCAGTGGCAGATCGGAACGGGTAAGCGTTTGAAAAACCCCCTGGGGATCCGGAATATCCTGTCGCGACGTGGGGTTATACCCCATTATATCGATGTGGCCGGAAAAATAGCGGGCCGCCTTATCCTTTACCGCCTCCAGGGACCCATAGGTGGCTCCGGTGATCATGGTGATCAGGGCGAAGGCCACGGCGATGGCCAGGGCCATGAGGGAATACCGTTTTAGCCTGCGGGATAAGTTCCGGTACGCTAGGAAAAGAATCATAATACGCCACTATACCAGATTTTTATAAACCCTGTCATGGGTTTTTAAAAAGCGATAAAAAAACCCGATTTGCTGAGGCTCTTTCAAAACTCAGGGAGTTTTGAAAGAGCTACCTTAGATGTATATGCAGTATTTTTGCTATTCTTTATATTATATAAATTTATATTTATATTGCAAAAATACTGCAAGAGGTTCTTTCAAAAGTAAAGACTTTTGAAAGAACCTCGGTTCCTGTCTATCTTGATATTTATGCAAAAAAAACGTATTACTAGGGGATAAATTGTATATTTATACGGAGTCAGCCCATGTTGGTACTTAAATTTGGTGGTACATCGGTTGGATCGCCCGAGGCGATTCGAAAATTGATAGATATAGTGAAGGGAAATGACCACGGAGCGCGGGTTAGGGTGGTGGTGGTCTCCGCCTTTTCCAAGGTCACGGACACGCTGATCGATATAGCCCGCCGCTCGGAGGCGGGGGACCAGAGTTACACGGAAACCCTAAAGGCCCTGGTGGATCGGCATATCGCGGTGGCCGAAACCCTGCTCCCCACCTCCGCGCAAGGAGAGGCGGAAGAAGCCCTCCGGACTTGCGTGGCGGATCTGGAGCGGGCCCTCAACGGGGTCGCCGTATTACGGGAACTCTCCGACCGAAGCCTAGACTATATCATGAGTTTTGGGGAGCGGCTTTCGGCAAATTTGATCGCGAAAATCTTTTCCGTCCAGGGATTTCCGGCGGATTATCTGGACGCCCGTCCGTTAATAAAGACCGATGGGGCATACGGAAACGCCCGGTTCATCCCCGAAGAAACCTACCCCGCCATTCGTTCCTATTTGGAGAGTCATCCTAACCTGCAAATCGCAACGGGCTTTATCGGTTCCAACGGGGATAATAGGACTACCACCTTAGGCCGGGGCGGGTCCGATTTAAGCGCGGCGATCTTTGGGGCTGCCATAGACGCGGAGGAGGTGGAAATTTGGACCGATGTGGATGGGATCCTGACGGCGGACCCGAAACTTGTCAAAAACGCCTTCCGCATCGACGCCATTTCCTACGTGGAGGCCATGGAATTATCCCATTTTGGGGCTAAGGTCCTCCACCCCCCCACGGTTCGGCCCGCTCTGGAAAAGGGTATCCCCATTCGGATTAGGAACACCTTTAATCCCTCGAGTCCGGGGACCCTGATAGCCTCGGAGGTTCCCCCCAGTCCTTTCCCCGTCCGGGGAATCAGCTCCATGAGGGACATTGCTCTTGTCCGTCTCCAGGGGTCCGGTATGGTCGGGGTAACGGGTTTTTCTTCCCGCCTGTTTGCCTGTTTAGCCCGCCGGGGAATCAACGTCATTTTGATCAGTCAGGCTTCCAGCGAATATTCCATCTGTTTTGCCGTGTTGCCCAAGGACGCCCTTCCGGCGGCCACGGCTATTAAGGAGGAGTTTGAACGGGAAATCGCCCGTTCGGCCATCGAGGCCCCGGTGGTGGAGCGGGACCTTTCGATCGTCGCGGTGGTGGGTGGGCGGATGAAAAGCACGCCGGGCATTGCGGGTAAGGTTTTTCACGCCCTGGGGCGCAACGGGGTAAACATCGTTGCCATTGCCCAGGGTTCGTCGGAGTTGAATATCTCCGCCGTCATTTCCCGGTCCGACGAAGCCAAGGCGCTCAACGCGATCCACGAGGCCTTCTTCCTCTCCGGTTTCCGATCGGTGAACCTTACGCTGGTGGGAGTCGGCCTTATCGGGGGAACCCTTTTGGATCAGATAGCCCATCAGCGGGAAGTTTTAGCGGACCAGCATAAAATTCGCATCAACCTGGTGGCTGTGGCTAATTCTAAAAAAATGCTCATCGATCCGAAGGGGATACCCGCGGGGGAAGCAAAAAAGCTACTGGAAGAACGGGGCGAGGATGTGGATTTAAAGGCCCTGGTCTCCCGGATCCGAGCCCTCAACCTGCCCAATTCGGCCTTTTGCGATTGTACCGCCGGCGATCAGGTCCCCGCCCTGTACCAGGAACTGCTTTCGGCGGCTATCCCGGTGGTAACGCCGAACAAACGGGCAAACGCGGGACCCTACGAATACTACCGTTCCTTGACCGATTTTTCCCGGGACCGGGGCATCCCATACCTCTACGAAACCACCGTGTGCGCGGGCCTTCCGGTGATTTCCACAATCCACGACCTGTCCCTTTCGGGGGACCGGGTCCGCCGGATAGAGGCGGTCCTTTCGGGAACCCTGAGCTTTATTTTCAACAACTTCGACGGTTCCAAGCCCTTTTCAGCCCTGGTGCGGGAGGCCAAAGCCAAGGGTTACACCGAACCGGATCCCCGGGACGACCTGAACGCCATGGACGCGGCCCGAAAAGCCCTTATCCTCGCCCGGGAATGCGGTATGGCCCTGGAATTTAACCAGGTTATAATCGATCCTATTTTGCCAGCCCCCTGCTTTGAGGCCCCGGATGTGGAACGGTTTTTTGTGGAACTGGAAAAATACGATAGGGACTTTGAGGACCGCAGGTTGGCGGCGGAACGGGAAGGCCACCTCTTACGATACGTGGCGGTTATCGAAGAGGGCAGGGCCCGGCTCACCCTTCGGACCGTGGCCGGCGATAGTCCCTTCAGTTCCCTGGTGGACGCGGATAATATCGTGGTTATTACCACGGACCGCTATTCAACCCTGCCCATGGTGATCAAGGGCCCCGGCGCGGGGGCCCAGGTAACCGCGGGGGGTGTATTCGCCGATATTGTGCGGATCGCCCGGACCTTAGTTTAGGAAGACCCTTACCGGAGGTACAGGGGGTCGTCTTTTATACGTTCCAAAGCCGGTTCCAAAATTCCCAAGTCCCAGGCCAGATCTAGAACCGTATAACGGTTCCGGATGACCTGGGCTTTTTTACCCGTTTCTATGGCCTCCGCTCTGGATAGGCCCGCATCCTCGGCCCGGATGGGACAACGGGCCCGCTGTAACAGGGTCCGAAGCTCCTGGTAAGGCAGTATCTGGCGTAGAACCCTTTGGCGAAGCGAGGCCCAACGGTCCACCACGAGCGCTTTTATCCGTTTCCTTGTGGCAGGGTCGTGGAATTTTTCAATAGCCGTATTCAAGGCCGCCTCTTTTCCCGGCATAAGCGAAAAGAGGGTTCCCACTTCCTCTACCCGTTGCTCCAAGGTGGTTTCGGGAACCGGAGTTTCAAGGATCCACGACGGGATCTGGGGGGACGAAAAGATGGTCTCCGTCAGGGCGGTGGCGCAGAGGGTTCCCAGGGCAACCTTATGCCCGTGGGTAACCGGGAGCCCCTGGAAAGACAGGTTCCCCATTTCCCAAATGTGGCTCCAAAGGTGTTCGCAACCCGATACGGGACGGGAGCTTTTGGTATACTGCATCGCAAAGCCCGTAACGGCGAGGGCTTCGAATTGGGCTCCCAGGGCCTCTTGGGACGTACCGAGGGATCGATCCAGGGCGGCTCGTAAGCCTCCTTGGGTCATGGCCCACGCGAAGGCATCGATGGGTTCGGTTCCCTTTGCCCCCGCTTCTGCAACTGTTTCGGCGATTATCCAATCGGAGCCCGCCACCAGTTTTCCCGCCAGGTCCCCAAAACCAGAGGACCGTAAGAAATCGGGTGCCCTGGAGAGGATGGCCGTGTCGGCCACCACAACCCGGGGAGCGGGACAGGGAAAGGTCCTTTTAAATGAAGCCTCTAAAAGCGCCGCCCCGGAGGCGGTGTAACCGTCCACGCTGGGGGCGGTAGGTACACAGAGGTAGGGGATAGAAAGTTCAAAGGCGCTCCGTTTTACCAGGTCGTTGATCGTACCCCCACCAATAGCGATGGGAACCATGTTTTGGAGTTCCCGAAGTGATGTAGCAGTGGCCTCGATCTTTTGGACCAATTTCCCTACGTGGGCGTAATCGGCACGGAGCACCGGTTGGGCCGGGAAGATATGCCGACCTCGGATATGGAGGCCAGAGCTTTCGAGGCTCCCTAGAACGTCAGCCCCCGCCGCTTGGAAGGTATTTTCGTCGGCGATCAAAAAAAACGAGTCGGCTTGGAACTGGGTGCGCAGAAGGTCGGGAAGCTCCCGAAGCGCCCCATCGGCTACCCGTAATTCCCGCGTCTCCGTGGCTACGGAAAGACATTGGGCGAGGGTTGGGGTGGTTTGGAATTTTTGCGGTGTCATGGTGTACAGTAGCATACAAGATAGGGTACATTAAAGAGAATTTCACGGAAAACGAAGAAATCGAAGAATCCGCTCCTAAAACCACGGTTTTTAGAGCAAACCTACCAAAGGAGGACTCCATGCCTATTGCCGAAGCTATCCGAAACGCCCAGCGCTCCGGTTCCTGGATCCGTAAAATGTTCGAGGAAGGAGCTAGCTTAAAAAAACAGTACGGTCCCGACAAGGTGTTCGATTTTTCCTTGGGAAATCCGGATATCGAGCCCCCCGAGGCTTTTCATAGGGTTCTAAACCGTTTGGCCGCCGAGGACCCAAAGGGATCCCACGGGTATATGAGCAACCCCGGTTTCCCGGAGGTTCGGGAAGCCCTAGCCCGAAAAGTTTCGAGGGAGCAGGGGGTATCCATCGATGGGGGGCGGATTGTAATGTCCGTCGGCGCCGCAGGGGCCCTAAATACGGTTCTCAAGGCCATCTTAAATCCCAACGACGAAGTCATCGTATCCCGCCCCTATTTTGTGGAATACGGTTCCTATATTTCAAACCACGGCGGTAAAATGGTTCTGGTAGATTCCCAAAAAGACTTTAACCTGGATCCCTCCGCCATCGCCCAGGCCCTGAGTACGCGGACCGCCGCGGTGCTTATCAACTCCCCCCACAACCCCACCGGCCGGGTCTATCCCCAGCAGACCATCGCTTCCCTGGCCGAGGTTCTGGAAGCCCACGGAAAAAAGACCAGCCGGTACCCCTATTTAATCGCCGACGAACCCTACAGGGAAATCGTGTACGGGGATACGGTGGTGCCCCCGGTTCTTTCGGCTTACGGAGAGTCGATTATCGTCACTTCCTACTCCAAAAGTCTTTCCCTCCCGGGAGA
>CAYRLW010000029.1:38469-43004 GCA_964425215.1 uncultured Treponema sp.
TTCCGCGAGGCCGTGGAGACTTGGACCGAAACGGGGGTTTAAAAAAATCCACCGGTCCGACAGCCTCCTAGGCGTTCTGTTTCCGGGCCCCGATGATCGAGGACGCGATAACCGCCGTCAGGATGATCGAACCGCCTAAAAAGGCCGAGGAACTGGGCTTTTCTCCGGTGACCATGAAAACCCACACGGGATTCAGTACCGGTTCAACCACCGCGGTCAGCATGGCCTGCACCGCGGTGATCCGGCGGATCCCGTAGGCGAATAGGAGGGACGCGAGTCCAATTTGGAGTATTCCCAGGGCTAAAATGGCCCCGATGGAGAGGGTCGTCGGTGTCGGCGGGACCACAAAGAGGAAGGGAAAACAAACGAGGGCCGTAAAGAGGTGGGATAAAAGAACCGAATCCTCCGGACGGCCCCTTTTTTGGAGCCGCATAAAAACCGAATAGGCCCCAAAGGTTATCCCCGAAAGGACGGCTATACCGTTTCCAAGATTAGACCCGCCGGACAAACCGTTTTTAAAAAACACGTACAACCCCACCGCTATGGCCCCCATGGCGACCCAATGCTCCGACTGGGGGCGTTCTTTGGCGATGATCCACCCTAAAAAAGCGGCCCATACGGGGGCGATGTACTGCAATAAAATGACATTCGCCGAAGCGGTCATCTTATTGGCTATTACAAAGAGGATCATCGTGGCGGCGTAAAAGAATGCGGCCATAAATACGGGCCAGCGGCTGGTACCCCGGGGGGGCGGCGGGAGGGGGCGGAGTCGGCGGACCGCTAAAATAAATAAAAACGCGATAAAGCTCCTGGCTCCCGCGATGATCATGGGATTCCAATCGATAATTTTGATAAATAAACCGCTGGTGCTCCACAAAATGGCGCAAAACACTATGGCCCAAAGGCCCCTAACGCTGGGTCCCATGCTTTTCTCCCATGGACCGTATAGTACCAGGTCCCTTCGGGGACTATCAAGTCGAAGCCCCCTTTTACCGATACAGTAGGTGGAGGAATCCAGTGATACGAGGATGGTATACCGGCGCCAGTGGAATGACGGCCCAACAGTACCGGTTGGACGCGGTTTCCAACAATTTAGCCAACGTGGACGTGGACGGTTACAAGAAGGACATCGCTGTCCATAAGGCCTTTCCCGAATTACTGCTCCGTCGCTTAAACGACGACGGGGTGTATCAGAACCCCTTTGGGTCCGCCGACGAGGCCCCCATCGTGGGAAAACTAGGTACGGGGGTGGAGCTGAACGAACTGTTTACCAGTTTTGAGCAGGGCTCCCTTAAGGAAACGGAAAGCGATTTTGATATTGCCCTGGATGGTAAGGGATTCCTCTCCGTTGCTACCCCCTACGGTGAACGGTATACCCGGAACGGGTCCTTCCAATTGGGGAAGGAGGGCTACCTGGAGACCAAGGAGGGCTATCCGGTCTTGGGGGAAAAGGGTCCCATCCGGGTAAAGGCGAACAATTTTAAGGTAGATAAGGACGGCCGGGTCTGGATAAACGCGGAATACGCGGATAATCCCAACCAATTTGTCTCCAAGGAAAACAATACCTGGGGTAAAACCGTTTTGTTGGATACCCTTAAAATAGTGGATTTTGATCAAGATCGATACTTAGCCAAGCAGGGTTCGAGCCTGTACCGGTCCACCGAAACCTCGGGGGACGCGAAAATACTCGCGCGGCCCGATCGACCCAAGGTGGAACAGGGCTTTGTGGAAACTTCCAACGTAAATCCCGTAACGGAAATGGTTCAAATGATCGAAGTAAACCGAGCCTACGAGGCGAATCAGAAGGTGGTTCAGGCGGAGGACGCCATGCTTGGAAAATTGATCAACGACGTGGTTAAAGTATAGGGGCAACCCTTAAGGAGCGGTATAGATGGTACGTAGTTTATGGACCGGCGCCTCCGGAATGATCGGACAACAGGCTAATATCGACACGATTTCTAACAACTTAGCCAACGTGAACACCTCGGGGTTTAAAAAAATGCGGGCGGATTTCGAGGACCTGCTGTATCAGACCATTCAAACCGCCGGGACCCCCGCTACGGAAGAAACGGTTACACCCGTGGGGATTCAAATGGGCCACGGGGTAAAAGTGGCGGCTACCCAGCGGATGTTTACCCAGGGGGCTCTTCAAAACACGGAAAACGTATCCGATATGGCTATTGAAGGGGATGGTTTTTTTAGGATCCAAATGTACGACGGCAGTTACGCGTATACCCGGGATGGGGCCTTTAAAATCGATTCCGACGGCCGTCTGGTGACTTCCAACGGGTACAAGGTCCTTCCCGATGTGGTCCTTCCCCAGGGTTTTATTCCCGAAACCCTCTCGGTTTCTCAAGACGGCCGGATTTCCGTAAAGGTCCCCGGGCGCGACGATCCGATTCAGGTGGGCCGGATGGAACTGTACCGGTTCCCCAACCCCGTGGGGTTAACCGCAGTGGGCGAAAACCTATTCAAGATTACCAACGCTTCGGGGGACCCGATAGCCGGACGGCCGGGATACGATGGGATGGGGAAAATAGCCCACAAGTTTTTGGAAATGTCCAACGTTTCCGTGGTTCGCGAGATGGTGAACCTGATCGTGGCCCAAAGGGCCTACGAGTTTAATTCTAAGACCATCCAAACCAGCGACAATATGCTGGGGATCGCCACGGGTTTGAAGCGGTAGTATCAAAGCGGTAGGTAGGAGGGAAATTGACCATGGACATTACGGCCCTAGGAAGCCTGTACCAGCAAAATGGGGCTTTACAATCCAATAGTCTCTATTCGGCCCTGGAGAACCGGGGGAAGGGCTCCGAGAGTGTCCCACCGGGGGGCCCCACCTTCGAAAAGGTGTACCAAGCGGCCCTTTCGGATAAAAACAGCGAAGAACGGGCCCCGGGAAAGCCCAAAATCGACCGGTCCAGCAAATTATACGAACAATGCCAAGCCCTGGAAACGTTTATCGTGAAGGATCTTTTGCAGGGACTTCGAAATACGGTACAAAAATCCGATCTGATCGACCAGGGGTTCGCGGGCAAAATGTACGAAGACATGCTCTACGATCAATACGCGGAGGACCTGGCTAAAAACGCCAATTTTGGGTTAGCCGATCAAGCGTACCTGGAATTAAGCGGTCAGAGAGGCCGGACCATAACCGGTTAGGGCTTGGTTTCCCCACCGTTAAACGGAACCTTATGGAAGGGTTTCTCAAAGGTTATGGCCTTTGAAAAACCCTCCACGGAAAATTAAATCCCTTGAAATTGTAACCACGACGAAACAAGACCCAGGGTAGAGATAAGCCCCAGGGCTTCCAAAATTCCCAACAGGACAAATACCCCAAGCCCTCCCAATCGGAACAGAATGATCCTCCGGTTCGAAGGGTTAAGACGCTTTGCCCGTCCCCAGGCGATAAAAAAAAGCAGTCCTATACCCCCGTAGACCCCTACCGAAAGGACGCGGGACATAAGGGGTTGGGCTTCGGAAAAGTTTTGCAGGGTGTAGCCGAAGCGGACCAAATTTCCCGATATGGAACGCAGGTTTCCCAGGGCCATATAGGAGCCTATCAATACCAGAAGTCCCCCGGAAATCCATTTGATAAGGGCCAAATGTTTTTTTATACCGTTGAGAAGCCCCTCCAGACGTCCGAAAAAAAGACCCCCTAAAACGAAGGGAAGCGCCATCCCCAGGGAGTAGAAAAAAAGCAGTACCATGGCTTGCGCCGTGGAACCCGAACTGGCGACCAGCAAAATGGACGCCAAAATGGGACCCACACAGGGACTCCAGCCGGCCCCAAATGCCGCCCCAAAAATAAAGGCCGTGAACAAGCCCTGGGGACGATGGAATAGGTGGAATTTTTTTTCCACGTTCAACAGGGAAATAAAATCAAAGGCCACGTTAAGGCCCAACAGGATCACTAAAAGACCCGCCACCACGGTCCAGGTTCTCGATTCTCCCCCTATCATCGCGTTGGCCCGGGAAAATAAGAGACCCAGGATCACAAAAACCACCGTAAATCCCAAAGAGAAGGCCAGGGAACGGAAAAGGGAACGATTCCGGAGCGTTCGGCGAACGTTTGCATCCTCTTCCGACAACCGTTTACCGGTCACGTTTTTAAGTTCCTGGACCGAAGACCCGGCCAACATGGCTAGGTACGAGGGTACCAGAGGAAAAACACAGGGGGATAAAAAGGACAGCAACCCCGCCAAAAGGGCGGTTAGGGATTCTATCAGCATTTATTTTTTGTTGATCAGGGCGCGGAGCACCGACAAAGTATGGGGATCGTTCCACTCCCGACCGCCTATAACCCCCGCAATAGCCCTACCCTGGGGATCGATGATGTAGGTCGTTGGGATTCCCCGGCTGGCAAAGATGGCGCCGTAATTACCCTTGGGGTCCAGGGCCACCGGAAAGGTGTACTTATTTTGATCGATAAAGTTCTTTACCGTCCCCGGCTGTTCTCCCACGGAAATAGCGAAAATATCAAAATTTTTTCCCTTCAGCTGTTGGTACATTTTTTCCATGGAAGGCATTTCGGC
>CAYRLW010000030.1:0-5616 GCA_964425215.1 uncultured Treponema sp.
TTTCGGTATTGGTGGTGGACGATCAGGAATCGAAGACCCTTTCGATTCCTCCAGGAAAGACCGTGGAAGTTCCTTTCCGTCTCGCCGCGGTCGGTACCGGCAAGGCGAGATTGGTTTTTTCTTTAAAATCATCCACGGTGAACGAACGGATTGTTAAGGAATTAACGGTGGACGCCCCCTCCGTGATGGAACAGGTAACCACGATCGGAAGCCTCACGGAAGACCGAAATTTTATCGAAGAGGGGGTAATGCTTCCCCAGGGTATCAGTCAAGGATCGGGGAGCCTTTCGGTCTCCCTTTCTCCCGGCCGCCTATCCATGCTCAAGGAAGCGGTGGCTTATCTCTTGGACTATCCTTACGGTTGCCTTGAGCAGAGGACCGCCCGGCTTCTGCCGATCGTTGCGTTCGCCGACCATTTGGACGCCTTCGGTCTTGATAGCGCCGTGACCGATCCCGTCGGTGTCATCAACCGTGAACTCGCCTTTATCGGAAAAAGCAAGCTGGCCAACGGGGCTTTTCCCTATTGGCCCGGTGGGAACCGGGCGAATTACTACGTAAGCCTACGAATAGCCCATATTCTTGCCCTGGCTGAAAAAAAGGGATATCGAATCCCTGACTCTTTCGATACCAAAGCCCTATTATCGTATATCGCCTCTTCCGAGGACGCTCGACGCTGGACCGAGGGGGATCCGTATCTCCAAGGTTACGCTCTGTGGGTACGCTCCCTGTACGGGGAACGGCTGGGTTCGGAGCTTAGCCGGTATGTAGAACGGGGAGACGTACTAGGTGTGGCTGGTTGGGCCTTCGCCGGTCTTTCCGCTTTGGAACTTAAAATGCCGGAACTCGCCCATTCGGCGGAGGATCGGATACGGTCCCATATACGCCCTGGAAGCCAAACGGTCGATTTGACCGATACACGGGAAGGGCAAGCCAGGGGGGAATACTGGGATTCCGATTCGGAACGGTACGCCTTGGCTTTGATGCTTTTCCAGACCCTCTCTCCTAGGGACGATATGACCACCCGCCTTGCCAACGCGCTGATCGAACGTCAGCGGGGAGGCTATTGGTCCAACACCAACGCTTCCTATTGGGCGATCATCGCTTTCGGCTTCATGGCCGATACGGAGGCCAAGGGTAAGACCGATTTCACCGCCCGCGCCCTTTTGGACGGCCATACCCTCTTGGAAGGAGCCTTTGCGGCCTCTTCCAGCGCGCCCTTATACGGCCGTTTCATGGCCGATGATGAACCTTTAAAGGCTCTTAAACGAAACGCCCTGCTTCCCCTGCGGATCGAACGGTCCGGAACCGGTAGCCTCTATTACACCGCGTCGCTCCGCTACGGCATTCCCTCGGAACTCGCAGGGGGACGGGACGAAGGCTTCGGGGTATATACGGAAACCACCGACGATAAGGGTGCGCCGGTAACCGACGGAATTTACATCGCCGGAAAAACCTATATCCGCCGCGTCGTGTTGTCGAGCCCCAAAGCGAGGACCTACGTAGCCGTAAGGGTCCCCGTTCCTTCGGGCGCGGAAATCGTGGACGCTACCCTGGCAACCAGTGCAGAAGAACAGCCTCTTCCTCCGGGCGCCGCAGGGGATTCGGTAACCGAATCCTCGGATAAAAGTTGGTACACCAACGAACCCCTACGTTTTATCATGGACGATGAGATCCAGTTTCAGTGGGATTACTTTCCCCCGGGGAAACGGGAATTAGTGTTCCGGTTCCGGGCCGTACAACCGGGGGTATATCCCACGCCGCCGGCCCAGGGGGAGTGCATGTACCAGGGAGAAATATTCGGCCGTTCGGCGGGCGAGTTGGCTCGAATCGTGACCGAACGGCCATGAGGGAATGTAAGTTTTTTCGGAAAAAACGGCTACTCTTCCTTTTCGCTGGCCTTCTTCTTGGGTTGGTGCTTTGCAGGGGCTTCCTGGCCTTACTTCCGTATCCGGAATTGGAGGCCTTTTTAAAGAGACCCTATAGCCTGGTTGTTACGGACCGTTACGGTATTCCCCTCCGGGTAACACCCCTGGGGAACGGAACAAAGCGGGAATGGGTCGCTCTTAATACCATTCCGTCGACGGTGGTAAGGGTCTTTGTCCGTTCGGAAGACTCAAGGTTTTACTTCCATCCCGGGATAGATCCTATCGCGGTGGTTCGGAGTTTCGCACGGAATCTGGGGGCCCGCAGGACCGTATCGGGCGCTTCGACCATAACCATGCAACTGGCTAGGCTTATCACCCAGCGGCCAAGGAATTTCGCCGGAAAGGCGGCGGAGGCGTTGGACGCGCTCCGCTTGGAAGCAAGGCTTTCAAAAACGCGGATCCTAGAATTATGGCTGAATAACATTCCCTTTGGGTCCAACGTCGAAGGCCTGGCTTCCATCGCGCGACTCCGCTGGGGCCTGTCGATGGAAGCCCTGGACGATAGGCGGGCGGTGCTCTTGGCGGTAATTCCCCGTCGTCCGGACCTTTACGACCCGGCCAAGGACGAATCGGCCGCAGTCAAGTCGGCGCTGGAACTCTCCCGCCGGTTAAAACTTGGCCTCTCGGCGGAGGATCTCCGGGCTGCCGCGACGGAGGTCCCTCCCCAACAGCCCTTTTTAGCTCCCCATTTCGTAAACCGTCTGCTTTCGGAAAAACTGCCCCCGGAACCCTGGACACGGCCCGTGAAATCGACCCTTGATTGGGGTTTGCAAAACTACGCCGAAGGTTTGTTGTCATCCGAACTGGACGCGTTGAAAAAGCAGAGGGTCACCACAGGGGCCTTATTTGCCCTTGATAACGCTACGGGGGCGGTGCGTGTCTACATAGGATCCCGTTCTTGGTTCGATACGGCGGGGGGCGGGCAGATTGACGGGGTCCAGGTCAGAAATCAAAGCGGTTCCTGTTTGAAACCCTTTCTGTACGCCATGGCTTTGGACCATGGCTTCTTACCCAACGATATATTGCCGGACTTGCCGACGGTCTTTGGTGGAACCGAGGCGTACATTCCTATGAATTTTAACCAGCGGTTCAACGGGCCCGTTCGGCTTCGGGTAGCCCTCGCTTCGTCCCTTAACGTTCCGGCGGTGTATACCCTGGAACGGCTCGGGGTGCGGGATTTCGAGGAATATCTGGTTTCTCTGGGGTTCGAGTCAATCGAAAGTACCTTGGGAAAGCACGGTACGGGACTTGCTTTAGGTAACGGGGAAATTCAGCTGGACGAACTGACCCGGGCTTTTTCGGCGTTTCCCCGCCGGGGCTCCATTCCGGACCTCGTATTCCTGGAATCCGACGCGGCGAATACTCAGCCTTCTCGGAATATCATGTCTGTCTACGCGGCTTGGACCATCGCGAACGTCCTTTCGGACCGGGCCAGCCGTTTCGCGGGTTTCGGTCCCGCACCGACCTTTGACACACCCTTTCCCGCCATGTTCAAGACGGGAACGGCGAACCAATTTCAGAATATTTGGGCCCTTGGAGCTACAAACCGTTACACCGTCGGCGCCTGGATGGGAAATTTTTCCGGTGAGACGATAATAGGTAAGACGGGGAGTTCGATACCCGCTAAAATTGTCGTAGAGTTGCTCACCGCTCTCGAAGGAGACGCAAAAGCCCTTCCCGTCGCGGGACCGCCGCCACCGAACACCGTGGAAGTGGATATCTGCTCCCTTTCAGGCATGGCCGCTACGGACCGATGTTCAGGGACGGTTCGGGAGTGGCTTCCCTCGGACCGGTTACCCAAACCCTGCACCTGGCACGGGGACGCATCTTCCAATAACGGAACGCCCCGGTATCCCTCCGAATACCGCCCTTGGATAGTGGAAAGGTCCCGCTCGGGTCTTTGGGACGCTTCGGCAGGAAGCGCCGAAGCCTCAATCCGCCGCCCTGCGGCTGGGGCGATTTTCTATTACGATCCCGCGCTCCCCCCCGAGGCCCAGGGCCTGCGGCTTGAGGCTATCGGGTTTTCATCCTCCGCCCGGGTCTACGTGAACGACCTTCCGGCGGGAACATTGAATAAAGCCGGGGTATGCGTGGTCCCCTTGGTCAAGGGGAAACTCCGTCTAAGCGTTCAAGATGATACCGGAAAGCGGGCCTCCACCTGGTGCGAAGTGCGATGATCCGGATCCTTTCCGAACCAGTTGACAAACCTGATAAAAATAGTAACAATAAAATTATATCTATACGAAAGGGAGTATACCATGAATCGTATTCTTTCTGTGGTGGCTCTGTCCCTCTTGGTTGGCGGGGCGGCTTTTGCTTCGGATCTGTACGTCGATGCCCAATTCGACGTTACTGGCAAAAATTTGGACAAAAATTTTCTTTCCGTTAAGGGCCCCTCCGCCTCGGTAGAAAAGGACACGGTGGACGTGGTCACCGGCGCGAGCCGTCACAAGGGTACGGATGTTTGGAACGAATACCGTGCGGGACCGGATAAAAAGCCAGCGATTCCCCTGGGGTTGCAATCCCTGGTTAAGTACGGCGTATCGCCGGAAAAACAGTTCCTTACGGATAACCTGAACGCCCGCAAAGAA
Organism: uncultured Treponema sp.; assembly: GCA_964425215.1. GTDB lineage: Bacteria > Spirochaetota > Spirochaetia > Treponematales > Breznakiellaceae > CAYRLW01. The sequence continues at coordinate 4,517 of CAYRLW010000030.1, forward strand.
GCGGATGGCCGAATCGTTATTCAGTACTCCCACCGGGGAACCGCGTACCTGATGATCTCCGATAAAAACGGCGTCTTTACCATTCCCGGGGCCGATTGTAAACTTCGCCGGATCGCCAACCTGGAACCCGATGGATCCCAGACGGTTTCTAAAGATTTTTCTCCCACCGGCAAAGTGGGGGATATTAACTGGTCCAAGGTTTGGGATTCCTCTATCCGGGGCGGAACGCTCATCGTAAAGGGAACCACCGCCGACGGGAAGGTAGTGGAAGTCAAGACCAGCGATATATTTAACGACACGGCTACATCTACCTCTTCCTACACGGGAACCTTTAAGGTCACCCTGAACGGGAACCTTATGACCGTAAAGGGCGATTTAAAGACGAAGTAGGGGTTTAACCATGGGAAGATCGATTCGATCTTCCCTATTTATCTTATACAGCCGGGGCGGTTCCACATTTTGCGGGACCGCCTTTTTTTTTTAAAATCCGAGGTTTACGAAAAGACCGGGATTTTTCTCTGAAATATCTTTGTCATTTGGGGGCGCTTAGGGCCGGGGCCTTGCGAGCCCTTCCCTTCGTCGCGATGGTATCCTGGAGGGTTCCCATGGGGCAAAGGGAACACCAGGCGCGGGGTTTGAAAAATAACCCCATTAGGGTTCCGAGTCCTACGGATAAAAGGTAGATTGCCCAAAATACCCGCCCCACCTGGGCTATACTTCCTCCGGAACGGACGAGCAGGTTGATGACGCAAAACAGCATAAAGCCGCAGAGCATCCGTCGAATTTCCGGGGAATAGAGGCTTGCGGGGAGGCGATGCCGCCGGGAAACCTTAGAAAGCCCGGAGGAAAAAAAACGACCGTTCGGACAGAGGGAAGAACAGAAGGTCCTTTTGGATCTTTGGTTTAAAACAAGGGCTATTACAATCATGAGGGGTACCACCAGTCCTAGAATTGGGACAAAGTATCCCCCCACCGCCGCTAATACGATAAAAATGGGAGCCAAAATCTTCCATGGACCCTTATAAAATGTCTGAAGATTCATATTCATGACTATATATATAAAATATATAATATAACTTTGCAATACCCAGGGGGTCGTA
>CAYRLW010000030.1:5716-14279 GCA_964425215.1 uncultured Treponema sp.
CGCCGATCGTGCTCCCGAACGAATTTAGCCGGGAGCAGAAGGTGTTGTTTTGTTTTTGCGCTCGTGGCGGCGTACGTGAGGGTCTGATCCTTTAATAAACGAAAAATGTACGTGTCTATCTCGTCGAAGGTAAAGCCCAGACGGCTGTTGATCCAGGCTTTCATCTCTTCCACGTCCACCTTATAGCTACCGTCGTGGATCTGTTCGTTGGTTTTCCGGGCGAAGTCGGCCATACCAAAAAGGATCCGTTCTTTGGGGGATGTTTCTATCAACTCTTCCACCTGCTCGTTGGAATGCCGTAGCCGATCGGAGAGGACTTTGATGATTTTTAAAGCGAATTTGCCGTTGGTTAAGATCATGGATTCAAAGGTTGGTCCGTCCACCGGTAAAAGCTTTGATTTTTTAGCCGCGATGGCGGAAGCGGAACGGGGTCGGCCGTCGATCAACGCCATTTCACCAAAAAAATCGTTCTGTTGGTCGATGGTTTTTAAAACCGTCTCCCCGCCCTCGACCTTTTTTTTAAGCTCCACCGCCCCTTCTAAAAGAACGTACATCAGGTTTCCCTGATCCCCTTCCTTAAAGATGATTTCACCCGGTTCGAAAATTCGTATAGCTTTTTCTTCCATATTTTTACTGTACTAGAAAAAAATCTCCTCCGCAAGCGATAGGCTAAGGTTTCGGACCCCCCGCTTTTTCCAGCTCCTCTAACCGCTGTAACGCGGCCCGCCACGCGAGGGCCGCGCATTTTACCCTGACCGGGAGGCGGGCTATGCCTTTAAAGGCCGCCGCGTCGCCCAAGGCGTCCAGCTCCTCTATATTCAATTCTCCCCGAAGGACCGCTAAAAACCGTTCAATCTGGGCCTTTGCCTCCTCCGGAGTCTTGCCCACCAAATCTTCCGCCAGAATATCCGCGGAACTCATGGAGATGGAACAGCCCGAACCGTCAAAGGCCGCGTCGGAAATGGTTCCGTCCTCTCCCACCTTTATGGAAACTCGAACCCGGTCTCCGCAGGAGGGATTTTCCGCGAAGGGGATCCCTTCTAAAAGCCGGCGGTGGGAGGGCTTTTTATAATGATCCCGGATGATCTCTTCGTAAATGCTGTCGTAGGCGTCGCTCATAGGACCTCCCGGGCTTTTGCAACGAGGAAAGCCGCCGCGTCCGCTTCCTGGGGAAGGTTGTACGCGGCGAAACTGAAGCGGGCGGTTGAAACAACGCCGTAACGGCGGGCCAGGGGGTGGGCGCAGTGGTGCCCCGCCCGAACGGCGATATGGTTTTTATCCAGATAGGCGGCCAGGTCGTGGGCGTGGATCCCCTCCACGGTAAGGGCAACGATACCCGCCCGTTCTTGAGCCGATCCTAATACTCGAAGTCCCGGAATGTCCTTTAGGGCCCGGAGAAACCGCTGGGCCAGCTGGCCTTCGTAGGCCCCCAGGGCGTCGATATTCACCGATTCCAGCCAGTCCGCCGCAGAGGCCAGACCCACGGCCTGGGAAATGGGGGGAGTTCCCGCCTCGAACTTGTAGGGGAGCTCGTTGACCGAAAAACCTTCAAGGGTTACTTCGGATATCATGTCTCCGCCGCCCATAAAAGGGGGGAGGGCGTCGAGGAGCGCTTCTTTACCGTACAGGACCCCGATACCGAAGGGACCGTACATTTTGTGCCCCGAAAAGGCAAGAAAATCGGCGTTTAGGGCGGCAACCCGTAGAACCTGGGAAGGAGCCGCCTGGGCGGCGTCCAAAAGGAGCTTGGCTCCGGCGTTTCGGGCCAGGGCGCTTATTTTTTCTATAGGGTTGATCGTTCCTAGGACGTTGGAAACCATGGTAACCGAAACAAGCCGGGTCCGGGGATTTAGGAGTTTTTCGTAGGCAACCAGATCCAATTCGCCGGATTCGGTAAGGGGAATAAAGCGCAGGATAACGCCCCGTCGAGAAGCGAGCATGTGCCAGGGTACCAGGTTGGCGTGGTGTTCCATCTCCGACAGGATAATCTCGTCCCCCTGGCGCAGGGTTTCGCCGAAGCTATGGGCAACCAGGTTAATGGACTCGGTGGTTCCCCGGGTAAAAATCACCTCTTCCCGCTTGGCGCCGATAAACGCGGCGATTCGGCTCCGGGCCGCCTCGTAGCGGCTCGTGGCTTCCTCTCCGATCGTGTGGATGGCCCGGTGGACGTTGGCGCAGGATCGAATGTAGAAATCCCGTTCCGCGTCCAGAACCTGCCGAGGTTTTTGGGCGGTGGCCGAATTATCCAGGTACACCAATTCGGATCGTTCCTGAAAAACGGGGAAATCCTTTTTAAGGGACTGCGCAACGGTGGCGTTTTCTTCCAAGTTCCCGGGGTTTTTAAAAGAAGTTCTCATGAACAGGAACCCCCTTCGTACAAGCCCAAGAGATCAAAGGCTCTCCGTTCCACCGCTTCTCGGCTATCCTCCGGCAGGCGGTCCAAGACGGCGGATAGGTGGGCTTCTACCAGCAAACTTTTTGCCGAATCGGTATCCAAACCCCGGCTGGTAAGGTAAAAAAGCTCCTCCTCCCGGGGACCGCCGGTGGTGGAACCATGGCTACAGACCACGTCGTCGGTTTCTATCTTTAACTGGGGAAGGCTTTCCGCCCGGACCCCGTCGTTTAGGACCAGATTCCGATTGGAAAGGTACGCGTCGGAACCGGCGGCGCTTTCTTCTATATGAATAAGCCCTTTAAAGATCAAATGGGCCGAATCCTTTAAGGCGGACTTAATGTACACTCGACTTTTCGTGCGCGGCCCCCGATGGTGGGTTGTAAGAAGGTAGGTCCCTTCGGTGGAGCAAGCGGCTCCGTAGGCCCCCGCGAAATCCAGTTCGCTTTCCTTTCCTACGAACGTAACGTTCCGTTCGTAGGTTCCCTTACCCGCGTCAAAGCCCACATCGGTCCACCGCAGGTGGCTCCCTTCTTCCAGGGTAAGCTGATCGAAGGCCTCCCTCATAAGGTGGGCCGGGAGGGAAGATAACACGAACAGTTCAAGCTGGGCGTAGGGCCCCAGATGAATTTCCAAGGAAGTACGAAAAAGCTGGGTCTCCCTATCCATCGTACCTTGGTCAGGACCGGCTTGACGGGGTCCCGCCTCGTACTGGATAAACACTTGGGCCCGGGCGTGGGCTTCCAGGTATATGGCGCCCCCTTGGACGGATCCCCTATCCCCCCTAAAGGGGATGGCAATGTTTGTACGTTCCACGTCTCCCCTTATGGTTTCCCCCGGTTCCGTTTGAATTTCCGGATGGGCCTTAAAGGTCCAGAGGAATTCCGGACCCTCCGCCGACGCGCTCCCTTGGGGCGTGGTTTTTACTCGTGTCGCTGTCATCCGACGGAGCCCTCCATTTCCAGTTCGATAAGGCGGTTCAGTTCCACCGCGTATTCCATGGGAAGTTCCTTTACCAGGGGATCGATAAAGCCGTGGACGATCATCACCGCCGCCTCTTCCTCCGTCAGCCCCCGGCTCATCAGGTAAAAAAGCTGTTCCTCGCTGATTTTAGAAACCTTAGCCTCGTGTTCCATGGCGGCGTTTTCGGATCGTATATCCATGACCGGATAGGTGTTGGACTTGGAATGGGGATCCAGAATCAGGGCGTCGCATTCTACCTTGGATTTAATCCCCGTAAGCCCTGCTTCTACCTTTACCAGCCCCCGGTAGCTGGCGGTTCCCCCATCCTTGGATATGGATTTAGAGGTAACCACGCTGGAGGTGTGGGAAGCGAAATGGAGCACCTTGGCCCCCGTATCCTGTTCCTGGCCTTTCCCCGCAAAGGCTATGGAAAGTACCTCTCCCCGGGCGCCCTGGCCCATTAGAAAGATGGCCGGGTACTTCATGGTGGCCTTGGAACCGATGTTCCCGTCGACCCATTCCATCACGGCGTTCTCGTAGACGAAGGCCCGTTTGGTCACCAGGTTGTACATATTGGATGACCAATTCTGAACGGTGGAATACCGAATCCGGGCGTTCGCCAGGGCAACGATTTCTACCACCGCCGAGTGGAGGCTGTCTTTAGAAAACACCGGGGCGGTACAACCCTCTATATAATGAACAAAGGATCCCTCGTCGGCGATAATCAGGGTTCGCTCGAACTGTCCAAAGGCCTGGGAATTGACCCTAAAGTAGGCTTGCAGGGGAATCTCCACGTGGACCCCCGGGGGAACGTAGACGAAGGACCCTCCGGACCAGACAGCGCTGTTAAGGGCGGCGAATTTGTTATCGTCCGGAGGAACGATGGTTCCAAAAAAACGTTTAACGAGCTCTGGATGTTCCCGGGCCGCGGTCTCCACGTCGGAAAAAAGAACCCCCTTTTTTCCCAGATCCTCCCGAATATGGTGGTACACCATTTCTGAGTCGTACTGGGCCCCCACGCCGGCGAGAAACTTCCGTTCCGCCTCCGGAATGCCGAGCCGTTCGTAGGTTCCCTTTATCTCCGCCGGAAGTTCGTCCCAATTTTGGGAACTCCCATCGGTGGGTTTGGCGTAGTAGGTCATCTCATCGAACCGAAGGTCCGAAAGGTCCGCTCCCCAAGATGGCATGGGTAGAAGGTTGAATAGATCAAGGGCGCGAAGGCGGAATCGGAGCATCCATTCGCTTTCGTTTTTCGCCTGGCTTATCTCCCGAACGGTCTGGGCGGTCAATCCCTTTTCGGTTCGAAGCACCGACCGGTCGGGCATGGAAAACCCAAACCGTTCGCCGTACGCCGTCCCAATATCCCGAACCTGGGTGTCAGCGCTCATACACCGCCTCCTTGGTACCCCCCACTAGGCGCCGGATTCCGTCGTAGCCGTCCTGCTCCAGCAGTTCCACCAGCTCAAAACCGCCGCTGGCCACCACGTGCCCCCGTTCCAGGATATGCACCCTATCGGGGCGTACTAAGTCTAACAGCCTGCGGTAATGGGTTATCAGGAGGGCGGAAAAGCCCTCTCCCCGCATCCTGTTAATCCCTGCGGAAACAACCTTGAGGGCGTCCACGTCCAAGCCCGAGTCGGTTTCGTCAAAAATAGCAAACCTGGGGCGGATGGTCAGAAGCTGGAGTATCTCCATCCGTTTTTTCTCTCCACCGGAAAAACCGTCGTTTAAATACCGGTTTGCAAAGGAAGGATCGATTTCCAAAAATTTAAGGTTTTCTTTCAGTTCCCCTAAAAAGGCCCCCGCGTTTTTGGGAGGATCCCGCCGGAGGTCTGCCACCCGTTTAAGAAACTTGGCCACCGTCAGTCCGGGTATTTCGGCGGGGTATTGGAACGCCAAAAAAAGACCCCGCCGGGCCCGTTGGGATACGTCCATGGCCAGCAGATCCTCCCCGTCCAGGGTAACCGCCCCTGCAGAAACGGTGTACCGGGGATGACCCATTAAAATATTAGCCAGGGTGCTTTTACCGTGGCCGTTGGGACCCATCAACGCGTGGATCTGACCATCCTCCACCGTTAAATCCAAGCCGTTGATAATCGTTTTTTCGTCTATCCGGGCCGTAAGGCCCCTAACCTGTAAACCCTTCATAGGTACTCCTTCCACGTAAAACCCTTACCAGATGGGGTAGCCCATCTCCAACCGAATATCGTCGCTGGCCCGTTCTATCGTCCACGGGGGATTCCAGACCACGTTGGCCTGGACCATTGGCTTGCCCGTAACGCGGCGAAGGGTCAAAACGATATCCGTTCTAAGCTGTTCACCGATGGGACAGCCGGGAGAGGTAAGGGTAAAATCGACCTCTATGGCGTCTCCCACCTGTTCCGCCCGGTACAACAGACCCAGGTCCACGATGGAGTATCCCAGCTCGGGATCCTCCACGATCCGTAATATTTCCAAAAGTTCTTGTTCCGAATAGGTATCTTTCATATACTATACTAATATAGTCATATTTGAGTATATATTCTAGGGGGCTATAGGGAAATTTGGATTTTTTTCTCCCCCCCTTTCACATTTCTTGATTACCAAGGAGTATCTATGGAAAATGTACTAATTCTGGCGCAGGTTAAAAAAGAAGGTTTTAACCGGGCCATCGCTCGCGGTATTGCCGAAACGGTTCCGAATCTTCAGATGGTGGATCTGTACGCCGAGGGTTTTAACCCGGTTCTTCCGGAAGCAGAATTGAATCGGAAGTTCAGCTTTGATGAAACAACCCTCCATTATCAGCAGGCTATGCAAAGCGCCCGCCGGGTGTTCTTTGTATACCCCGATTGGTGGGGCGGTCCTCCGGCAATTTTAAAGGGCTTTTTAGACCGGGTATTCCGTCCCGGAATCGCCTACGGTTTTAGAGAAGCGGATTTTAAGGACGCCGACGCTCCGGGGCTTTTTTCCGATAAAACCTTTGACATATTTATTACCACCGACGCCACCCTGCCTCCTGGTCAGAAGGTGGAAGATTGGGCTCCCGCTCGGGTATGGAAGGAAAACGTTTTAGGCTTCTGCGGCGCCCAGGATGTACGGTTCCACGTGTTTTGGAACCTTCGAAAAAGCACCTATTTGCAAAGGAAGGCCTATTTGGATAGTATTGGAGAATCCCTGCAGTCTCTCCGCTGATCCCCTTGACAGGGATTATAACTTTAATTAAACTAAAGAATGTTTAGTATCAATTAAGGAGCTTCCATGGGTTTCCACTTTGGGGAGAAAATTCGTTCGGTCCGGGAACGGCGATCCCTTACGTTAAAAGAAGTGGCCGATAGGGCGGGGGTGAGCGAAAGCCTGGTGTCCCAGATAGAACGGAACCGGGTATCCCCGGCTATCGATACGCTCCTTGCCCTGGCCGACGCGGTGGATATTGACCTGGAATACCTGTTTTCCGACTACCGGCGGGAACGTTCGGTCCGGGTGGTCCGGAAGGGAGAGCGATCTACCTTTACCCGGCCGGGGGTTCTCTACGAACGGCTAGCCCAACTGGACGGGGCTTCCCAGGGCAGGGATGGGATAGAGGCGTACCGAATAACCCTTGACCCGGGGGCTAAAACCGGCGGAAAGGAGTACGGACATCCGGGGTGGGAATTGGGCATAGTCACCGAAGGGGTGGCGGAACTAACGGTGGGCAATAAAACCTACCGTTTAGAGGTGGGCGACTCGGCGAGTTTTCGGGCCGACGCTCCCCACGTTTTGGCCAACCCGGGGGAATCGGTGCTCCGCCTTTTTTGGATTATAACGCCGCCGAAAGGCGAGATTGGAACGGGAGGCTGATTATGGGAAAGACTTTGGCTCAGAAAATTTTTGACGCCCATTTGGTGGACAAACCCTTTGGTCAGGAGGATTGGGTCCTTCGGCTGGATCGGGTGTTTTGCCACGAAATTACCACCCCTATCGCCATCAACGACCTGGTGGCCCAAGGGATGGACAGGGTATTCGATCCCACTAAAATCAAAGGGGTGATCGACCACGTTACCCCGGCGAAGGACTCTAAAACCGCGTTACAGGGTAAAATCCTTAGGGATTGGGCCCGCCGTCACGGTATTAAGGACTTTTTTGACGTGGGGCGCAACGGGGTCTGCCATGCCCTTTTTCCCGAATTAGGCTTTGTCCGTCCGGGTTTTACGGTGATAATGGGGGACAGCCATACCTGTACCCACGGGGCTTTTGGGGCCTTTGCCGCTGGGGTGGGAACCACGGATTTGGAGGTGGGGATCCTAAAGGGAGTATGCGCGTTTAAAACCCCCCACACGATTCGAATCAACCTGGAGGGAGCCCTCCGTCCCGGAGTTACCGCCAAGGACGTAATTCTTGGGGTAATCGCGAAAATCGGCGTTGCCGGAGCCACCGATAGGGTGATGGAATTCCGGGGTCCCGTGGTTTCCGCCATGGGCATGGAAGGACGGATGACCCTTTGCAACATGGCCGTGGAAGCCGGAGGGACGAGCGGGGTTTGTATGCCCGATATGACTACGGTGGAGTATCTATGGCCTTTTATCGGTCCCCAGGGAGAAAATCAATATGCCTCTAAAGAAGAGGCCCTCCAGGACTATCAAAAGTGGGTCAGCGATGAAACTGCTCCCTACGATTCGGTGGTAACCATAGACTGTTCGTCCCTGGAACCCGTGTCCACCGTGGGCTATAAGCCGGATCAGGTAAAGACCATTCGGGAGCTGAAAAACACCAGGGTGGACCAGGTGTATATCGGTTCCTGCACCAACGGGCGGATCGAGGACCTGCGTCAGGCTGCGGCGGTGTTAAAGGGCCGCCGGGTCGCCGAAAGCGTCAGGGGCATCGTTTCTCCTGCCACCCCGCAGGTCTACGCTCAGGCGCTGAAAGAGGGGATTATTCAGACCTTTATGGACGCGGGGTTTTGCGTTACCAACCCCACCTGCGGAGCCTGTTTGGGCATGTCCAACGGGGTGTTAGCGGAGGGGGAGGTGTGCGCGTCCACGACCAATAGGAATTTTTACGGCCGCATGGGGAAGGGCGGCATGGTTCACCTTATGAGCCCCGCTTCGGCGGCCGCTACGGCGGTTTTAGGAACCATCGCTAATCCGGAGGATTTACAATGAAAAAGTTTGGGGGCCCCGTATTGTTTTTAGATCGGGACGATATAAACACCGACGAAATTATCCCGGCTAAATATTTGACCGAAAACACCAA
>CAYRLW010000030.1:14379-42595 GCA_964425215.1 uncultured Treponema sp.
GCGGAGGTGGACGGTCCTACCATCGACCGGCTCTTTGAGGAATTCGCCGGAAAAGAGACCATCGTCTCGGTGGATTTGGAAAAAAATCAACTCCGCTTCGTGGCAGGAAAAACGGAACGGCAGGTACCGTTTATCCTTAAGGATTTCGAGGCCGCCCTCGTTCGTTCCGGCGGGTGGGTCCAATTCGCCGCCCAACGGTACTAGGAGTCCCCCATTCCGACAGGCTCCTAGGAGTTTGGCGGAATGGGGTCCTTTTTTCACGAGAGGCCCACGGGATCGCGTAAGGGCGGTTGCTGGGAAACGGACCCTACGGTCAACCCCCACGATTCCTCGCTGTTTTTCCTTCCGTCTGGTTTTGGTACCCCAGGCGGAAGGAGGGGCGTACCACTGGCCCTAATACGCCGCCTTGGATAGAATAGACCCATGGCCCTGATACTACCGTACTTCTTTGCTTTTACTATTTATGGCGTCGCTTCCCCCTATCTGTCCGTTCTTATCCGGGGCTTGGGGTACGCTCCCACGGTGGTGGGCCTTTTGCTGGGAATTTTTGAGGTAGCCGGTATCGGTGGACCCTTTCTGTTGGGCCACCTTTCCGATCGTTTAGGCCGTTCCCGCCCCTCCTTAGGCATTGCCTTTGGGTTGATTCTCCTTTCCCTCTTTCCTCTGCTCTACTTCCGATCCATTTTTGTTACCCTTATAAGTCTCATTGTGATGGCCGTGGGGCTACGATCCATTATTCCCCTAATGGACGCGACGGCCACGTTGACCCTCTCCGGCTCGGCCCAATACGGAAAGGTACGGTCTGTGGGTTCGGCGAGCTTTGTGATCATGAGCCTCCTGTTGCAGGTGGTCCCGTTTATGGTCCCCAATACTCCGGTTCACATCGGGTTTTGGATTGGTTTGATGACCCTCTTTTCCATGGCCACCCTTACCGTATTTCCCAATACCACAAGGAGTCGTCCCAGGGTTTCCCCTGCTGTAGGGGAGCGTCCATCGGTCTACCGATGGAGCCCCGTTTTTATTGTGGGTTTGGTCATGATAGGTCTTGGAAGGGTAGCCATGGCGCCCATCTCGTCCTTCTTTTCCCTCTACGTGGTGGAGGAGCTACATTGGAACGCCGTGGGGTTGATGTGGGCCATTTCGGCAACCTCGGAAATTCCCTTCATGTTCCTTTCCGGACCCCTCATTCGCCGTTTTGGGGCCCCCAAATTGTTGGCCTTCTCCATGGTGGCCATATCGGTACGTTTGTCCCTCTACGCCCTGTTTCCCACCCCCGCAGGGGCGGTGGTGGGCCAAACCCTCCATTCCCTCTGCTATGGACTTTTCCATCCCTCCGCGGTAGCCTTCGTGGCAACCCACGTTCCCCCGGAGCGAAGAGCGGTGGGCATGTCCATGTATCTTTCCTTAGGGGTAGGGCTTCCCACTTTTTTAGGAAGCGCCGTGGGGGGCTTTGTGGTCGATATGGGGGGATACCGGCTCCTGTTTGGGTCCTTTATCACCTTCGCTATCGCTGGTCTGGTCTTGTACGCGGTGATTCGGCACCGTTTGGAAGCTCCCGCTTCGTAGGTAACAAATTTTTATATCTTTGTTGACACGACCTTCCCCCACCGGATAGGCTGGACCCATTATGATAGCCACAATAGTAAATTGTCTTGCGGTCATTGTGGGGGCCCTTTTAGGACTTCTGTTAGTTGAGCGAATTTCAGAAAAATACCGTTCCGCAATTTTTGACGGGGCGGGGATAGCCACCGTGGTCATTGGGGCCTCCATGGCCCTGGAGAGTAAGCGAATAATATTTTTGGCCCTTTCGTTAATCGCGGGGGGGCTTTTGGGAACCCTTTGGGATATTGATGGGGCTATCCTGCGCTTCGGGACGTTCCTAGAACGGATTACCCTCCGTCGGGGGAAAAAAGAACGTCCTCCGGTAGTCGGCGAAAGTACCGGACAGGGGCAGGCGGCCTGGGACTTTGGGCATGGATTTTTAAACGCTTCGGTCCTCTACTGCGTGGGGGCCATGGCATTAATCGGATCTTTTCGGGCGGGGACCCAGGGGGATTATACCTTACTCCTTACCAAATCCGTACTAGACGGTTCCATGGCCATTCTTTTGGCCGCCGCCATGGGGCCCGGGGTGGCTTTTTCCGCCCTCCCCATTTTGATCTACCAGGGTCTTTTGACCATCGCCGCGGTGTATATCAAGCCCTACGTCTCTCCCTTAATGATATCCGAATTAACCGGCATCGGCGGGGCGATGATTATTATGATAGCCCTTAACCTTTTGTCGCTTAAAAAGATAAAGACCGCGAACTTTCTTCCGTCCCTCGTTATTATTGTTATTTTCGCGGCCCTGGATCCCCTCTTTGCCCAGATCGCGAAACAGTGGGGAATGTAAAAGGACCCGTAACAAGGTCTTAACGGCCCTGGTCTTCGAAATAATAAAACGTATCGATCGTATCCAGGTACACCCCGTCGTACCCTGCGGCAATAATTTGGTCCAGGTACGCCTGGGGCGAACCGAAGAGAATATCCTTCCAGGCGGTATCCCAGTACCGCACACGGTAGTTGCCCTTCCACTCGGGGTTTTCGGTTTCTATCCAGGCCGGAGCCCGGGTGGACCAGCTTTTTTGCCAATAGGTTCGGTAATCCTCCGCTTCGCCGATGCTCATATAGGCGAACACGAGACGTCGCTCCCCGTTGCTTTTCCGGGCACCCCGGCGTACCTCCTGGGCTGACAGGGCTTTCCCGTCAAAGTAGGCGTCCATGATGACCAGGTCGTAATCGGTTTTCTCCAGGGCGTCCAGGAACGCTTCGGCGTCAGAAAAGCCTTCGGGGTTGATTAAAAAAAGAAAATTACGAACCATCGCTAGGTTAGTAATCGAATTTTTGGTGAAATTCATCAGGGATGTGGGATAAGAAGGGATGGTATCCAGGGCTCGGTGATTTGCTATAAAAGAGACAAAGTTCTCCCTTCGGTTTTTCTCCAAAATCTCCGATATTTGATTAGGTCTATCGCAATAATCGATGGTCAGGACCTTTTTGCCCTGGCTGTTTAAAAAACGAAGCAGGCCCAGCAGGTAGTTGGTGGTTTCGGCGGGGGTCCGGTGTCCGAAATCCGGATCCCCGTACCGGAGGCTCTCCTGTCCCACCCCGTCGATGGACCCCAGGTACGCCTGCTTGAGGGGGGTGTCCAGGGGGGCCTCGAAGAGGGCGTTTCCGTTTTGGGTAAAAACGAGAAAAGAGGGGTTTGTTTTTTTCGCGTAGGCCGAAAGGTCTACCACCAAACGACGCATGGCGTCCCGGTAGTTTGTTTGGGCGGCGAGGGGATTGGACAGGGAAATCAAAGAACCCATTATTATAACGGGAAAAAAGGTGTATGGACGCATATAATTGAGTATATACCCAGTTTTTTAAAAATGTCTTGAGGGGTAGGATCTAAAACCTCATGGATAGGGAGAAACGAGGCGACAGTGGAAAACGGTACGGTACAGCGGGAATTTTCGACAATGAAGAGTCCTCCAGGCATAAAAAAGCTCGGAGAGGTTCTCTCGGTTATCGTGGTTCTAGGGGGTATAAATCGCTTGGGTTCTTTTGAGCCCGGCTTTGGGTCCTTCCCGGTCAACCCCTACGCGTTTTTTTCCATGTTCGCTGCTGTTTGGTTTGGCCGCCTTTACGGTTTTACGGCCTTTTTACTGTCCATCCTTTCCTTAGCCCTTCCCTTTCCCCAGGATCGATGGCCCGACAGCGTTTTTCAACTGTACCTTCACTTTAGGATCCCCTTCCTCTGGGCCCTGGTGGGGGTATACGTTTTTGGGATGGTCCATTCGTATTTTATGAACCAAGTGGAAACTAAAAATAAATATCTGCGTAAAGCGGCGTCGGAAAAATTTCGGTTGGATACGGAAGTAAAAGCCCTGGTGGCGGTTAACCGGGATTTGGAAGAGCGGGTTCTCCGCCAACAGGAATCGGTCACCTCGTTGTTTACCCGGATAAAGGATCTGACCTCCCAAAACTTAACGGAAACCCTGGCCACCCTTTTGGACATGGTGAGACAATACGCGTGGGCGAGTAAGGCTTCCGTGTGGATCTATCGGGCCGATGAGAATACCTTGGAACGGTCCGCCACTTTGGGTTGGCAGGAAGAGGACCTGGTCTTGGACAGACTTCCCGTAAACGAATCGATAGAAGGGTGGGTTGCCCGAAATAATTTGGTGTTCTCCGCCCGGATGCTGGTAAATTACGCGAACCTTCGAAAAATGGATCGGGGCCGGAACATCATGGCCTTTCCTATTTCCTTTGGCAAGGTCGTCTGGGGTGTTTTAAACATCGAAGAGATGCCCTTTTCTAAATTCAATCTGTACACGGAAAAAATACTGGGGGCTCTTATCGATTTGGGAAGCCCCTCGATAGAAAAAACGGTGGCCAACGAAACCTTGATGGTAACCGAGTTGCACCCCCAGACGGGCTTTCCCCTCTACTCGGTGTTACGGAAAAAGATGGAACAATGGGTTTCTTCGGTGGAGTATAGGGGGAGCACCTTTTCCATCATTATTTTGGAACTGGTTAACTTTGATTCCCTTTTGACTAGCTTTGGGGATAAAAAAATCTACGGCCTTATTAAACGGTACATGGGTGAAATTAAAACCCTATCGGGTAACGCGGGGGAGGTATACCATTACCAGAAGGATGGTCAAATGGTCTTCTTTTATCCCCAAATAGACTACGACGGAACCGCCCTATTCTGTTTTGACCTTTTAGGGATGATCAACGGGAAGACCTGGGAGATCGACGAAAAAATTGTTCCCATGGATATGCTTATCGGGTTTGCCAACAGCGGCAAGGGCAAAATTGAGGGGGACTCTATTTTGCGGGCGGCGGAAGAGGTCCTGGAAAAGCAGAAAAGGTAGGCCATGACTATCCGAGATTTTTTTTTAAACGTGGGAACCTTTATTTTACCCCGAACCCCCGCAGGGGCGTTAAAGGCCTTTGAGGGGGGCTTTGCTCCCATCGAGGCGTTCATTTACAAATCCACCTCTTCCAAGCCCATCGATGAACAGCCCTACGACCTGGATGAGATCGAACGGATCCTTTCCCGGCCTAATTTGGACTTTAAAACCAACGTGGTCCTTATGGGTATTTTTGAAAAGCTCATTCACCACGAGGATCAGGAATTGGCCCTCTTCGCGGCCGAAAGCATCAACGTCATTGAAAATCGGTATAACAATAGGATTAGCGTTCTTAAAAAAGAAATTACCCAGGCGAATAGTCCCCTCGAAAGGCTTTCCGAACTGGGCCGGCTTTACTTTGAGCTTGCCCTGCTGAATAATAAACGGCAGGCGATTAAAGAATTCTATATAGACCAATCTCTCCACTACTTTAAGGAACTCCTCCGTTTCCGTACCCTAACGGCAAGCGAACGGAACACCTATGTTCGTTCTTTAATGGAGGCGCGGGATTACAAAACCGCTTCGGAGTTATTAAAGAAAAAAAACGCCCCCAAAACAGCGGATGATATTTTACTGTTAGCGGAGATTGAGTATTCGCAAAAAAAATTCGATCGGGCCTCCGAGTTGATTTCCCGGCTGATCGGTCACATGGATGAACTGAACGAACGGGATATGGCCCTCTACGCTTATTGGATGGGGGCTTAGGGAATGCGGGTTTGCCTCTTACTAGAAGGTTCCTACCCCTACATAACCGGCGGGGTTTCCTCCTGGACCCAGGATCTTATCACCAGCCTTCCCCAGGTGGAGTTTTCCCTATTTACCATATCCCCCACGAGAAACCAAACCTTAAAATATCCCCTTCCACCCAATATTAAGGAGCACGTGGATGTGGTTTTGGGGGAACAGGGACCATCCCAGGGGCATTTACGGAATAGAAAGCAACTTTTACGTCTTCTTAAGCTTATTCAAGCCCAGTCGCCCCATATATCGACGCAAGAAATAGTAGAACTGATAAAACTGATCCCCGAGGGTTACAATCCCATGGAATTGGCCCTGGAATCTCAAATTTTTTGGGATATTTTGGTGGAACTAAACCGGAAACACAATCCCATGTACCCCTTTACGGATTTTTACTGGGCCTGGAAGGCGGCTTTTTCCATGCTTTTCACCGTAACCGCCGCCCCACCGCCGGAGGCGGACCTGTACCACGCCATCTCCACGGGGTACGCGGGGCTCGTGGCCGTGGCGGCTAAGTACCGCCGGGGGAAGCCCTTTTTGCTAACCGAACACGGACTGTACCATAAGGAGCGGGAAATCGAACTGCGGAGGGCCAGTTTTATCCGGGGCTACCAGCGGGATCTGTGGATCGCGGTGTACCATTTTTTAAGCCACTTGGCGTACCAATCGGCGGACTATTCCACCTCCCTCTTTGAATACAACCGGCAGGTTCAACTTGAACTGGGCGCCCAGGAGGACCGGGCCCTGGTAATTCCCAACGGTATCGATATTCCCCGGTTTTCTTCCGTAACCCGGTATAAAAAGCCGGGTTTTCACGTGGGGTTGGTCGGCCGGGTGGTTCCCATCAAGGATATTAAAACCTTTATTACCATGGCCCGGATCGTCCATCACCGTATTCGGGAGGCGGAATTCTACTGTATCGGCCCCACGGACGAGGACCCGGAGTATTACGAAGATTGTCAGCGGATGGTAGAAAGTTTTCAACTTTCCCAGGTATTCCATTTTACGGGTCGTCAAAACGTGTTGGAATACTACGCCTTTTTAGACGTCATGCTGTTAACGAGCATCCGGGAAGCCCAGCCGCTGGTTATCCTGGAAGCCTACGCCGCAGGACTCCCGGTGGTAAGCACCCGGGTCGGCAACGTAGCCGAAATGATGGACTACGATGACCGATTCCTTGCCTCGTCCAAGGACGCGGAAAAGTTGGCCGAATCGGTGGTGTGGATCCACAGCCATCCCGAGGAAACCGACCAGGTGGTACGGCAAAAGCAACAGAAGGTCCGGGAACGGTACGATAAGGTTACCCTGTACGAAACCTTTGGCCGCCTGTACACCACGATCGTGGAGGGTCAGCCATGGCGGGCATAGGGTTTGAGTTGCAACGGGCTCTCCGGGGCGGTAGCCTGGTTAAGGCGGTGACGGTTGCCCTTACGGGTATCGTCATTGTCGCGGGACCCTGGCTTATTTCCATCATTGGAATATCCATCATCACCGGAACCGCCTCCTTTGTTTTACGGGAAGGGCAGGGCCTCTTTATCGGTGTGATCGTGTATGGGTACGCTTTTTCTATCTGCCTTTTTGGGGGGCTTCATTACATCTTTACCCGGTATATCTCGGATCTGCTATTCAATAAAAAATACCACCGGGTTACGGCGACCCTGGTCTTGGTAAGCCTGGGGACGGTTTTCCTGGGGGTCCTTATGGGGCTTCCCTTTGCCCTGAGCGTCTCCAGCCCCCAGATCAGCCATGGAGCCCTGTTTAAGGTCGCCATGGTCATCCTTTTTGTGGCTATCAACATTATTTGGCTAGAGATGCTCGTCATCACCATTTTGAAGGGCTTTTTTACGATTATCGGGGCGTATTTAGCCGGTATGGCCGTTTCAGTCGGCGGTACGGTGTATTTGGGCGCCCGCTATGCCCTGGGGGGCGCCCTCTTGGGCTTCTCCATCGGCCAGCTTGCGGTGGCCCTTATCCTGTTTATCATCATCCTCCGCTGGACTGTTCCTTCCCGACCGCTGTATGAGCTCAAGCCCCTCTGGAACCACGCGCGGCGCTACCGCGCTTTGATGCTCTCCGGCTGGTTTTATTCCGCCGGATTATGGGTCGATAAGATGGTGTTTTGGTTTACCAAGGGAGCTTCCATCGGGGGAACTCCTATTCATCTGTACGAGGGTTACGATAACGCCGCGTATATAGCCAATCTGAGCGTCATACCCGCGCTGGTGTTTTTTACCATTTTCACGGAAACCACCTTTTTTGCGGGGCTCCGGCGTTTTCTTTTAAAGTTAGGGACCCATATATACACCCGGATAATCGAAGAGCGGTACGCACTCCTTCAAAACAGCAGGAAAATAATCGGTGAACAGTTGTATTTTCATGGACTTATCGTCCTGGTCCTTTTGGTTATTCTGCGGGGGTTTTTGGTAAAGGTTTTGGTGGTGGCGGTGTTTTTCCACATGGCTTTTTTAACCTTTTTTACGTTTCTCTTTTATCTTGAATCCTACGATAAGGCCCTGCGCTCTAGTATTTTGTTTTTTTTCACCAATTTCGCCCTTACCCTGGCTTCGGTGTATGTACCGTGGATACCCCCCGGTACGGGGTACCTGGCAGGAGCCCTGGTCGCCGGAGTATATTCGCTGTATCATCTATATAATAATTTGAATAATTTGGACCGTATTATTTTTATGCGTAATTAGGAGAGAACGTATGGACGCAAAGATCGCTGTGGCGGTAGCGGGGCTGGTTTTGCTAGGAAATCTGGGGTTTGCTCAGCAAAGTAAGAGCCCCGGAACAGGGAACGCCACGGGGTCTCCCTCCGGCGCTTCGGCGGGTACCGAACGGATTCCCGCGATTCTTCCTCCGAGGGACCCTAATCTAATCTTTGTGGAGGGTGAGTCGGCGGTTTCCACGAATTTTGCCCGGGAGCCGATCCTGAACTACGATTGTTCGGGGTATAGAACCCTGCAGCTAAACCAATCCACGGCTCTCAAAGGCGACGCGGTGTACTTTGCCGATTTCGCTTTTTTTGTGGAATCCACGGGGACCTACGAGCTGTGGTACGGCGGTACTCCTCCGGCCAACAAGGACGAGGCTCAGGTTTCCTACGCTTCTCCCTTTAGCTTGGTCCTTGATAAAACGAGCACCTTTGAAATTTTCCGCGATACGGTGCACGTGGTGGAAAATTATACCCCCGCGTATTATTGGAACCTGGTGGGGGACTTTCCCCTGCAAAGCGGAAGCCACCGATTGCGGTTCCAGGTTGTAAAACCCAGAAATTACGACGGCAAATACTTCTTTTACCTGGATAACTTTTTTTTGGTTAAAAAAGAAAACGGCAAACGGCTTCCAATTACGATAAAGCCTACGGTGTTTCCCCAGGATATGGATAACCGATCCATCGATCGATCCTTTTATTCGATCGATGAGTACGAAAAGAGGATACGGGATAACCCCACCGATGTAACCGCGGCGTTAGAGCTCTCCATGGTCTACTCGTTGATCGGGGATTACTATAACGCCCTTAAGTATCTGCGCCGCGCGGATCTGTTGGAACCCCAGAATAGGACTATCATGCTCCTTTTGGCTAAAAACACCCTCTGGAAGGGTGATACGGCTGGAGCCTTGGCTTTATATAAAAACCTACTTAAGTACTACGGGGATGACCGGGGAATTTGGCTCGAGGCGGGAAAGGTGGCCGCGTGGACGGGCCGCTATACCGATTCGGTGGCCTTTTTTACGGACGCCCTGAAAAAGTTCCCCAAGGATCTGTCCCTTATCGTTAACCGGGGACTAAGCGAGCTGTGGTCCGGCGCGACGGTCCAAGCGAAAAAGGACTTCGAAACCGCCCTGGCGTTGACCGGCAAGGACGTGGGACAACGGAAAAACCTGGGTTCCATATATTCCGTCAACGGGTACCCCGATTTAGCGGTGCCGGTGTACAAGGATGCCTTGACAATGGCTCCGGGGGATGTGGAACTGTATACCCTGCTCTATGACACCTACACCCGGTTAAACCGAACCAAGGATGCCCAGAGTATAAGGGATCTTATGGAGAAGCGGTTTATCCCGACGCCGGAACTGACGGACTTTTTAGATATTTTTAACCAGAAAATTCAGCTAAAAAACCTGGTGTTGGACGATTATAAGAAACAATTAGAAGCGGAAAGCGACAATTTGGAACTCCGCAAACTCATCGCCGAAACGGATTTTTGGAACGGCGATATGGACGGGGGCATCAGGGAATACGAAAGTATTTTGGCTAACTATATTTACCGCCAGCTGAGGACCATGGAAAAATCTTCCTCGGAGTATATGGGGATCCTGGATCGGTCCCTGGTCTATTCCCGTTACCTTTTGAACCTGCCCCAGCTGACGTCATCCTACGCCAAACGGTTGGCCGACCAGCTGGGAGCTATAAAAAAGGCCCAGGCCGATTTGGCCCAAAAAAAAGCCGCCAACGCCGATTTGGTTAAAAAGGGAAAGGAAGCGGATTTGGCGGGGGAAAATTCCCTGAACGAGAAGATAACCCAAGCCCAATCGGAGCTAGCCGGGACTATAAACGAGATTAGCTTCCTCTCCGCTACGGTTCAAACCTTGGCCGATCGTTTTACCTCGGATCAGGATCGACTAAAGGTTCTGGCCCAGGGAGACGCGAAACAGGAAGAGACCTTTAAAAATTTGACCAAGGATACCCATTGGACCTGGGATCGGCAAGCTATGGAAAGGGAGCTGGAGAAGGCTCGCCAGAACGGCACCAACCTGGCCACCTACGCCTTGGGCCGTATCGCCTTGTTTCAAGGAGACGCCTCCGGAGCTCAGAGGAATTTTGCCGCTTTGACTAAAGAGAAAGTCCCTCTGTCGGGGACCAATTTCGGTCTGGTGGAGTCTCTGCTAGCAACCGGGCCGTTGCCATCCGTAGATTCCCTTAAGGTCCTTTCGGATACGGAAGAACCCTTCGCCTCCCTCCAAAGTGATTTTATAGCCTACCTGGGGATCGTGGAGGAAAAAAGCGCCAGCGCGCCGGGGTTTCTGTCCGAAGACCCGGTGGTAGCGGTGAACGGGGCCCTTAAGGACTTGGCCTCCCTTCGGGACGGCTCCTTTAAACAAAAGACCCTGGTAGATAAGAGTACCCAGGAAATTTACAAGCTCCTTTCCCGATCCCTAGAACGGAACTTCTACGATTTGGCTCAAAATACCTCGGATACCCACAACGAATTGGGAAATTTTTATCAAAGCGCTAAACGATACGCCGACGCGATAGACCAATTTAAACAGGTTATGGCCATCGACCCCTGGAACCGGGAGGCCCTTTTTAAGCTCGGTCAGGTGTACCAATACAACGGGAATTGGGCTCAGGCCCAACAATTGTACAAAAAGGTGTACAATGACGATCCATTCTTTAACAACGTGGCCCATTTTTACAACCAGATAGAGCGGGAGTACGCCGATAGAATCGACGCATCCGCTTCGTTCATGGCCGATACCACCCGGCTCGTTCAGACGAATACCCTGGATTGGGGAAAGAACGTAAACGAAATAGTTGGGATTACCGCATCCTACACCTCCATATACCAGCGTTTCCCCGTAGTCCCCGCATACGGTAGCCTGGACCATCGTTTTGCCCTGGCCGTTCCCCTGACTCCCTGGATTCAGGGCTTCTCCGTAACCCCCTCCGCTGGGGGGCTCCTGTATTCGCCCCTGGCTGGGGTAGGAACCTCCTCTGCCAGCTTAGACGGGTCCGCCTTTTTCGGTTCCTACCAGGCCCGTCCGCAGGTGGGCTTGGACGCCCAATGGACGAGTAAGCTCTTCTCCGCCGATCTTTCTTACTATCTGGATACCCTGGAAGATACGATTACCAAGGATAGTCCCCTGTACAGTCAAAACGTTCAGGCCAATGGGACCCTGCGGTTTGGCTTTACCGGGTATCCCGTTCTTTCGGATACGTCCCTCCGGGCCTTCGGGGCTACCCAAATGGTCGAGGACGGGACGTTAATCTATTCCGTGGGGGGCGAGTATATCGTTCCCCTTACGGTTTCCAATAACCCCCACGTTACGGTAACCTTGAACCTACCGGTTAACTACCAGGACAGCCTGAACGCTCCATCCAACCCCGCCTACTTTGCTCCCCGGCAGGCCCTGACCACCGAGGCGAGCGTAACGGCCGCCGGTGATTTTGACGTTAGCCCCGGCTTGGCCATCCATCAGTCCCTCCGGGGAGCGGTGGGCTACTACGGAGAGCAGGCCTTGGATGCCAGCGTTCCTCCCCAGTGGGTTCATACGGATAACCTGACCTTTGCGCTGGAAAATCGGAGCGAGTTCAGCACCGAATGGTACACCGCCTACGTAAACATCCTGGGGACGGGGAAAAATGAAACGGCCCCCCAGAAGCTCAATTTTAATTATTGGAGCTTTACCGTTGAAATTGGTCTTCGGTTCCGTGCTCCAAGTCTTTTAGTGCCGTAACAGAAACCGCTAGGAGTACATAATGGAACGATCAAAAAAGGCCTTGGTGTTTCTTCTTCTCCCCCTTTTGATGGTAGGCTTCCCTCTCTTTGCCCAGGAAGGGAGCTTTGATAGGACCGTACTGGCCCTGTATAAATCCTCGGAAAATCAAAGCGAAAAGGAAAACGAGATTTTTTATTATCTATCCATACCGCTCAAGGAAATGGGTATTACCCTGCGGTACTGGGACATCGATAGGGGCCTTCCGCCGGTTAGTTTGACCCGCTACACCCGGGCAATTATCACCTGGTTCCGTGGACCATCGATGAATAACGTGGAGTTTTACCTGGACTTTTTGGATTCCCAAATTGATCAGGGCAAAAAGGTCCTGGTTTTTGACAACTTTGGGGCCTACCAGGAGCGGCGGACCGGGGAGTACGTTCAACCGTTACGGCTGAACAGTACCCTTTCCCGATTAGGGTTGATTTATCAGGGCGATTGGACCCAGGATGGGAGTAAATTAAAGGTCGCTACCGTGGTTTCCGATATGGTGGAAGCCCAAGGAAAACAGGATCCGGCCGTCTCTGCCTTTTACTACCGCTTTATCCCTGTGGATAGGGATATAAAGACCTGGCTTTCCATTTCCCGAACCGATAAGGAGTATCCGCCGAGTCCGGTGATCGTTACGAATCCCAAGGGGGGCTTTGCCCTTTCCCGGTACCTGTACCGGGTGGAGGGGGGTAAGGTAACTCTTTTGCTGAATGTCAAAGCCTTTTTAACCGAAGCCCTGTTCCCCGACTATGGAGACCAACGGGTCGCTGTTTTGGCGGACCCGAGGAACGAGACCCGGAGTAAAATTCTTTTTTATACGGAAAACATCCTTAAGCGGCTTAAAATACCCTACCGGATTATTCAAGCCAAGGACTTTCCCAATCTGGTAAGCCTGGACCTCCGGCCCTATAGCGCCGCTTTGCTTATTTTGGGGGACGATTCGGGCTTGGACCCGGCGGTACTTACAACCCTGCTCCAAAAGGGCGGGGGGGTGGCATCCTTAGCCACCGCGAGTTTTTCCACCCTGGCTCCCGTCCTGGGAGTAAAGGGGGTAACCAAACGGCCCGATGTGGTGACGGGGTACAAAATGTCGGCGAAACTTCACACGGGAGAAAATTTGGCCCTTGAGAATCGAAGCCTAGAGTGGACCCCTGGGCCGTTAGTCCCTGCGGATGGAACGGAAATCCTAGCCACCGATTTTAGGGGGGCGACTCCCTTGGCGTGGGCTTCCCAGCAGGGTTCCGGAAAGACCCTGGTGTGGAACTGGAACGCCTTTAGTTCCGGCGCCTACATGGGTACCCTGGCGGAGACCCTGCTGTTCGTCCAGGCCTGGGGTGCCGTTCCGACCCCGGCTTTGGCTTTTTTCAACCTGGATGATTGGCCCCTGCCCATGTACGACGTGGTAAAGCCCCCCCTGAGTATTAAGGATACGGATTTTTATACGAACACCTGGTGGCCCCAGGTAAACCAGATCCTCCAACAGGCGGGGTATCCGATTTCCAGTTTTATAATTTTTAACTACAACGCCCAAAACCAAGGTCCCTTCTTTACGGGAGAATTTTTCGCTAACCAGGCCGAGGCCCCCTTAGCTTTAGCCCGTCAGGCCCTTTCCATGGACTACGAACTGGGACTCCATGGGTACAATCACGTGTCCCTGACCCGTCAAAGTTCCCCGGGAAACCCGGTACCGTGGATGGATCTGGACAACATGAGAAAGAGCCTGGAAATGGCAAAGCGCGATTGGGTTCGGTATTTTGGTCCCGCTACCTTACCCCGGGTCTACGTGGCCCCTCAAAACGTCATTTCCGACGAAGGCATCGCCGTGCTTAAGGATGTTTTCCCCACAATCAAAACCGTTTCCACCATTTATTTCGGATCCGGCGATGATACCACCTGCGATTTCGGTCCCCACCCCACGGTCCGGGACGTCTATTTACTGCCCCGAACCGTGGCGGGCTACCACCTGGACGATGACGCCGTGTTAGCCACCGTTTCGGGTATCCTGGGACCGGGGGTGTACGCCCACTTTATCCATGGGGACGATGTGTTTGACCCTGCCCGTTCCCGGGGGGATAGCTGGGAAGTTCTGCGGAAGGGGTTGGAAAAGAACCTTCAATTCGTGGATACCCAATTTCCCTGGCTTCGGAAGGTGAATACCTATCAGGCTTACCGGGCCCTGGAACGCTTCGACGCCACCCAGGTAGAGGTTCGTCGATCCTCCTCCACGGTGACCATCTACTGTTCCGATCCGGGAACCCTATTCCGCGTACGGCTGGGGAGCCGTGGTTTAGGAGAGGTTACGGGAGGTACGGTCCAGTACCGTTACCCCACTTTCCCCGAAGCGATTATCCGCGCCGACGGTCCCGTCATAACGATTCGGGATGCCAAGTAGGTTTCTTACCTATGCATCTTCTTTTGGTCGAGGACGATAGAAAAATATCCGAATACGTAGCCCAGGGGCTTCGGGAATCCCGTTACGCGGTCGATTTGGCCTACGATGGGGAAGAAGCCCTATCGTGGCTTGATACGATGGATTTTGATCTGATTATCCTGGATCTGATGCTTCCTAAAGTCGACGGTTTTGAGGTTTGTAAACGGGTACGGAAACAACATAATGCTACCCCTATTTTAATGTTAACCGCCCGGGATGGGATCGAGGATCGGGTTCGGGGCTTGGATTCCGGGGCGGATGATTATCTGGTCAAACCCTTTTCTATCCAGGAACTGGAAGCCCGCGTCAGAGCTCTATTGCGTCGAACCGCCAACCAGGGTGGTCGAACGGTACTAGAGGTGGGGGATCTTAGTTTGGATTATAAAGCCCATTCGGTTTCCCGTTCTGGAGTTTCAATAAGCCTTACCGCCAAGGAATTGTCTATTTTAGAATGTTTAATGCGGGAAAAGGAACATACCCTTTCTCGGGAGCAAATAGCCGATCACGTGTGGGGCTTCGACGCGCCGATGGAATCCAACATTGTGGATGTATACATTCGAAACCTGCGAAGAAAAATTGATGACCCCTACGAACGTAAACTGATTCAAACCGTAAAGGGCTTGGGGTATAAAATCACGGAGACCGGGGAGTGAAAATTTTTCAACAGCTATGGTTTCGGTTCTCCCTATGGGTTTCCATCTTTGTTGTTTTTGCGTGGCTTGTTTTTTCGGGACTGACCCTTTTTATTTTTAAAGCCCAGCTGAACAGAACCCTCGATAATTCCTTGGAACTGAGCGCTAGCCAAGCGTTAGGGGCAATAAATATTGAAAATGGACAGGTAAATTTATCCGACAGCCTCCCCGATTTCAGTAGCCTGGGCTCCCCCCTGGAAGGGGCCTTCCTGGCTCAAATTTTGGATCCCTCGGGGACCATCCTCTATTCTTCGGGGAAACTGAAAATACCCTTCGATGCTATAAAAAAGGATCTTCCCTTAGACAAGGATATTCTTTTTTCCTCCGGACCGGGGCTTCCGGAAAATCAACAGTATAGGGCCATTTCGGTACCCCTACGCTTTGAAGGCCATGTCGTAGGAACCCTGCGGATCTTCCGGAGCGTTGAATATATCGAAGAGGCCCTAGGGCAACTACTGCAAACCCTTTTGTTGATCCTTCCGTTTTTTATCCTCTTTTCCTTTGCTGGATCCGCATTGATAGCCCGTCGATCCCTGTATCCGATTCATCGGATGATTCAAAAAGCCACGTCGATTACGGAAAAAGATTTACATCAGCGTTTGCCCCGTAACGAACGGAACGATGAGGTGCAGGATTTGGCCTTTGCTTTTAACCAATTATTGGACCGTTTGGAGCGGGCTTTTAGTAGGGAAAAACGATTTAGCGCCGACGCTTCCCACGAATTACGGACCCCTTTGACGGCAATCCAAGCGATAATTGGGAGCACCTTAAACCAGGACCGAAGCGTATCCGCATACAAATCCGCGTTAAAGGATATTCAAGCTCAAACGAGTCGTTTAATAAAGCTTTCCAATGATCTTCTGTTTCTAGCTAAGTATTCTGAGACCGAGGCTTTGGAAAAAACAGTTTTTGATCTATCCTTATTGATGGACGACCTGGTTGCCGGTTTAGAAAGCTTGGCGGAAGAAAAGGGGATTGTGTTGCGGTGTCAGCACCCCGCAACCTTACCGGTTATAGCAGACCAGGATGCGCTTACACGGGTACTGTATAACCTGGTGGGTAACGCTATCAAATATACCGAATCGGGGTCGGTTTCCGTGGACGTTCAAAGTACTCATTCAAAAGACGTTACCCTACTGGTATCCGATACGGGGGTCGGTATACCCAGCGAACAGTTGAATCATATCTTTGAACGGTTTTACCGGGGAATTAGTTCCCGAACCGGGGAAGGTACGGGGTTAGGCTTAGCCCTGGTCAAAGAAATTGTCGATCGGCACAACGGCCGTTTAGAAGTAGAAAGCACGGTTGGAAGGGGAACGAAAATTTCGGTGATTCTTCCCATAAAAATATAAAATTTCATGTTTCCTTCATTTTGAACCCCTAAGTTTGTTTTACAAACCATTTAGGAGGTTTCAAATGCGAAAGATTGTCGGTTTATTAGCGTTTCTGTCCCTTGTGTCGGTATCGGTTGTATTTGCCGAAGGCGGTGAAGGGGGTGTGGAAGCGGCCCTTGTGACCTATCGGGATGTAAAAGCGGGTGTATCTATTGGCTATCCATCCACTTGGAGCCGGGACCCAGGTTTTACCAAGGGAATCCGTTTTGTCGGGGGGGATGATACTCTGGAAGTTCAGATAGTTTCGGATAATTCTGGAACGGATATTAAAACCTTTGCTCAAAATAACGAGGATACCCTGGCTCGAGAATTTCCTTCCTTTAAGAAAATAGCCCTAAAGGCTTCCCCCGAAATACGGGGTGCATGGATCGTGGGCTTCGAGGCCGCTGACAAAAGCCAGATAACGGGTAAGCCGTTTATGGCCCATAACGAGCGGTACTACATTCCCCTCAAGGACCATAGGATAGGTATGGTAACGGTAACGGGACCTGCGAACCATTACGACCGGGAAGGTATCCGTGATATAGCCCTGACCCTTTCGGTTCAATAGGAAGGGGTATGGGTATGGAACTATTACGGTTAGAACAGGTTTTTAAAATCTACAAAGAAGGGGATGTGGAAGCGGTAGCCCTTCGGGGAGCCAACCTAAGTGTAGAATCTGGTTCTTCCCTTTCTATTGTAGGCCGTTCGGGCGCTGGTAAAAGTACTCTATTACATCTTATTGGGGGGCTTATGGTCCCCAGCGCTGGAAAAATTCTGATCGATGGGCAGGATATAGGCCGGCTAAATGAAGCGGAACGGTCGGAATTCCGAAGGCAGAATGTAGGAATCGTTTATCAAGATAATAACCTTATCGCCTTTTTAACGGCCCTGGAAAATGTGGAATTACCCCTGCGTCTGGAGGGGAAGACCCAGGTTCGCCGTCGGGCCAAAGAACTCTTAGGGGCCCTGGGCCTTGAGAACCGCTTGCACCACAAGGGAGCTTTTCTGAGCGGCGGGGAACGGCAACGGGTTGCGATCGCCGTGGCCCTGGCGAATAATCCCCGGTTATTGTTGGCCGACGAGCTGACCGGTGAGTTGGATTCCCGTACCGCCGACGCGGTGATGACCAGTTTGACCGAATTTTGTTCAGACCTGGGGAATACGCTTATCGTGGTAACCCACAATCCATCGGTCGCCAAAAGAACCCAGCGGCAGGTCCGGCTCCACGATGGATTATTTATCGATGATCAGGAAAACGCCAGGGAGGTCCATTATGCCTAACGCAAGGAATTTTAGCGTCGAAACTCGGGAAGTAAGCAAGGAATATCGCCTCCAAGGAGCCAGGATCCACGCGTTAAAAAACGTCAGCGTGACCATGGAAAAGGGGGAATTTGTAGCCATAATGGGTCCCAGCGGGTCGGGAAAATCGACCCTGTTAAATCTTTTGGGCGGTCTGGATACCCCAACCCAGGGGGCGGTTTATTTAGAGGGTACGGGCCTGGCTACCATGAACGAAAAGGACCTAGCCGCGTTTAGGCGTAAAAAATTGGGCTTTGTGTTTCAACGGCACGATCTTTTCCCCGCTTTAACGGTTCGCCAGAATATCGAGTTTCCCCTTATTCTCCACGACGTTCCCCAGCGGGATCGGGAAGAACGGGTCAATGCTCTTTTAGCCCTCGTAGGGTTGGAAGATAAGGGGGGAAACTTACCGGAAGAATTGTCGGGGGGGCAACAGCAACGGGTAGGTATCGCTCGAGCTTTGGCCAATGAACCGGCTATTTTATTGGCCGATGAGCCTACAGGCAATTTGGACAGCAAAACCTCCGATGAAATTATGGACTTTCTTACGGATCTTTGTAAAAAATCCGGGGAGACATTGGTCCTCGTAACCCACGATCCCGAGGTCGCCCGTAGAGCGGACAGGACTATATTTTTACGGGACGGTGAATTGGTCTCCCAAGAAGGGGTGCTTTTATGATCGCTTCCTATGCGTGGAAATTGGTGTCCCGGAATAAACAACGGTCCTTCACCTTTATTTTTGGCCTTGTTTTATCGATAGGTCTTTTTTCTGGAATTTTATTTTTTATCGATACCATGAGCCGGGGAATGACGGAGAAGGCCCTTGCTCCGGTTACCCTGGATATGGTGGCCCATACGGTTAAAGCCGACGCGGATACCCTAGCCATGGTTCCAAAAATAGCATCCCTGCGGGGAGTCAGCTCCGTGGAGCCCGTGGTCTCGGCGGATTTCGCTACGGCGATCGGAACCCCTTCGCTTTCAGGATCCCCGTCAGCAAATTCCTCGGGAAGAATGTTCGCGATTAACCCATCCTATCTGTCGATCTTCAATCTATTAAAAATATCCCAAGGGAACTTCCAAGAAAAAGGCGTGGTGATAAGCGAGTCCATGGCGGTGGCCCGGAAACTTGCCCTGGGAGACTCTTTGAGTTTTTCTTTTACCGGCGTGAAGGGCACCTTTACGTTACCCATTACGGGTATCGTCAATATGGAAAGCGCGTCCGCTCTGTTTTCAACCACCGTGGAAGCCGAAAATTCTATCGTGTCGGACGTGGCTTTTGTCGATTATCGCTGGTTTAAGCGTACCCTTTTACCGGATCTAACCATGCTTGCCCTAAACCCCGCGACGGTTACCCCTCCGGGGGGCGTCTTACTGGATCAACAGCTCCATATAAAAATTGATAGAGCCCATTTGCCCCCCGATCCCGTATCAGCGGCTATCCAAGCGGATGCTCTACGGAGATCTATTGAACGTCAATATCCGGGGGATCTCAAGGTGGTGGACAATATTTCCGGAAATCTAAGTTCCACCAAGTCGGATGTTCTATCCGCGAAAATACTCTTTATTTTCTTAGGACTCCCGGGAATTCTTTTGGCCGCCTACTTGTCCGTATTTGTTACCGAATTGTTTGCCGACTCCCGCCGGAGAGAAATTAGTCTGCTTCGGACCCGGGGCGCCCGGCCTGGTCAAATTACGGGAATAGTCGCCCTCTCTAATCTCTATCTATCGATTTTCGGTTCCCTAACCGGAATTTTTTTAGGACTCCTCTTGATTTCTCTTACCCAAAAAATTCCTCTGGGTACTTTACTATCCGAAAAGGGGATCCTTGTATCGGGAGGTTTTGCCTTTTTAGTCGGGATAGGGCTGAGTTTTGTGGCGGGGTTTCTGCCGTCCCTGGGGGCCCTACGGCGGGAAGTGTTGGAGGATAGAAAAATAGTAAAACGACGAGCCAGGGTACCGTTCTGGAAAAGGTCCTACCTCGATTTTCTTTTCATGGGCCTATCCTTAGGGATTCTGGTGGTTACCCAACTGAACGGAGGCCTAAAGCCCACGGGAACCGAAGGCCAGGCGGTTCAACTATCCTTTTATATTTTCTTATCACCCCTCTTCGCGTGGATTGGTACAACCTTGTTTACCATTCGAATCGTTACGGCATTTATAGAAAATCCAAGGAACGGGTTACCCGGTCTCTTTAAGAGCCTTATGGGCGGGGTGGGAGAAATGTCCGCCCAATCTATGGCTAGACGTTCCGCTTCTATCGCTCCGGCGGTCACCGTTATCGCCCTAACCCTTTCTTTCGGGATAAGTCTTTTGATATTTCAGCAAACATATAACGCGGAAAAGCGGTTGGATTCCCAGTACATAGTGGGGTCGGATATCCGGGTAACTCCCGCGCTCAACACGCCCCAAAAGGCCGATTTCGCTAAAGTCCTCATGGTTCCAGGAGTCGCTTCGGTAACTCCGGTATATCGGGATACCCAGGCGCTTATCGGTATGGAAAAAAATACCGTCTATGGTATCGATATCGAAAGTTTCCAAAAAACCGCTTATCTACCCGATAGTTTTTTTGTGGACGGGAATTCCAATCGAACCTTGGCGGCCCTCCGGGACAAAACCACCGATTACGCTCCCGGTAAAGCTAAGCAGGTGCTACAGGCCCTGGAACAAACGCCCAACGGGGTTCTTATCTCGGTAGAGCAGGCGCAAAAGTACAACATTCAACTGGGGGACCCGGTACGTATAAAATTGTACAACCGGTTTACCAACGAATACAAAAGCGTGGAAGCCCAGGCGGTGGGATTCTTTGTATATTTCCCCACTTCCAGTCAAGATTCGGACTTTATCCTAAATAGCACTTTTATGACAGGGGCTATCGGCTTTTCGGCTGTAGATAACTTTTTAATCCGCGTCGATTCTCCGGCCCTTATTTCTGCGGTATCGGAACAATTAAAAAATAATTTTCAGAACCTAATACCCCTAAGAATACAAAATACGGATACGGTCATTAAAGTAGATTCCAGTTCCCTTACCTCGCTTAACCTGGGCGGGCTCGCGTTTATGGAACTTCTGTACACCGTTCTGGTGGCCACCATCGGTTTGGCCGTGTTCCTCTACGCATCGGTCAACGAAAGACGTCGAGAATTTGGGACCATGCGGGCCTTTGGCGCGGATTTGGGCCATTTACGCCGTATTCTTTTTTCAGAAAGTATGACCATTACCCTGATAAGCCTCCTGATGGGAGTTATCGTGGGGGGCATCCTTTCGGAATTGCTTGTGGTTCTGCTCTCTTCCCTGTTTACCATACCCCCTCGGGGGGTGGTAGTTCCCGGTTTCCGTATGGAAATCCTTATAGCTCTTGTCCTGGGGGGATTACTGGTTAGCACCCTACTCAGCGCTCGGCATTTGGAAAAAATAAAGGTCGTGGAAGCCCTGCGGGAACTGTGATAGTGTTGTAAGCCCTTTTGCTTAAAATGCCCCAAGGTTCGCTGAACCACGGGGCGTTTCCGGGGTATAGTTTAGAGGCTTTTTCAAAACTCTCTGGAGCCTCTTTCAAAAGTCTGTTACTTTTGAAAGAGGCTTTTGCAGTATTTTTACAATTTCATAATAAATATATATATGATAAAGAATAGTAAAAATACTGCATGTACATCTAAGGTAACTTTTTCAAAACTCTCTGAGTTTTGAAAAAGCCTCCCTCTTTAGTTCATTCTAGGCAGGTGTACCGTGAACGTACTGCCCTGACCGAGTTTGCTGTGGACTGTGATCGTTCCTTCATGCAGGGAGATAATTTCTTTGCAGATAGAAAGTCCCAGACCGCTTCCCCCATCCCTGTCGGTCCGAGCGGCATCTACCCGGTAGAACCGGTCAAAAATATGGGGTATATGTTCCTCATCGATACCTATTCCGGTATCGGCAAATAGTATCCGTCCTTCGTCCTCTGAATCCTCCACCGAAACATCAATACGTCCCCCGGGCTCGGTGTATCGGATGGCGTTCTGAAGGATATTGGTAACCACTTGACGGAGAGCGGTCGCGTCCCCTCGAACAAAAACCGAATTCTTAGCGGAACAGGAAAGGGTAATACGTTTTTCCAAAATTAGACTTTCCATTTCCCGGACTCCATCGACAACCAGATCTTTTATATCTACCTTTTCAAAACGGTACATCGTCGTACCCTGATCGAGCCTGGCCAGGTACAATAATTTTTCGATAATCGACCTCATCTGCTGTGATTCTTTTAAAACGGTTTTAATGGTTTGACGGTATTCCTCGGGCCTTCTTTTTTTTCGTAGCGCTAGACTCGATTCCGCTTGAATAACCGCTAAGGGGGTTCTTAATTCATGGGATGCGTCGGAGGTAAATTGTTTTTGTCGTTTAAAAGCGCTTTCCAACCGTTCGATCATGTTATTGAAAGCCAAAGCCAGCCTGCTAAGCTCATCGGTATTTTCGATAGGTATCCTTTGACTAAGATCGTTGGCCCCAATGGTTTCTGCGGTTTTTCGCATCCGTTCCAAGGGGCGTAAAAAACGGGATGTAAGAAATATTCCCCCCAATCCGGATAGCAGTAACACTCCTAAGGAAATCGTAGACAATATAAAAAAGAAATTGTTCAAAACAACGCTTATTTCTTCCGTGGTTCTTCCTATGACCAGGAAAGACGAAGCGGAATCCCCATTCAGGGGTACTATATAAAGACGGTAGGCGGTATCGGAGTCTTTAAACGTACGATAGGTCGCAGTTTTAAAGGATTGGATCGCCTTAAGGAAAGGGATGGCCTTTTTTACTAAGCCAGGGGAGCCCCGTTCTTCCACGGGCTTTCCCGAAGAATCAAACAGGAGGATCAATTGATCGTATATTTCCACGTCCCCAAGGCTGGGTTTGCCATTTTTATAATCCAAAGACGCTTCTATG
Source organism: uncultured Treponema sp. (assembly GCA_964425215.1). Taxonomy (GTDB): domain Bacteria; phylum Spirochaetota; class Spirochaetia; order Treponematales; family Breznakiellaceae; genus CAYRLW01. Next base: position 37,262 of record CAYRLW010000030.1, read on the forward strand.
GTTTGACTATGGGCTTTTAACGAATCGTCCAAATTTTGGTAGACCCTTTGGGATAGAAGCAGGTAAGCGGAAATTTGAAAAATAAAAAGCAGAATACTGATCACCAATAAATACCACAGGGTTAGTCTAAATTTAATGCTTGTATGGTTTATCATAGTACCTTTAACCGATATCCGGCCCCGCGAATCGTTTGTATGGGATCCCCACCGCCCGCCTGCTGAATCTTTTTCCTCAGACGGCGAATATACACATCCACCACGTTCGATGAGGTATCAGATTCATAGCTCCAGGCTCGCTCTTCCAGCATCATCCTGGTGATTACCTGTTTTGGATTCTTCATAAAATATTCCAAAATGATAAATTCCTTGTTGGTCAATTCTAGGTCCACGTCGTTTACGGTTACTTCCCGGGTTTTACTATCCATCCAAAGGGGACCCACTTGCAGAACAGAACTTTCCACGGTTCCTCTCCTTCTTAGAAGAGACCGTATCCGGGCCAGGAGTTCGTTAAACGCGAAGGGCTTTATCAAATAATCGTCCGCCCCCGCGTCCAAACCCGCGACTCGATCCTCTACGGTATCCTTAGCCGTAAGCATTAAAATTGGGGTATGGATCCGGTCTTCCCGCAATTCCCGACTTACCGCCAACCCCGTTTTTTTAGGAAGCATTACGTCTAGAACGATTACATCGAAGGGAATGTTTTTGGCTAAAGAAAGCGCTTCCTTTCCGTCGTAGGCCGAATCTACCACGTATCCCTCTTCCGACAGACCTCGATGAATGATGCCGTTTAGTTTTTGTTCATCCTCGACCACTAAAATACGCATGGTTGTACCTCCAGTGGTAATGTATGAATTCTAGATGAAAGGAACATGAAAATATATTTTGTAAATTTTCACGGGAGGTTTAAACGGGATTCATTTTCCGTTCATGTTCGTCCAGTAAGCTATAACCATCACATACCTATGGAGGGTACGAACATGAACAGCACGTTCAAAACTAAAATCGGAAAGACCGCGGTATTGTCCGCGACTCTTTTATTCGTTGCCGGGATTGGGTCTTCGGTTTTTGCCCAAACCAGTCCCGGACAGACAGGACTGGCTTCTCCTCCTGATCCAAAGCCGGCGTATACCAGTTCCATCCAGATCAAAGGAAACGGAGAGAATACCGAAGAATCGGTGGCCCTAAAGCCCCTGGCAAAAATCGATATCAACCAAGCCCAAAAGGCGGCCCTGGGGGCAAACCCTGGTACCACGGTCGTTAAATCCGAATTGGATAACGAAAATGGTTCCCTCGTGTACAGCGTTACCTTGGACAACGGTCTGGATGTCAAGATCGACGCGGGGACCGCGGCGGTGCTCCACACGGAAAAGGCGGGAGCCGAAAATGATGAGCATAAACATGGTAACACCGAGAATCAGGGGGAGTACGAAAATTCCAAGGAGAACCGGGGAGACAACGAACAAAATGCTGAGGAAGGCGGTTCTGAAGAAAACTAGATAACAACGACGACCGTAAGGCGGTTACTGGGCTCCCGGAACGCTTGATGCAACTCCTTTAGGAGTTTCAAGTTCCGGGGGCCCTTTTATGCATCCTGCTTCGTCATGGGGACCATTAAAATCGGCGTATGGAGCGTTTGAACAAGCCGGGCTCCCACGCTTTCGTCGATGAACGCCAAGGCTCCCCGTTTACCGTGGCTCGCCAGGATGACCAGGTCGCTTTTTTCCCGTTCCGCGATTTTCTTGATAACCCGAACGGGATCCCCCGTATCGTAAAAGGCGCGGACTTCGTAGCCCTGGGCTTTTAACCCATTGGCCGCCGACTCTAGGGCTCCCTGGGCGGAGCTTCCCTCCAACTCAAACAGATCCTCCGCGGCCCGGGGAAGTAAACGGGCCGCGGCCCGGCGTTCTACCTTTAGGGTATCGGGGGTCCGCACGACCCGGACCAGGTCCAACTCGGCGTCGCAGGGGCCCGCCCATTCCTTGGCCGCCTGGAGGGCCCGCTCCTGGTGGGCATCCTCTCCGGTGGGCACCAGGATCCGTTGCAGACAGATGATGTCTTCCAGCAATTCGGGTTTTTTAACCAACAGTATGGGTTTTGTGCTTTCAGCGAAAATTCTCTGGGCCACGTTGCCCCGGAATAGACGCCGGGTACTGAGGCGTCCATGGACCGAAAGGATGATCAGATCGGCTTTCAATTCCTCTTCGTGGGATCGAATCCCCTGGCTGGGATCCTCCAAGGCTTCTTCGTGCACGTGTACGCGGATAGGTACCCCCGCGGAAGCGTATTTTTCCGCCAGGCCCCCGAGGTACGCGGTGGCCTCTTCTATGGTACGCAGGTGCCGCTGTCCGTGTACCGTCCGGGGGGCCCCCGCTTCGATAATGTGCAGAAGGGTTATATCGGCTTCAAAGCGCTGGGCGATAAAAAGACCGTAGGGCAGGATCCGTTCCGCCGAGGCACTGCCGTCCAAAGGGAGGAGCAGGTGTTTCATGTTCCGCCTCCAATAAATAACTGAACGATAAGATAAACGTTTAAGGCCAGGATAACCGCGGCCACGAAGGACGCGGCCCAGGTTGTACTTCGCTTGTTTGCCAGGGGACCCATAATCTTTTTGTCCCGGGTAAAGAGAATTAACGGAATGATGACGAAGGGAAGACCGAAACTGAGGACTACCTGGCTTAACACAAGGGTGCTTGTGGGGTCAAAGCCCAGAATGATCACCAGAAGGGCGGGTAGTATGGTGATAAGCCGCCGAAGGACCACCGGGATGTGGCGCTTTAGGAACCCCTGCATAATAATTTGTCCCGCGCTGGTTCCCACGGCGGAAGAGGAAAGCCCGGAGGCTAACAGCGAAAGGGCAAAAACCCACTGGGAAGCCTTGCCCAGCAGGGGCTCCAGGGTCTTATGGGCTTCCTCGATGCTCGCGATGTTATGGAATCCCACCTTGTAAAAGGTAGAGGCGGCCATGATCAACATGGCTCCGTTCACCAGGCTGGCAACCCCCATGGCGACCACCACATCCACTATTTCGTAATGAAAAAGCTTCTTTAACCGAACCGGATCGGTAACTTTAATTCTGCCCTGGGTAAGGGCCGAATGGAGGAATATGGCGTGGGGCATCACGGTGGCTCCCAAAATTCCCGCCGCCAGGACCACGCTTTCCGGACCGTTCAAACGGGGAAGCACCAGGTGGTAACCGATATCGGGCCAATCCGGCCGGGCGATGATAATTTCAAAGAGATAGCTCAGGGCGATGACCGCCACAAAACCCGTGATGATCGCCTCGAAGGGTTTAAAACCGTACCGCTCCAGGCCCAGGATAAGGTACGTAAATATCGCCGTAAGTATGCCCCCCCAAAAAAGGGGGATTCCCAACAGCATGTTGAACCCCAACGCCGCTCCCAAAAATTCCGCCAAATCCGTAGCGATGGCCACCAGTTCCATGAGGATCCACATGCCCATAATGACCGGTCGGGGAAGCTGATCCCTGCAGTGCTCCGCCAGATTTTTACCTGTCCCAATACCCAGCTTGGCCGAAAGGGTCTGAATAAGCATGGCCATAAGGTTGCTCGCTAGGATTACCCAAATGAGGGTGTAACCGAAGGCCGACCCCGCCTGGATATTGGTGGCAAAATTACCCGGGTCCACGTAGGCGATACTGGCTATAAACGCGGGTCCAAAGAAGGGGAGAAGTCGTTTTAAAAGATTTTTACTGCCCTTTCCGTCTAAAACCCGTTGGGCCGAATCCTGGGTTCGGGTGTCGGCGTTTTTTTCATTTTTACCCATGTTCCTAGTGTAGAATCCTCCCCTCCAACACGCAAGGGTTGGGAGCCCCATGGGAAGAAAAAAATTTATAAAAAGAGGCGCTTTCAAAAACAACAAACCTTTGAAGGAACGTCAAAAATCGTTAAAAATCGTGTCGCGATGGATGGGTGTTTCGAGGGATGGGTTTCTCGAGAGATGGGTTGTTAAAAACAATAGGTCTTCGTAAAACCCACTATTGTCTTCCGAGGGGTCCCTATGGTAGGACTGTATCATTATGCAAACCTCTATTGGACAAATAGCAGCCCTGGGTACCTCAGTCTGTTGGACCGTTACGGCTCTTTCGTTCGAGTACGCGGCGAAAAAAATTGGTTCCCTAGCCTTGAACATCCTCCGTCTTGCTGTAGCCTTTAGCATCTTCGCCCTGGTGGGTCTGGTTCTCCACGGCCAGTTGGTTCCCCTAAACGCTCCGAAGAGCGTGTGGTTTTGGCTTACCCTGTCGGGTCTGGTGGGGTTTGTGTTTGGGGATATTTTCCTTTTTCAATCTTATATCGATATTGGGGCCCGAACCGCCCAGGTTATTTTTGTATCCTCCCCCCTCATGACCGCCATTTTAGGCTTTTTTGTGCTCGGCGAGAGGATAGCCCCCCGGGGAATTATCGGGATGGTGTTGGTGGTCGCAGCCATCATTACGGTGATCCTCTATAAAAATTCCATCGCCAAAGCTGAGGGAGCCGGAACAGCGGTCCCTACAATTCACCGGACCCACAAAATTCGGGGTGCGATTTTTGCGTTCCTGGGCGCCCTGGGGCAATCGGGCGGACTTATCCTCTCTAAAATCGGCGCCCCATCCTACGACCCCCTGGGGGCGACGCAAATCCGGGTAATCGCCGGACTTTTAGGCTTTATCATTATGGGGGCCCTTTGGAAAAGACTGCGGGAACCCATCGCCGCCCTGTCGAATCGAAACGCCTTGGCCGCCCTTTCGTTGGGCGCCTTTTTTGGTCCCTTTTTAGGGGTTTCCCTGGGACTTTTCGCGGTTCAACGGACCAGTTCGGGAATCGCCGCTACCCTGATGGGCCTGACCCCCATTCTAATCCTGGCCCCTTCGGTATTTATCTACAAGGAAAAGCTTACCCTGGTGGAGGGCCTCGGGGCCATCGTGGCGGTCCTGGGCGCGGCGTTGATATTTATGTAGCCTCCTAATAGTGTCACGAAGATTAGGGAAAGCTTTCTCTGAGGTTCAGCGGGACCCATCATGCTAAAGCAAACTTTGGCAGATACCCGTAGGTAAGAGAACCGGCTAAGGGATCGTAGACCGCTTTCATCCAAACCTTTTGATCGAGGATATTCAAATGAAGGCGGGAAAGGAACGCCCGCTCCTCAAACATAGTTTCCCGCATCCGTTTGATGAGGGAACTCGGGATACCCGCCATCTCCCCATGGGTCGAATAGGGTAGTATAGAGAGATACCCTCTATACGGGTTGCCCCCCCTTCTTGCTTTAATGAGGTGTTTACAGAAGTCTGTTACTTTTGCAAACACCTCTTGCAGTATTTTTGCAATTTAAAAATAAA
>CAYRLW010000031.1:0-42498 GCA_964425215.1 uncultured Treponema sp.
TGATTATCGATCTACCCGAAAACGTATCCTTTGAAACGGGCCTTTTTATCGCCGATCAAAACATCAATTTTTCCTCCAGTTCTACGGTTTTTAAGGACGATACGATGAAATCCTTTATCAGCTCTCTCAGAATAGTACGGGTTTTTGTGGCAGATCCGTGGAGAGAAAAACTTGAAAACTCCCCCCAAACCTTGGATCTATTGCGTAAAGCGGGGATTTGAATACAATTGTAAACAGGAGTAGCCCATGGAAATTCACAATACGACCGAGGATATGGTTCTTTCGATCGTTCACGATATTTTTGACGCTATAGAAAAGGAAGGGAAACCCGATAGACCCTGTACCTGTTACCAATGCCGGTTGGATACGGCCTGCTATGTACTCAATCGAATTTCCCCTAAGTATGTTGTTTCCAGCCGTGGGGTGGCCCGGGCGGAAAGCGATACCATGGAAAAACAGCAAGCCGACGCGGATATAGCGGCGTTAGTACACGAAGGTCTCGCTAAAATCGCCCAGTCCCGAAGGCCCCATTTTGCCCATAACCCCGCGTTTCCTAATCCTCCGGCGGATATCAAGGGACCGGTTTTTAATTTTCCCACCATTATCGGCCGGGTTTTTAACGGAACGAACTTTGAACCCATGAACGATATCGATGTGGAACTGCGGTTGGGGAATACCCGCTGCGAAATGATAGACCCCAACTGGCAAAATCCCTACCGTTTGGTCCCCAACACCGCGGGAACCTTTACCTTTTGGCCCAAACCCACAGTCGCCGAAGCCCTGGGCGTCCAAAAGTCCTTTGATTTTGGTATTATTATCGCCGCCTCTCATTTTGAGGTTTTACAGCACTTCTTCCAAATATCCAGGGTAAGCGAAAGTCAGGTCGCCGATTCCTTTTCCATGCAGAGAACCTACAAAATTCCCGATCTGTACCTGTTCCCCCCCGGCGGCGATGAAGATCAGTAGCCATAATTGACCTTTAACCCCTTTTCCTATACTATCCAGTCATCACGGGATGTAGCCTAGTGGCTAAGGCGCTTGCTTTGGGAGCAAGAGATCGGCGGTTCAAATCCGCCCATCCCGATTATTCCAGAAAGCGTTACAATTCCCCTAAAAAGCCATCGTTATCCGTAGGAGTACACTATTAACACCCCCGTCGGGATGGGCGGATTTGAACCGGAGCCGCGGCCCCCTCCGCCGCGATTCGATGAGCGGCGGAGGGGGCTTGGCGCAGGATGCGCCAAGAGCGGCGACGGCGGGCTGTAGGGGCGAGGCAAGGATGCCGAGCCCTGGAAGCCAAATCCGCCCATCCCGATTATTCCAGAAAGCGTTACAATTCCCCTAAAAAGCCATCGTTATCCGTAGGAGTACACTATTAACACCCCCGTCGGGATGGGCGGATTTGAACCGGAGCCGCGGCCCCCTCCGCCGCGATTCGATGAGCGGCGGAGGGGGCTTGGCGCAGGATGCGCCAAGAGCGGCGGAGGCGCCCTGTAGGGGCGAGGCAAGGATGCCGAGCCCTGGAAGCCAAAATACATGGGCTTTATACGTCCTGGCTACCTGTGGTATGGTTTAATCCTTATGGATAAACATCGGGATGGTTTTGCTTCTTCGGTTGGAGCTTTTACCGCGACGGTAGCTTCTGCGGTAGGTTTGGGCAACATTTGGAAATTTCCTTTTTTGGCGGGGGTAAACGGGGGCGCGGCTTTTGTATTAACCTATCTATTAGCGGTAACCCTGGTGGGTCTGCCAATTTTGGTAGCGGAACACGCAATCGGTAGGAGAATGAAAAAAGACGCGGTGGAATCCTATGGAACGGTGATTCCCCGGGAGGGTTTTTGGGTTATCATTGGATATTCTGGTATTCTGGCGGCCTTTCTTATAATGGCTTTTTATACCGATGTGGCTGGGTGGGTTTTTTCGTATATACCCAAAGCGGCCGTCGCGGCGGTGACCGGTTCGGGACCCCTGGACGGTCATTCCTTTAAAACCTTAGCGGGGGGAACTTGGGAACCCTTGGCTTGGCAGGCGGGGGTACTGATTTTTGTATCCTGGATCGTTACGGCGGGGGTATCAAAGGGCATTGAACGGGCCACAAAACTAACGATGCCTATTCTATTGGGCCTATTAATTCTCTGTGATATCCGTTCGTTAACCCTCCCGGGGGCTTTTAAGGGAGTTGAATTTCTTTTTGCCCCCGATTTAAGTAAATTGAGCGGCGCGGTTATCCTTTCCGCCCTGGGGTTGGCGTTTTTTAAGCTTTCCCTTGGTATGGGAACCATGACCACCTATGGGTCCTATATGCCTGAAACGGTTAAACTGGTCCCCAACGCTACTCGCGTGGCCCTTACGGACACTTTGGTTTCTATCCTGGCCGGTTTAGCCATATTCCCCGCGGTTTTCGCCTTTGGCTTTGAACCCGCTTCGGGGCCCGCGTTGTTGTTTATTTCGATTCCCGCGGTTTTTTCAAAAATGCCCCTGGGAAATTTCTTTACGGTACTCTTCTTTCTGCTGACCGCTTTGGCGGCCACCGGGGCGATGATCAGCCTTTTTGAGGTTCCCGTGGCGTGGCTAAGCGGAAAAATCTCGATAAAGCGATCTAGGGCCGTACGTATTACCGCCCTGGGCATCTTTATTATGGGTGTCCCCGCTACCCTTTCCATGGGTCCCTGGCAGAATATCAAACTGTTCGGATTGGGATTTTTTGATCTCTTTGATTATATTCAGCAAAACCTGCTCCTGCCCCTGGGAGGTCTGGCTATAGCCCTGGTGGCCGCGTGGAGAATCCCCAAAGGGGCTTTTATGGGGGAATTGAAAAATTCAGAGAGGGGAAAACCCTGGTACCTATCCATGGTCTATTTTTTTATCAAGTTTATCAGCCCTGCCCTTATTATATTGGTGTTTTTAAATGGTTTTGGGGTCTTTAAAAAATAGTCCCCCTGGGACGTTTTACCGGTACCCCTCTTGAATTAGACCATAGGGCCATGAATATTTTTCGGGATTTTATCAAGGCTATCCATGATTTTTCCCTTATAGAACCGGGAGACCGAATTCTTCTGGGGATTTCGGGGGGAAAGGATTCCCTTACCATGGGGTATCTGTTTTCTGAGCTTCAAAAAAGGGGTAAAAGCCGTTTTAAGATACAGGGTGTTCACGTACAGCAAGGGCTACCCTTAAATCCGGGAGTGTACGAGCGTTTTGAAACCTGGGGGATTCCCTTAGAGAGCCTGGATCCTCCGGTCCCTAAAAAAGAAATAATCGGTTGTTACCACTGCGCCAGCGAACGAAGACGATTAATGACCCAGTGGGCTGTAGACCGGGGCTACACAAAAATCGCCCTGGGTCACCACCTGGACGATATCCTAACCACCTATTTAATGAATTTACTTATCCACGGGGAGGCCCAGCCCATGGCGGTACGGCGTGACTACGGGACCTTTGGCTTTACCCTTATCCGGCCCCTGGCGTACGTTCCCGAGGAAAGTATCCGCCGCTTTGTGGAACAGCAGGGTTGGGAAACCCTGACCTGCTCCTGTAATCGAGGGAACGGGGAAAATCGAAGGGATTATAGAGAACGGTTAGAAAACCTAACCCGGGGGTCCCTGGAAACCAAACGGCGAATGCTGGGAGCCCTGTGTCCCCCGGATCGGGGAAGCATGGGATCGATGGTCTAGGAGCCGTTTTTAAGGGCCTCTCCGGCATCGCTTCCAACCTGCAGATAGGTGTACCGCTTCAAGCCCCCCTCGAACTCTCCCAGGATCCGCATACCCTCGCTGGGCTTAACCACGTCATTTTTTATCGCCTGTTCCACCTGTATTTTGACAGACCGGATCAGCTCGGCGGGGGCGTATTCGTTTTCCTCCAGCACCTCCCGGATCGTATCCCCTTCGATGGTTTCATCGATATACCACCCCGAATCTTCATCGCTATCCAAAAGGATGTGAGCCTCGTCCATACGGCCAAAAAGGTTATGCATGTCCCCCAGGGTATCCTGGTAAGCTCCCGTAAGGAATATGCCGATATAGTACGGTTGTCCGTTCAGCTGGTGAAACCAAAGGTATTCCCGTTGATCGTCCCCTTCCCCGTCGCCGATAAAACAATCGACCTTGCCGTCGGAATCGCAGGTGATATCGGCGATGGTGCCCTTGACGGTGGGTTCTTCCTCTAAACGGGCCAGGGGCGTGATGGGGAACAACTGCCCCAGGGCCCACGAATCGGGAAGGGACCGGAAGACGGAAAAATTAAGGAGGTACTGGTCCTTAAGTCCCGAAACCAGGTCCTTCATTTCATCGCTCATCCGAGAACGGCCCTCGTAGTGCCGGGCTATTTCGGCGATAATTTCCCACGATAGGGATTCCACCACCGCCCGGGATTGAAGGTCCAGATAGCCTAAATCAAATAGGCTCATGGCTTGTTGGCGATAGAAAACGAGGTCGTGAAAAGCCTCGTCAAAGTGGCCGGCAAAAATCGTTTCTTTGATTTCCACGATATCCCGAACTACCTTGGGGGCGTTCTTAGGGATATTAAGATTTTTCATGGTATTCAATTTTGCGATCCGGCCAAAGGCTTCCACGGCGATCATGGAATGGTGGGCCACCAAGGCTCGACCGCTTTCGGACACGATGGTCGGATGGGCTACCTTTTCCTCGTCGCATACGTCCATAATCCCGTATACGATCGTGTTGGCGTATTCCCGTAGGCTATAGTTGGCCGAAGAGGCCACCGAACTGCGGCTTCCGTCGTAATCGATTCCCAGGCCACCGCCCACATCCACGTATTCGATGGGACAGCCCATACGAACCAATTTGGCGTAAAACCGGGCGCCTTCCCGGACGTACCGGGTGATGACTTGAATTTCGGGAATTTGACTGCCCATGTGAAAGTGTAATAGGGAAACGCAATCCTTCATGCCTGCGGATTCCAATAGGTTTAGGGCTTCCAGTAGATCCACCGTAGATAAGCCAAATTTAGCCGCCTCGCCGGAACTGGTAGCCCACTTTCCCGTACTTCGGGTCGCCAACTTTATCCGAATACCGATAAGGGGACGAACGGAAAGTTCCTTTGAAACGGCGATAAGGGAGCGGATTTCTTCCAGCTTCTCCGCTACCACCACCACCCGTTTTCCCAATTTTCTACCCATCAGGGCAAAGCGGAGGAATTCCGTGTCCTTGTACCCGTTACAGACCAAAAGCCGGTCGCCATTTTTGTGAAGGGCCAGCGCCAAGAGAAGCTCGGGCTTGCTTCCCGCTTCTATCCCCAGACCAAAGGCTTCCCCCGCGTCCATGAGGGTTTCTACCACCTCCCGCATTTGGTTGACCTTTACGGGGTACACCCCCCGGTACACCCCCCGATACCCCGCTTCTTCTATGGACTGGGAAAAGGCTTCGTTGATCCGGCGGACCCGATCCTGCAGAATATCCTGAAAACGTATATGGAGCGGAAGCCGGAGCCCCCGGCGCTTGGCTTCTTCCACCACGTCAACGATCCGTATGGCCGCCCCATCCTTAAAGGGGGTAACGGAAACACAGCCCTTCTCATCGATAAAAAAGTAACCGGCCCCCCATTTGGAGACCCCGTACAACTTATCCGAATTTTCGCTTGTCCAAGCCATTAGAAGGCCCCCTTCGCGCCGATATGCCGATGCAAGCCGTCGTAGGTTAAGAGAGGCCCGTATATATCGGGCCGTCTATCCCGGAAAACACCCCACGAAAGCCGAGTTTGTTCCAGGGCGTCCAAATCAAACTGGTGAACCAAAACGGTTTCCGTCCGCCGATCCGCTTCTTCTACCAGCGCTCCGTGTTCATCGGTAATAAAGGATGAACCGTAAAAGGTAATAGTCGAATCGTCGATGGTTTCGGTCCCCACCCGGTTCGCCGCGATCACGGGTACCAGGTTAGCCCCGCTGTGCCCCCGTTGGACGACCCGCCAATGCTCCATCGAATCGATGGTTGGATCCTGGATCTCCGAACCGATCGCGGTGGGATAAAACAGCAATTCCGCCCCCTGGAGGACCATGATCCGAGCCAGTTCGGGGTACCACTGGTCCCAACAGATTCCCACACCGATGGTTCCGTACTGGGTTTTCCAGACCCGGCTTCCTAAATCTCCGGGGTTAAAATAATATTTTTCTTCGTATCCGGGGCCGTCGGGGATATGACTTTTACGGTACAGCCCAAGGGATTTTCCGTCGGCGTCGATGATGGCCACCGAGTTGTAACGCGCCTGGCCGGAGCGTTCAAAAAAACTTATCGGTAAAACCACGCCCAGTTCCTTCGCTAGGGATCGAAAATGCCGGATCGCCGGGTTCTCCTCCTCCGAGGAAGCGAGGGCAAAATATTCAGCCTTCTCTTTCTGGCAAAAGTAGGGGGTTTCAAATAATTCCTGGAGCAGAATGATTTGGGCACCCCGGAGGGCGGCTTGCCGAATAAAGGTTTCGGCCTTCATGATGTTTTCGTCCCTATTCCACGAACAGGACATTTGGACCGCCGCGACGGTGACCCTTCTCATGCCATACCTCCTGGTTGTACGGGAGCGGGAATCTGTTGGGTGATACAGTGCACGTTTCCGCCGCCCTTAATAATTTTCATGCCGTCAATGGGTACTATTTTTCGGTCGGGGTACAACTCTTTTAGGATACCCAGGGCCCTATCGTCACTGCGGCGCGTATCCGCCGAACCGTCCAAGCCGAACACGGGAACGATAAGGCCCCCCGTAACGGGGTAAAAGTTGATGTAACTGAGGGTAAGCCGTTCACCCCGGCAAAGGTGCTCGGGAGGTTCGCTGATGGGAACCACGTCAAGGGGCCTATTTTTTGCGTCCCGTTCCCTTCGAAGCCGTTCCATATTTGTCATTGTATTCTCGTAGTTTGGGGAAGCCGAGTCCTGGGCTACCTGCATAACCACCAAGGAGGGGCGGACAAAACAGGCAACGTTATCCACATGGCCATCCGTTTCGTCCCCATAAAGCCCCCTATCGAGCCAAAGAATTTTTGAAACCCCCAGGTATGTACGGAGGTAGGCTTCGATTTGATCCTTTTTTAGATGGGGGTTCCTATTGTTCGCTAAAAGGCACTCCTCCGTCGTCAGCAGGGTCCCTTCCCCATCCACGTGGATTGACCCCCCTTCAAGGACCAAGGGGGCGTCAAAACGGCGAATTTTCATTCTTTGGAGGATCAGGGAAGCGAGCCGATCGTCCGCGTCGTAGGGGATATATTTTTCTCCCCAAGCGTTAAAGCGCCAATTAATTCCCCCCCGTTCACCCTGGGCATTCAGGATAAACGTGGGTCCGTTATCCCGGATCCAGGAATCATCGTGGTTAAGGTCCCACAGTTCTACGCTGGAGGGGAGCATTTTCCGAGCCCGTTCAAAGGCGGAACTTCCGTTTTCATCCCTGAGGGACCGGGCTATCATAGTAAGGTTTTCAAATTCAGCGATGGCGCGGGCGACTTCCGTGTACCCCCGTTCCGCCTCCTCTAATCCTTCAAGCCACGCGGAAGCCCGTACGGGCCATGACATCAGGGTACCCTGACGAGCCTGCCATTCGGCGGGCATCCGGTACCCCAGCGCTTGGGGGGACTCGCCGTCCTCCCCCGATTGATCGGTAGTAGTGGTTATCACGAATCTGGTTGTACCCTATCACGGCCCCTGACGCAAGCCCTTTAACCAGCATCCTAATCTTGTGTGGTTACTCGGTAATAACGGGGCTCTCTTACAGTTGAACCGTCAAATGTACCGCCGAAGTCCCCCGCCCCGGTTGTTCTCGAACCGTGGCGGAAAAGGATACCCCCATTTCTTGGCACGCTTCACCGATAAAGGAAAGATAATACCACCCCAAACCGTCGTCCCCGTAGGGGCCGGTACCCTGTTCATAAAATTCTTGTAAATTCCTATCTTCCACGGACAGACGGCCCCGTTCCTCGAATAGCCGTTTTGTATCCTCAAAATCCCTGGATCCATCGTATAAACTAAGGCGTAATCGATATCGCCAGCGGCCCAGGGTGGACCAACGCCGGCTTATATTCCACACCATGGCCGAAGAAAGCCCCGTTGGAAGGCTGGACAAAAGGGTTCTACGGGTTTCAGGATTTTCCAATCGCAGACGAATTTCCGAAGGCCGAACGTCGTTTCCCAAAAGTTCTATCAGAGTCGACCGCTCGGCAGCTCCCATCAGTTCCAAAACCATTAGGGCTAAATAATCCGCCAAATCGACCCTATCGACGGCGTTGTATAATTTGCCTAAAATAAACTTTTCAAGGGCCCGACGTTCCTCCAAGGGACTACCTAAAAGGACAAAATACGTCAACGGATCGAGAAAGTTTAAAAGTTCATTAACAAAATGATACAGCCGCAGTCGGTCCTCCGGTGTTTTTCGAGCGTCCACCGAAATGGTCCGATAAATGGGAAGAAATATCTCCTTTTTAATGGCCCTAATCGCCTCGCCCTTTGAAGAAAGGGTAGCCCTCAACTCACCTGGAAATATGGGCTTTCTAGCATCCAAAGCGTCGTGGGGATGAAGGCGGTTCCAACGGCGAATTATTTCCGAATCCAGGGCCCGTACGTAGACGGCGGAACGAAAATCCCCGTATAACAGAGAAAATACCACCAGTCGAGCAATATCGCCTATTTCATTTTTTACGGAACCCAAATCCCGAACCGGGAATTCCGCCCGTTCCACAAAATTAGCCAAAAGGAGCCTTCGAAGCCACGGAATATCCACGGATTTTACTTTAAATCCAAAACGGGCTTCCCCATCCTCCGATGTAAATTCGTGGAGACCTAATTTCCTATCTAAATAAAAACGGCTTCCCTCTTGGGTCAACAGAATTTTAGAACGGAGGTCCAAACAGGATTTCCGTTCATGGAATTTCCCCTGCTCGGAAGAATCGGCGGAAGAAGCGGAAGACGATACGGATGAAACGGGGCCGACCATGAGCAAACCTCCCAATACGATAGTCCATTATACCATGGGTTTTCTAATTGACAAGGGAAACTTAAAAAGGGATAAATATTACGTCCCTATAAAACCAGTCGTTTTTAGGGTGGAATTAAGTAATTCTTTGTTTTATAAATATTTTTATATATTCTAATTTAAAAATCGCGTTTTTCAATTTGGTTTAGTTTTACGTTAATGTACATAGAGATTTTTGCAAAAGTCTGTTACTGTTGCAAAAATCTCTTACAGTATTTTTACATTAACTAGATAATTATTTACATATTATTAGGATAGTAAAAATACTGCATGTACATCTAAGGTTGCTCTTTCAAAACTCCCTGAGTTTTGAAAGAGCCTCCATACATAGACTGAAATGGGGGGGCTAAATGGCGCGACGGATCGAAATGAAGGAGCCGCTAGTAGAAATTGACGGGGACGAGATGACCCGGGTGTTGTGGAAAGTGATAAAAGAACAGTTGATCCTTCCGTTTGTGGACTTAAAGACCGAATACTTCGATTTGGGGTTGGAAAATCGGGATAGGACAAACGATAGGGTAACGGAAGAATCGGCCCACGCGATACTCCGGCTGGGTGTAGGGGTAAAATGCGCCACCATCACGGCCAACGCGGCTCGGCAACAGGAATACAACCTCAAGGCCCTGCATCCCAGCCCCAACGGAACGATCCGAGCTATCCTGGATGGCACGGTATTCCGGGAGCCCATCGTGGTATCCAACATAAAACCCTCCGTTTCCACGTGGAAAAAGCCCATCGTAATCGGCCGGCACGCCTACGGGGACGTATATCGGGCCAGTGAATTGGCTATACCGGGACCGGGAAAGGTCGAACTGGTGTACACCGCCGAGGACGGGAAGCAGACAAAAATCCTGGTCGCCGATATGAAGGGGAGCGGAATCGTTCAGGGACAGCATAACCTGGACGGGTCCATCGAAAGTTTTGCCCGGGCCTGTTTTATCTTCGCCCTGAACGCAAAATTAGACCTCTGGTTTTCCACCAAGGATACGATTTCTAAAATTTACGATGGCCGGTTCAAAGAAATATTCAATCGAATCTACGAAGAGGAATTTAAGGAAAAATGTAAAGCCGCGGGTATTACGTATTTCTACACCCTTATCGACGATGCGGTGGCCCGGGTGGTTAAAGGCGAGGGGGGCTTCTTGTGGGCCTGTAAAAACTACGACGGGGATGTGATGAGCGATATGATCGCCAGCGCCTCGGGAAGCCTGGCCATGATGACCAGCGTGCTGGTTTCGCCCAGCGGAGCGGTGGAATACGAGGCGGCCCACGGAACGGTGCAACAGCACTACTATCGGTATAAACGGGGAGAGCGAACCAGCACCAACCCGGTGGCCCTTATTTTCGCCTGGACCGGGGCGCTGGCGAAGCGGGCCGAGCTAGATGGCCTACCGGATTTGGCGGCCTTTTCTAAAAGGCTAGAAAGGTCTACCCTTCAAACTATCGAGGAAGGATCCATGACCGGGGATTTGGCGCGGCTTGCCAACCCCGCTCCGGAACGGTCCCTGGACTCCTGGGAATTTATTCAGGAAATCCGTTCAAGGCTCGTATAGTTCCACGAAGCCTGAGCAACCGCGATAAGAGAGATCACCGATAGGGGCTCCAGGGATTCGATCTTCCCTATAAGGTCAAAAAGGGTTTTTGGTCATCATTCGTTGAACCGAGGTTTTTGGATTTGACTCAACCTTAACTATAAGACTTTAAGGAGGTAGGTATGTCGAAAAAGGGTTCTGTTTCAGGGCGAAGGGTAACCGAATTGGGGGGACGAAACGCCACGGCGCTCCAGACGGAGGACCTACGGGTTTTGGTCGACGATCAGGGGGGTATGGTCAGTGAACTTTCCAGCCGCTACGAAAAGGGGTACCTAAACGCCCATTGGCTCCCGTGGTTTCGGGGAAACAATGGCGGAGACTTTGATCCGGCAAAGCACGGAGCCTTTTGGAAGGCCAAACTCCTGTACCATTTGGCGGGGAATTTCCCCTGCGTTCCCAATTTTGGCCCCGATCATACGGTGGATGGGGTTTTTCTTCCTCCCCACGGCTGGTCGGCCAACGAAGTTTGGAAGTTCCAGTCCCTGCATACGGACGAGGAGGAGCACGTAGCCTACGCCCTTTCTACCTTGGAAAGTCCGGACCCTAAAATGCCCCTCCTTTTTAAGAAAATTGACGCGGTCCAGGCGGACGATCCGGTTCATTACACCAGCATGGAAATTGAGAACCGGGGAACGGCGGCCATGGAAATTAACGTGGCCTGGCACAACACCGTGGGAGCCCCGTTTTTAGCCGCCGGTTGTCGTATATCCGGCTCGGCGGACCATTGGACCACCCCGCCAGCGGGGGGCGAGTTCGATACCACGACCCGGCTAGCCCAGGGGGCGGATTTTAAAACCCTTCAAAGGGCTCCCCTCCGAAACGGCGGTTCGGCGGACATATCGGTGGTTCCGGGGATGATAGGGTACACGGATATGGCGGTGGGAGCCGTTCCCGCGCAAACGGACACGGGTTGGTCAGCGGTGGTAAACCCGACGTTAAAAATGGCGTATGTATGCCTCTTTCCCGGCCCCCACGGGCGTTCGGAAAACGAAATCGGCCTAACCTTTAACGCCCTTTGGATGCAGTACGGGGGGCGAACCTTTACCCCCTGGGCTCCCTTCGAGGGGGGTACCGACTTAACGTACTGTTTGGGGACCGAAAATTCCGTGGGAGCCTACGCCTACGGGTTGGCCTACGCTCGGGAACACCGAAAAATTCTGGACGCCCCGACTACGGTCGTTATTCCTCCCCGATCAAGCCGGATTCTACGCTACGGAACCCTCTTCGCTCCCTACGGAGGATCTGCTCTGGACAACGGCGTATCGCGGATCGCGGTGGAAAAAGGGAAGATCCTCTGCGAGGGCGCAGGGGGTACAGCAACCTTCAACGCCGACGGCAGTTTCCAGCTTCTCAAGGACCTGGAGAAACGCTTTAAATAGGTCCCTACGGAACCAACAGCCCCCGAATTTTACTCCGCCGTCGTTTTTATGTGGCAGTCCTTTCGAAAGCGGTCCACAGCGAATCGGGAACGGGTATGGGGGCTTGAACGTTGATAAAAGCGGAGGAACCATCGGCATTAGGGAACGCCAAAAGTCGAGCGTGAAGACGGAATCCCCCGTCTTTTTCGCTCCGTTTGGATCCATACTTTAGATCCCCCTTGATGTGTACGTCCAAAGCCGCCAGTTGGGCCCTGATCTGATGGTGCCGGCCGGTAATCAACTCAATTTCCATGAATACGTACCGGTCCCCCTGTCCCACCACCCGGTACCGCATGACCGCCTTTTTTCGATCCGGCGCTGGATCCGGATGGGCGTAACTTTTATTGTGCTTTCCATCCACGCTAATCCAATGGACCAACTCGCCCGAAGGGGCCAACGCTTCCGCGGCCCTGTTTTTTTCTAAAATAGCCCAGTACACCTTATGAGCCTTTTCGTCGGCGAAAAGGTCCGATAAAAAGCTCAGAGCTTCGGGGGTTCGGGCGAAGAGGGCGCAACCGGTGACGGGTACATCCAGCCGGTGTACCGCCGTGGGGTAAAAGTCCTCCCCTGAGGAGGCGGGACTTTTACCGAGGGTCGAACGTAGAACCAGGGGTAGATCCACCACCCCTTCGCCGGCCCCTTCCATCGCTTCCCCGCATTTTTTATTGATCACCACACAGCGGTCATCCTTATAGAGAATCCGATCCGCTCCAATAATCGTGTCCATGTTTCGCTCCTAATCCCAAGGTGGAAATACTCTTCATCTTTCTAGAAGGTATTCCGCGTTCAATACCAAGTTTTTACGCCCCCCAGCCTCCGGAGCTTGGCTCTGGAGTGGTTGACCCTAATAATTTTAAAAATTCCCCAACTTTTCTTTCAAATAGGTTTCCGTAGCAGATTTTAGGGCCGGTAAATCGTCCACCGAAGGAGCGGACCCAAGCTCCGCCCCAGAGGCCGAAGCAACGATCCGATACCGTAGCTTTTGGTACACGATCCGCCGAGCCGCGTCCCGCAGTCGGTCGCGGTCAAGTTCCCCCTTGCTAAGGGCTTGCATTACAGCGCTGTGAAGGCGTTCCAAATCCTCGGGCCAGGTTATCACCATATCCGCCCCCGCCGCGATGGATTCAACCACCGCTTTGTAGGGGTTCAGGCCCAAAGCGGCGATGGCTCCCATCCGGAAGTCATCGGCTAAAAGAATACCCCGAAAGGCCAGGTCTTTTTTCAACCAGATCGTCATAACGGCTCTGGATAAACTGCTGGGGTTTTGGGGATCCACCGCAGGGACGATGGTATGGGAAACCATAAGCGCTCCAGGGTTTGACCGCTTGAGAACCGCTTCAAAGGGAAGCATGGATTTTTCCAAATCCCCCCTTTCAAGCTTAAGAACCACCGGGCCGTGGTGGGGATCCGCGCTCCCATTTTCGGGAAAGTGTTTAACCACGCAGGCGACCCCCGCCCTATCCATCCCCCGAACAAAGGCGCTTGCGGCTGTGGCTACGAAATCCCCATCCCTACCGTAGGTTCTACTGCCTAAAAATCCCTTATTTTCATCGTTCAATACCTCGGCTACGGGGGCCAAATTAAAATTGATCCCCAGGGCTCGTAGTTCCTGGGCCGACAAATAGGCCGACTCTTCTATCACCTCCGCCGCAAAACGGTCCCCCCTGCTTTTACGTACCTCGGCAAACCGTTGGGGGGACGGCAGGTGGGTCGCCGAAGTTCCCAGCCTGTAGACCCCCCCCCCCTCGTGGTCCACCGCCACAAAGGGAGCCAGACCGGCCCCCGATTCGGATACCAGGGCAACGCAACGGTCCGAAAGGTTCCGGATAGCCTGGCTTCCCTGGTCCAGGTTGTACTTAAAAAACAAAACGCCGCCCACGGGAATCCTTCGCAACAGGGACTCCATGGAAGGATTTAACCGTTTGGAACCGTTTACGGCGCTTAGAAGGACTTGGGCGGCTAAGGTTGAATCGTCCATGGCCGCGACCAGCTCCTGGGCCCTCCGCTGATATACTTTTTCCAACGCCTCCGGCTGATTCGCCCCTAGTGCATCCGATCGCGGAGAGGGAACCACAGCTTCGGAAGAACGAACACCACAGGAAGATCCAAACATCGAAAGGATTATCAAAAGAAGAAACGCCGGGGAAGCCAATCGATGAACCATCGGAGGGGAATATACTTCTTTTACCGCTTTTCCGCTAGCAGGTTATATACTATTCGCATTAGTCTTTCACAATCCGCTTCGGTGGTATGGTAACCTCCTCCTTCGGTTTGTTGCCGGATTACCACGGTACCGTAGGTATCGTCGCCCCCCGCTTCCACAACGTAGCCGGGGATTGCGCAATCAGAGAACCCTTTCCATGAGGGCCCCTTCCCATGGGTTAAGACCACCGCGTACAGATAGGGAACCTTTCCGTTGGGGCCCGAATTGATTGCCCCTTGAATTTGAATCCCCACCAGGTCTTCCTTTTTCCTTCTGCTTTCCACGAGTAATCGGGCATCTTCGGGGATTCTGAGCCCCGTATCGTCCCTATCCAGCCGGAGGTACGGCGTTATGGTAAGGTCCTTCGGCGGGACTACCGATCGGGCCGTTTGAAGGGATCGGACTATCATTTCAAAATCCCGAGGAATCCAGAGAACGATACGGAGGAAATGGAGGGTAGGCCACAGAAGTATAAGGGCGTCAAGCCAGAACAGACTAAAGGGGGATCGGAGGCTAAAAAGCCAGAGGATCCCCAACACAAGGGTAAAGGGAAGACCCGAAAGGGGTCGGTACCACAGGGGAATTTTTATCCGCCGACTCGATTTAAAGGCTTCCGCGATCCTATCCAACTCGGCCTCTCCCACCGCCTGCCAATCCTCTTCGCCCTTATCCTTTGGTTTGTTGGTCCAAGGTTTAGCGATCAAAACAACCTGGGGAAAAATAAGCAGAAGGGTTCCTACCCAAAAGAGGGACGGCATAAGGATTTGTATTCCCATACCCAGGACCGAGGAAGCGCCAAAAACGATAAAACGGCTCGCCGTACCAAGGCCGGAAATTCTGTATTCCACGGGGACGGCTATCATGGTTGGGGCCTCCTGGTATGCTTTTCTCCCACGTAACGCCAATAAAGGGGGCACGCCCCCTGACAAGCGGTAAAACTTCCACAGGTTTGGCATTCTGGGGGCGCGAAAAACTTTTCTTTATAGTATTTTCCGGATGGGGAAAACCATAGGTCAAGGAACGGGGTTTCAAAAAGATTTCCCAGGCTCTCATCCCAGGAAGAACAGGGCAGGAGCGAACCATCGGGGGCTACGGATACGAGGCCATCCGCGGCGGCGCAACTTTTGTTCCCCAAACCCCGGGCTATGGGATTATAAGAACAGAAGGGGGTGGGACTATACCAATAGAACGTCAGGCCCTCTTCCCGGGCGGTTTTGGCAATCCTATCCACCACGGGACCAATCTCCTCGTAGGGGATAAAAAGCTCCTCCGCGTCCGCACCCGGTCGGGTGGGAATAAAGAGGTTCATAGCGAAACGACGGATTCCCAGGTCTTTTAAAAAGGGAACCATGGACTCCCCCTGGAAGACGTTTCTTTGGGTCAGGGTGGTGTTGGTTTGCGTGGGGATTCCCGCGTCCATCAAGGAATAGATACCCCGGAGGGTTTCAGAAAAGGCCCCAAAACGTCCTACTAAATCATCGTGAACCTCCGCTGTGGGAGCTTCGATGGAGACTTGGGCGCTCTGGAGCCCCGCTTTTTTTAAACGCCGGGCCCGTTTTGCGTCCATAAGGGTACCGTTGGTTACCAGGTTGGTGATTAACTTCCGGGAGGCGGCGTAGGAGATAAGCTCTTCTAGATCATCCCGTAAAAGGGGTTCCCCGCCGGTAAACGAAAAAAAGGGGATTTTTGCCTGGTCCGCGAAAATATCGATAATTCGTTTATATTCTTCGGTCCTTCGTTCGGGGCGTCGGGCCGCCGCTTGATACCCCCTGTCCCCGCAGGCGGCGTAACAGAATCGGCAGGCGTTATTGCACCGGTAGGTCAGGGCCAGTTCTCCCAAGACCGGGAGTTGGGTAAAGGAAAAATCGTAGGATACCCTTTCAACCGTACCGTTGATCGGCTCATCTAAACGGTATAGGGCCGCCACATCGCCAAAAAAAAGAGCCGTATCCCGTTTAGCTTGGGCCGAAGGGAACTGTAGGCGGGCCATAGATCCCCCCCGCTTTAGATAATCCACCAAAGCCGCAGCGGTTTCGTTGATCCGGTACACCCGGTTAGGCGGAAGGATCAGGACCCCATCTTCGGTTCGAGCAAAGATATGTTCCCCCGCCCGTTTCCAAAAATCATCTACCCAGCCCAGCTCTTCCTCGGCCAGAATCTCCGTCTTCAATGGGCTCCTCCAGAAACGCAGGCGCTATGGCACGCGGAATGGCACGCGCTATGACAGGCGCTATGGCACGCGGAATGACACGCGCTGTGGCACGCGTTGTGACAGGCCGAATAACAGGCCGAAGCGGTTCCCGAAAGCCCCTCGGGGGAAAAACAACCGGAAAAGCAGGAGGCGGAGGCCATAAAGGTTCCATAGGTACCGGAGAATTCCTTGGGAAGCCCGAAGGAAGCGTACCGCT
The DNA here is from genome assembly GCA_964425215.1 of uncultured Treponema sp. GTDB lineage: Bacteria > Spirochaetota > Spirochaetia > Treponematales > Breznakiellaceae > CAYRLW01. The sequence goes on from CAYRLW010000031.1 coordinate 16,589, forward strand.
GGGGATGATGGAACAAATAGGCCGAAGAATACCAATAGGCCCCCAAGGGCACCGATGCGGGAGTCCCAGAGGAGGGAGGAGAGGCGGGGCTGGATTCTTCTTCCTCCAATTTTTTACGGTAGTACGCCTTGGTCGCCTCTAAATCGCAGTCCCAGATTTTTTCCTGCAGTTTTTTTATGGCTCCCTCAAAAAAATCCGCCATAAGACCCGATAATACCCACCCTTGGGTATCAAAACAAGCGAGAAATTCCTTTCCATAATCGTCATCCTCGGGGATTTTTTTTACCTCCAACCGGAGAGGGGCCTCCTGAATCAGGGCACAACAGCCCTGTCGTTCCAGGGCCTCCACCATAAGGGCCGCAGAACGGGCCAGGGGAAGCTCTAAAAGGAGAAACACTTCCAGGGGATGCAGATCCGGCGCGACCTTGCCCTCCACGGCGTAGGTACCCTGAGAAAGCCGAGGGGGAGTCCAGGAATCCCCCGCCCAGGCTATCCCCTCCGCCAACGCTACCGCCGCGGGGAACCCCTTAACTTTTCGACGATATAGGTAGAGCCCCAGAACGGCGAGCCCACCGAAAAGGAACAGGGCTAAAAGCGGCCGTTGGCGCCAATCAAAATTCCCCGTTGCGGATGGGAGGTCTTGGACTTCCGTAGGAGCGGCAGACTCTGGGGGGGTATCGGCGCTGTGGTTAACCGCCGTAGCGGACGTAGACCCGAGACGGGCATCCATGGCCGCGAAAATCGGTGCGAAAGAAGCCTTGGAAAAATAGAATTGAAGTTCCTGGCTTTCCCGGCTTGAGGGATGATTTTGGTTGAACCGGAGGGTCAAATAACTCTTTCCATCCGATCCTTTTACGGCAAACCAATCGATAGTATTGTTCCTATTTACAAAGGGTTCGGTGGCAAAACCCAGGTTTGCTAAAAATTCCGAACGGCTGTCTCCCTTAGCGGAAGGATCAATAGGAAGGGGAAAAACGATGTGCACCGTCCTATGATCCAAAGCCTGATCCCATTGGGCCGGAGCCCAGTGAAAAAACCACAAATCGGATCGTTCCTTGTTTTTTGTATACCCCACCTTATCCCCGGCGACCAAATCGACCCCGTAACTGAGAACCCAAAGGATTTTTCCCGAAGCCCGTTTTCCCCCCGAAAGGAGGATATCCCATTGGGAATCGGCTTTGTTGATCTCCAGGGGAACTCGGGTACCATCGGCTAGATCGGCCCAACAGCGATCAGGATCCCAAACGAAGGGCGCCTCTTCGCCCTGGAAGTAGAAGCCCCCCATGGTTCCCGACGTAACGTTCCACGCCAAGGAGTTGCGGACTTCAGCCTTCCCATCGTCGTGAAGGATAACCCAGATTTCCACGGAATCAAGCCGCGCGTTGAGGGCCCAAAGCTGGGGTACGGAGAGTCCCCCAAGGCCTAACATAACAAGGGCCGCGAAAAGGATAAAACTCCTTTTCATTTGTCATTCTCCTGAAACCTTGTTCCAAGCCGATTTTCTATTTGAACGATGGCCGACTCCAGGGCTTGGACGGTTTCGGACACCTGGGGAGGTACGGAAGGAGGGATTTTGGCGTCTTCCCCGCTGGAACGATGAAAACGGGAAGAGGCCGCCTGGGCGTTTTTGATTTGGAGGTAGGATTCTATGGTCTCCACGGAACTGAGAATAGCATCCTCGATAATTGGATCCCTATCCTGTCCTTTTACCGTGGCGGTCAAATATTCTCCCGCCGCTACCACAAGGGCCTGCAAGGATCGATCCACCTCGGGGTCTGGAAGCCGCAAAAGGGCCAACCTTTTTCTTGCCGCGGCTATTCCCCCCAGGATACGGGCGTCCCTTTCTTCCCGTTCCCTATCCCTTTCTTGTATAACCGACCGGGCTCCAAGGCCCGTTCTAAAAAGAACAATTCCGCTACAGAGTACGAGAAGCAAAAAAAGGAGAAAAGCACCAAAGGGGGCAACCACGTTGATCGCCGTCAACAGAAAAGCCACCGCGGCGCTGGCGATGAGTAACGTTAAGCCCAGGGGAGAACGAAAAAAACGGGAAATTATAGACTTCATTATTTCTCTAGTGTATCTCCAAACCCAGGGATACTCAAGAAAAAACAACAATTTCTCCCGTGAGGTGTTTGCAAAAGTCTGTTACTTTTGCAAACACCTCTTGCAGTATTTTTGCAATATAAAAATAAATATTTATATTATAAAGAATAGCAAAAATACTGCATATACATCTAAGGTAGCTCTTTCAAAACTCCCTGAGTTTTGAAAGAGCCTCCCGTTTCTTTGAATAACCTAGGAGCTGGGTATATCGTAATGTTAAAAGCCTAAGAGATACCCTAGACTATTAAAATCAACCGGTCCGATAGCCTCCTAGGAGTTTTGAAAAAACTTGAGGTTCTTTCAAAAGTCTGTTACTTTTGAAAGAACCTCACTTCATTATGCTAAAGGCGAATATGGAGGAACCCATGTCCCTGAATTGGAAAGAAATCGACCTGGTGCTATCGGAGTTGGACCTTCGGGGTGCCCAAATTCAAAAGGTAATACAGAGCGCCTACGATGTTATAGCGTTTCAGGTTTACAAAGAAGGAAAAGCCCGAACCCTGCTGATCGTGTTAAGTCCCGGCGTTGTACGGCTTCACGAAACCTTTAAGGGGGTGCCAAAAACCGACAAGCCTCTCCGGTTCGCGGAATTTCTAAAGTCCCGCATCGTGAACGGCAGAATAGAAGAGGTGGTTCAACTGGGACAGGATAGGATTGTCCGCATGGTAATACGCCGGGGAGAAGAAACGTACCGGCTGTACATTCGGCTTTGGTCCAACGCGGCCAACCTGGTGGTTACCGACGAGGAAGGAACCGTTTTGGACGCCATGCGGCGTAGTCCCAAACGGGGAGAGATAACGGGGGGACACTACGAAGCCGAGCAGAACCTGCGAACTGCGGCCCAGGAAGGACAGCCTAAAGGGGAGCGTAAATTTGAGATCCGGGAATTGGATGGACCAGGGAATTTTAACGAACGGATCGATCGATGGTACGCGGAACAGGGTGGGGCCCTCTCGTTAAAGGCCCTACGGGAGCAGGTTCAACGATCCTACGAGGGTAAAATTGGACGGCTGACCGCGGCGTTGGAAAACCTCCGGGCTAAAAGGGATGAATACGCCGACGCGGAACGGCTTAAGCAGTACGGCGATATCATTATGGCGAACCTGGGAAATATTCAGGCCGGACAAACCTGGCTGGAGGCGGACAATTTTTACACCGGAGAGCGGGTCCGAATCCGACTGGAAGATCCCAACCGGGGGAAAGCATCGCTTTCCCGGGAAAAAAGGGGGGCCCATGCTACGGGGGCCCGGTTCGCCGAAGCCTACTACGAACAGTACCATAAGGCAAAAAACGGACTTGCCGAGGTGGAAGGGGAAATCGCGGCGGGGCAAGCGGAGTTGGCGCGGCTGGAGGATGAACGGCTAGCCCTATTGGCGGAAGAAAATCCCCTGCGGCTCCATAAGGCCTTGGCAAGGCAAAGGAGGGTGCTTAAACCTTCGGATAAGAAGCGCCCGGGTCTGACGTTCCTCCGGAAGGGATGGCGGATCATCGTTGGCAGGGACGCCACGGAAAACGACGACCTCCTGCGTCACCACGTCAAGGGTATGGACCTATGGCTCCACGCCCGGGATTTTCCCGGCTCCTACGTGTTCATTAAAGGGCGGTCGGGAAAATCGGTACCCCTGGATATCCTTATCGATGGGGGGAACCTGGCGCTCTTTTACTCCAAGGGCCGCAACTCCGCCGAAGGGGATCTCTTCTATACCCCCGTAAAGTTTCTGCGCCGGGCAAAGAATGGGCCCAAGGGGCTGGTTATTCCTACCCAAGAAAAGAATCTGCACATCAAGCTGGACGAACAGCGGCTGAAGGAATTGGAACTTTGTCGGGACGATTCGTGATATAACCAAAAATGAGTCCACTCTAAAATTAGTCACCCCGCGATCAGGTCTCCTACAAATTTTGGGGGTGATTAAAAATTAAACCGACCAGGCGAAGATCCCCCTCGCTTTCCCCGAGATACCAGGAATCGGGGGATTCGTTAGCAAAAAGACGGGCCATTTGGCCCCGTTTAGAAAAAAGAGCCGGACCATGGTACAAAAATCGAACCGCGGACCAATGTCCGGCGGTAACGCATTCCACCCGGTAGGCGGAAATACGGAGTCCCCCGATCGGCTTATCATCCTCCGCTTCTTCTACCAGCTCTTCCACCCCCGGATTCTCGTCCTCGCAAAGGCCTTTGGAATCCGACTCGCCGCAATCGTCAATTCCGGAACTGAGCGCCTGAGTTACGATTATTCGGGCCACCGAATCCGCGACTTTGGAAACACGAAGGCGCAGGGAAGGCTCCTGGGAAGCAAAAACCTGGTCTAAAAAGGTTAATATCCCCCGAAGGCTCCCCTCTTCCAAGGAAAAATCCCGGTACGTTCGCCGGGGACTTCCCCCGTCAGGGTCGATAGACACGGCCACACAGGTTACATCGTCCCGAAAACCGCCGCTGGAGGCGAAATACATGGCGGTGTTGATAATCCGGCGGATCAACTCCTTGGGTTCCAAGGTTGCGTTGGACCGGATTATGGCGGCTAGCCGTTCCTGACCAAACAGTTCCCCCGTTTCGTTGGGAGCCTCGCTGACCCCGTCGGAATAAAACAACAACCTATCCCCCTCGGAAAGGGGAACCGAATGGGCTGTATACGTGGCCACCTCGTTCAGCCCCATGGGCAAATTGGAACCCTTTATGGACCAGCAAACCCCCTGGGATGCGTCGTAATGGAGGAACGCCGTGTGGCCGCAATCGACAAAGTCCATGCGAAACTCCCGGGAATCGATACGGGCGTACTGGAGAGTCGCAAAACTATCCAGGTCCATCAATTCCCGAACCACCGATTCGTGGACCGCCGAAATCAGCTCTTCCACCTGGGGCAACGATTGGGGGTTCGCAACGATGAGTCGAAGGGCGGACCGAAGGAAAGCGCTTTTTAACGCCGCCCCCACCAGGGCCGCAGGAACCCCCTTGCCCATCACGTCTCCGATTAAAATATCGATTTGGTGGGGCGAGAAGGGGACAAAGCCATAAAAATCCCCATCCACCGCGTTGGAAGCCACGGTAATCGCTTCCAAACTCAGGCCCTTGGAGCTGTCCCCTGGGGGATCGATCAGTAGGGCCCGTTGTATCCGAGCGGCGATCTCCACCTCCGCGTCCCGGACATTAGCCAGGGAACGTTCCCGGTCTTCCTGCAGTTTTTTAAGCTCCGTCAGAACCCTTTGCCGTTTTCTTCCCTGAAACCGAACGACCACCCCGGCGCCGAGGGCGACAAAAAGACCTATCAGTTCCCCATACCGGGGGACCGAACCAGGAAAGGCGCCGGCGGAATCCAGGATTCCAAAGGCCGCCGGAAGGGTAGCGGCGAATAGGGAAACCGCCCCGTTCAAGTCCGGATCCGCCAAAAGAGGACAAATGATAAGCAGGGGCCACAGGGGAGTCGAAGCAGATCCCAGGGTTAGGGCGTCGTAGAAAAAAAGGAGGGACAGAAGGACCCAGGGGATAAGAACCATCCCATCGGTACCCAGGGACCTCGGAATGGGAGAAGGGGCCGATGTTCTGTCGTCCCTTGTCGTCCCCTTGCCAAGAACCCCCAAGGCCACAGCGGCAAGGATAAAAGCGGTTAAGAAAAACAACGTAGCCTCCGGTTTGCCGTAGGAAAGGATCAAACCAAAGGCAACGCGGAAAAAGGACCAGAGGGCCACGAGAACCAGGGTCGGAAATAACACCTTCCCTTTAGCAGTCATGGCGGTCCCCTTCCCCTACCCCCGGGCTTCCCCATAGGGTTTCCAAAAACTGGGCCGGACCATCCTGATCGTTAGAAGGAACCACCAGGGTCGCCATTTCTTTTACCTCCTCCGTGGCGTTTTCCGGGACCACCGCGATTCCCGAGGCTTCCAGCATGGGAATATCGTTTTCCGCGTCCCCAAAAGCCATTGTCTGCCCAGGATCGATACCCCGCAGGGCCAGGGCGATCCGCAGGCCGTTACCCTTGGAAACCCCCGGGGCCATCACTTCTAAAAAGGTGGAGTGGGAACGGGCCCGATACAGACGACCGTTAAACCGGCGGTCCAATTCTATCTGCAGGGAATCCAGCACGGGAGCTTCGGCGATAAACATACCCTTTATACAGCCACCGGCGGCTTCTCCACCCTCCGAAAGCAGGGTGGAGAGATCCTGTTCCTCTCCGTACAAGCCGGTTCTTTGGGCGTATCGATCCGCCTCCGGCCTGTGGTGTTCGTAGATCAACCGGTCATCCCGTAAAAAAACGTGGAAATGGATGTCCCTTTGCCGGGAAATTTCCACGCACCCCAGGGCAATATCCGGAGAAAGCAGGGTAGCGGCCTTAAGAGTCATGGAAGGGACATCCATAACCGTGGCTCCGTTATAAAAAACCATGGGCCCCGTGGCGCCGATGGACCCGATAAAGCCCCTGGTCGCCCGGGGACTGCGGCCCGTAACGATAAGAACCTGGATTCCCCGGTCTATGGCTTTCCGAAGGGTGGCGACGGTTCGTTCGGACAGTGTCGCGTCGGTATGGAGGATGGTCCCGTCCAAATCTAAGGCCAGGGCTTTTATGGTATTACTATCGATGGAGTGATCAAACCAACGGTTGCTCATACCCTATTGTATATATAAAAATATAAAAAACTCCAGGGGCTCGGAAAAAATGAACCATAACGGGTATCCGTGTAGACCCTTACCATCGTCCGGAGTATACTGGCCCCTATGAAAATTTCACGATCCTGGTTATTAGGCATCACCGCTGGTCTTGGGGTATTGATGATTGTATACTCCCTGCTTCGTCAATTCGCGATTCTTAATTTAGGAGAAAAATTCGAACGCTTTTTCTTTGACACCATTTTTATGGCCGCGATCGCCCTTTTTCTTTGGAACCGAAAAATGGTTACCGATGAACGGAAGGCTACGGAACAGAAGAAAAAGGATGACGAAGCCTTGAAGGTCGCAAACGAGGAACCGTCCGAAAGGGACCAAGAAGAGAACAGGGAATAAAGTCAGTACCCCAGGGAGTTCCTAGGGGGAATCGTAAGCCACATGAACCCCGAAGGAAGCCAAACGGGCCTTTTCTTCCAATTCGGCGCTTTCCAGATCTATTCTCCGCAAACGCTTTCTAAAGTTCAAAGAATCATCGTCCAGAATGGAATCCAGGTATTGCATTTGGTTTACGATGGATTCCCAATAAAAATCCCTGTTTTCTCCGGTCCTCCGCAAAAAGTGATGGATGGACCGGTGGGAGACCCTCTGGAGCGTGGTTTCCAAACGTTTTTTAATGACCCCGTAAAATCCTGCGGTTTTTCTAAGGATGTCGAAGGCGCTTTCGTAGCCCCCCACCCCTGCTTCCTTAAACTCGTAGTATAAAAACAGTAGTTTTTCTAAATACGAACGGTCGGCCATTTGACCTAATAAATCCACCGCCGCGAGAATTTCCATGGATAGCCGTTCTTCCTCATTCTGAACCGAAAGGGTATCCCAGGGGATAGCCAGATCGGTACCCAGAATGAGCCGCCCAATCTGTTCACAGCGCTCTGGGGGTATGGAAAACTGGGAGCCCTGGCGAGATACGAAGTCCACCGACCGCCGAACATGGGTGGCCGTATACTTCGCCCCCGTACCCACCGGGTCCTGGTCTTCCTGGATATAGCCCACATCGTGAAAAAGCGCCGCCAATAGTATGGATTCCACGGAGAAGGCGGAAAGATTTAAACCGGAAAGGATACAACCGTCGGCTAACCGAACGGCGGCGATGAACACATCGATGGTATGCTGATAATCGTGATAATTGGTTCTACAGGCTAGATAACCGGGGAATTCTCCCGCAAAAAGTTTTCGCACCATGGGGAAAGATCGGTCCAGAAGAGAAAAATCTTCCTGGGGAAACATTTGCAAAGCTATATCGCGCCAGAAACGGTAAACCGCGTCGCTGTCCCTATGATCTAAAAATGAGGAAAGGTTTTTAATATAAATTTTATCCATGGATTTTCCCTTCTTAGGTAATATACCACGGACACTAAAAAAAACTTGAAAAAATTTATTTTTCCGAAAAACGAAATTTGAAGGTCCGTTCAAGCCCTTGAAAGCGGTCAATACCCAAGGGCCTGTAACCGCAGGGGCCCCCTTCTACGGGGCCCCCTTCTACGGGGCCCCTATGCGCGGAAAAATCTTCCGCGCGGCTCGAAAACAATACCTACGAGGCTCTTTCAAAACTCAGGGAGTTTTGAAAGAGCTACCTTAGATGTTTATGCAGTATTTTTGCTATTCTTTATAATATAAATGTTTATATTTAAATTGCAAAAATACTGCCGGAGGTTCTTTTAAAAGTAACAGACTTTTGAAAGAACCTCCTACAATAAGGCCTTTACAATAGCCTCCGCGGCGGCCCGTCCGTCGGCGATGGCGTGAACCACTAAGCTGGCGCCCCGCCGGGAATCCCCAGCGGCCCAAACTTTGGGATTGGAGGTATGGAAGGTTCCCCGGGTACGGATGTTTCCCCGGGGATCCAGTTCCAGACCCAGGTCTTCCACGATCCCCTGTTGAACCACGTGGGTAAAGCCCATGGCCAATAGTACCAGATCGGCGCCGATCTCGAAATCCGACCCCCCGACCTCCGCCATGGTCCACGTTCCATCGGTTTCGGTCCATTCAACCCGGGAACAACGGATGGCCTCCACATTCCCCTGCCGGCCAATAAACGCCTTGGTGTTGACGGACCAAAGTCGGTCACAGCCTTCCAGGTGGGAACTGGAGGTTTTCATAACCTTGGGCCAGAGGGGCCAGGGCTCGTTGGAAGGTCGATGTTCCGGGGGCTGGGGAAGAACCTCTATTTGGGTAACCCGGGCGGCACCTTGACGGTTCGCTGTCCCGACGCAGTCGGCCCCCGTATCGCCGCCTCCGATAACCACCACCCGCTTTCCAAAGGCGGTAACCGGTTCTACGCCGTCCTCGCAGGCTTCCTGAGCGCAGGATCGGTTTTGCAGGGACAAAAAGTCCAAAGCCTGCACAATACCCTTTAACTCCCGCCCCGGAACGTTGATATCCCGGGGATCCCGGGCGCCGATGGTCAGTAAAACCAGATCGTTTTCTTCCACCAGCTGGGACGCTTCGATTAACTCGGAATCGGACCCCATGGTACCAAACCCGTAGCGGGCTGAACCGACACGGCTGTTCGTTTTAAAGGTTATCCCTTCTTGTTCCATCAAGGCAATACGACGATCTATAAAGCTCTTATCCAATTTAAAATCCGGAATACCGTACCGCAGATACCCCCCCAGTTTTCGATCCCCCTCGTATACGGTTACCGTAAAACCAGCGCGGTTAAGGTAGTAGGCCGTGGATAACCCCGATGGACCGCCGCCCACGATGGCGACCTTTTTCCCGTTCCGGACCTTCGGCGGACGGGGAACGACCAGGCCCAGTTCAAAGGCCTTCTCGATTACCGCCAGCTCGTTCTGCCGGATAGTTACCGGCTCGTCGTTAACTCCCAGTACGCAGGAAGCCTCGCACAGGGCGGGGCATACCCGGCCCGTAAACTCGGGGAAGGGGTTCGTATCCTCCAAGATCGCCCAAGCCCGTTCCCAATCCCCGCGAAACAGCCGATCCTGCCATTCGGGCATCACGTTGGACACCGGACAGGACCAATGGCAAAAAGGGACCCCGCAATCCATACACCGGGCCGCCTGTTGCCGCCGTTCCTCGTCGCTCAGACGAAGTTCCACTTCGCTGTAATCGTTGATCCGCTCTTCCACGGGACGGTAACCCGCCACCTTCCGCCGTATCTTTAAAAATCCCTTTGGATCGCCCATAGTTTAAGCCCTCACCGCGATATCTTCCTGTTCCCGGATCTCAAAGAGTTTCCGGTCCAATTCCGCCAGCTTCATCTGTTGAAGCGCCCGTTTGTACTCCACCGGAAGCACTTTGATAAAGAGGGGCCGGTATTCGCCCCAATTTTCCAGGATCCCCCGGGCGTATTCGGAACCGGTCCAATACACGTGTTTCCGAATCATATCCTTGACGAAGGTTTCGTCTTCCTCGTTATCTAAGCGGGATAATTCGACCATCCCCTTATTCAGATAGAACTCGAAATCCCCCGCCCTATCCATTACGTACGCGATTCCTCCGGACATACCGGCGGCAAAGTTACGGCCCACCCGGCCCAAAACGACTAAACGCCCCCCGGTCATATACTCGGCGCAGTGGTCCCCCGTTCCTTCCACCACCGCGGAGGCCCCGGAGTTCCGGACGCAGAACCGTTCTCCCGCCACGCCGGCGGCGTACACTTCCCCCGCCGTAGCCCCGTAGAGGACCGTGTTGCCGACGATAATGTTTTCATTGGTGGGGAAGGTTGAACCCTCGGGGGGAGCCACCACGATACGCCCTCCGGAAAGGCCCTTTCCCAAATAGTCGTTGGAATCTCCCGCCAGACGGAAGGTGATCCCCGGGGCTAAAAAGGCGCCAAAACTCTGACCCGCCGAACCCCTAAAGTCTACGGTTACAAAGTTTTCCGGCAAGCCCTGGGCTCCGAAACGTTTGGACACCTCGTAGGACAGCATGGCCCCCACCGCCCGGTCGGTATTTTTTATCGGCAGTTCCAACGCCGTGGGAACCTTCCGGTCCAGGGCGGCGAAACACTTTTCAATGAGCAACCGATCTAAAACCTGATCGATTTTATGGATCTGTTTTTGGGTACAGTAGCGTTCCTTTCCCCCCGGAATATCTTCGGGGCCTTCGGCTTTGTAGAGAATCCGGGAAAGGTCCACCGAGGATACCTTCGGTTTATCCACCTTCCGCTGAACCAGCAGGTCCGAACGGCCCACCAGCTCGTTAAAAGTCCGGAATCCAAGGGAGGCCATGATTTCCCGGGTTTCCTGGGCGAGGAACCGGAAAAAGGTGATCAAATACTCGCTCTTGCCGCTGAACCGTTTGCGTAGTTCCGGATCCTGGGTCGCCACGCCCATGGGGCAGGTGTTTTCGTGACACTTGCGCATCATGACGCAACCCATAACGATCAGGGTCGCGGTCCCAAATCCGAACTCCTCCGCCCCCAGCATCCCGGCGATAACGATGTCCCGGCCGGTTTTTAGTTGTCCGTCGGTCATCAACTTGACCCGGCCCCGAAGGCCGTTGAGCACCAGGGTTTGGTGGGTCTCCGAAAGGCCCAGCTCCCAAGGAAGCCCCGCGTGACGGATCGAACTTTGGGGACTCGCTCCAGTTCCCCCGTCGTACCCCGAAATAAGAATATGGTCGGCGTGGGCTTTGGCGACTCCGGCGGCCACGGTTCCCACCCCGGTTTCCGAGACCAGTTTCACACTGATCGTAGCCGTGGGGTTGGCGTTCTTAAGATCAAAAATCAACTCCGCCAGATCCTCGATAGAATAAATATCGTGATGGGGCGGAGGACTGATAAGCGTAACCCCCGCCGTCGAATGCCGGGTTTTAGCTATAATCGCGTCCACCTTGTGGCCCGGCAGTTGGCCCCCTTCTCCGGGCTTGGCACCCTGGGCTATTTTAATCTGAATTTCCTGGGCGTTGGCCAAGTACTCGCTGGTAACCCCAAAGCGTCCCGAGGCAACCTGTTTGATCGCGCTCCGAGCCCACGTTCCGTCGGGCCGGGGGACAAAGCGTTCCGACTCCTCTCCCCCTTCCCCGGAGTTAGAACGACCGTGGATGGAGTTCATCGCTATGGCGATCGTTTCGTGGGCTTCCTTGGAAATGGAACCGAAGGACATGGCCCCGGTGGTAAACCGTTTCATAATCGACTCGACGCTCTCCACCTCTTCCAGGGGAATAGCCGCTACAGGGCCCCCCGCGACGGTACCCGGAGGTACAAAATCGATGAGCCCCCGAATTACATGGGGGGTCGCGTTGAGTCTATTGGCCGCTTCGGTAAATTCCTTGAATTTTTTATAATCCCCCGAACGGCTCGCCCATTGCAAAAGGTAGATGGTTTCGGGATTCCATGCGTGTTTTTCCCCATTTTTTCTCCAACGGTACTGCCCGTCCCCCGCTAGGAGCATGTCAAACTGCTGGGAAACCTTCGAGGTAAGCCGATCCTGACTGGCTTTGGCGGACCGGTATCGGGAAACCGCTTCAGCTTCTAGTTCCTCGAACCCTACCCCTCCTATTTTGCTACCCGTACCTCGGAAACATTTTTCGATAACCGCCGATCCCAGACCGATGGCCTCGAATATTTGAGCGCCCCGGTACGATCGGAGGGTCGAGGTCCCCATTTTGGACATAATTTTTAAAAGGGCCTTTTGAATTCCCTTAAGGTAATTTTTTTCCGCGTGGACATAATCACCCAAGCGTCCTCCATCGGAGCTTCTGCAGAGGGAAGCGATGGTCGCCAGGGCTCCGTAGGGCACCACCAGGTCGGCCCCGTACCCGAACAGGAGGGCAAAATGCATAACTTCCCGGCTTTCAGCCGTCTCAACGATGATCGAAGTCCTCATACGCAGGCCCGATCGGATTAAACCGTGATGAACCGCCCCGGTGGCCATAAGGGCTGGAATGGCGCATCGCCCCGCCTCGCTGTCCAACGCCGATCGATCCGAAAGAATCAGAAGCGACGCCCCCCGTTCCACCGCCCGGTTCGCTTCGTCCACCAACCGATCCACCGCAATTTCCAGGGCGCTTTTTTCTTCCGCCCTTGGGGTCTTAGAATCCCCTGATCCAACAGTATTGGGGGTAAAACTGGGAACGTAGAAGGTAGCGTCCAGGGTTTTGGATCGGAACTCCGGATGTTCCCAAGCCTTGATGCGGTCCAATTCCATGGGATTTAGAATGGGGTTAGTAATTTTAAGCCGCCGGCAGTGATCTTCCGTCTCGTCCAACAGGTTCCGCTGGGTTCCCACAAAGCTTGTTAGGGTCATGACCAGCTCTTCCCGGATCGAATCGATCGGCGGATTCGTTACCTGGGCGAAATCTTGCTTAAAATAGTTATATAACCGTTGGCTTTTTTCGGAAAATACGGCGATGGGCGTATCGGTACCCATGGAACTGGTGGGTTCCTGGGCCGATTCGGCCATGGTAAGGAGTAACACATCCCGATCTTCCCGGGTGTACCCAAAGGAGCGTTCCATAAAGAGAACCGCCCCTTCGTCCGCCGGTTGTACCGCCCCGGCGCTGGAAAGCTCCGGAAGCCGATCCAGGGTGTACACATTTTTTTTAACCCATTCGCCGTAGGGCTTCCGCTGAACCACCTGAGCCTTGATTTCCTCATCCGGAATAATGCGGCCTTCCAACAGATCTAACACCAGGAGCTTCCCCGGCATAAGCCTGCCCTTTTTTACCACATCCTGGCTCTTAAAATCTTGCACCCCCGTCTCGCTGGCCATGACGATCAGATCGTCCTTGGTGATCGTATACCGGGAAGGCCGTAGACCGTTTCGGTCCAAGGTGCCCCCCACGTAGCGGCCGTCGCAGAACACCATGGAAGCGGGACCGTCCCAGGGTTCCATCATGGTGGCGTGGTACTCGTAAAAGTATTTTAACTCCTGAGGTATAGGGTTTTTCTCGTTCCACGCTTCTGGAATAAGCATCATTAAAGCGTGGGGTAAGGACCGGCCCGCTAAAACCAACAGTTCCAGAGCGTTATCAAAACTGGCCGAATCACTCCGTCCAGGTTCGATGATGGGAAACAGCTCCTTCATGTGGTCCCCGAAAACCGGATGGGCCATCAGCGCTTCCCGGGCGGCCATCCAGAACCGGTTACCCGCGATGGTGTTGATTTCCCCGTTATGGGCCACCATCCGGAAGGGCTGGGCTAGGGGCCAGGCTGGGAAGGTATTCGTGCTAAATCGGGAATGGATAAGCGCCACGGCGGAACTGATCCGTTCGTCCGAAAGCTCCGTGTAGTAGGATCGGAGCTGACTGGACATCAGCATGCCCTTATACACGATGGTCCGACTGGATAGGGATGGAAAATAAAAATCCTGTGAACCGGCGAATTCGGCCCCTTCTCGGATAGCCTTCTCGATTTTTTTTCTAAAAATATACAATCTCAGTTCCAGATCCTCGGAACTCCCTTTTTTGGTATCCGAGGGGACAAGGAATATCTGTTTAACCATCGGTTCCGCTTTTTTAGCGATAAGACCGATGGCCTGGGGATTGGTGGGCACCTCTCGCCACGCCAAAACCGATAATCCTACCGAAGCGGCTAGGCGCTCCGTTTCGGCGATAATCGCGGCCCTCAGTTTTTCCATAGCCTTATCGTGGGCGGGACCGGGAAGAAAGACCAAACCGGTACCGTAGGACCCCGCAGAGGGTAACGTTGGTAAGAAAGATTTATAAAAACCATGGGGAATTTGGAGCAGTATGCCGGCCCCGTCGCCGGTTTTATTGTCGGCGCTTTCAGCGCCCCGATGCTCCATCCGTTCCAGGACCTCCAGGCCCCGTTCCACGATCCCGTGGGAAGCTCTGCCTCGTATATCAGCCACAAATCCTATTCCACAGGAATCGTGTTCATTTTCTTGCTGATATAAGCCCTTGGAACGCTCCAGCGTTTCCCTAGTACGTTGATGATCCCCCATAATGGCTCCTCAGAAGGAATTCAAATTTCAGAATATTTATACATAATTATGAATATTTATGCAATACCCCGGGCTGTTCGCTGGGGTAGAAAAATACGCTACATGGAGAATTTTGGGGAAAATATAAAGTTATATTTATCAAACTTAATTCAAACGAGGCTCTTTCAAAACTCAGAGAGTTTTGAAAGAGCTACCTTAGATGTACATGCAGTATTTTTACTATTCTATAACATATAGAGATTTATTATGAAATTGTAAAAATACTGCAAGAGGTTCTTTCAAAAGTAATAGACTTTTGAAAGAACCTCAAACTAAAGTCAATAACAAAAAAAAACGCCGTTATCGTAAGGAGGAACCGATAACGGCGCTAGGTAAAAACTTTTGATGAGAAGCATTTTGTAAACCTTGTATTCAATATACCCCAAAGTCCCCTTTATTTTCAAGGGTTTTGGCGCATTGAATTCACAAAAAATATAAAATGCGTCTATACTGGGTACACCGTGAATCGTATAGTCCGTATTTTTATAGCCCTATCGGCGCTTCTTTTTTTGGTGCTAGTCGGTTTTTCCGTGGTGGTTCTTAATTCCGTGGAACAAACGGTCCGCACTCCCATATCCACGGGGGAACGGCACCGTACCATCTTTCATTTTATCGTGTACGTACCCTCCATGGAACGGGATCTCTTTTATATACGGGCGTACAACGGTATGAAGGAGATCGCCGAAAAGGAACGAAGCGCCCTCCAGGTCTTTGAGTATACCCCCGGCGAGGGGTACGACGTGCTCTCCCGAACCCTCCAGCTCATCGCCGACGTAACTCCCGACGGGGTGATCCTTGCTTTGCCCCAGGGGAACAATTACGATGCGGCGATCGCGCCCATAATTAAAAAAGGAATCCCTATTGTTACCCTGGAAAACGACCTGCCCTCCTCCAAAAGGAACGCCCACGTGGGTACCAACGCTTTTGAATTGGGGAAAATGGCGGGACAAGCGGTGGCGGCCCGCTTTCCAGGAAAGGCAAGCATAGGTCTTTTGATTTCCATGAACGGGGGGGTAAATTCTCCGAGGGACGCGACGTTCCTCCAGGGATTCCGTCAAATTTTCCGGGATTTTCCCGGTCTGGAGCTTACGCTGGTTCGATCCGCTTCCAACGAACAGGCCGGTGGGGGTGAAGAGTTTATACGGCAGATACTGACTTCCTATCCCTCCATCACCGTGGCCGTATTCACCAATTCCCGGGACGCGGAGGGGGCGGCCCAAACCCTCATAGAATTCGGCCGAGTGGGGACCCCGGCGATTGTAGCCTTCGACGATACCCCAGAAATTCGTAAATTTATAGAAACCGGTGTAATTTTGGCCACCATATCCCGGAACGCGGAAGAGGCGGGCCGGGAAGCCATGACCAGCCTTTTAGCCCTGGCAAAGAACGAACGAACCAACGCGTATCGGGATCCAGGGGCCACTATTCTGACAAACGCCGATCTGGTTCAAAGGAAACATCCATGACGGGGGTCCGAACGATTCGGGATAAACTGATCGTAGCGGCGCTCTTGCCTACCCTATTGATGGCGGTCACGGCGGTTTTTACCGCCTTTACCATCAATACGGCGTTGATTGGGGTAGGAACCCTCTTTGATAAAAATTATTTTTTGCAGGAACTACTCTCAGATACGTCCATCGCGAAATCAAACCTTTCCGCGTACATGGAAACAAAAAATTCTGAAAACTTACGCCAATATATTCACTATTCTCGACTTCTCGCGGAAAAGGCCAGCCTCCTGGATCCGGGAACCCAGAAAAACGAAGATTCTCTTATCGAACGGAATATAGCGAACCTGCTGAAGGAGTTCATTAGCGCTGGAGACGCGGCGGTTCAAGCGAAAAGGGGAAGAAATATCGGGGAATACGCCCAACGGTTTAACCGGGTAGAGGAATTATCCGCGTCCATCCGCGAACGGGCCAACGCGATGGTCCTGGCCCGTTTGGACGCCCAGCTGACCGCCTTTTCCGCGTTTTCAAAAGGAATGGCCCGGGTACGTATTTTAAACGCCCTGACCATCGCCGTGGCGTTTTTGTTTGGTATTTTTGTAATTATTTACTATACAAGAAAAATATCCTTACCCATCATTCACTTGGGTTTAGAGGCGAATAAGATCGCCTCGGGAGTTTTTGATAAAACCCAGTTGGGTGTCGAATCGGACGACGAGATTGGAGCGGCGGCCCGGGCGTTCAACCTAATGAAACAATCGATAGAGGATTCTCTGAACGCCCTCCGAAATAACGCGGAAATCGAGCGAGCCCTAATGGCGGAACGGGTGAAAAATCTCGAAATGGCGGGACTTCTACGGAACGCGGAACTTTCAGCCCTTCAAGCCCGAATCAACCCCCACTTCCTTTTCAACACCCTCAATACGGGGATCCAATTGGCGGTGGTGGAGGAGGCGGACAAAACTCGAGCCTATTTAGAACGGCTTACCCGGTTAATGCGGTATTCCTTTCGGGATCTGGAAGCTCCGGTAGCCCTATCGGAGGAAATAGAATGTCTCCAGTCTTACCTTTACCTTATGTCCATCCGGTTTCCCGGGGTATTCACCTTTCACGTTTCCGTTGAAAGTCCCGCGGATCGGGCAATTATGCCTAAAATGATTATCCAGCCCCTGGTAGAAAACTCGATCCGTCACGGGCTTCGGGATAAAACCGAAGGGGCGGTCCTTACGGTACAGGCGGATCTCCAGGGAGAGGATGTACGTATTTTAATCGAGGATAATGGGACGGGTATAACGGAGGATCGGATCCAAGAAATTTTCCAAGCCGCTACCGAAGGTCGGGATACGAAAAACGACGACCATGGAGGGCTGGGTTTTGCCAATGTCATCCGCCGTTTACGGCTTTTTTCGGGAAAGGAAGAGGTGGTCGATATTTCTCCGGTGGAACCCACGGGAACCCGCATCACCATCACTATCCCCTTTAAGGAGGATTACTAATGGGCCCTCGAATTTTCCTGGTGGACGATGAACAACCGGTCCTGGACGGTCTAACGGTAACGATTAAAAAGTATATCGAAGAGTTGGAAATCTGCGGAACCGCCCGATCGGGAAAGGAAGCCATCGAGGGTATACTCTTGGAAAAGCCGGACATCGTGATGATGGACGTCCGTATGCCCGGGATGAGCGGTCTGGACGCCCTTCGGGAACTTCGGCGACTTGCGTCCGATAGCGTAACCATCCTTTTAACAGCCTATGAACGTTTTGATATCGCCAAGGAAGCCTTTTCCTTGGGAGTCTACGATTATTTGGTCAAACCGGTGGAACAGGAAGCCCTCATATCCACCCTTAAAGAAGCCCTGCGCCATCTAAAAGAGTTAAAGGACGCGTCTTTCAGGGCCGCATCCGCCCGGCAGGAGTTGGAATTGGCCCGTCCGCTCTTGGAAGTAGGCTTTATCTATTCCGCTATTTTAGGCCCCCCGGATCCTTCTCTGCTTCGTTCCTTTGGACAACGCCTAGCCCTGGTGGACCTGCGGGGGAAACAGGAAACGGAAATTATGGGACACTTCGCGGTTTTGGGGGAACAGCCGGAAAAGTCCTTTCCGTGGACCGAGGATAATATCAATCTTTTACGGCAGGCTATTACGAACCGTTTAGCCTGCGTGGTGGGGCCCCCTTTGGGAGGGTTTTTACCCCTGTTCATACCGGGAAGCCGAATCGAAACAACCGTGACGGTTTTTAACGAACTGTTTTCCCAAAAAGATTTTCCGGCCCTCCGGTTCGCCGTTGGATCGGTACAGATGGGGATAGGCCTGCGGCGTTCTTGGGCCGATGCCCTGGGAGCCCTGGCGTCCAAGGGAGAAACCAAGGAGGACCCCACCGTTCCCAGGGTTTTTGAAAGCCCGGATCCGACGACGGAGGAGCTCCATCGAGCGGAGCGGGGGATTATCCAAGGTAATTTTAGTGCCGCTACCACGGCTTTTGCCCATTGGATCCTCCTATCGTCCCAGGAAGATGAAAAATCGAAGCTCCATCGGACCCTGGTGGCAACTGTTTTAACGACCCTGGCGGGGGCTTCCCTGGAAGACGCCGTGCAAGCGGGAATTTCCCAATGGATTTTAGAAAACCAAAAATCCGAAGACTTTCCCGAGCGGGCGGCGAATCTTTTGACCATTAGCCTGGGAGGTATGGGAAGCCGGGAATCGGAGGGTGGTTTCGCTGAGGTTCAGGACAAACGTATTCGGAGGGCCCTGCATTTTATTGGAGAAAATTATCATAGACCGATTTCTTTAGAGGAGGTCGCGGAAACCGTCGGTCTTAGCCCGGCCCACCTTTCCAGAATTTTAGTGGCCGAGACCGGTTCTTCGTTTACGGATCACATAAGTCGGTATAGAATAGAGCGGGCTAAAAAGGAACTTTCCCAGGGTTCCCTGAGCGTCAAGGAAATCGCCTACCTTTGCGGATACCCGGACGCGAATTACTTTAGCCGGGCCTTTAAAAAAATCGTTGGGATAACCCCTTCGGAATACGCCCATACCCACGGGAGGTCCATAGTATGAAAGGAAAGGCGATCCTGTTTGGAATACTCTTGCTGGGAATCGGCGGTTTTATGGGTTGTCAAAAAGCGGCAAAGGGAGCCGATAAAAATATTCAAGACCGGGCCCCAAAAATCGGTTTTGTTATGGATTCGTTTATAGAAGAACGGTGGACCCGGGATAGGGACGTGTTCCTTTCTACCGCCAAAAGCCTGGGAGCCCAGGTAATTTTGCAAATTGGGGAAGAAAACCCCCAAACCCAGGAATCGGAGATCAACTATCTGCTGGACCAGGGAATAAATTCCCTGGTTCTAATCGCCGCAGACCCCCACTATTTAAGCCGGGCGATTATAGAGGCAAAACGACGTACCGTTCCCACGCTCCTTTACGAACGGATCGTGTATAACGCCGGGGCGGACCTCTATTTGGCCTACGACGCGGTTAAAACGGGGGAACTCCAAGCCCAGGGCATAGTTGGGTCCATCCACCGTGGTTCGGTGGTACTGATCAACGGGCCCCGGAACGACAGCAACGCCGAAGCGGCCCACCGGGGTATTTTTAACGTCCTTACCCCCCTGGTGAATTCTAAAACCATTCGGGTCCTCTCCGATTATTGGCCCAATTCCACCAACAGCGAGGAACCGGCGAAGGTCATCGAGGACCTGTTAAACGATGGGAATAAAATCGACGGAGTCATCGCGTTTAGCGACCTGCAAGCGGAGGCGGTGATCCGTACCCTGGCCCTGCATAGGTTAGCGGGCAAGGTCGCTGTGGCCGGGGCGGACGCGGATCTGGCGGCCTGTCAACGGATCGCCGAAGGAACCCAGACCATGACGGTTTATAAACCCATAGAACAAATCGCCGCCAAGGCCGCCGAGTTGGCGGTGTACATGGCCCGGAACGAGCGAGTTACGGTGCATAACGCCATAGAGGACGGAACGTATAGGGTTCCTTACTACGAGCTAACCCCCATAGGGGTGGATAAAACAAACCTTCGAGAAACGGTTATAAAGGATGGCTTCCATTTAGAGGAGGATGTATATCGGAATGTCCTTCCCCATTAGGTATAAGACTTTCTTTTTATGACCTCTCATGACGTATTTGTGCTATTTCGTCCCTTGATTTTTCAAGGATACGTACAAATGACAGAAAATATACAAAACTTCTTGTTTCGTCCCTTTTAATTTGATGATACCGTAGTTTTATAGGCCATGGGGCCTTACATTTTTTTCAGGAGGAACAAAGTGAAGAAGAGTATCGCTATTGTATCCGCTCTTTGCGCACTGTCCACGTTCGCCTTCGCGAACGGTCAACAGCAGGGAGCCGCCGGCGCCAGCGCCGCAATGCCGAAAATCGGCGTGGCTATCTACAAGTTTGACGACACCTTTATGTCCTACGTGCGGAATGCTATCGAAGCCAACGCCCAGGGCAAGGCTACCATCGAAATGGTAGATTCCCAGAACGCCCAGCCCACCCAGAACGACCAGGTGGACGCGTTCCTTTCCAAGAAAGCTAACGCCATCGCTATCAACCCCGTGGATCGCACCGCCGCCGCAGCTATCATTGACAAAGCGAAAGCCCGGAATACCCCCGTGGTGTTCTTTAACCGCGAACCCTTACCCGAGGATATGAAAAAGTGGGATAAGGTCTACTACGTGGGAGCCAAAGCGGAACAATCGGGAACCATGCAGGGACAGATTCTGGCAGATTACTGGAAAGCCAATCCCAATGCGGACAAGAACCACGATGGTGTCATGCAGTACATCATGATCAAGGGTGAACCCGGACATCAGGACGCGGAACTTCGAACCAAATATTCTATCCAAGCTATTACCGACGCGGGGATCAAGGTGGAAAAATTGGCCGAAGACACCGCTTACTGGGACCGCCCCAAGGCTGTAGAGAAAATGAAAGCCTTCTACGCCAAATACGGCGATAAGATCGAAGCGGTTCTCTGCAATAACGACGACATGGCCCTGGGCGCCATCGAAGCCCTTCGCCAGGAAGGCTACTTCACCGGGGACAAATACATTCCCGTAGTCGGCGTTGACGCTACCGCCCCCGCGCTCCAGGCTTTGGAACAGGGCACCCTCTTGGGCACGGTTCTCAACGACGCGAAGAACCAAGGAAAGGCAACCTTCGATTTGGCGTACACCCTGGCTACCGGCAAGGACGTGAGCACCGCCGGCTGGACGATCTCCGACGGCAAGTATGTATGGGTTCCCTATCAGAAGGTAACCAAGGATAATTACACCCAGTTTAAATAAGCAGGGGTAGTTTCTTTGTACACCCGCGGACGGATCGTCTCTATGGCGACCCGTCCGTTTACTATATATACTTGTTTTTTGGAGGACCACCGATGAGGGAATATGAGTATGTCCTTGAGATTAAGCACATGTCGAAGACCTTTCCCGGGGTGCGTGCCCTCGACGATGTATCGATCAGCGTAAAACCCGGAACCGTTCACGCGTTAATGGGAGAAAACGGCGCGGGTAAATCCACGTTAATGAAGTGTTTATTCGGCATTTACACTCCCGACTCCGGTGAGATTCTTTTGGAAGGGAAACCAGTGAAATTCGCCGATTCCCGCCAAGCCCTGGACGCGGGGATTTCCATGATCCACCAGGAATTGCTTCCCATACCTTACCGCAGTGTAATGGATAATCTATGGTTAGGCCGTTATCCGAAAATCGCATTGGGACCGGTTAAATTTATCAACCATAAAAAAATGTACCAGGATACCGTGGCCCTTTTTAAGGACCTTAAAATGGATATCAATCCAAAGGTTTGGGTCCGGGATCTATCGGTATCAAAAATCCAATCCATCGAAATCGCTAAAGCAGTTTCCTATAACGCCAAGGTAATTATTATGGATGAACCTACCTCGTCTCTTACGGAAAACGAGGTGGACCGATTGTTTGAAATAATACGACGCCTTCGGGACGAAGGGGTTTCAATCATCTATATTTCCCATCGGATGGAAGAAATATTAAACATTTCCGACGAAGTTTCCATCATGCGGGACGGTCGGCACGTGGGAACCTATCCAGCCAAGGATTTAACCACCGATCAAATTATAAAATACATGGTAGGCCGAGATTTAACCCATCGGTTCCCACCCAGGGAAAATATACCCGGGGACGTGATCTTTGAGGTACAGAATTTAACTTCAGCGGAAAGCCGATCCTTCCGAAACGTCAATTTCACCGTTCGCCGGGGTGAAATTTTTGGAATCGGAGGCCTTGTGGGGGCAAAACGTACCGAATTGGTAGAATCTCTCTTTGGATTGCGCCCCATTGAATCGGGAAAGGTGCTTATCAACGGTAAAGAGGTGACCATTAAACATCCTACCCAAGCCAAGTTGCATAAAATGGCCCTTTTAACCGAAGAACGGCGGGCCACGGGCATCGTCCCCATGCTTTCCGTAAAGGACAATATGCTTTTGGCTAATTTAAAAAGCTATATTGGCCCCACGGGTCTGCTGGACGAAAAACGAGGCGAAACCGACGCGATTAACGAAATTAATGCCCTGCGGGTAAAAACCCCCAGTTTCCGTAATCGAATCCGGGATCTTTCGGGGGGAAACCAGCAAAAGGTCCTTTTTGCCCGCTGGCTTCTTACGGAACCGGAAATACTGATCCTGGACGAACCCACCCGGGGCATCGACGTGGGGGCGAAATATGAAATTTACACCATTATCGCCGATTTAGCAAAACGGGGAAAAACCGTTATCATGATCTCCTCCGAAATGCCCGAACTTTTGGGAATGGCGGACCGGATCATGGTCATGTGCGACGGAAAGGTTACGGGAATACTGGAGGGTAAAAACACCAACCAGGAAGAAATAATGCGGCTCGCCGCACAATTCAACTAATACCGGGAGAAAGGATTATGAAAGACAGTACCCCGCGGACCACGGTCCGCCTGAACGCTAAAAATATTGGAGATTTCAGCCTCCAATACGCGATTTATTTTGTATTTCTTATTTTAATCGTTGCCATAGCTATTAAGGAACCTTCCTTCCTCTCCATAGAGAATTTCCGCAATATCCTTTCCATGTCCGCGACCCGGGTAATCATCGCCCTGGGGGTCGGCGGAATCCTGATTTCAGGCGGTACGGACCTTTCGGCGGGCCGCATGGTAGGGTTGGCGGCGGTTCTTTCGGCATCCCTGTTACAGGCCCTGGATTATCCGCGGCGGATGTACCCTAACCTGCAGGAATTGCCCCTATGGCTTCCCATCGTTATCGCCATGGTAGTCACTACGGGAATTGGGCTCCTTAACGGTCTGATCGTGGCTAAGCTAAAGGTTACCCCCTTTATTACGACCCTGGGAACCATGGTCGCGGTCTACGGACTCGATTCGCTCTACTTTGACCGTCCACCCTACGGGGCCCAGCCCATCGGGGGTCTCGATAAGCGATTCACGACCCTCGGTTCGGGGTATATCGGGCCCGACGGGGTGTATTCCATCCCCTACATCGTAATCATCGCGACGATTATAGCCCTTATCGTCTGGGTTCTGCACAATAAAACCACCTTTGGAAAAAACATTTACGCTATCGGCGGAAATACGGAGGCGGCCCGGGTTTCGGGGGTCAACGTGGTACGGAACCTGTTAATCGTGTACGCCTTCGCCGGGGCCATGTACGGTTTGGCGGGGGCTCTGGAAGCGGCCCGGACCGGGGGGGCGACAAACAATTACGGCAATATGTACGAATTGGACGCCATCGCCGCCTGTGTCGTCGGGGGCGTATCCATCAACGGGGGTATTGGAACGGTGCCGGGGATGATTATCGGCGTGTTAATCTTCTCGGTCATCAACTACGGCTTAACGTTTATCAACATGTCGCCCTACTGGCAACAGATCGTTAAAGGGGCCATCATCGTAGCCGCCGTCGCTCTGGATATCCGAAAATATTTGAACAAACGGTAGCATGTAGGGGTTTTGGCAAAACTCAACCCCTTGAGGCTCTTTCAAAACTCTCTGAGTTTTGAAAGAGCCTCCTTTGAAAAAAAATCGTCCTGGGGGTTCTTTCCACCGGGACGATTTTTTTTGTTCCTATAGCTTGAATAACGGAACCCATGGTACGATGGGGTATGGAAAAGCTATCTCAAACCGTAATTGACCGTTTTAGAAGAGCTATTCAGTATCAAACGTGCTGGATCGACGATGGGGATTCCGATCCTGCGGGGGAAGCGGAAGCGGAAAAGCGACTGGGGGATTTTCAAAAGTATTTAGTTACCGCGTACCCCCACTTCCATCGGGTAGCCGAACGGTATCCCTTGAGTCCCTTTGGGGTAGCCTACCGATGGCCTGGAACGGAAGGGGCGACGCAAAAGCCCATCCTCCTTTTGTCCCACTACGACGTGGTCCCTGTGGAACGGGAAAAATGGACCGTGGACCCCTTTTCTGCGGAGTTACGAGATGGATTCATCTACGGCCGGGGAACGTTGGATACCAAAAACACCCTGATTAGTTGTATGGAGGGACTGGAAGCCCTGGTATCCGAGGGGTTTTCTCCCCGTGCGGATATCTGGTTGGCCTTTGGGGGGGACGAAGAGCGGTCCGGGCATAGGGGGGCTAAAAACACCGCGGCCTGGTTCAAGGAACGGGGCCTCCGTTTTTCCTGGGCTCTGGACGAAGGAAGCATCGTTACCCGGGGGATTCTGAAGGGTATTGATAAGCCCTTAGCCCTGATTGGGGTGGAAGAAAAGGGATTTTTAGATATTCAGCTATCGGTATCCCAAGCTCCGGGGCACGCGTCCCGGCCGCCAGAGGAACAGGCCGTGGCTATCCTAGCCCAGGCCCTGGTTCGGCTGGGGAAAAAGCCCTTCCCCTACCATTTGACCGTCCCGGTGGAATCCTTTTTTAAATCCCTGGCGGATTTTTACCGCCCCCCGGTATCCTGGATTATGAAGGGGGCTCGAGGCCTGGGCCCTCTCTTTTTCACCCTGGCGGCTACGAGCGCCGAAACGAAGGCCCTCCTGCGGACCACGGTAGCCATGACCCAGCTACGGGGAAGCGCCGCGGACAACATCCTTCCCTCCGAGGCCCAGGCAATTTTAAACCTGCGGCTCCTGTCTCCTTGGACCGTGGACAGCGCGGTGGCCTACGTAAAGAAGGTAATCCACGATCCCCGGGTTTCCGTTGCCGTTAGTCCCCTGAGGACTGCAAACGACCCCGTAGGATCCAGGGCCGACGTGGCCGGCGGAAAGGGCCCCGGTTGGCAGGAAATCACCTCCGCTATTTCCACCGTTTTTTCCGACGCGACGGCACTTCCCTTCCTGGTAACCGCGACCACCGATTCGCGGCACTACGCGGAGCTCTGCGACGCGGTCTACCGTTTTGGGCCCCTGGTTTTAGACTCCCAGGAACTGGCCCGGATCCACGGACACGACGAACGGATATCCCTGGAAAACCTGGAGGCTGGAATCCGCTGGTACACCGAGCTATTGCGGACCCTGTAGCGTAAAAACGCGGGAAAAATAAAGGAAGGGGTATGAAGGAACCTACAAGCATCAAAAAAACGGTCATCCGGGATAACGGGAACAGGGACCGCAGGGAGAAGGCCAGCGCAATCAAAATCGGTCTTAAGGCCTTTGTCGTATCGGCGCTGATTATTCTTTTATTGATGATATTTTCCGGCGTCCTTACGATGCTCCTGCCGTCGGGACAGTACGACCGGATCGTCCAGGGCGGCCGGACGCTGGTGGTGGACGGCAGTTACCAGGGGGTTCCCAAACCGGATTACCCCTTTTGGC
>CAYRLW010000032.1:0-42081 GCA_964425215.1 uncultured Treponema sp.
GTCGAGCGGGGGCTGACCGTCGATATCGGCAAGGCCGGCCCCCGAGCGGCGCGAGTGAGGGCGCGCAAGGGCCCGACCGCCGCCGAGAAACGTCGCGTCGAGCGCCTCGCAGACGACCTGGAAACGCTCGAGCGGGCCTACGCCGACAGTGCGCAAGCTGTTCGCGCAGAAATGGAAAACCTTGAAGCGCGAGCCGCCGAAGAAAAAGCGCGGTTTGACCAGGCCCGGAGCAGGCTCGTCCTCGACCTGGCCAGGGCGCGCGAGAAACTTTGATCGCTGGAGGCGGTCGCGCCTCCCCAGAACCGGAGAGAACCAATGCAGACGCAGCCGACAAGCACTGACGCGGACATGGCGTCGACAGGATATCTGGACGACGACGTCCACGACGGGGATCATGCCGCCTCGTCCATCCAGGCCGTCATGATCAACCGGCCACGGTCCGAGCTCTACGCCTTCTGGCGCGAGTTCCGGAATCTTCCTCTTTTCATGGCCAATGTCCGGTCCGTCAGCAGTGACGGACGCGACTGGGTCATAGCCGGGCCCGGCGGGATGGATGTCGACCTGGAAACCGAGATCGTGGAAGACCGGCCGGGCGAGAAAATCGCCTGGCGCTCTACGGAAGCGGCGGACGTCGATCACGAGGGTTGGGTCGAGTTCCGCGACAACGCCTTCGGGAGAGGGACCGAGGTCCGCGTCATGATCAGTTATGACCCGCCCGCCGGCGCCGTGGGCAAGCTCGTGGCCAAGGTGATGCAGCGCGAACCGCGCATCCAGGCCCGACGCGAACTTCGCCGCTTCAAACAGCTGATGGAGACGGGTGAGGTTTCCACCTCCCAGGCTCCCGCCGCCGCGCCCCGCGGCTGATCATTAAGGACGAATCCCATGCGCGCACTGACCTGGCACGGCAAACACGATGTTCGGGTGGACACGGTCCCCGATCCCGAGATCGTCAACTCGCGCGACGCCATCATCAAGATCACCGCCACTGCCATCTGCGGCTCCGACCTCCACCTTTACGACAGCGTCATCCCTGGAATGCATCGCGGCGATATTCTCGGCCACGAGTTCATGGGTGAGGTGGTCGAGGTGGGGCGGGGCAATACGAGCCTCCGGATCGGGCAGAAGGTGGTGGTGCCCTTCGTCATCGCCTGCGGCCAGTGCTTTTTCTGCGGCAAGGAGCAGTATTCCGCCTGCGACAACTCCAATCCGGCCGACAAGTCGGATGCCTCCGAGGTCGCCTATGGGTACCCCACAGCGGGGCTGTTCGGCTACTCGCACCTGACCGGTGGATACGCGGGCGGGCAGGCCGAGTATGCGCGCATTCCCTATTCGGACTTCGGTCCCATCGTCGTGCCGGATGGCGTCGAGGATGAACGGGTGCTCTTTCTTTCGGATATTCTCCCCACCGGATGGATGGCGGCGGAAAACGCCGGCATCGAACCGGGCGACACCGTCGTGGTCTGGGGTTGCGGCCCTGTCGGCCTGTTCACGATCAAGAGCGCCATCCTCATGGGGGCGGGCCGGGTCATCGCCATAGACCACCATCCACGTCGTCTCGCCCTGGCCAAGCAGAACGGCGCCGAAGTGCTCAACTATCATGAGGTCAAGGTGCTTGAGGCGCTCAAGGAGATGACGGCGGGGATCGGCCCCGACGCCTGCATCGACGCCGTAGGCATGGAGGCGCACGGTTTCGCCCCGGACAACATCATCGATGCGGTCAAGCAGGAGACCAAACTGGGCACAGACCGCCAGCACGTCCTGCGCGAGGCCATCATGGCCTGCCGCAAAGGCGGCCGTATTTCCATGCCGGGTGTCTATGGCGGGATTGGCGACAAGCTGCCGATCGGCGCCTTCATGCAGAAGGGCCTGACCCTGAAGACCGGTCAGACCCATGTGCAGAAATACCTGCCGGAACTACTGAAGCTCGTGATGGACGGCAAGATCGACACGACCGACCTCATCAGCCATCGCCTTCCCCTGGAGGAGGCGGCGACCGCCTACAAGAACTTCCACGACAATCCCAATGAGTGGACCAAGGTCGTCCTCAAACCTTGAGCCGCCTCGGGGGCGTCCGCATCGGCGGCGAACAGGACGAAGGCCCGTCTCCGGTGGAGACGGGCCTCGATGGCGGAGCCTTGCGGCTCGACGCGGTCGGATGAAGGCAGGCGGTCGGGCTAGTCCGGGCTCAGGCGACGGGCCCAGCGGGCTTCGTCGCTCGAAGGACCGAGGCGTTTACTGGCGATTGTCGCGTTCATGGCGCTTCTCCTCGCTGGACGCCTGCCGTGTCGAACGCGCCTCGGCCGAATGGCCCTTGTGCACATCCTTCTCGCCTCCGCCGCCAGATACCTGGCTGCGGGGCGACAGATGATCGGGATCTTCGGCGTCCTTCACGACGGGATCGGGCTGCGGGGCCTGCCGGTTCTGGTGACTTGAGCCCGGGCCACCCCAGCGATCGGCGTCCTTATCTCGGTCCATCAACGTGTCTCCCTCTTGTTGGTCCACGCCTGTCGAACCGTCGGCATGACGCCGTGTTCCTACTGTCCGGCAGCGGGCCCTGGCAGCCTTGGCGGAACCCGTTTCGGTCCCTTGTCCGGGCGGGCGCCTTGGTTGCGTGGTGTGGAGCGGCTGCTGACGGGCAGGATATCAGTTCCGGCTTTGTTCTCTTTCTGCTAGGCGTGGCGCATGGACGTCGCCGCGCCTCGCAAGATCATCCATGTGGACATGGACGCCTTCTTCGCCTCGGTGGAGCAGAGGGACGATCCTGCCTTGCGCGGCCGTCCCGTCGCCGTAGGCCACGCCGCCTCGCGCGGGGTGGTCGCCGCCGCCAGCTATGAGGCGCGCCGCTTCGGGGTGCGCTCGGCCATGCCCTCAAGCACGGCCCTGCGGAAGTGCCCGGACCTGATCTTCACACCGCCCCGGTTCGAGGTCTATCGCGCCGTCTCGGCGCAGATCCACGCCATCTTCGCAGACTACACGCCCCTGATCGAACCCCTGTCCCTCGACGAGGCCTATCTCGACGTCACCGCCAATATCCGGGGCTTGTCGACGGCCTCGGCGACGGCGGAGGAGATTCGCGCGCGCATCTTCGAGGAGGCCGGTCTGACGGCCTCGGCCGGGGTGTCCTACAACAAGTTCCTGGCCAAGCTGGCCTCGGACCAGCGCAAGCCGAACGGCCAGTTCGTGGTCCCGCCGGGGCGAGGGGAGACCTTCGTTGAGGCCTTGCCGGTGAAGCGTTTCCACGGCGTCGGGCCGGTGACGGCGGAGAAGATGAACGGCCTGGGCATCAAGACCGGCGCGGACCTGAAGCGTCAGTCCCTGACCTTCCTTCAGCATCACTTCGGCAAGTCCGGCGCCTGGTACTACGGCATAGCGCGGGGCCAGGATCTCCGCCCGGTTAATCCAGATCGGGAACGCAAGTCGAGCGGATCGGAGACCACCTTCGCCAGCGACCTGGTCGACCCATCGGCGATCGAAGCCGCGTTGGACGAGATGGCGGACCATGTCTGGGCCTGGTGCGAAAAGGCCGGGTCGCTGGGCCGAACCGTGACGGTGAGGGTCAAATGGGCGGACTTCCAGCAATCGACCCGGAGCCGCTCCTTCAATGAGCCGGTCGCCTCGAAGGCGCGCCTGCGCGAGATCGCCCGACTGCTGGTGCGATCCCTCTATCCGCCGACCAGGGGCGTACGGCTTGTCGGCGTGACCCTGTCCAATCTGGAGAAGGCGTCGCCGGGGACGCCTTCCAGGGCTTGTCCGGGCGAGCTGGCGCTGTGACCGCCATGCTCCAGGCGGACCTGTTCGGGCACGCGCCTCAGCCTGCCGTGCCTCCGGGCTTCGACTATTGGCCGGATGTCCTGTCGGCATTCGAGCAAGCGGCGGTGGTCGAGCAACTGCAGCGGTTGAGCTTCAGACCCTATGAGCACATGGGATACCAGGGCTTCAGACAGATCGTGGCCTTCGGGCGCCGCTATGATCTGGAACGGGGCAGGCTGGAAGCAGCCGATCCCTGGCCGGATTTCCTGAAGGGGCTCCTGGGGCGTCTGACCGAACGGCTCGACCTTGAGCCGGAGGCCTTCGTCCAGGCTCTGGTCAACCAATATGCGCCCGGCGCCGGGATCGGCTGGCACCGCGACAGGCCGGTCTACGGGGAGATCCTCGGCGTCTCCTTTCTCGCGCCCTGCGTCATGCGCCTGCGCCGGAAGGCCGAGGCTGGGTGGCGTCGGTCAAACGCCCTTCTGGAGCCCGGATCAGCCTATCGGCTGTCCGGAGACGCGCGGAGAGAGTGGGAGCATTCAATCTCGCCGATGGCGGCCATGCGCTATTCCATCACCTTCAGGACCCTGGCCTGACAGGCGAGCCAGCTTGCCAGGAGACGGCAGGCCAGTCCGCAGAGATCAAACGCGCCTGCCGAGCTTCGCCGGCCTACCGCTCATGGGCCAGAAGACCAGGGCGATATGCAGGCCTAACCCTTGCCGCCTGCGATACTGCTCCGCAGGGTAAGGCGCACGTTCTTCGTCACTGTCTTTAGAGAGGCCCGCCGCTCCAGGTCGGGACGCGCATTTCCTGGAGCGCGCCTGTGTCGGGCTTGCGACACAGGGAGACGCCGCCCGGCGAGGGCGCTTGTCAAAGGAGGCGGAAACTGGAAGCGATCAATGCCCTACCTGGTCACCTATGAAGTCGGGGAGAAAGACCTCGCCACCTGCGTCTCCGATGACTGCGCCGCTCTGCGCCTGGCGGCGTCATTCGAGGCTCAGGGGCTGACAGGCGTCGCCATTCAGGACGGTCGGAGCGGAGAGGTGTTTTCCACCCTGGCCTTCCGTCTTCGATGCGGACCGGGCGCAGGAGGCCTGCAGGCGGCGGACGGGCGAGGCTTCGAAACGCGTCGCTAGCCGGCGGCGACGTCCTGCCATCAGAAAAAGGACAGCTCGGCGCGCTCGGCGCCCTGTCGCGCGATAAGCCGCGCCGAGCGGCCTCTTACGCGGAGACGCTCAATCCTGACAGCTTCCCAGCCCGTCGGCAGGGTGATGGGGCGGCGGGGCCAGGATTCCGGCTCGCCGTCGTCCACCACCAGTCCGGTCAGCCCGTAGCAGAGACCGAGAAGCATGCCGCCGAGGTTGGCGAAGAACGGGCCGGCTGCGGGGCCCTGAGCCCGGTCCAGCCTGTATTCAAGACACTGATGAAACCGGGGCCGGTCGTAGGCGGCGAAACCCTCCTCAAAGAGCCTGAGCGCCAGGTCCCGGTCGCCGGCCATTGTCGCCCAGGCGCTGTAGAGCGCGGGCAGCATGGGCGATCCGACATAGTCGGGCCAGAGCTTCAGGTAGAAGGCCAGCGTTTTGCGGTTCAAGGAGGGTGAGGCCGCATAGTCATAGGGGAAGAGGCCGGCGAGGGGGGAGGGGGTGGCGCCCTTTTCTTCGCGGCGGTCATAGTCGTCATGGGCGGCGATGACCCCGTCGGAGCGTACCGGTAGATAGAGGTCGGCGAGAACCGCCTTCCAGGCGTCGGGCGCGGCCCGTCGCAGGCGCTCGGCGGTCCGCAGGGCGCGCCGAAGCACGTCCGCACCGGCCATGAGGCTGAAGGCGTCGTTGTCCGGAGGCGAGGGAACCTCGGCCGGTCCCATGGAACGCAGAAGCTCACAGCCGCGGTCTGTCCGGCTCACCCGGCTCACGAACCAGTCGGCCACCCCGCTGAGGACCGGCCAGGCTTCTTCCTCGAGAAATCTCTGGTCGCCCGTAGCGTCGGCGAACAGGGAGAAGGCGCGAGCTACATGCAGGGAGACATGGTCTTCATGATGGGCGGCGTCCCCGGCCCCGGGCGACGCCTCCTGGCCTGTGCCGGGTGCGGCTTCCCAGGGGTATTGCAGCCCCTGGCGGTCGGAGAGACGCGCATTGGCCGCCGCAGCAGGCCGTCCTCGGCCCCTGAAGGCCAGCATGGCGCGCGCCGCGTCCGGCTGCATGAGGATCAGGGGCGGCAAGCAGAAGGCGTCCACGTCCCACATCACATGGCCGTAGTAGTAGTGATAGTCCCGCCAGGTCGCGAGACCGAAAATCGAGGTGGAGGCCGGCGAAGCGGGGTGGGCGGAGGCGTTCAGGTAGTAGAAGGCGGCGTCGATAAGCGACTGGTGTCGCGCACTTGCGCCGACAATGACGATCCGACCTTCCCATATCTCCTCCCAAGCTGCGTGGTTACAACGTCTCAGGACGTCAAAACCGTCCCTGGCCGCCCGCGCCACGCGCCTGACCGCTTCCTCGTCGGGCCGAGCATGGAGGATGGAGGGAACCAGAGCCGCCAGTTGCCGGAATCTCGCAGGTCTACCTGAAGTCAGTCGGGTCTCATATTCCGTGCAGAGGGGACCGGCGTCGCTCCAGGTCAGGATCTCTCGTCGAGCGGACCCCGGAGCTTCGGTGGCGAGGGCCAGGCCGCATTGACTGAGCGCTTCGGCCGTTTCCCACAAGAGGCTGCCGTCGCAGACAGGTTCGGGTTCGCCGGGCGTTTCCGTGCGCCGTCGTGCGACCCGTCCGGTCAGTCCGGCGATCGATACGACAGACCGGAACCTCACCTCGCAGGGGCCGTCGGCCGCAACCCGGACCTCCTGGGCGACAATCGAGGGGGCCGTGCGGCTGGCGAAGGTCACGACCTCAACTGAAAGGCTCCGCATCCCGACCCGAAAACTGAAGGCGGAGTGGAGCTCGGCGGTCGCGAAGTCGTAGGACTGACGGAGATCGCCGACGGCCCAGGGTTGCTCGCTCATCCAGACTCCGTCGATCGCCAGATCGCCGGACAACGGATAGGGGGCGGCGGCCGCCGCCTCGATCCCGCGCTCCGGATGGGCGCCGCTCAGGCCGCTGACAAGGACCATGCCGGCGAAGAGGGGGACCTCGCGAACCCTCAGGCCAATCAGGCCGTTGCCGAGATAGGCCGGCAGGTCGCCGTCTCGCGGCCCGGAGACGGCTTCGGGGCTCAACGGCGGCGCAGGGCGGTCATCCATTTGGCGGACGCGCCCCAGGCCTTTTTCCGTCGGGTTCTTTTGCGCGCCCCTGACCGGGGGACGCTTTGAAGGTGTCGCCGACCACCGTCGCGTCCGGGCCGTCCGGACCGGCGCGCCGCCGGGACTCGCGACCCACCCGCATCACGGCCTTGTCGGATTCGGCTGCTTCGGGCTTGCCGCCAGGCGTCGCGGCGTTACGCGCCCGCCCATGGGATTGCTCAGATGTCATGACCCTGCTCCTGACCGGCCCCCGCCACACAGACGGTTTGTTGAACAGGATGGTTCCTTTCCAGACCATGGGTCGGGCTCCGGTCTTAGAACTGCTCCTTTTCAGGAGGGACGGGGGCGCGACTTTCCTCGTCTCCATCGGTTCTGGCCTAGATGCGTCCTTGACCAGGATCGTCTGCAGCGAGCGGGTCTCTGATCACGGGCGAGTCCGGCTGGGAATTAGTCGCAAATGAGCGCTTCCGGCGCATTGTCGATGTCGCAGCAGAGCCCAGTGCTGAGCCTCTCGGAACGTCGAGGCCGCTGTGGTCGCCGGGTCTCACACGCTGATCAGCCGCCCGTCCGTCCGAGCGTGATGCCGCGAGCGCGCCGTCGCGCGAACGCTCGGCCCCCTGGAAGGACGCGGTTCACCTCCACCCGCCAGCGCCGCCCGCCGCTTCGCCAGATCATTTTCTGGGCCGCAAAATGCTCCAGAGCCGAAGGAGTTTTTGGCGGGGGTGACAGGATCAAGAGGCGAGACCGGGTGTTCCAGCCGACGGACAAGCCGGAGGATGGGACGACGACCCCCAAGCTCGCCGCCTACAGGAGCATGAGGGACTTGCGGCGGCCCTCAGCCGCGGCCGTCTTGACGCCCCTGACTTGGATCCAGGTGAAGCGCGGGCTGAACCCGTAGCGATTGACTGTACGGCGCTCGCCGGACTCGCCGCCAAGTTCTCAGCCAGGGGGGGATTATGATGAAGCCGCAGGGCCTCCTGCCGGTGCGATTGATCGCCTCGACCGGGCCTGACCTCCGGTCGCGAGGATCTCGATGGGCGCCTAAGTCACCGACGCTGACTTCGGGCTGGCGGAGGTTGAAGTGCGGAAGAAACACTTCAGAGCCGACGACGTTACCGTGACGCGCCGTCCAACGGCGTCGATCCAAGCAAGAGGCGAACCAGATGAGGCCATGGCGCGTCAGCGCACTCTGCCAGTAGGGAGTCGAGAATGTCCGATCATGATCTTTATGGACTGTTGTTCGCGAAGCTCCGCACTCGCCGGGATGTCCCGGCGCGGGCCGTTAATCGGCTGTCACAGGCTTTCTCTTCGTCGCGACTGGCCTCTGCGAAGGAGGATCTGGTCGTAGAGGGCGCGCACGCATCGACCTGCTTGTTCCTGACGTCAGGCTTCTGCGCGCGCTACCGCCTATTGGCTGATGGGCGGCGTCAGTTCACAAAAATCTGTATTCCCGGAGACTTTGTAAACCTTGGCTCCCTGCTGAAAAAGCGACAGCCCCAGGGCCTTATCGCCCTGACCGACTGCCGAACGGCCGGCATTTCTCATTCAGCGCTCGACCGGCTGATCCGTGAAGAACCGGAGCTGATGCGCAGCCTCTGGCAAGAAACCCTCATCGACGGGGCGATCAGCCGCGAATGGGTGCTGTCCCTGGGTGTGCAGAACGCTAGGGAGCGGTTCGCCCGTTTTTTCTGCGAACTTTTCATGAGGATGGAGATCGTGGGGCTGACAGACGGCGACGGTTTCCGACTTCCCGTGACCCAGACGGAGATGTCGGACATGCTTGGAATGTCCGCAGTACACGTCAACCGCATCATGGGAGAACTGCGAGAGCAAGGGTTGATCGAAATGTCCGGGGGTAGGGTGCGCCTGCCGGACCTGGCGGGGTTGGCGGCCCTTGGCGAGTTCGAGCCAGACTATCTGGAGGCGCCTGCTGATCTCTTGCGAGCCATCGCATAGACCCCACTAGCCTCGTCACGGGCGGGCCTCAGTCGCTGCATCCCAGACTGCCGTTGTCGGCGTCCCTGACCCACGCGACATCGGGCGTGTGTCGCTCGACCAGCGGGCGAATTAGCTGTTTCTGAATTGCCGGCGCGATCGCCAGTGTTAGTGGTCGGCCGCCGCGCGTTCCTCGACGGAGGCGGGGCGGACTCTTCATCCAGATGGCGTCCTTGATCTGCCCGAACGCAGAATTGCTCGAGAAGCGTCTTCGTCCGCACGCCTCGGGTCTGGATGAGCAGGCAGCGGCACAGGGGCTTCATCCGACACCCGCTTGTGGCTTGCTTGCCGGATGCTTCGACTGGAGCCGTGCTTGATCGGTCTGACCAGCCACCATGGCGGCGGGCTGGAACAGGCTAGCGAAGGATGGAACGTCCTTGCTGGCGGACGTGGAGCCGGAGCAACGCTTTTGAAGCGTGTCTGATTGTGACGCTGGGCGTTAGGACCTCGCTTGAGGGAAAAAGAACCCGCTTCGCGATGACGTGATGAGGCCGGAGATCGATCTTCTACGACGCGGTGTCGCCGAGTCGAACTAAGGCTGCGGCGCCCTGCTTCTCAAGGCGCGGGTCGTTCCCGAATGATCGGTTGTCGGCGTCGGGCCGTCGATCCGGCCTGTTCGGCAGGGACCGGGAGAGATCTGAGCCCAAGCGACGGCCATCGACCGGTCAGGCGTCTGAGTCTGGCGAGAAAGGCGCACCGAACGGTTCGCGATCGATCCTGCCGAAGAAGGGCTCCTCCGGCGCCGGCTCTCGGGAGGTCTCCACGGATCCGACAGAACGATCACCGTCGAAGACGTAACCGGTCCGACCGCCGAAATGGAGAGCTCTGGCCTCCTGCATCGCTGGGCCGTCCTCGACGGCTTCCAGCAGCGTCATTTCGACATCATGCTGACCGTCACCCTCGATGAAACAGAAGTAGATCATGGCTAGTCCCTGGCATGTCTGGCCGAACCGCATCCCGGACTGGACGCGGCCCGTCTCGGCGGAGGTTCAGCGGGCAGGGCGACGGCCAGCTTCAGCGAGGGGCTCATCGATCTGGAATGCCCGGGCGAAGGGCGCCAGCTGCCAGAGACCCGAAAGCCCCACAAGAATGTAGACGCCGCGGGCGACTGCGGAGCCGTCGCCGAAAAGGGTCGAAACGAGATTGAAATCGAAGGCGCCCACAAGGCCCCAGTTCACAGCGCCGATGATCACCAGAAGAAGGGTGATGAGATTGACGACTTTCATGGTCTTTCCTCCGTACGATGCCGGTCAATCGCGCGGACGCTCCTCCTTGTTCCGCTAAGACCAGTACCGGTCAGAGTTGGAGGATCCCGCCGCGCCTATCCGCCCGTCCTGTCCGAAGGGTCTGTCTATGGCAGCGCAGCCTGAACCTGAGAGCGCGGCGAGGGATTGTTCTCGTGGGAACCCATTGAACAAAAGGCGCAGAACCATGGTCAGGAACCAAAGGGCCGGTAGGACCGGGGTACGCAGCACGGAGCGCACAGCGGGGGATCAACCCGCCCCGGGCGGTCCGGGGCCGGTCGATCAGGAAGACGAGACCGAGGCGCCCGCCGATCTGGCGGACGAACTGTTGATCGACGGTCAGGAAGAGGTGTTTTCCCGCACGGAGGTCGAAAGCGGGCGTTTCGAACACCATGTGGGCGAGGAGCGCGCCGTCCCAGTGTCGCCCGCCGGACCCACGACCACCGAACAGGAACCGTGGGGTCGCGCCATGGATTCCGATCTCATGCCCCACCCCCTTCAGGAAAAGGACGCCCAGTGGCGTCGCCGCGGCCACGACGCCAGGCCAATTTTTGATCCCGGCATGGCTCCGGCCGGCGCCGACGAGGAGGCCGGAGGCGCGCGTTCGGTCGTCCCTGCCGATGACGGACCGTCAGATCCTCTCCCGACCGAGCCTGTATTCCAGCCCGGAGGGCCGCGCCTCACGCCGCGCTTCTGGTACGGATGCGCGGCTGCAGTCGGTGTCTTGATGCTCGTGTTCGGTCTTCTGAGCCTGTGAGCGGCCTTTCCGGAACAGCACGAGGCGTCGATGAGGACGCGTCCGCCGGCGGAATTCCTCGCCGGCGATCCGAGATGACGAGGACGAACATGCCCCAGAACCCCCATGAAGCCTCGGTCCAGGCTCAGTACGTCCGCCAGGGTCGAAGAGGGTCGCGGATCATGGCGGTTCTTCTGGGCGGGCTGCTGCTGACGGCCGTCGGTTTCGCCCTGGTTTGGGCCTTCTGGGCGGGCCCCTTCGCCGCCGCGCCCGTCGACAACGGGGCGCAGGTCGAAGACGCCGCTCCCTTCCAGGATGAGGCGACCACGACGTCCCTGGATGCACGCGGGCGTCCGGATAACCGCGAGAGCTCGGAGGGCGCTCCGGGGATCGACGCCGCGCCTTCGTCACGCTGAGGTCGGAAGCGGGCAAGCTTCAGGGCAAGATGCTGAGCTTCTTATTCGAGTCCGACGCGGGGCCTGAGGGCGCAAGGATCAGGTGGGAATCGAAGCTTGCCTCGATGCAGGAGGCCCAGGTCGAGCGGTTCGCACCTTGGGCCAACTTCTTCGGGATGACGGACTCGGTTTCTGGATTTCGCGCGAGGTGCGGATGACCGTCTTTTCATGTCGGGGCGAGGTGCTGTTCCAAGTGGTTGTGAGCGCCGTGGCGCCGACGGCAGTCGCCGCGAGTGCGCGGAACGAACGAGAAGAGGACCCGAACGCCTGTCGCAAGGCCTTGTGGGAAATGCGCGAGATCGCCGCCGCTGCCGCCCTTCAGGGCAGTCCCATGACCGATCAGGAAGCGCTGCGCACGCTCGCGGCCATTGCGGCCTGGGTGCAGTCGGAGGCGCCGACCGACAGCGCGGCCTGCGGGACTGTGATTGATCTCCTGGTTGATCTCACGGCCGGCGTCGATATCGACGCTCTGGACGATGCTCGGGCCTTCACGCTGTTTCGCCAAATTGAGAAGAGCCTGTCCGTCTGATCCGGGCCGATGGCGGGTGGCTTCAGGGTGCGATCTCGATCCAGGTCGGAGCGTGGTCGCTTGATCGTTCCCAACCTCTGACCTCGTGATCGACGCTGGAGGCGCGGAGGCGATCAACGAGGGACGGGCTGACGAGTAGATGGTCGATGCGCAGTCCCGCGTTACGGGCGTAGGCGTTCCGGAAGTAATCCCAGAAGGTGAAGAGAACTTCCTGCGGGTGGTGCAGGCGCAGGGCGTCTGTCCATCCCTGGTCGAGCAGGCGGCTGAAGACGTGGCGCGCCTCGGGTCGAAAAAGGGCGTCATCTGTCCAGCGCTCAGGCTTGTAGACGTCCGCCGGGGTCGGGATGATGTTGTAGTCGCCCGCCAGGACCACCGGCGCGCCGGTCTCAATCAGCCCGGCGGCGTGAGCGAGGAAGGCTTCCGCCCAGGCGAGCTTGTACTCAAACCGGGGACCAGGCGCGGGATTCCCGTTGGGCAGATAGAGGCAACCTACCAGAACGCCGTTGATCGCAGCCTCGATATAACGGCTCTGGTTCGGGTCAGGGTCGCCCGGCAGGCCGCGCCGGGTCCGAGGATGGACTCGTGGAGGACCTCGACCGCAGGACGTGAAGAGGGACGGTCTGGCAAGGCCTGGCTAGGACGCCGATGCTGGTCATCAGCAGGTTCTCATACGGTCTGTCATCATGGGCCCGCGTCCTTCCATCAGAAGCTCGCCGACAACTCTTCCCGTGTTTCTTTGGCGTCGAGTTTGAGGCGGCTTCAAAATTATTTCTTCGGGCCATGCTCCATGGAGACCTTATGTTGCATAGGCGTCTCGTCCGGATCGGCCCCTAAGGCCGGGGGGGCGCCTGGCGCGCTCGGCTCGCGAGCGCGGGGACCACTGTCCCTGAAGCGCCACTTCATGAATAGCACCCCCGACGCCATGGCCAGGGCGCAGGCGTTTGCGATGGTCACGGGCCAGGCCTGGATCAGGACGCCGTAAATCACCCAGAGGACGAAGCAGGTGACGGTCAGTCCATAGGTCTTCAGGCTCACGGCCGAGGCGTCTTTCTCCCTCCAGATCTTGACGCCCTGGGGCGCGAAGCTGGTGACGGAGCAGACGGCGGCGGCCGAGCCGACGATGTTGGCGAGAAGTTCACTCATACGGCCGCAACGTCAGGCCCCATCTGCTGTTCCTCGGGTTCGGGTGCGTGCGCTATCGCCTCAGCAGGCGGCAGCGCGTCAACGCCCGGCTTTTTTGCGCTGGAGCGTGGCCTGGCCCTGCTCGCGCAGCCAGTTGTGCGCCCCGGTGGCCGCCACGGCGCCGTGGCCCATGGCTGCGCCGACCTGACCCAGGCCTTCAACGAGGTCTCCCGCAGTGAAGACGCCCGCCACCCGAAGACGATGGAGACCGAGACAGTCGCCAAGCCTGAGTTCCGCCGCGGTCATGCGACGGGTCTGGGCAGCGGAACGCGCCGTGCAGCGGGGGCATTATTCGGCATGTTTCCGCGCGCCGCCTGACGTCGCGCCTTCTCAAAAGGATTCCCCGATGTCCGATCGCCTCTCCATGCAGGATCCCCGCCGACAGTACCCGCGACCGCCTTTTCCCCGCCAGCCCCAGCCCGAGCCGGGGCTGGCGGGCCGCATGAGCCCCAGGCCGGATCATGGCGAAGACAGCTATGTGGGCCATGATCGACTAAAGGGGCGCAAGGCCCTGATCACGGGCGGAGATTCCGGCATAGGGCGGGCGACCGCCATCGCCTTCGCCCGCGAGGGCGCCGACGTCGCGTTCGGCTATCTTCCGTCCGAAGAGGCGGACGCCCGTGAGGTGGTCGCCGTGATCGAGAAAGCCGGGGTCAGGGCGTTGGCGCTGCCGGGCGACATCCGCGACGAGGCGTGGAACGCGACCATGGTCGAGCGCGTCGTCGAGGCGTTCGGGGGGCTGGACATTCTCGTCGTCAACGCCGGACATCAACAGTTTCGCGAGAAGGTGTCCGAGGTGACGACCGAGGATTTCGATGCGACGATGAAGACCAATCTTTATGCCATGCACTGGCTGTGCCAGGCGGCCGAGCCGCATCTGCAGCCCGGCGCGGCCATTATCACCACAGCTTCGATTCAGGCCTATGAGCCGTCGGACATTCTGCTGGACTACGCCACGACCAAGGCGGGGATCGTGGCCTACACCAAAGCCTTGGCCAAGCAGATGATCGAGAAGGGGGTTCGGGTGAACGCCGTCGCACCCGGCCCCTTCTGGACGGTCCTGCAGCCTAGCGGAGGCCAACCCCAGGACAAGGTCGAGCAGTTCGGCGCCCACAGCGCCTTCGGTCGTCCCGGCCAGCCTGTGGAGATCGCGCCTGTCTATGTGCTTCTGGCGTCGCAGGAAGCCAGCTTCGTCACCGGCGAGGTTTGGGGCGTGACGGGCGGCGCGGGGATCGGCTGAGAAGTCCCGAAGCCAGGTTGTCGGCAGGGAGGAACGGTAAGGCTGGATCGACGTTGGCTCCAAGCACGCTGGGGCTGCGCGGTTCGGCGACTGCTCGCGGAGGGCGGATCGCATCCAAGCACGACGCCAGGGATGAGGGGGAAGGATGCAAGCCGCAGTCCACGGGGCCAAATCGGAGCTGAGCTATCTCGCGGATCTCGGCCGCGCCTTCGGCGGGGCCCTGCTGTTCAGTCTGCCCCTCCTGATGACGATGGAGATGTGGGCGCTGGGCGTGTCCGCGCCCCCGTTTCGACGTCTCGCCTTCGTGCTCGGGGCGCTGCCGGTGCTTTACGGTCTGGCGCATTACGCGGGCTTCTCGGCCCGCAGGGGTTTGATGAACAACACCCTGGACACCCTGGTCGCGCTCGCCGTCGGCTATGTGACGTCCGCCGCACTCCTGGCTCTGTTCAATGTCCTTGATTACGCTTCCCTGACGTCGGCGACCGGGCAGATATCCCTTCAGGCGGCGCCGGCGGCTCTTGGCGCGCTGGCGGCGCGCCGCCAGCTTTCCGGCGACGAAAATGAGGGGGGCGAGGACGAGGCCTCCTATCCCGGCGAGCTCTTTCTCATGCTGGCAGGCGCGCTCTATTTCGCCATGAATCTCGCGCCGACCGAGGAAATGCGACTGATCGCCTATCTGACCACGCCGTTGGGCGCTCTGGGCCTGATGGTCGTCTCCATGGTCCTGTTGCACGTCATCGTCTTCGAAGCAGGCTTTGCAGGTCAGGAAGAGAAGGAAACGCCGCTTCGCGCCTTCCTGCACTTCACCCTGCCAGGCTACGCCCTCTGTCTGGCGGCGAGCTTCGCCATGCTGTGGGCCTTCGCCGCTGTCGATGGGCACGGGGCGGGGGCTGTCATGGCCAATGTGATCGTCCTGGCCTTCCCGGCCGCTCTGGGGGCCGCAGCCGCCCGGCTTCTGGTGTGAGGATGATGCCCAGGATGAAGAGCCGCAGAAAATCCGATGAGGGGGCGCCATCCCGGTTGCAGGGCTTGTGCGCCCTCCTGGGTCTCGTCGTCACCCTGGCCGCAATCGTGGTGCTCGCTCGGTCCGCATTCGCCCCTCAGACGCCGCCGGACCTCTCCGTCAGAACAGAGGCTCCCCGGCGCGTCGCATCGGGTTGGGCTGTGGAGGTCAGGGTGCTCAACAAGGGCGACATGACGGCGGCCGCTGTCGAGATAGAAGGCGAAGCCGAAGGGGAGCGGGCCCGGGCCAGCCTGGACTACGTGCCGGGGCGCGGTGAAAAGCGCGCGACCATGGTGTTTTCCTCCGGTGCGAAACCGCAGGCGCACGTTCGGGTCATGGGATGGAGCGATCCCTGAGCCAGGTCGAAGCAAGCGGCCTGCCGTGAGGGAGCCTCTGCTGGCCGGCTCCGATCCCTGAGTTTTTTGGGGGCCGCGCCGCATCTCATGCCGGACTGGGCCAGACGGGTCCCGGGCGGCGCGTACGGATGTTGCGAGGCAGGTCAGGGATCGGTTTCGCCTCTGCCCCGTGCGTGCCGAGCGCACGACGCCTCAGCGCCGCGCCTTGGCCCGCGTCGCGAGTTCGCCGGAGCCTCTGACAAGCGGGTGGGAAGTTCGCAGCGCCGGGCGACGCTCCACCCGGATGAACACCCTGCTGGACCCGATCAAGACCTCAGAGCAAGCGCCAGGCGATGCGGCCCAAGGGGCCGGAAACGAGTTCCTGCGGCAGGCGAGAGGTCTCCGCCATTGGAATTTCTGTCTTGCAACGGAGCGGCGATTAAACGGCCGCGCCGTCCGGGAGAAAGGAAATCGACCGTCTAAGCCGGCTTTTCCGCCTCTTCGCGGTAGCGCTGTGCGATCCTGTTGAACCGGTCGCGGTCGGCGGTGAAAGGCGAGAGCCTGGCCATCCTCTCAGCCTCCTGTTGAAAAGCACGAAGGGCAGCCGGCGTCACGATCTTGCGGGGCATGCGTCATATACTCCTAAACAGGGCGGGCGGTGGTCGATGATCCCTGTCACTTCAAAGAGACGCGAGGCGCCGGGTGTTCCTGGCGACGATCGACTTTTGCGCGTGGCTTTTGCGCCGCATGGCTGGTTGTTCAGCAGAAATCCCGGGACCTCACCTTGATCGTCTCCAGACAAAGGTCGGGGATAAAGATGTCGCGGGCCTGCCGCCCCCGTGGAGGCGCCGCGCGAGTATCGGGGCCGCTGGCTTTATGGGCCTCATCGCCGCGACCGTGGGGAAGACGGAAGGCCTGGCCTCTCTCGCCTATAGAGGCCAGCAGGTCCGAGCCGTCATGGAGCTTGGTCGCGACGATATGGACGACCTCGCCCTCGCGCTGGACCTTGCCGTCGACGACCAGCAGGCTCGAAGAGAGGACGACACGACGCTGGGCCTCGTAGAGGCTGGGCCAGATGACGAGATTGGCGACCCCTGTCTCGTCCTCGATGGTGATGAACATCACCCCCTTGGCGCTGCCGGGCTTCTGTCGCACCAGGACCAGGCCGGCGATCCGTGTCAGACGGCGATCGCGCATGGCCGTCCCATCGGCGCAGGTCATGACGTGTCCCCGCTGAAGATCGCCCCGAATAAAGCTCAGGGGATGCTCGCGCAGCGTCAGGCCCAGGTGGCCGTAATCTTCCACTACCTCCCGACCGGGGGTCATCGGCTTCAGGTCAGGCGTGGCTTCGGGAACCTCCGCCTCGACCCATCCCTCCCGAGCGTCCGCGGCCGCGAAAAGGGGCAGAGGCGCTTCCCGAAGGGCCTTGATGGCCCAGAGCGCCTCGCGCCGTTCCAGCCGCAACGAAGGGCGGAAGGCGTCGGCCTCGGCCAGGCGGACCAGGCTGGCGGCGGGCGCGGCCGCGCGGCGCCAGAGATCGTCCACGGAGGCGAAGGGACGGTCCGATCTCGCCGCCGTGATACGGGCCGCGTCGGCATTGGCGAGGCCTCGCACCATCCGCAGGCCCAGCCGCACGGCAAAACGACTGTCGCTGGTCTTTTCGAGGGTGCAGTCCCAGCGGCTGGCGTTGACGCAGGCGGGGCGGATCTCGACGCCGTGTTCCCGGGCGTCGCGGACGATCTGGGCCGGGGCGTAGAAACCCATGGGCTGGGCGTTCAGGAGGGCGGCGCAGAAGATGTCCGGGTGATGACGCTTGAGCCAGGACGAGGCATAGGCGATCAGGGCGAAGGAGGCGGCGTGGCTTTCCGGAAAGCCGTAGGAGCCGAAGCCCTCAAGCTGGCTGAAGGTCT
Source organism: uncultured Treponema sp. (assembly GCA_964425215.1). Classification (GTDB taxonomy): domain Bacteria; phylum Spirochaetota; class Spirochaetia; order Treponematales; family Breznakiellaceae; genus CAYRLW01. The sequence goes on from CAYRLW010000032.1 coordinate 17,612, forward strand.
TTTCCGCGAACTCGGCCGCATAGCCGCGCTCGACCATGCCCCCGACCAACTTGTCCTTGAAGTGGCTGACCCCGCCCGTAAACTTGAACGTGGCCATGGCGCGGCGGAGCTGGTCGGCCTCGGAGGCGGTGAAGCCGGCGCATTCGATGGCGACCCTCATGGCCTGCTCCTGGAAGAGGGGGACGCCGAGGGTCTTGCCGAGCACCTTCTCCAGCTCGGGCCGGGGATAGTCGACCGCCTCGCGGCCCTCTCGACGCCGCAGATAAGGATGGACCATGTCGCCCTGGATGGGACCGGGCCGGACGATGGCCACCTGGATGACCAGATCATAGAAGGTGCGCGGCTTGATCCGAGGCAGCATGGCCATCTGGGCGCGGCTTTCGATCTGGAAGACGCCCAGGGTGTCGGCTTTGCGGATCATGGCGTAGGTCAGGGGGTCCTCAGCCGGAATGGTCGCCAGGTCGAGGGCGATGCCCTTGTGTTCGGCCAGCAGATCGAAGCCGCGTTTCATGCAGCTCAGCATGCCGAGGGCCAGGACATCGACCTTCATGAACTTCAGGGCGTCGATGTCGTCCTTGTCCCATTCGATGACCTGGCGATCCTTCATCGCCGCCGGCTCGATGGGGACCAGGTCGTCCAGGCGGTCGTGGGTAAGGACGAAGCCGCCGGGGTGCTGGCTAAGGTGTCGCGGGAAGCCGATCAGCTGTCGCGCCAGATCAAGGGCCAGCCGTAGACGGCGATCGGCGAGGTTGAGGTTGAGCGCCTCGACGTGCCGGTCCTCGACGCCCTCGCTGGAATAGCTCCAGACCTGGGACGACAGGCCCTTGATGACGTCTTCAGACAGTCCCAGGGCCTTTCCCACGTCGCGAAGCGCGCCGCGCGAGCGGTAGCGGATGACTGTAGAGCACAGGGCGGCGTGGCGACGCCCGTAGGTCTCGAATATCCACTGGATGACGACCTCGCGACGCTCATGCTCGAAATCGACGTCGATGTCCGGAGGCTCCTTGCGCTCCTGGCTGATGAAGCGCTCGAACAGGAGGTCGTTGCGTTCAGGGTCGATAGAGGTGACGCCCAGCACATAGCAGACCGCTGAATTGGCGGCCGAGCCCCGGCCCTGGCAAAGAATGTCCTGGCTGCGGGCGAAACGAACGATGGAGTGGACCGTCAGGAAGTAGGGGGCGTAGGCGAGCGTCGCAATCAGACGCAGCTCATGCTCCAGGCTTTTCCGGACCTTGTCGGGCAGGCCTTCCGGATAGCGGGTCTTTGCGCCTTCCCACGTGAGATGCTCAAGGGCCTGCTGGGACGTCATCCCGGGGAGGCCGGCCTCTTCGGGGTACTGGTAGGCAAGCTCGTCGAGCGAAAAACGGCACCGGTCGGCGATCTCCAGGGTTCGCGCCAGAGCTTCGGGCCAGGCCCTGAACAGGCGGTGCATCTCGACGGCCTGCTTCAGATGCCGGTCGGCGGAACGCTCGCGGCGAAAGCCGACGCTGTCGATGGTGCAACCTTCCCGGATGCAGGTGAGGACGTCTTGCAGGATGCGGCGGTCCGGATGGTGGTAGAGGACGTCATTGACGACCACGGTCGCGACGCCGGTCTCAGCCGCCAGACATGAAAGCTCATGAAGACGCATCTGGTCGCGCGGGCGTCGACGCAGAGTGAGGGCGACATGGGCGTTCTGGCCGAAGACCGCCTTCATCCGCTCGAGCCGACGGCGGGCCGCGGCGTCCGGCCGGTCGGGCGCCAGTATGGCCACCAGGCCTTCGGCATGACCGGCGAGATCCTCCCAATCCAGCAGGCAGCGGCCCTTGCCGCCTCTTTGCTTTCCAAGGGTCAGCAGGCGGGTCAGGCGCGAATAGGCGGTCCGATCAGTCGGATAGACGAGGACCACGGCGCCGTCGGTCAGCTCCAGACTGCAGCCGACGACCAGCCGCATCCCTGTGGCCTTGGCCGCTTCATGGGCGCGAACGATCCCGGCCAGACTGTTGCGATCAGTCACCGCCAGAGCGTCGAGTCCGCAGGCGGCCGCCTCGGCGAACAACTCCTCGCAGGCGCTGGCCCCCCTCAGAAAAGAGAAGTGGGAGGCGCACTGGAGCTCGGCGTACCTCATCCGAACCGCCCGTGGATGAACCAGGCCTGGGAGCCGGTCCGGGCGTCGAGGCCGTCCCCGGCCCGGAACAGCCAAAAGCGTTCACCGGCGTCGTCCTCGACCTGGAAGTAATCCCGGACGGCCCACATCTCGGCGTCGCGCCGTCCCCACTCGCCGTAGATCCGCTCCGGACCGTCGGCCCGTCGAATGCGTCGCCGCACGCCGCGCCACGTAAAATGGGTGGGGGGATTGTCCGGCAGGAGCGCCATGGTCTGGACCGGCTCGGGCGAGGGAAAGAGACGCACCGGTCGCGGCCAGTCCGGAACCCAGGCCGCCAGGGCGGGGGCGGAGGCCGCGAGCGGGGCCGCCTTGCGGACCGAGCGTTCCGGGACGTCGCTCTCTGCGGGGGCCATGCGGTAAAGGCTGCGGGCGCCGATGCGATTGGCCAGCAGATCGACCAGGCCCGAGACGTCAGGCGCCGCCTCATCCGCCAGGGTTGAGGGGCTTGGCCGCCAGTCCAGGGGTTCGGCGATCGAGGCCGTCAGCGTCATCCGCTCTATGCCGAAGCCGGGCGAGACGGTCTCGATTTTGTCCTGCAACAGTCGGGTCAGGCGGCGACGGTCCCGGACGGGCCGGGCCATGCCGACGCGGACGGCCTCAATGCGATGGTCCACACGATGACAGAGCCAGTCGAGGCGGCGTGCGCCCAGGCCCTGTCGTTCCAGCTGCGCGCAAAGCGCGTCCGTCAGAAGGCCGGCGTAGCGCGCCAGGGTCTCAGCCGCCCCTATGGGGTCGGCGAAGACCTGCTCCACCCGGATCTGCTCTGTCTCGATGACGGGAATGATCGGTTCGAAGGTCCGGCCAAAGGCCTGGTCCAGGCGCTTGCCGGCCTCAGGCCCGAAGCGGAGCGTCAGTGGGCCGCGAGGCTGCCGTTCCAGATCCATAATGGTCTCGAAGCCCATGCGGCCAAGGGACTGGATGAGGTCTGGCGAAAGGCGCAGGGCGGCGAGGGGCAGGCCGGACAGAGACCGACCGATCTCGCCCTCGGCGATGACGGCGGGGCCGCCGTGACGCGCGGCGGCATGGGCGGCGCCATAGGTCGGGGCGACGACCGCCCTGGCGCGGAAGCCGGCGTCCTCCAGGCGCGCTTCCAGGTCGGCCAGGAGTTTCTCCTCTCCACCCCGGAGATGGACGGCGCCCGTGACGTCGATGGCGAGACCGTCCGGCGCATCCGCCGCGCAGATCGGGGCGTAGCGGCGCAGGGCCCAAAGGGCGAGCCGCTCAAGCGCGGCTGCGTCTTCTGCGGGAGCGGCGTCAAAGGGCTCCAGGCCGGGCACGAGGGCATGGGCCTGGGTCGAGGCCATGCCAGGGCGCAAACCCAGAGCCCGGGCTGCAGGATTGCAGGCGGTGAGGATTCGTCTGCGGCGATCCCGTCCGACGAGAACGATCGGCTTCTCAGGCGGCGGCGCGGCGGACCCCAGCCGCCGGCGCAGCCGATCGATCGGCCAGTTCGGCAGGTAGAGCGAGACGACCCTTTTCATCACAGGCTTCCAGAGAGAATTCGGCGCAGTCGCCGGAGCGACAGCGGAGGAGTTCGACGAACCATCGCGGGCGGCCGACGCCGGGCGCGGGGAGGGGCGAGGAGGGCTGGGCGGTCACCCGCCATCGGGTGACCGCCGCCGTCGGTTGACCGAAGTCGGCGGCCTCGCTTGCGCGCCGCCAGCGCCGCACGGCGATGGCGGTGACCCCCGAAGCTTCGGCGGCGAGCTGGAGGCGACGCGAGGCGGTCATGGAGAGACGGGCGGTCTCGGCCACCACAGCGCCCAGACCGCCGTGGCGCAGGCCTTCCTCGAAACAGGCCATCAGGCTCTTCTCGTCGCCGGCCTCCAGATAGAGGACTCGGTCCGGGTCGAGCCCGACCTGCTGCAGCGCCGGGGCGAAAAGATCAGGCCGGGTCAGGCACCAGAGCACCTGGCCCGGCAGGCGGGCGGCTACGCCGGCCGCGAAGAGGGCGGCGATCGCGCCGTCCACCGCTCCGTCGCCCCCGCCGGCCACCTCGTGCAGGGCGCCGAGGGCGAGGCCGCCCTGGGGCAGGGCGGCGTCGACGATAGGAACGCCGAAGGGCAGGACGCCGGCGCGGGACCGACCAGATGTCTCCAGGCTTTCAATGCGGGCGCGCAAGGCTGCGAGCTCGGCGACAGGCCGGACGTGCATGACGGGCCTCCTTTCCGAGGTCTATAATGTTCCTGTTATGTTCTGGTTCTCATTCCGGGACGGAGTCAATCAGGAGAAAGGCTTATCCCCGGACGAATCATGGAATCCTTTTGTCGCCTGCCGCATTCACTTGAGGAGGAGAGCCCATGATCGAAGCTGCACAGCATCGCTATTTCGCCTATGCCGAGGGCGTGGGACGGGCCCACGGACATGTCATCGAGGCCCCGAGCTTCGAGGCCGCCGCCGTCGGCTACACGGAAATCTATGCGCCGCCGGTGGACGCCGACGACGAGATCCGGGTCTTCGTGGCGGAGATGGAGGGCGGTCAGGAACACTGCTTCGTCATCGACCTCGGCGACGGTCAAGCCGAACCCTGCGGCTGACGCTGGCCGGTCTGCGACCCTGGATCGGGACGGAGCGAATTCCGCGGGACGGTGTTGAATCCGGGGTCGCGGGCGTGACGTCCGCCAGGAGTTCGGATCATGGCCTTTCGCCCCACATGGCAGGGACACCTGCGTCTGTCTCTCGTGACCTGTCCGGTTTCCCTCTATACGGCCACCAGTTCCGGAGGTGAGGTTCATTTCAACCTCATCAATCCGGAGACCAACAATCGCATCCGCATGGTGACGACGGATCCTGACACCGGGCCGGTGGAGCGGTCTTCCCTGGTCAAGGGCTATGCCGTCGCCAAGGACGAATACATCCTGCTCACCGACGAGGAGATCAAGTCCGTCAAGCTCGAGAGCACCAAGACGATCGACATCGAACGGTTCGTTCCCGCCGACGAGATTGATCGTCTCTACTGGGACAATCCCTACTATCTCGCTCCCGCCGGGGCGATCGCCGAAGAAGCCTTCGGCGTGATCCGTGAGGCCATGCGGTCGGAAGGCAAGATCGCCCTCGGCCGGGTGGTCCTATCGACACGCGAGCGCCTTCTGGCTCTGGAACCCCGCGACCAGGGCATTCTGGCCTATTCCCTGCGCACCCGAGGGGAGGTGCGCGACACTCGGGACGTTTTTGGCGCGATATCGGACAAGCAGCCCGATCCCGCCATGATCGACATCGCCCGGCGCATCATTGAGCAGCAGGCCGGACCCTTTGATCCGGACCAGTTCGTCGATCGCTATGAGGAGGCGCTCAAGGCCCTGATCGCGACCAAGCAGAAGGGCCGCAAGCCGGTTCGCTCGGCCGAGCCGGAAGACACCAATGTCGTGGACCTCATGGCCGCCCTGCGCGCCAGCCTCCAGGGGGCGGCTCCGCAGACCAAGGGACGTGGGCGCACCCCTAAGTCGCCTGCGTCGGCCAAGACGTCTCGAGCCTCGCCGCGCCGTCGCGCCGGTTGAGGGACGATAGCCCCCATCCCGTTACGCCGGACGGGCGGTATTTCGTCGTGCGGGGGCGCCTGTGGCGATGTTCTAACCCGTCTCTCGCCCCAGAGAGGCGCCAGCGCCTCGTAGATGACCTGATGCGCGCCCGCAGGGCGGTGCGGGACGCCCTGCGGGCAGGAGATGAACAGGCCCTGTCTCTTGCTCGCAAAGAGGTGGATGCGGCCAAGATCTCACTGGGCGAAAGGGGGGCGCCGTGGTGGAGCGACGGCGCGCCTGACGTCAATCGCCGCCTTGCGCGCAATACCGCCTATGCAGCCTGGTTCGCCGGACTGGAGCAAGGATGACGGACCACTCAGGCCGCTTGGGCCCATGACGCCGAGGCCTGCGGGAGGGTCAGGGCGTCCTGGGGGAAGCCCAAAGCAGGATTGCTCAGCACCTGGATAAAGCGTTCGCCTTGATAGAGGCAGATGGTGTTGAACCCGATCCATTCAGCGGCGACAGCAGCTAAAGCCTGGATGGCCGAGGCGTCGTCGCGCACGTCCAGCACCCTGATTTCGCGAGCTGGAACGCCCGGCATGTTAACAATGCAGAAGTATGAATTCACGCCACTTTACCTCGATTTGGCGCATCAAACGAGCCGGCCGGCCTAGGGTTCCGTTAACGCGGCTTTTGGGCGTCGAATTCATTGTCGGCCGCCGGAGAGGCTGCTGCGACGACAACGGCGTCCGGGGGTCAGGCCAGCGGCGCCTGGGCCCGGGCGGTATCCGCTGATCCGGCCATATGATCCGGCGGCGCGGCGGCGCGGTTGAGAGCGGCGTAGAGGCGGTCCGGCTGGATGGGTTTGCCGACCAAGTCACCCATCCGGCCTTGGCGTACTCCTCCTGCTGATGTTGCAGGGCATTCGCTGTCAAAGCGATGATCGGCGTCCGGCGGAGGCCGCTAAAGGCTTCCTCTGAACGGATGGCGCGGGTGGCGGCGAGGCCATCCATGACGGGCTTCTGCACGTCCATCAGGATGACGTCCCAGTCCCGCTCGCGCCAGGCCTGTACAGCTTCCCGGTCGTTCTCGACGAACCCGGCGCGGCCTTGTCCCTCGTGAAGCACCACGACACCCTGGCGAATAGCGCGCCAAATACAAGGCGGCGGTCAATCCAGCCGGCCGGGCGCCGATAACGTCATAACGTGCAGGGTTTGCGCCAAGTGTCCGCCGCAGGCTCAGGGGGTGAACTGGATGGTCCGGGCAAATTGAAAGTCCTTGTCTACCGGGTCGACGGTGGCATCCCGCATCAGGGCGACCGCCGCTTCTCCAAACCCCAAGCCCGGATGCGTCTCGTCCAAGACCTCACAGTTCTCCACCTGCCCGGTCGTCCGAGCCGTGCACTCCAGCGTGACGGCGACGCTGAGAAGCGGCGCGGACTGGGATTCCTGGGCGGCGGCCCCGCGAATTGGGAGCTTTGTCGCAGCTTCCGGGTTCGGTGACGCGTCCAGCATTAGGGCGACGGCTAAAGCGACGGTGATCATGGACATTCCCTCCGCCTCATCAACTTTTGAACGCAGGCTCTGTTCCGCAGGCTCAGGTTTGCACAGGAGGGTGCGGTATATGGGGGGGCCTGCGCGGAAGCTGCTCTCAGCCGGCCCTGGGCCAGCCGGCAGCCGGCCGCAAGGTCGCTTCGGACTTGTCTCGACTCTTCAACGCCCGCAGATCGGGTGCTGTCTGTCGAACCGGTCCCAGATCAGGGTGGTCCCGCTGCGCACCATGGCGCAGTTGATCTCTTCGCCGTCCGACGTCCGGCAGATGGCTGTAACCCGTTTGTAGCTTTGGCCTATCGGCTCGCAGGTCAACGTCTTTCCGGCCACGAGGCGGTTCAGGAGCGTCGTCGCAGAAGCGCCGCTGGCGGCCGGGCATGGATGCCCAGGCGAACAGGTCTCGTCCGCTTCCCTGGCGGCGACGGCGTGAAGCCTGACCTTCATGCCGTCCTTGCAGCGCAAGGTGTCGCCGTCGTTCACAAGGGTCACCTCGCACTCGAATTCGGCGGCGCGAGTCGCCGATGTCGTCGCCAGCGCCGCTGCGGGGCGGGGGGGGGACGTGCCGAACATCCGGTCGCGGCCAGCCCAAGGTGGCGAAGAAGGCGACAATGACGACAAACACCGTCGCAACCAGGAAACGACGGTCCGCGGGGCCCCCCTTCGCGCGGCGGGGTGATCTGGGAACTCTCATTCAGCCAGGTTAGGGCGAACAGGTGAACAGGCGGTGATCCGGCAGGCAGCCCAGACCCTGTCCTGGCCCCTGATCGGGGAGGGAAGGAAAGGGCGGCCGGGGGCGCTCCGACAGGGAGCGCAGAGAGGAAAAGGCCATGTCCCAGCTCACCGCAATCGACTGCATAACACCTGCCGCGCCGCTCGAGGCGGCCGCTGATCTCGACCTTCTGGCCGCCTTTATGGAGGACAGGGCCTTGCCCGACTTCGGTCGGGCTGCCGCGGCGGCGCTGATTGATGCGTTCGGCGGTCTCGCCGGGGTGGCGGCCGCAGACGCCGCCGCCTTGGCGCGCACGGGACTTCCGGAACGGATGGTCGCCGATCTTGGCCGGGTTCGCGCCCAGGCCCTCGCCATGGCGAGGGCGGAGGCCTGTCGGCGGCCGGTTTTGTCGTCATGGACGGCGTTGACCAACTACCTGCGTTCATCCTTGGCTCACGCGCCGCGCGAACAGTTTCGCGCGCTCTATCTCGACAAGAGAAACATCCTTCTCAGGCAAGAGTTGCGGGCTGACGGCACGACTGATCACGCCCCGGTTTACGTCAGGGAGGTTGTGAGGCGAGCCCTGGAGCTTTCGGCCTCCGCCATGATCCTGGTCCACAACCACCCCTCGGGCGACCCGTCTCCTTCGCGGGCGGACATAGACATGACCCGCCGGATCATCGACGTCGCCAAGGTCTTCGAAATTGAGGTTTACGACCATGTGATCGTCGGCCGAGAGGGCACGAAGAGCTTTCGCGCCCTCGGCCTCCTGTGAGGCGGCCATGACTCTGCATGCGATTGTTCGGGCCGTTGGCGGCGACCTCTACCAAGGCGGGGCGCGCGCCAATATTCCAGCGCCGGGCCACAGCCGGCGCGACCGGTCGATCTCGCTGTTGCTGAGCCAAGGACGTCTCGTCGTCCATGGCTTCGGCGGCGCGGATTGGCGCGCGGCGCTTCGGATGCTGCGCGAGCAGGGGCTGATCGACGCCGACGGGCTTGTCGGCAGCGATGGCGGCCCTCCTGTCGCCGTGCCGGGTCGGTCCTTTCGTGTCAGGACTGCGTGCGATCTCTGGGTAGGGGCCGGGCCGATCACACTGACGACGCTGAGCCTCGCTTATCTTAGGGGACGGTGTGTCTGGCGCGCCCCCGGGACGATGGGCGACCTGCGCCACCACGCCTCTGCGCCGATATCGGTCTATCGGGAGAAATCTGCGGCACAGCCTGCTCTGGTTGCTGGTGTTCGGGGCCTGGACGGAGACCTGACCGCCGTCGAATTGACCTATCTCGATCCCAACGGGCGTCGCGCGGTCGGCCTGCGGCTGTCGCGCAAGACCGTCGGGCTTGTTCCCGCCGGAGCCGCCGTGCGTCTCGCCTCAGCCGAATCCGAGATGCTGGTCGCCGAAGGCGTGATCACCACCCTGTCGGCGATCAAGCGCTTCAATCTTCCTGGCTGGGCGCTGATGTCCGCCGGCAACCTCGGGGCCTGGACGCCGCCGGGTGGGGTGAGACGCGTTCTGATCGCCGCCGACCGGGGCCCCGTGGGCCAGGCCGCGGCGGAGCGCTTGCGACGTCGCCTGTCGGCGGTCGGACTGAGCGCGCGCATCCGGCTACCAGACTTGCCGTTTAAAGACTGGAATGAGGCGGCGGCCGATGCGGCGTCGCAAAGGAGGAGCGAGGGAGCTGAGGGGCGTCGGGGCTGTGGGGATGGGCCCCGCCGCCCGGCAGGAGAAGCTTCATGATCGACCTTGTTCCCGTCATCACCCCCGCCGTCGTCGTCGAGCGCGACGAACGCACCGTCCGTCTGGGCGACGTCGGTATCGCCCGCGAGAACCTGCGTTTTAACGAGCCGCCGGACGATGACATCCCGACGCTCGCGGCCACGATGAAGGCGGCGGGCCAGCTCCAGCGCCTGACCGTCCGTCCGGGACGCGGCAAGAAGGAAGAGACCTGGATGGCGCTCGACGGTCGTCGTCGCCGGCTGGCCCTGGGACTTTTGCTCGATGCCGGCGACATCGATGAAGACTACCCTGTCACCGTCTGTGTCGAGACCGATCCCGCGCGCCAGGCGGCGGCGGTCCTGCTCACCAACATTTCTGTGCCGGTCCATGTGGCCGATATCATCGCCGCCATCGGCCGGATGCTGAAGTCGAAGCTGACAGTCTCCTCGATCGCTCGCGCCCTCGGCTACGCCGAAATCGACATCAAGCGGCTGGCGGCCCTGGCCGGCCTGCCTTCGGCGGCCCTGGTCGCTCTCAAGGCCGGACGCATGACGCTGAAACAGGCGAAGCTGCTGACCTGCCTCCCGGACAAGGCCGCGCAGGCCGAACTGGCCATGGCGGCGCTCGACGGCCACGGTTTCCAGGACTGGAGGATCACCGAGCGGCTCGACGAGGCGAGGGTCACCCTTCGGGATCGGCGTTGCGCCCTGGTCGATCCGGCGGCCTATGGCGAGGCCGGAGGAAGGACCGAGGCCGATCTCTTCGGCGAACTGGCGCCGGTCCTGCTCGATCCGGAGATCCTCACAACGATCTGGATGAAGCGCGCGCGCAGCATCGCCGCCGTCTTCGAGGCCGAAGGGATCGCGGTCCATGTCACTGCTGGCCCCGAGCCTGAACTTCCGGAGGACCTGGAGGCGCTCGGCTATGTCTACGGGGGCCGATTGCCGTCGGAGGAGATGGCGCGCTACCGCGCCCAGCGCGAGGTGTTCAACGAACGGACGGAGGCGGCGCGCCAGGTCCTGGCCGAGGCTTCCGACCCCGAGCTCGTCGACGCCGCGATCATCGCCATGATCCGCGCCAAGGTCACTTCCGACCAGACGGGGTGTGGCGGACGCGTCGTGACGACGATGGTGATGTGGCCGGCGTCGGGCGTCGGCGTCGATATTCGCTGTTACACGCCGGAGGAGCCTGAAATCGAGGCGGCGGATGATGCCGTCCAAACCGATACGGCGCCGCGCGTCGCGGCGTCGCCGGCCTATGTCCCGCCCGAGGTCGAAGCTCCCGAGCCTGACACGGAAGGGGTCAATCACGTCCTGCATGGCGTGCGGACCGATGTGGCGACACGGGGCCTGATCCGGGCCCTGGCTGACGATCCGGGGGCGGCGCTGACCGCCTTGATCGCGCGCCTGTTCAACGTCCTGGTGCGGCGCACTCACATCGCGCGTTCGGACTCGGCCCTGGCCATCCTCGCCACCGGCTTCAATCCGACCGGCGGCCGGGTGATCGAAGCGCTGGACGGGGAGGTGCGCCAGCGTCTTGATGATCGCAGGGCGGCCTGGCAGGCCTCAGGCGAGACCGTCATAGCCTGGGTTCACGCCCTGCCGCACGGCGAGAAGATGGGCCTGCTGGCTGAGCTGACAGCCATCAGCCTGGACGTCCGCGAGGAACGAACCTCTCAGATTCGCCGCAGCGCCCGCGCCGAGGCGGCCGAGCTGGCCGCGCTGTGCAACGCGGACATCACCCTGCACTGGACGCCTGACGCGCCCTTCCTCCAGCCCCATTCCAAGGGGTTGCTGATGGGTATGCTGGCGATAATGGGGTCCGAGGACGAGCGTGCCAGGACGCTGAAGAAGAGCGAATTGGTCGACTGGGTGGTGGAACAGGCCGCCGCCCGGACCTGGGCGCCGGCCAGTCTGTCGTGGATGGCGTCGCCCGAGAACGACGGAGGCAACGACGGCGCCGACGACGGGGGTGGAGACGGGGTGGTCGATGATGGGGACCCGCCCGCCTTCGACGACGCCGATGATGATGGAGCCGGGGCCTTTGCCGTCACCCCGGCTGGCGAAGCGGCCCTCGATCCCGTCGCGGCCTGATCATCTGCAGGCCTGACACGCCGCTCGGCGAGCCAGAACTGCGCTGGATGGCGACCTGCCACTACGACACTGACCAGCCGCACGCCCATGTCCTGGTGAGAGGACGGCGCGCGGGTGGACGGGACCTGGTCATTCCTCGCGATTACATGGGCTACGGCTTTCGGGCCCGGGCCCAGGAGGTCGCTCAGGAACGGCTGGGCGACCTGTCGCGCGTCGAGGCGGAGCGGCGGGTCTGGAAGGAGACCCAGGCGGATCGGTTCACCGGATTGGATCGGCGACTGCTCGCGGCGGCGGACGTCGATGGCATGGTCGATGACGGAACAGGAAGGACTGGCGCCTGGGCGGCGCTGAGCCGGGGACGGGTACGTCATCTCAAGGGCCTGGGGCTCGCCGTGCGGACCGGGCGATGGTACCGCCTCGACCCTGAGATGGAGATGAAGCTGCGGAAGCTTCAGGTGCGGCGGGACGTCATCAGGACGATCAATCAGCGTCGGCTGGAGGGGGCGCGGGAGGTGCGGGTCCTGGGGCGCGAGAAGGTGGCGGGGGTGGTGGTGAAAACGGGATTTCACGATGAGGCGGGGGCGGCGCCGTTCGTTGTGGTGCGGGATGCTCAGGGCGTGGAGCACTATGGACGGCTAAAGGTCGGCGGGCAGGCTTTGGCGGTGGGGGAAGCAGTCGCGTTGGCGCCTGACTCAAACGGAGTGGCGGTGGCGGTCAAGGAGCGAGGTTGGGCGCGCTGATGGCGGATGTCGGCGAAAGACAATCTTGCCGTTCTTTATCAGGTTGTGAAAAAAGACGCGCCGGCTCGAGCCGCGTGAAGCATCCAAGGCGCTACGCGCTATCATTTCAGGCTCTGGCAGCGTCGATCAGCGGCTTCGTTCCGATTGGCGCCATGACCCGATTTTATGTTGTAGGCTAGGATGTGGGGCTAATCTGGGTCTTTACGTTCGGCAGCAACCAGCTAGTCTCGGCAAGGCTATGACCGACAAGAACAAAGATCTGGACGAGATAGAGGCGCTACTTTTCGATGTCCGCGAGCCAAAAGACGGTCTGCCGACTTCGCCATTGAACCTCGAAGCGCTTGGTATGCAGATTGGGTCGATGCTGCGGGCGGGAGCGCGCGACAATAGGGCCGCCGTTCTAAAGGTCGGTGGATGAACGTCGCAGCAAACGCAGCCACTAACGTCGCCATCATGGCGGCCGTGATGCGCAAACGCGTGATTCAGCACTTTGAGAAGGCTGGGGCGCTGAGCGCGGAGACGGCGATTCCGTTGCCGGCGAAGCACCCGCGCTCCACGGTGAACGCGCTGATCAAGCACAAGGTGATCGTGGCGGCCGGTGAGGGTCTTTTCTATCTGGACCGCGATGCCGACGCCCGATCGCTGCGCGAGCAGGGCAAGGCCGCCATGGCTGTCATGGGAATGTTGGTGCTGATCGGTTTGATCATCCTTGGTATGGTGCTGGTCGGGCGAGCATGAACCGCAAGCTCCTCCAGCGCGAGGCGAAGAGCCTGCTTCAGAACATCGCGCAGTCCAGGCCGTTCGATTGGATCGCGACCGGGGCGCTCGTGATCATCCTGGCGTGGCCGAAGAAGGTGATCTGGCGACCGTGGCCGGAATGGCTGACCATCGCGGCCATGGTGATTGGCGGGGCGCTGGTGGCCGTCGGTGTAGGCAAGTGGCTGCTGAGCCTGAAGGCGGCGAGAGATTTAGAGCGATGAGAGAGCCAAGCCGTCTCGCGGGTTCGGAAGCGGCCATTCTCGCTTATGTCGAGGAACTCAAAGCCGACCGAGACAGTGCGCGCGAAGCGCTGCATGCGATGATCAGCGGCGACGTGTCAGTGTCAATGAACGCGCCGGCCGATGCGCTGAAGGCAGTTTCCGATTACGAGCAGCGCATCGCCACCTTCGATGAGCTGATTGCGCAGTATGAAACTGAACCGGCTGCGGGCAGGTAATCGGCCAAGGTAGCTGCGCGAACCCCGCCCTTAACCGGGTGGGGTTTTTGCAGTCGTGAGCCGGTGGATGGGCTGAAATCAACGATTGCCGTTTTTTCGAGGGTTGGCGTCGGCGAGAAAACAAAATATCTCCCGGTCTTTACGTACGCCGCCACTCGTCTGCGGCGTGCAGTCCTGGGGATCCACTTGTCTAAACTCTTGAAGCTGGCGTTCTGCGCCGCCGCCGCCTTCGTTTGCCTCGCACCTGTCTCGTCGGTCGCTGGCATCACGGGCAGCGGGACTTCCTACACGCTGGACTGCTCTGACGGCCTCACGTCTGCCCGGACGGTTTCGGCCACCCAGACCACTACTGTCACCATTCAAAACTGCGCTTACTATCTCACGACAGGAGCGGGCATTTCGCCCATCGGCAACAACTACAATGGCGGGGCCACCTTGGTGGTCACGGTTGATCCCGGAGCAGTGGGCCGCGTCGATGGTTATAATGCAGGCCAGCCGCCCGCGGGCGCTGACGCTCGCATGACCTTCGTGGCGCCAGCACCTGCCGCTGTCCCGACCATGAGTGAGTGGGCGATGATCCTATTCGCTATCGCTATGGCCGGAGCCGCCGCGATCAGGATCCAGAAGCGCCGCGCGGCCTAAGTCTGCAGGCTTTACGTGATGCTCAGACCCCGGCCGACAGGGCGAGTTTGCTGTTCCTTTCCAGCGTCTCCGCTTCTTCGCGATACCGCTCTGCGATCCGTTCGAACCGATCACGGTCAGCCTTGAAGGGTGATAGCCGGGCCATGTGCTCGGCATTGCGCTGGAGCTGGCGAACGTCGGTTACGCGCGAAGTACGGGTCATTTTGATACTGAACTCGGAAACTGCGGTCGGACATTGGTCTCGGAGCAAGTCCTGAGCCTGTCGTGATACGGCCCGTCAGAGGACTTGGATGACATGCCAGTTCCGTAATGCGGTTCAACAATATCGTGTAGCGCAGCAGTAGGAACGCCCCGGCGCCAGAACGCTTGGTTTCCTGTAACCACTCAGGGAGATCGAAATGACCGACGTCCAACCAGAACGCGATCAAGATCAGGATCCGAACGCCGCGACCCCGCAGCCCGACGAGAACCCGCAGCAACGGGAGAACCTTCGGGACCAGGCTCAGCGCCAACCAGGCACAGACGATCCGGCTCCAGCATCCGGCGGCCAAGGTTCGGCCGGCGCTGGCGGTCCTGATGGCTTCGGCACCGGTAGCTGAGGGCGTCTGTTATGACGGATACCCAACCTGTCCAAGAAAGCGCCAAGGATCTGCAAAACGGGTCCGACCCGGAAGAGCACGACCAGGACAGCCTTCAAGAGCAGGCGCGGCGCGAGAAGGCTGAAGGCGAAGGCGACGGATTTGGTGAACAGCGGGACCGGCCGTCAACCGCTCCGCCGATCGCAAATCCAGACTGACAAGCTGGACCCCGTCCGAAAGGGCGGGGTTTTTGCTGTCAGTCCTCATCCTCGTCGTCGTCTTCGTCATCAGCCCCCAAGTCAGCGACGACGAGCTGAATCTGAACCCACACCTCATCCTTGGTCTGCTGAGCCCCGTCATGGAGCGCACGGGCCGTCTTGGCGGGAGACATCGCGTCGGGCGGGAACAGCCTCTCCGTGACGTCCGTCACGCCGGGTTCCGACCCGTTCGGACATTGACCCAGTCGGACTCAATTCTCCTGGAGAATGGCCCGAACCCGGCGGCCCAGCTCGTCCATGGCGAACGGCTTGGTCAGTATGTGCATGCCCGGGTCCAGGTGACCGTGGCTCAGGACCGCGTTCTCGGCGTAGCCCGTGATGAACAGCACCTTCAGATCGGGTCGGGCGACGCGGGCTGCATCCGCGACCTGGCGGCCGTTCATGCCGCCAGGAAGCCCGACGTCTGTGATCAGCAGGTCAATCCGCCGGTTGCTGTTGAGAACGGCCAAACCGCTCTTGCCGTCTTCGGCCTCAATTGGCGTATAGCCGAGCTCTATGAGGACCTCGGAGGCCAACATCCTCACGCTGGGTTCGTCATCGACGACCAGAACCGTTTCGCCCTCGACGGCTCGTTCCGGGGGCGCCTCCAGAGCCTCGTTCGCATCCTCAACGTCGCCGAGATAACGGGGCAGATACAGACAGACCATCGTGCCCTGGCCCGGTTCGGAATAGATTCGGACCTGACCGCCGGATTGCTGGACGAAGCCATAGATCATGGACAGGCCCAAACCCGTCCCCTGACCGATCGGTTTAGTCGTGAAGAAGGGTTCAAACGCCCGGGCGATGACTTCGGGCGACATGCCTCCACCCGTATCGGACACGCAAAGCGAAACGTACTGACCGGGCTGGATATCCCGCTCTGCCGCCGATCGCTGATCCAGCCAGCGGTTCCCGGACTCGATCGTCAGCTTGCCGCCCTGGGGCATGGCGTCGCGTGCGTTGATGCAGAGGTTGAGCAGGGCGTTCTCCAGCTGACCAGGGTCGATCAGGGTTGGCCAGAGGCCGCCGCCATGGACCGACTCCACCGTGATCTGAGGACCCATGGTCCGCTGGATCAGGTCCTCCATTCCGTTGGCCAGCTTGCGGATGTCAGTGGGCCTGGGCTCAAGGGTCTGTCGACGAGAAAAGGCCAGCAGGCGATGGGTCAGGGACGAGGCCCGCCGCGCCGCACCTTGGGCGGCGGTGATGAACCGGTCCGTCTCGGAAATCCGGCCCTCGGCCAGCCGTTTGCCGATCATGTCCAGGCTCCCGGTTATGCCGGTCAGCAGGTTGTTGAAGTCGTGCGCGATGCCGCCGGTAAGTTGACCGACCGCCTCCATCTTCTGGGACTGCCGCAGGGCGGACTCGGTGGCCATCAAGGCGGAAGTGCGTTCCTCGACCTGTCTCTCCAGCGACGCCGCCAGGGTCGCCAGGTGGCGTTCTGCACGCCGGCGCTCCGTCGCCGTGCGCGTACGCTCGGCGACGTCGCGAATAAAGGCCATCTCATCCTGGGGCCACGACCTGGCCGTCTCGTGGTTGAGATAGAGGAGGGCCACCAGTCCGCCCTCTTCGGTCAGCGGCATGTTGATGACGGCGCGCGCGCTGATCGCCTCGAGCGCTGCGGCGTTGGCGGCGGTCCGCGGATCGCCGCGCGCATCGGCCACAACCACTGTTTCGCCGCGCTTGAGGTCTTCGATATAGGACCCGAAGTCTCGGAAGTTCAGAACTCCGGCCAAGGTCTGGATCCCGGGGGCGTTCCAGTCCCTTGCAATAGTGATGGTCTCGGCCTCACGATTCACAAGGCCATAGCCGGCCCGGCTGACCTCGAGCGTGCGGCCGATGATTTCGGCGGCCAGGTAAGAGATGTCGGCCGGGTCCTTGAGGTCGCGCAGAGCGTCCCCGAGTTCGATCAGGGCGGTGCGCATCCGTTCCGCCCGAACCTGGGCGGTGATATCGGTCGTCACCCCCGCGATCCGCAGGGGTAAACCGTCAGGGTCGGGGATGATCACGCCCCGCGCCGACATCCAGCGTGTCTCGCCTGCCGGTGTGATGATCCGATGCGTGATCTGGTAGTCCGCGCCCTCTTCAATGGTCGCCTGACTCTGGGCGCGGACGGCTTCACGGTCCTCCGGATGGATCAAGGCTTGTCGGTCCTCATAGGAGAGGGGCCTGTCACGGGGCCAGCCCATGAGAATCCTGTATCCTTCAGAAGCTGTCAGGGACCGTGTCTGAACATCGACGCTCCATGACCCCATGCCGCCCGCCTGCATGGCGAGCGCGAGTTCGCGGTCGCGTTCCCGCTCAAGATGCGTCTTGGCGGTCAGCTGCGCCGCCAGAGCGGCGTTGTCGCTTGAAAGGGCTTCCAGCGCTTCCCGCTCCCCCGTCACATCGACCAGACTGGCGAAGAAATAGGACAGGTCGCCAAAGGCGTCGGTCACGGGGGCCAGGAACAGACGGTTCCAGAAGGGCGTGCCGTCCTTGCGATAATTGCGGACGTCGACCTGGATCGGCTCGGCACGCATCACGGCCGCACGGATACGGTCGATGGTTTCCTGCTCGGTATCAGGACCTTGGAGAAAGCGGCAATTCCGACCGAGAATTTCAGGGCGCTCATAACCGGTCAGGCGGCAGAAGGAGTCGTTTGCGAACACCACCGGATTATCGCGCTGACGGGGGTCGGTGATGATCATAGGCATGCGCGTTGCGCGGACGACGGCGACAAAGGGGTCGGTGCCCCTGTCCAGCCCGACGACCTCTGCAGCGATCCGTTCGGCGTCGCGGGTCCGCAGTTCGTGCTCGCTGGCGTCGCTCTCTCGGGTCAATGTCGTTCTCGCGGTTGCGCCGTTTTACAGGCGTGCGGGGCTTAGAACTCGAAACGCGGATTTCCGTTCGATGTCACGCCTGAAAAGTCTGGGCGTCCCGCCGGAGGCAGGGGGTTTTCACGGCCTTAACTTGGCCGAGGGCGATCGATCGATCCATGTCCTCGCCCGGTGCGTCGACGAGCTGCCGCCCGTGAGACCCTCCGAGCTTGTCGCATCACCTCTGAAGTCACCCCTACGCACGACCGGGACGTTTGTGAGAGGAAATTGTTTCGCGAGCTAGAGCACGCCGTGATTGAGCGGCGTCGTTGATCCATTTGCGTCAGCTCGCGTTAGGCCTGCTCAGGATCAAGAGGTGTCCAGATGCCGCTATCAGCCAGACCGGAGCTTGCCAATCTCATCGTTACCTCCATCAAGGCCTATGCGATCGTTGTGCTTTCGCCGGAGGGGGAGATTATTGACTGGCTCGGCGATGCGGAGGCGCTCATGGGCTACACTCGCGACGACGTTGTCGGGCGCCATTTCGATATTCTGTTTACCGAGGCCGATCGCGCGGCGGGAGTCGCTTCGGCGGAGATCGCGACGGCCCACAGGGAGGGACGCGCCGAGGACAGCCGGTGGCATATACGGCGTAACGGCGAGCGATTCTGGGCCAATGGACTGACGCTGAGCTTGAGCGAAGCGGAGCCGGTTCTGGTCAAGATCTTTCGTGACGAGACGCCTGCCAAGCGAGCCGAGGAGCAGCGCGTGCTGCTGCTCAATGAGCTGAACCATCGCGTTAAGAACACCCTGGCCACCGTCCAGTCAGTGATCGAGCAAACCTTGAGAGCCGCAGACGTTGCAAGCGACGTTCGGTCTGATCTGGTCGAGCGCATACAGGCTCTGGCGCGGGCCCATAATGTGCTTGTGGATCAGAACTGGGCAGGCGCTGATCTCGACGTTCTCGTACAGGATGTCGCCCGGCCCTATGACGGAGACCCTTCACCCTTCCACCTGGATGGCCCGAGAGTCAGGCTCCACCCATCCCAGGCCGTGACCCTGTCCTTGGCCTTGCACGAGCTCGCGACCAATGCGGCCAAGTACGGCGCGCTCTCAGCGCCAAGGGCGCAGGTGCGGATCACCTGGAATCTGGCGCACAACGGGAGCGGACAGAGGTTCCTCACATTGCTCTGGGAAGAGACGGGAGGGCCGGCGGTGGAAGCGCCCACCCGCTCCGGCTTTGGAAGCAGACTGATCCGGCAGACGTTCGGAGACACCAACGGCGGTCGCGCGAATCTCCAGTTCTCCTCCTCTGGGGTCAGGTGCGCCATGTCCCTGCAATTGGTCGATGTGAGCGAAGACGTGGCCGAGAAGCCCGGCATAGATTCGAGCGCCGCGACTAGCGTAGCGTGACGTGCAGCCAAGCTGTCGCCCACAACACACCTCTATGTCGACGGGTGGGGCGCGATGGCGGGCTCCCCCCAATTTCCGCCTTGGCCTGGGAGGCTCTGATCGATGCAGACTTCATGAAACCCTCTCCCGCCACCCCGATGGACGCTATTTCGTGGTTCGCCGATGACTATGGCGTTGTTCAAATCCCGGGCTGGGTCCGGACGGGCGAGCGACGTTGGTCGATGATCTCAAGCGTGCGCGGCGCGCGGTCTGCGATGCGCTGAAGGCGAAGGATGAAGGCGCGCTTAAGACGGCGCGCGGACATGTCGATGCCGTCAAGTTCGCGCTTGGTGAACCCGGGCCTGCCTGGTGAACCGACGGCGCCCCGGAATTCAATCGCCATATGGCCCGAAACACGTCCTACGCCGCCTGGTTCTCCTGCCTTGATCGGCATGGGGTCAACTAAGAGGGAAGGCCACGCGCCGGTCATTGCATTTGGACGCCTCATCCATTCGGAAAGGGTCTGGAGCACAAGCGCTGCGACTGAGCGCCTTTCGCACTCGTCGTTGCGAAAACCACCGTCTGATAATGAATCTCGCCATTCAGTCGAACTCTGAAGCTGGACCGTGGTGCGTTCGTTAATCAGTTGGCTGAGCAAGTCCTTAACTGGCGTGCTCAATAATGTTCGGGGAGAGCCGAACACTATGCTGAAGCTTCAGAACAGTATTCTAGAACTTGTGGCCAGAGGGGAGCCTTTGGCCCGCACCCTGAACGCACTGTGTACGCGCGTGGAGGCGCGGCTTCCCGGCGTTGTCTGCACCATCGTCGAAATGGATAGAGAGGGTCGTCTTAGCCCCTTGGCCGCCCCGGGCCTTCCAGCCTCATTCTGCGCCGAAATTGACGGCGTGCCTGTGGGGCCGGACGTCGGCGCATGCGGGGCCGCCATCCATTTCCGTCAGCCCATCGAGTGCGTGAACATCGCGACGGATCCGCGATGGGTGCAGTTCGCCGCTATCCCGCTCGCCATGGGACTCAAGGCGTGCTGGTCGGCGCCTGTGTTTGGAGGAGACGGTGAAGTTCTCGGGGCTTTCGCCCTCTATTTCAGGGAGTCGAGAAGTCACACCGCCCTGGAGGCGGAAGTCGTCCAGGCGTCCATCCATCTGTGCGCCATCGCCATTGAGCGAGCGCGTCAGGCCAGCGCGCAATATCGGCTCGCCTATATCGACATGCTGACCGATCTCCCGAACCGAGCGGCGTTCAATCTGCCCCTCGTCGCGCGCGAGAACGCTTCGACTGATGCAAGCGCCATACTGATCGTCGATCTCGACAATCTGAAGACCATCAATGACACCTTCGGCCACCGCGCTGGCGACTGCCTTTTGAAGGCTGCGGCCGCAGCCATTGAAAAGGGCGCCTCGCCGCACCCAGCCTATCGTCTCGGCGGAGACGAGTTCGCGGTGATCATTCGCAGCGACAAGGAGAGCGCTGCGTCTGTGATGGCGCGTCGAGCCGGGGCTATTCTGAAAGCGCTCGCCCATCCTGTTGCGTGTGATGGTCACAACATCGTTCCCCGCGCCACTATCGGCGGTGCGAGCCAGGACGGCGGGGCGTCAGGCATGGAAGCCCTGCGCCAGAATGCGGACTTCGCCCTCTATCACGCCAAGGAAAGACACCCGGCTTCTGGGCGTCTCCGCCGGCGCCGTACTGGCGCTCGAGCGTGAGGATCTGGTGGAGACCCTGATGCTGCGGCGCGGGAACGAGAACATCGCCATCGATGCGGTCAACGCCGACCGGGCCGATGTCCTTCTGACCCGACCGGTCATCCTCAACCATAAGGACGCCCTGGGTCAGAACGCCCAGAGCACTTTGTTTCTTCCTTCGGGGCCGATCCACGGCCTCATCGTTTCGGCCTATCCGGGCGCGGTTGATTATGGCGGGTGGTTTGGCCCGTTAGTGCTGACCTATAATATCCGGCCGGTGGCGCTGGCCGGCCTGGGCTATGCGGTGCTTACGCCCGCCATGCCCTTTGATCAGCCAGGATCGAGGACGCCGGCCTTCTTCGAGGACAGCGTCGATCTCGCCGTGGATGCGGCCTTCGCGGCCCATCCTGAATTGCCGCGCCATCGCACGGCCTATTACGGTCACAGCATGGGGGGCTATATCGGCCTGATCGTCGCCACCCGGTCTGATCGATACCAGTCCTATATTCTCTCTTCGGCAGCGTCGGACATGTTTGGAAATTGGGGCGAGTTCGTTCCGGCGACCCGCATCATGCCGGACGACGGAAGGATGATGCGCAACCAACAGGGATGGGTGGAGACCGGGCAGGGCGAGGTCGGGGCGACGCCCTGGGGGGATCCGGCCAGACTTGCTGAAGAGAGCCCTTGGCTGAAGGCGGACCAGGTCAGCAACCCAGTCATGCTGATCGCGGCCGACAGGGATTTTGTCTCCATGACCCAGGCCGAGCGGACCTTCAGCGCCCTGGCCCGTCTCGGCAAGAAGACGCGATTGGCCACCTACTGGGGCGAGTATCATGTGCGCTGGAGCCCGGCCAATATCCGCGACCAGTATGATCTCATCATCAAATGGCTTGAGGAGACCCTGCCGCCGGAGCCGATGACGGACAGAGCGAAAGCCGACGCTCCCACACCCTGACCCAGGCCTCGAAGGCGGCGGCGGTCAGGATGGGTCCGTAGTGGCCGCGCCAGATCAGGCTCTCGCGGGTGAGGATGCGGTCGGCGGCCTCGGGGTCGATGAGGCCGAGGCTCGCCAGCCGTCCCTCCATGAGCCAGGGGCGGAGGAAGGGCAGGTGGTCGAGGACGATCTTGCCGTAGATCCGGCTCATGTCGCCCTTGGACCGGCGGTCCAGAATCTCCGGCGGCAGGCTGTCGCGGAAGGCATGCCGCGCCAGGCCCCGGTCGCGACCGTTCAGCACCAGCAGGTGGCTCGGGATGGCCAGACAGGCCTCGACGACCGGCTGGGCGCAGAGCGGGTGACGGACGTCGATCCGCTCCGTCAGCCGTGACGGACCGTGGCGGTTGATGTTGTCGCGCATGCCGGCGATCTGCCAGGCCTTGGCCGGTCCGAAGACGGCGGCGTCCTGCTTCCAGGCCGTCGCGACCGGGCTTTTCGGCGCCGGCGGAAGAAGGCCGTCGTCCCGGACAGGCGCCTGGCCGCCGTCTCGACGAAAGCGCCGAGCGTCTGCGGCTAGGGACCAGAGCGAGCGTTCGGTCGCCCGGGCGACGGCGCGCCCTTCTCTGGACAGGGCGGCGCGCCAGCCGCGACGGAGCCAGAGATCGGTGAAGACATCGGCGCCGGCACCCTGCATCAGGACGGAGTCGCCGCCCTTGCCGGTCATCAGGGCCTTGACGCCTGCGGCTTGAAGCCGGTTCGCCCAGTCCAGATCATGGGCGGTGTCCAGGGCTGCGAGGCCCGGACGAATGCCCTGGTTGGCGCGTTCGAGAAGGTCGTCGGACAGGGGCGTTGTCGTGTGCGGCGTGCTGACGAGATCGATGCCCAGGCGGCGGGCCAGGGGGGTGGTCCAGCGCCTTTCATCGGATTCCGGCGTGGCGCCATAGGCGTTGAGCCAGAGTCGGACATCCACGTCCGCGTTAACGAGCGCGGCGGCGACCAGGCTCGAGTCCAGTCCGCCCGAGATCTCTGACGCCAGCGACCCGCCCAGGGCGGCGAGTCCCGTCACCGCCTCTTCGACGGCGCCTCTCAGCCGATGTTCGGCCACGGGGAGTGCGAGGCGATCGGCGTGGCTTTGCCGGACGATGTCCGACGCAGACCAGAGGATGGCTGCAGGCTGATCCAGGGGCAGGGGTTGAACGGAGCCCGGCGCCACGCCGACCGGGCCTTCCAACAGGAGGGCGTCGACCGCCATGACCGGGTTGCGCAGGGCGGCGGCCAGGCGATCTGGTGAGATGCGCCACTTCGGCGGCAGGCGGTCCAGCAGCCAGGGCGGCGGCGAGGAGGCGACCAGCAGGAGGTCACCGTGACGCCAGGCGACGCAGTCGAGGGCGCCGGACGGGTCGCGAAGGATGGCGTCGATGCGACCGTTGACGCCGAAGCGGACGCCGATGAAACGGCCCCAGAAGCGCGCCAGCATCTTGCGCTCATAGTCCCAGGGTTTGTCAGGCCCTCGCGCGATGATCGGGCGCCGTCTGTCGATCACGTCGCCGACGAGTCGCCAGCCGCCGATATCTCGAGCAGGCGGGTGATGAGGCCCGTCGGTTGCGATCCAGGCGTCGGCGGTCAGGTCCTCGTCCATCATGTCCGAGGCACGGGCGAGGGTTCGGATCTCTTCGGCCAGACGTCTGGCTTCAGGGCTGGCGACGAGGGGCTGGAGGATGAGATAGCCGCCCATGTCAAGCGGCCATGATCGGCGTGTAGAAACGCACCCGGTCCAGGGTGTCACCGACCACGAGGTCGTCGATCTGCAGCCAGCAATGGGCGCCGAACGGCCAGGTCCTGACGCCGAAGATCCATTGAGGCCTGAAGCCCTCTCGCTGTAGCAGACGACGTAAAAGATGAGCCCGCTGGAGGCATTCGCCTTCGAAGGGGACAAAGGGGGCGGCGGCTTGTGCGGCCCCGACGAGTTCCGCCAGGCGACGGTCGCCATGTCGGGCAGGCGAGCTTGGGGCGCGCCCCGGAGACCGGACGAGAGCATCGAGGGTCAGGGAGCGGAAGGTGTCGTTGCCGCCCTCGTACAGGACCGCATTGCCGGTGAAGATCGACTGACGGCTGGACTGGTCGCGGGTGATGACGTTGGCGACGACCGCGAAGCCCTGCATGTCGATGCCGGGGGCGCCGCCACGGACCAGTTCGATGCGCTCGACCTGGGCGACCAGGGTGCGCGACAGCACGCTGGAGCCGGTGTCATTCTTCGAGGCCGGGCGCGCGCCGTTGATCAGGATGTTGCCGACGGAGCCCTGGAAACCGCGACTGCCGTCGCCGTCAATGACGCTGAAGCCTGGGATGCGGCTGACCATGTCCAGGGCCGTGACCGGCTGCTGGCTGGCGAAGACGTCCGGCGTAAAGACCAGCACGCCCTGCTGTCTGGCTTCGGCCTGTGGCGCGGGAGGCGACGGCGCGGTCTGCGCCAGCGCCGGAGCGGCCAGCGCCGGAGCGGCCAGCGCCAGAGACAGAGGGGTCAGTACGAGCAGGCGGG
>CAYRLW010000033.1:0-41984 GCA_964425215.1 uncultured Treponema sp.
ACGACTTCCAATCGTGCACCTTCGGCCGCTCGGTCATCTCTCCAGAATAGAGACCAAAAAAACTTAAGAAACAATCCCTTGGCGGATCGCTTCCTTGGGGCTGGTTCCCCTTTTCCTCCCTTCGGTCGGCGGAGTCTTCGGTTCGAATCCCTAGACTCTTCTTAACGAAGAAAAGTTTAACGACATTCCGTCGCCTAAGCGGAGAGAGAGGGATTCGGTCTCCGTCGCGAACTCCATGTTCGCTCCTCCGACCCGCCCTCACCCTCTTCCGGCGGCATCCTTGCCGCCTTTTCCTCCCTTCGGTCGGCGAGGGTTCGGGTTCGAATCCCTCTACCTCTTCGACAGAAGATCAATTGCACGGCACTCCGTCGCCTTAAAGCGGAGAGAGAGGGATTCGAACCCTCGGAACCCTTACGAGTTCAACGGTTTTCGAGACCGTCCGATTCAACCGCTCTCGCATCTCTCCAAAAAGCTTGAGGCTGAGAGGATTCGAACCTCCGACCTTCAGATCCGCAATCTGATGCTCTATCCAGCTGAGCTACAACCTCATCAACACAAAAAATTGACGACATCCGTCGCTTTATTCGGAGCAGGGGGGATTCGGTCTCCGTCGCGAACCTCGTGTTCGCTCCTCCGACCCGCCCTCACCTTCTTCCGGCGGCATCCCTGTCAAGGAACCCGCTAGCGGGTTCCACTCTTCCTCCCTTCGGTCGGCGAAGGTTCGGGTTCGAATCCCCCAGATGGAAGAATCCATGAAACCTTGCTTTACGAAAGGACCATTTTTGGCTTTATGCCAAAACTATTCGGAGCAGGGGGGATTCGGTCTCCGTCGCGAACCTCGTGTTCGCTCCTCCGACCCGCCCTCACCTTCTTCCGGCGGCATCCATGCCGCCTCTTCCTCCCTTCGGTCGGCGAAGGTTCGGGTTCGAATCCCCCAGATGGAAGAATCCATGAAACCTTGCTTTACGAAAGGACCATTTTTGGCTTTATGCCAAAACTATTCGGAGCAGGGGGGATTCGAACCCCCGGTACCCTTTAGGGGTACAACTCCTTAGCAGGGAGCCCGATTCGGCCACTCTCGCACCGCTCCAAGGAGCCATTTCTGAATATAAGACCGGATTCCGCTTCGGTCGGAGCAGGGGGGATTCGAACCCCCGGAACCTTCGCAGGCTCAACGGTTTTCAAGACCGCCTCCTTCAACCGCTCGGACACCGCTCCAGAAAGGCTCTTTACGATATATGAATTGGAGGGGGTATGTCAAGGGGGACGGGGTTTCGGGATTCCTTAATACCCCATGCCAAGGAGCCAGAGAGGAACGACACCGCTTCCTGGATACTCGATATCGTCCCGGATAACGAAGTCAGCGGACTTCTTTGATTTAGACGATCCACCGACTTCAAGCAATATCCGCTTCGGCTTCTGTTGCTCCTGGGCGGTAAGGACAAAATCAGCCACCCCTTCTTCCTTTGTCGCTTCCACGGTCCACCCAGAAGATGAGCACAGGGCCGCAACCATGGCTTCCCGGGCGGTTCCTGAGTTGCCGTGTAAAACCGAATAGTACGTGAAATCCGAGAAGAAAAGCTTTTGGCCGACGGTCCGCGCCTTGTGATCATCTTCTAATCGTACTATACGAAGAATTCCAACCGACTCCATGACTTCGAGTATTTGATACAATTTTTCCGCTCCGATCCCCCAATCGGCGCAGAGAGACCGTACGTGAAGGCGTGGAACCGCGGACCCGGCCAGGGTCCCTGTTATCGCCTTCATAAGTCGAAGATTCCCGTCCGTTACGTTAGTAAGGAAAAAAGGAATATCGGAATAGAGGGTCTTGTCCAATACCGCAAGGAGCCGATCATCAAAGTTCCCCTCGGCGTAAAAGGGACGGCTCCCCTTTGTTCGGTATTCTTGGAAAGCCTCGAGAATGTTTGCCGAAGGCTTAAGGGGAAGTGAAGCACCAGTCTGGAAGGGATCATAAATCGGGTATTCTTTTCCCGTTTCCAAAAAGAGGTATTCCCGGAAGGATAACAAGGGCATGTGAATTGGAAGGAACCTTCGGGATAGGTCTCCGACCCCTGATCGGAGCACTAAAGATGAGGAATCGCTGATCCAAAGGCTCCGGTCAGGGAAATCGTCGTATAGGGCCTTGAGCTGGAGACTCCAATCCCGGGCATAATGGACTTCGTCCACGATTGCACCGGCATACCCTGCCAAAAAAATCATCTTGACCGTCTCATAAAGAGAAACCCGTGCTATTTCCGGATGATCCGCTGAAAGATACAGCATCTTTCGGTCTCGGGCATGGTGAAGCAAAAACGTCGTTTTACCGACGCCCCGAGGTCCCGTAAGGATCAGGGCTCGGGGAAGACCGCTCCTCTCGGTTGTGAAAGGCCGAATTCGATCCGGAAGAAAGGTAAGCCTTCTCCGCATCGCCACCTCTAGATCCTGGGTATTGATTGTGCTCATTACTTTAAAGGTTAGGCTTTAAACGTTTCTGTGTCAAGAACAAAATGCTCTATTTGTTTCTATTATAGAAACACTGCGTTTATCCCTTACCCCCTAGTTAACATTTAATATGACGAGGGTTAATCGTTACACGAAAGAGCTACTTTAGATGTATATGCAGTATTTTTACTATTCTATACCAAGTAAATATTTATATTTATAGTGTAAAAATACTGCAACAGGTATGGCCAACCACACCTTAGCGAGTTGGATCAGCGTGCTGGAACAAAGCGGTACTATGTTCAACGAAGCTTGAGAAGAGGGCCCCTACCGTTCCACCCGGTTGCGGCCCAGCTCTTTCGCTTTATAGAGGGCCGAGTCGGAGCGTTGGATAATCTTTACCCTATCGTCCCCTTCCCGGAACCCGGCGACCCCGGCGCTGACGGTTATATTTTTGACCGAAGCAAATTCGGTGTGGCTAACCTGATGGCAAATTTTTTCCGCCAACAGGTACGCGCTATCCTCGTCCGTATCTTGGCAGACTATCAAAAATTCCTCGCCTCCCCAACGACCGGGAACGTCGGATTTTCGTATGCTATGGCGGAAAATATCCGAAACCCGAATTAAAACTTCGTCCCCCACTAAATGGCCCCACGTGTCGTTGACCAGCTTGAAATGATCGATATCTATCATGATGATCGAACAGGGATGTCCGTACCGATGGGATGCGTAGAGGGCATTCTCCAACGCATCCTCGATATGGAACCGGTTAAAAAGTCCCGTAAGATTATCGGTAATGGATAAACGTTCCAGGGCTTTGTTTTTCAGGGCCAACTGGGCGTGGGCTTCCGCGAGTCTGTTCTGGGTCTCTTTTAGCTCGGAAATATCAACGGCGATGGAGTATTTTGTGATTCTCCCGTCGGGCCAGGTCATGGCTTTTTCCTGCATTTGGTACCAGCGGTCATCCATGGGGTTAAAAAGATCGAAGGTGATGGTTTTGTCCAAGGGCCGGTTTGTGGTTCCGTCGATCAATTGGGGGATTTTGCAGAAATAACAGGGCTTTTCCTCTCCGTAGATCCGCTCGAAACAGCGTCCCCCGATAAAATTTCCCCTGGTTTCGATCATTTTACGGTTCATATAGATAATTTCGTAACTGACCACGTCCACCACGTAAATATCGAAGGGAATTACGTCGAAGAGCGATTTAAAAAGGTCCCCCTCAATCATGGCTTTTTCCATAATTAGAAAGAACCTGTTCGATCGTATCCCTTAAAATATCCGGTTTTACGGGCTTCATCACGTACCCCTTGGCTCCCGCGTCGATAGAATCGATGACCATTTGTTCCTGCCCGTGACTGGTAATCATAATGATAAGGGCCGATTTATCCGAGGCTAGGATGTTTTGTACCACCTGAATTCCGTTGATATCCGGAAGGGTGATATCCATGGTGACTAAATCGGGGTGTAATTCCCTATACTTTTCGATCGCGTCGTTCCCATTCAACGCGTATCCCGTTACTTCGTAGCCCAGGTCCTCTAAAATTTGTGATATTTTTCGAACCGTAATTAGGGAATCGTCCACCACCAGAATCTTACACGATCTCATTCGGATACCTCGATGTTCAATCTCCGGTCGTAATACGCTCCGGGGGTTACGCAGATGATCAACATGGATCCCCATTCCGTGGTTAGCCGGGCGGTGATCAGTTCGGATTTTTTATATCGAAAGATGCTTTTCGCTTCGTTTATAATAATCGGCGTGGAAAGGTTAAAGGCCATTCCCGGTTTTTGAAAATCCGCCAGTGCGTTCCCAATGATTATATTGATCATATCCCCGGCGGTTTCTTCCAAAAAACTCGAGTATTCCTCCGGACTAACCTGAAGTCCCTCGGCGTATTTTTTAAAAATGGCCTCCAATAGGGGCTTTTGGTACGAAAAAGCCACAATGGTTTTGTGAAAATCCTCCACCGTAAGGATAGAGGTAACGCTTTCGATTTCCAACGAATCGAGCGAATCGAGGGTTTGGACCACCTGGTTAACCTGGATAGAGGCCTCTTCCCGCAGAAATTTGGAGGCTCGGTCGATAAGGTTTTGCAAAAATCGAGCCCGTTCTGCCTCGGTAACCGTAAGGTGGGGCGTCTGTGGATCCATAGGACCGCTCATACAAAGACCTCCTGATCCGGTATTTGAACGCGTATTTCGGTAAACGTATCTTTTTTCGTTCGCAGGCTGATAATTCCCCCCAGTCGCTCTACTTCCTGGGCCACGGCGCTTAATCCTATGCCCCGACCGCTGTATAAATCCGCCGTCTCCCGACTAGAAAGTCCCCCCGTGAACAGCAAATTCGTGAAAGCTGGGTCCAGTGTGCCCTCCTGGGAGGAAGAAAACAAGGGTGTCACGTTAAAACCCTTCTCCCTAGCCCGACTTTCGATTTTTTCCACGTCTATCCCCGCCCCATCGTCGGTTATAAGAAAAACTATACAGTCATTACTGTACTGGATTTGCAAAGAAACGGTTCCTTCTTCGCTCTTTCCCTTTTGGAGCCTTTCTTCCGGCTCCTCAATACCGTGGATGACCGCGTTCCGAAAAAGATGAATAAAACTTAGGGTAAGCCCCTCGTAACGATCCTTCCGTACGCGGACGTTGGTTCCTTCGGGGCTAAAGGGTCGCATTTTTTTTCCCCGTAGCTCCGCCAATTCCAAGGTATGGACCGGAAGCGCGTGGAGCAGTTCAAAGATTGGGGTTGTCCGAAGCCGTTGAATAACCCGTAATTCCTCTTCCAATTGAAGGTCCCGTATGGTTTGGGGGGACGCAAGGATCTTTTTTCCCAGGGCTTCAAGGGATTCCAGATCCTTCACGTCTAAGGAGTAGGTTTCTTCGTTGGCAAGAAATGGGGCCCCCAAGTATCGAAGCAACAGGGCGCGATCTTGATTAAAGGCCTGTTCTATCTCCTGAAGCCTAAGCGCTTGGGTACCGTGGGCTGGTTCCTCAGCGTAGGGGGAATTCAATAGGATTTTTAGCCGATCCTCGCAGGCTTGAAGGGCCGGAGGGGTGGATAGCAGGTCCAATTGGAGAAACAGACCCTTAAAGGTGTGTATCTGCCGATAAATCTCCATAGCCTGAGCTTTTCCGACTCCCGAATGGAGGAACCGATCAAAAGCCTCCGATATATCCAAAAAAAGACGCCGATTGGTTAGGGCGTTCACGACAAAGCGGAGGGTTTTCCGTTCGTCCGTGAGCCGGGTTTCCAATTCTTTTCGGTAGGTGATATCGTTTAAAACAAGCAAGACCCGGTTGTTCTCCAGGACCCGGAGCCGAAGGGCAACGTTTCGGCCCCCTAGGTTGATTTCTGTGGGGAGTAAATTGAGTAGCAGGGTTCTTTTATACGGATCCTCCGTTTTTATAGCCCCCGTAACGGCGCGACGGAAAAGGCTCGCCGCTTCGATATTATCGGTGAAAAGAAGGACATCGATCCTTTTTCCCCCCACCCGGGGCCCGAAAAAGGTGTCGCATTCCCGGCTGTATCCTGGGTCTACCAGTAAGTCAATTCCAAAAGATAGGATCCCTTCGCCGGTGTTATCCAAAAGAGACCGGAGTTCCGCGGTACGGTGCTGGACCTCCGTTTCAAGCTTTTCCGTATTGTTTTGAATTACTTCGGTCATGGCGTTGAATTCCCGTTGAAGTAGACCTATTTCGTCGTTGGCAGCCCCGGAGATGGGGACCCTTTTTTTGCTCTGCGAAAAAAGCTGGGTGGATTGGGTCAGTTGGGTAATAGGTCGTATAACGATGCGCCGGAGTATGAGCAACAGGAGGGCCGTCAACAAGGTAAGAGAAAAGGCCGTGGTCAACAGTACCGGTAAAAATCGGGATAATCCGATGCCCCGCTGATAATCGTACAATATAAGGGCGTACCAATCCAATTCTGGAATATACGCGGCGGCGCAAATCCGCTCTCCCTGGGCAGTATGAACCCATAGGGCGTCGGCGTCGTTGCCGGAACGGGGATTGAGGAGCCGCGTCAGCAGGTCCGATAGATCCTTGCGATCTTTTTCTGCTACTAATAGGCGAAAAACCGTACTATGCTCGTTCTCCTGTTTTGAAATACTGCTTTGATCGATCAACGTTGGGTCCGGATGCGCTTGGATTGCCCCATCCCGGTTAATTAAAATGGGAACGACCCCCTCGTTCCTGGTGGCGATAAAATACCGAATAAAGGAATTTAACGAAAGTCCGGTTCCGCATAGTCCTAGAATGGAATTGTCTTGGCGGATGATTACGTTCACCCAAATTTTGGTATCCCGTATGGCCCTATCGTAATTAACGTTTAAGGCGTAGCCGTTAACTTTTTGGATTGTGGAAAAGTACCATTGATCGGATAATTCATTCGCCTTGAGGGTGTACCGAAGCTCCTTCCCGGTGTAGATTCCCGTGTTATCGTTAAAATAATAATGGAGCGATTTGTTTACGATAAAAAAATAGTCTCCGTCTCGGAAATGGTGGCGGTAACTTTCTAATTCTTCAAAAGCTTTCTGGGTTAAAGCCGGATCGGTTTCCCGCATTGCCCATTCCTTAAGGATCGGTGTATCGGCCATTTTAAGCGCTAGGGCGAGCTCTTGTTTAATGGGAGCCGATAGGCCTGTTTTTTCCTTTAGCACGTATTGGATCGCGAAATCCCGGCCCAACTGACGGGCTATGCCGTTTTGGGAAACCAAAAAGGCCCCTATGGTAGCCCCAATTATGCCGACGTAGGCGGCTAGGACGATTAGTAAAAATTTTCGCTGTAAACTTTTTATAGGCGGGGCCATGGCTATTATTCTTATAGGAGTTCCGCACCTGTCAAGGGTATACGGAAAGAATACAGCGGAAAGGACGATTTTAGTTGTTTCTCCAATTCGCCGATACATTAAGAGCGATGAAGCTGTTACCCCATAATCATCCCATTAGAACTATTTGGAATAGTACCGTCCTCCTGGGAATTCTGACCTTTTTGTTTGTCATTACCTACCGTGTCGTTTTTGGAACCTTCGTTCCCGATACCATTTATTACGTGTTGATTGGACTTTTTACCCTTGATATAGGGATAAATTTTATAACCCGGGTAAAAAAGGGGCACCGGCGCTACGATACCCTACCAGAGGTGGCGCGGTATTACCTGAGAACCTGGTTTTTTTTGGATTTTATCGCCGCTTTCCCAACGGAATTGGTTCTGGTGGCCCTTTTCGGCCCCCTGCACCCGGATTCTCCCTTTTGGGGGGTATACCTGCTCCTCCAACTGCTAACACTCGTTAAACTTTTAAAGGTAGGTAGGATATTTTCGGAATTACAGGAAGCCCTGGGCCTGATTCCCGCGGTTCAGCGGCTCCTCCTATTTGGATACTGGCTTTTGGCGACAATCCATCTAATTGCCCTTGGATGGATTTTGATAGGGGCGGGAGAACGGGATCGATCGTCGGCGGACCAATATTTACGGGCCCTCTATTGGGCTACCACGACGATTTCCACTATCGGGTACGGGGACTATACCCCCGACCACAATAGCAATAATCAGATAGCCTACACCATACTGATACAACTCTTCGGTGTGGGAATGTTCTCGTACGTAATCGCCAACGTGTCGAGCCTTATGTCTAACCTGGACGTGGCTAAAACCGCGTACCGGCGACGACTCGACGAAATTAACGCTTTTTTGTACGCCCAAAAAATTCCCTCGGACCTGCAAAACCGGGTCCGGGACTATTATTCCTACCTTTGGGAACAGCAACGGGGTGTTAGTTCAATCCAGCTTTTAAACGATTTTCCGCGGAGCATAAGCCAAGAAATACTTTTGTTCTTGAATAAGGAAGTCCTGGACCGGGTAGAACTGTTCCGGGGCGCCAATGAACTATTCATTCGGGAAGCGGTACAATTATTAAGACCGGAAGTGTTTATTCCCGGAGAATATATAATCCGCCAAGGTGAATACGGGGATTGTATGTATTTCCTCACCAGCGGTGAAGTTAAAATTCTCGTAGATGGTGCGGAAGTAGCCCGTCTTGGTCCAGGAACCTTCTTCGGCGAAACGGCCCTAATGGAAAACATCCACCGAAACGCCACGGTCATAGCCCTGGAATATTGTACCGGCTACCGTCTCGCCCGGTCGGATTTTGATGGCCTCCGGTCGAAATATCCCGAGTTCAACCGCCAAGTTCAAACCGTTGTGGCGGGAAGAAAACGATAGGTGGGGGCGGCTCGTAATTGTATTTCATAACCCATTATTACAATAAGAGGCTCACGCCCCTCAGGACCCTCTCGGAGTTGGCCGATGAAGACGCCCTGACGTTGATGGAGAAGCTTTTTTCAGACGATACGGAATTCGGGAAAAGATTCGCCGATCCTATCGCGTATCTTCGGGGGCGTCGAGCCACCGAAGGGTGGGTTCGACGTGAATTTATAAAAAAAGGGCGGACGCCTAAGGAAGAGTATCCGTTGTACTTTGTTTTTGGCGAATCTCAATGGATAGAGCGACAGATTCCGAAGGATTTCGTACCGGGTAAACTCAGTGTTTCCCTCGATGAATTTTCATTAAACGATGTAAGTTTCACGTATCCAGACAGCATGATTTCCAAATGGTTCGGCGATGACAAACCGGTTGAGTATTACGATCCGAGATACCATGGTAAAGTATTCACTAAAAGCGAAATCATCGAGATCGTCGATACCCTAGGAATCCCTGAATATTCCTGGAATACTGGCTTGCCGGACAATTTGGCGCCGTATATCGAAGCTCAAGTGTGGAATAGGGACCCGATTCGGTGCTATATATCCTAACTTCGAACCGTTTCCCATCTGTTTCCTATAAAACGTACCACTAAGGACAAGGGTAAACGGTTTCCAGCCCAACGTATCAACCTATTTACCCTGCCGGGGATAAAAATTCGTTTTCCTTTTAACGCCGCGTCGATAGTCGCCGAAGCCACGTATCCTATGTTTTTCGTGGTTATCCACCCGATGAGACCTTGGGCTTCGATCCCTTGGATAGCTCCCCGTGTGGTGGGCAAGCCAGCGGGGCAGAGGGCGGTTACCGTACAATTTTTTAACCGTAATTCTTCTCGTAGGGCCAAAGAGAAGTCCAAAATGAATCGTTTGGAGGCTGCGTATAATGCCTTATGGGGCATGGGGTAAAAAGCCGCAAGGCTTGAGACGTTTATTATAAATGGACGATTTTTCTTTAGGGTAAGATTTTGTGGCGTGTTCAGGTATCTAAGAGTTTCATGGATAAGTTCCACCAAGGCTTCCACGTTGACCCTTAAAAGGGTAAGTACTTCTTTTCGAGACCTTTCAAAAAAGGTTCCTTCGTAATCCACTCCCGCTACATTAATTATTCCCTGTAAAGAGAGAGCTTTTTCTTTAAGGGTTATAAATAGTAGATCCCGAGATTCTCTCTCTAACAGATCACAATCTTGGTATTCAACCATGACCTTATAGGTTCTTTTTAATGAATCTGCCAACGTATCAAGAGATTCGGAGTCCATATCGGTAAGAAAAAGATTCCACCCTCGACTGGCGCATTCCACCGCGAAGGCCTTGCCCAAACCTCCAGAAGCTCCGGTGATGAAAACAAATTGCGTATCTCTGGTATTCATAATTCTCCTCCCTGCGTTCATTCTCCAATTTTTATGAGAATGATTGTTATCGTGAAGATATCATAATGACGATAATATGTCAAACATATGTTTAAAACATATTGACTAAACATATGTTTTATACATATGTTTATTTATAAGGAGTCACATATGGAAAGGAAAATCGCTGTTATAACCGGAGCTACCTCAGGAATTGGGTTTTACGTAGCGTTAGGGTTGTTGAAAAAGGGGTTTTACGTAATTGGAACAGGGCGTTCAGAAAGACGTTGCGATGTAGCTGAAACCGCTTTAAAAAGCATTTCCCAGTCAGAAAATATTAGTTTTTTGAGCGCAGATTTAGCGTCCCAGGGGGAGATACAAAGGCTGGCAATGGAAATAAAAAACCATAATAAGGTTTTAACCCGGGGCGGACTTGATGTTTTGATACATAACGCCGCAACTTTTTCTCGTTGGTTTTCTTTGACCAGCGAAGGAATCGAACTGCAGTGGGCTGTAAACTATTTGTCTTCCTTTCTTTTATCTCAGCTTTTATTGTCCCAGCTATCCGCCGTTAGCGATGGACGGATAATCGTAACGAGCTCTGGGTCGCACTTTAACACTCGGATACATTGGGACGATGTATTGCTTCGGCGATGCTACTCGGCTCTTTGGGCGTATAAACAGTCAAAACTCGCCCTAGTCTTATTTGCGAAAGAATTTAATGAAAAAATGAAAAGTCAATCGGGAGTGCGGTGTTTCGCGGTGGATCCCGGTTTGGTCGCTACGGATATTGGTTTAAAAGGTACCAGTGTTCTTACTAAATGGGTGTGGAAATTCAGAAAACTCCAAGGTGTGCCTCCGGAGCGGGGCGCAATGACGACCGTATTTGTGGCTACAGAAAATCGTGAAGTTTTGGGGGATCATCTTTATTGGAAGGATTCAAAGCCCAATAAACCATCACCCTACGTTTACGAAGGTAATTATGGAAAACGTCTTTGGACGCTTTCGGAAAGAATGTGCGACCCATTTTCAGGAAGCCTGTTATAGAGGTATACTAATGAACCGGGGGCTGTAAGTATGGATACGCGACGAGATCAGGCAAAGGAACAAATACTTCAAGCCACAATTACCTGTATTGAAAAATGGGGTATCGCTGGGGTTACCGCCCGTAGGGTAGCTCAAATAGCGGGAGTGAATATAGCTGCGATAAATTATTATTTTGGTACAAAAGAAAATTTATTGAACGAGACGTTTAAAACTACTAGTGAACACCTTTCTTTGGACACTGGAATGCTTCTTTCGGCTAAGAGCCTTTCGAGTTTTTCACTTATAAAAATATTTTTAACCTTTATAAGCATCGGTATCCATAAATACCCGCGCCTGGTCCATACGTTTATTAACAATCCAGACGTAGCTCCGGAATACTTACAATCCCTCCAAGATAATTTCCATGTTTTCGTACGGAGCGCGGCAGAATGTATGGTACATGAAAATCCCTCTATTGTACCAATAGATGCGGAGCGGTCTATAGTACAAATGATCTATGGGGTTTTGGGTACGTCGCTTACTTTTATGATAAACGAAACAGGTTGGGGCGATCTTTCCAATCCTTCCCTACGGGAGGCTTATATTGATTTTCTCGTTTCCCGTTATATAACCTGGGTATCCTTGGACCAAATAACGCGCGAACGCCCAATGGTTGAACGATATTTGACATTGCTATTCGATTCGGATTGGCCCGGCCCTAAAAAAAGCTCCGACTAAGGGAACTAAGATTAGAAGCCTCAATTGAAGAGTTTGTTTTAAGACGATACACTGACTTCTATACCTATGAAACGGATCGCCATTGTTACGGACCACCAAGCCCACAGTTTGGGCCATTTCTTAAAAAAAAATATGGAGACTATTTTGGGAGGCTTTGTTCACATTACCAACCGGTATTTGGACGAAGGCCCCCAGGGGCCTGGTATCGACGATGACGTGATTTTAGTAATGACCAAAGAAAAGGCTATTCAAATAAAGAATCGGGTGGTCGACGCGAAACGAATTATCGTGGCGAATCGAACGATTCGGACCCGGGAAATCTACCCCATCTGTTCAATACCGCCGAACACTAAGGTTTTGGTGGTCAATGATAACGGCGAAACGACCCTAGAATTTATGGCCCTGCTCTACAAGTTGGGAATAGATCACCTGAATCTGATTCCCTTTGATCCCCACCATGATTATCCGGATGTAAAGATCGCCGTTACCCCGGGAGAGGGAATTTACGTTCCTAAACATATCGGTACGGTGATCGATACGGGGAACCGGCTTTTTGACGTGTCCACCTTTATACAGATAATCGACATGCTCCAGCTGACCGACGGGGAAATTCAACGGCGTTTGTATCGATATTCTGAGGAGTTAGTTCCCCTGGATAGCGGTATCGATAAGCAATACCGGCAATTGTACCTGAAAAACCGAGAGTTGGACGCGATTCTGAACCTTTCCCACGAGGGAATTCTCTTGGTGGATACGGAGGGACGGATCGTCCTGTACAACCGGACGTTAAAAAATCTTTTGGGGCTGGAAGAACCCCTGGGGAACGCTTTGTTTTCCCAATTGGTGGAGGACCCCCTGCGTTCTCTATTAGTCCAAGATCGGGTGGAGGATGAACCGATAAAATATAAGGGGAAAATGCTTCTCCTTTCCAGCAAAATGATGGAGGTTTTTGGTCAGCGATCGGGGACCTACTACAATTTTAGGGATGTAACGTACCTTAATCAGCTGGAAGAAAATTTGGCAAAAAAACTGAAAGGGGCGGGGTTTATTGCCCAGTATTCCTTTAAGGATATCCTTAGTCGGTCGGCGATTTTGGAAAAATGTGTCCAACGGGCTAAACAATTTGCCCAATCGGATTTGCCCGTTCTGATTACGGGAGAAAGCGGTACCGGGAAGGAACTGTTTGCCCATTCTATCCACGGGGAGTCGAAGCGGCGGAATCGGCCCTTTGTGGCCTTTAATTGCGCCGCGGTGCCGGAAAATTTGGTAGAAAGCGAGTTGTTCGGCTACGAGGGGGGCGCCTTTACCGGGGCGTTACGGGAGGGTAAGGCGGGTCTCTTTGAACAGGCCAACCACGGGACTATTTTTTTGGACGAAATAGGGGACATGCCCTACAATCTGCAATCAAAACTACTACGGGTCCTCCAGGAAGGTCAGATTATGCGCATTGGGTCCCAAAAGATTATCACCATCGATGTCCGGCTTATCTCCGCCACGAACCAGCCTATTTTAAACCGCATAGCCGCTGGGTCTTTCCGGGAAGATCTCTATTATCGCCTGAACGTCCTGCCTCTGCGCCTGCCGCCTTTGCGGGAACGGAAGGAGGACATTATCTTCCTTCTTAATCATTTCCTCCGGTCCTACGGACGGGAATCTGTCCGACTAACCGGCGAAGTGGAGGCTCTTTTGCTGGCCTATCCCTGGCCGGGGAATATACGGGAACTGTGGAACGTGGCATCCTTTATGGCGTTTTTCCCCGAGGGTCCTGTGGGGCTTGACCAATTACCCGAATATTTGGGGGAAGCTTCGGAGAGCCAGGGGGAATGGACCGACCTTGTTTTCTCGGTTCCGGAGGATGAATTGTCGATGGTCCTGCAGGCTGTTTCCCAGCTTTCTTCCCTTCAAGGGGGCGCTGGAAGGGCTTCTATCGAAAAATACCTGCGAAACTCATCCCTGCCCTTGCGGGAAGGGCGGATTCGGGGGATCCTTTCCCTGGCCCAGACGTACCATTTGGTGGTGTCTGGTCCGGGGCGTGGGGGTACCCGGTTAACCGAAGAGGGAACCCGGTGTCTTAATTGGTTGAAAAATAGGAAGTCAATAAAGCCAGATTAACCAAATATTGCCTGTCCGCAGGACTTTCTTGTATGTTTTCTTATTTCTCTGCCGTCTTGAGGATTGGGAGTCGTACCACAAGCGCTTATAGTGTATCTGTTTACAGAATCTTTTAAATAAAGCGGGACTGATGAGCCAAATGGCATGTATTTTGCTTAGTGAACGGATATGCCGAATCATCCTATGAAAAAAGATCGTGATAAACCCCTCATCGGTGTTCTTTCCAGTATTTTGGTAAACGAAACCGGTATGTTTCCCGGTATGGAACGTTCCTACGTAAACCACGACTATATCGCCGCGGTGGAAGCCGCCGGCGGGGTACCGCTGATGATTCCCGTGGTTTCCGATCCGGAGCTGGTTCGCCGGCAGATTCAGGCGGTGGATGGGATACTCCTTACGGGGGGGTACGATCCTAATCCGTTGTTGTTCGGTGAAAATCCCAGCCGTCGGCTCGAGTTTATTTTCCCCGAGGTGGATGATCATCAAATCGCGGCGATACATGGGGCGGATGAACTGCGTAAACCCATGTTGGGTATTTGCCGGGGGCTTCAGATCCTCAATGTCGCCTTTGGGGGTACCCTGTACCAGGATCTATCCTTGATTCCCAACAGCTATATCCAGCATATGCAAAAGAGCCGGCGGCACACCCCGGGGCACCCCGTAACCATCATGGACCACACGGTACTGCGTACCGTTTTTCAGACTCCCACGGTGGTGACCAATAGTTTTCACCATTTGGCGGTAAAGGATGTGGCGCCGGGTTTTACCGTCAACGCTTTAGCCGGCGACGGGGTAATCGAAGGAATCGAGCGGTTCGAAACGACGCCGATCGTGGCGGTCCAATGGCACCCGGAAATGATGGTGGAAAAACACCCGGAAATGTTACGGCTCTTTCGATATTTTATAGAACTGGTTCAAGAAAACCGTTGAGGCAGGGGCCCATGGCCACCGAAGCTTTAGCGGAAAGGAAATGTTTAGGAGGCGTACGATGAAAAGAGGTTCCCTTTTGCTAGCCCTGGTGCCCCTGTTCTGGGCGCTCACCGTTGCGGTTCCCGTTTTTGCGGGAAGCGACCCAAATACGATTACCGTGGCCCTTCCGGCGGATATTACATCCCTGGATCCCATGGGACACAACGACATTTACTCGGAAAAGGTGTCTTTTTTGCTGTTCAACCGGCTTTTTAAGTTCGACACGAATTTTAAACCGGTCCCCGATGTGGCTAAAAGCTGGAAAAATCCCTCGCCTAAGGAATGGCTCATCACCATCCAGTCGGGGGTTAAATTCCACGACGGGTCGGAGATGACATCGGCGGACGTAAAGTACAGCCTGGAACGGTCAAAAGAATCGCCCAAGGTAAAACACGTTCTGGCGGAAGTGGAAAGCGTCGCGGTGGTGGATAAATACACCGTAAAAATTACCACCAAAACCCCCTTTGCGCCGTTCCTCTTTACTTTGGCCCACGCGGGAGCCTCCATTGTCCCCCAAAAGTACGCCACTTCGTCGGATAATTGGAAGAATCCCATAGGATCGGGGCCCTATACCTTTGTCCAATGGTCCAGCGGCGATAAGGTCGTTTTAAAACGAAACCCCAACTATTTTGACAAGACCAACATGGGTCAGGCCCAAACCATCGTGTTTAAGGTTGTCCCGGAAGCCACAAGCCGGACTATTGCTCTGGAAACCGGGGAAGTAGACGCGGTATTCAACCTGAACGCTACGGATGTGGATAAGGTACAGTCCAATAGGAACCTAAAAGTGTACCAGAAACCCTCGACGGACATCCAATATTTGGGGATGAACGGGGATAAGGCCCCCTTTAACAACGTAAAGGTTCGCCAGGCTTTTAATTATGCCATCGATAAGGACGCGGTTCTAACGGTGGCCCTGAATGGGTACGGAGAGGTGGCCTCTTCTATCATTCCCAGTACCATTTTTGGTCATAAGGACGGTCCTTACACCTACGATGCCAAAAAAGCTAAGGCCCTGCTCAAAGAAGCCAATTTTGACTTTAACCAGACCCTAAAACTCTGGGCTTCCGGGGATACGCGGAAAAAAATCGCCGAGGTGGTGCAGGCAAATTTGCAGGACCTGGGTATAAAATCGGAAATCGAAATGTTCGAATGGGGCGCCTATCTGCAGGCTACCAATTCGGGGAACCAGCAATTCTTCTTGTTGGGGTGGAGCTCGAACCCCGATCCGGATTCCATGCTCACCCCGTTGTTTAGTAAAGGGAGCATCGGCGCCCAAAACCGGACCCGGTACGTGAACGAAAAGGTTGAACAGCTCCTGGCCGCTGGTCGGGTAGAAATGGACCAGGCAAAACGGCTAAAAATTTACAACGATCTTAGCGATATCGTCATGGCCGACGCGACTTGGGTGCCCCTATACACGGGCAACAACATTGTGGGGGCCAACGCCAAGCTCCAGGGGGTGGAACTGAGCCCCCAAGGACTCTGGAACATAGAAAAACTTCATTATTAACGTATAACCGGGGGAGCCATGCTGAGACAGTACATTTTAAAACGGACGGTTATGCTTCTCCCGGTTTTACTTGGGGTTACCTTTCTCGTTTTTACCATCATAAGCCTTACCCCGGGGGACGTGGCTACCATGATCCTGGGGCAGGGCGCCACCGCCGAATCGGTGGCTAAACTCCGGCATCAGCTCGGGCTGGACGAGCCCCTGCTGATCCAGTACGGCCGGTATCTGGCCCATCTGTTGAGCGGGGATATGGGGATTTCCTACGCCACCCAAAAGCCGGTGGTGGACGAAATTATCAGCCGCTTCCCCAATACCCTGACCCTGGCGTTCTACAGTATTCTGGTCTCCATAGCCCTATCGATCCCCATCGGGGTTATCTCTGCGGTAAAGCAGTATTCCCTCTTTGATAACCTGGGGATGATCTTTGCGTTGGTGGGCATATCCATGCCCTCCTTTTGGTTGGGTTTAATTCTTATTATCGTTTTTGCCCTTAATTTGGGATGGTTTCCTTCCGGCGGGGCGGACCAGTGGAAAAGCATCGTTCTTCCGGCGATTACCCTGGGTGTCGCGTCTACCGCTTCCATAGCCCGGACGACCCGGTCTTCCATGTTGGAGGTGATCCGACAGGATTATATCCGGACTGCGAAGGCTAAAGGGGTAGGGAACCTTCAAGTTATCCTGAAGCACGCCTTAAAAAATGCCCTGATACCGACTTTGACGGTTATCGGTTTGGAGTTCGGCGAATTGTTGGGAGGCGCGATTCTTACGGAGACGGTTTTTTCGTGGCCCGGTATCGGTCGGCTTATGGTCGAATCGATACAGAGGAAGGACACCCCCATGGTTTTGGGGTGCATCATCGTTTTTAGCGTGGCGTTCAGCGTGGTAAACCTTATCGTGGATATCCTCTACGCCCTCATCGATCCTCGAATCAAAGCGAATTATCAAAAGAAAGGAAAGGCCGCATGAACAACGGGGTAAAGCATAAAAGCCGGGGAGCCGCTATTTGGCGCCGGTTTATTCGGAATAAAATGGCCGTAGCGGGTCTGGTTATTATTGGTTTGTTTGTGGGTTTGGCGGCCTTTGCTAACGTGATCGGGGACTATCAAACTAGGGCCATAAAAATGAATATCAAGGAGCGGCATCAGGCTCCGAGCTTGAAGCATTATTTTGGCACCGACGAATTTGGCCGGGATATCTTTATTCGGGTGGTCCACGGGACCCGGATATCCCTCTTTGTGGGAATCATTTCGGTCAGTATAGCCCTCTTCTTTGGAGGGATCCTGGGGTCCCTGGCGGGATACTACGGGGGACGGGTCGATTCGGTCATCATGCGGTTTTTGGATATTCTTTTGGCCATACCGGTGATCCTTCTGGCTATTACAATCGTGGCATCCCTGGGTACCAGTATTATCAATTTGATGATCGCCGTGGGGGTCGCCAATATTCCCGGGTTTGCCCGGGTTACCCGGGCTTCGGTGTTGGGCGTAAAAAGCAACGAGTATATCGAAGCGGCCCGGGCCATCGGTTCGCCCAATCATAAGATCCTCTTTAACCATATTTTGCCCAATTGTTTTGCCCCCATTATGGTGTACGCCACCCTGAAGGTAGCCACGGCGATTATGGCCACCGCGGGTTTAAGTTTTATCGGTTTAGGGGTAAAGCCGCCGACCCCCGAGTGGGGAAGCATGCTCGCTTCGGGCCGGGATTTTATCCGGGACCACATGCACGAAGTCTTTTTCCCCGGGATGATGATTGTTTTGTCGGTCCTTTCCTTGAATATGATCGGCGACGGTCTTCGGGACGCCCTGGATCCCCGGCTAAAATAGGGCAAAAGGACGGTAAGGCCCATGGCTGAATTGGCACAAACGCAGGGAGACCTGTTAACCATAGACGACCTGGTGGTCCATTATAAAACCGACGATGGAACCGCCAAAGCGGTGAATGGACTCAAGCTCCGGCTACCCCGGGGAAAGACCGTGGGACTCGTCGGAGAAACCGGGGCGGGGAAAACTACCACCGCCCTTTCGGTGATGAATTTGATTCCCAAACCCCAGGGAAGGATAATTTCGGGGACGATTATCCTTGATGGTCAAC
The DNA here is from genome assembly GCA_964425215.1 of uncultured Treponema sp. GTDB lineage: Bacteria > Spirochaetota > Spirochaetia > Treponematales > Breznakiellaceae > CAYRLW01. The sequence continues at coordinate 18,496 of CAYRLW010000033.1, forward strand.
CGATTCTCCAGTACAACGATAAACAGATGCGGAAGATCCGGGGGCAAACGGTCTCCATGATTTTTCAGGATCCCATGACCGCGTTGAACCCCGTTCTCACCGTGGGGGACCAGATCGCCGAGGTTATTTCTATACACCAGGGCTTGGGGAAACGGGAGGCCTGGGAAAAAGCCCGGAGCCTGTTGGAGCTGGTGGGGATCGATGGGGGCCGGGGAAACGAGTACCCCCACCAATTTTCCGGGGGTATGAAACAGCGGGTCGGCATCGCTATGGCCCTTTCCTGCAACCCCAAACTGCTTATCGCCGACGAGCCTACCACCGCTTTGGACGTGACCATCCAGGCCCAGGTGCTCCGGCTCATGGAGGACCTGAAGCAAAAATTAGGCATGTCCCTTCTGTTGATCACCCACGATTTGGGGATTGTGGCGGACCTCTGCGACGACGTGGCCATTATGTACGCGGGAAGGATAGTGGAATACGGTTCTAAACAGGAAATATTCAAGAATTACCAGCATCCCTATACCCGGGGGCTCTTTGGGTCCCTGCCCAAGATCCACGAAAAAAAGGGAAAACTAACCCCCATCCGGGGGCTGATGCCCGATCCCTTTAATGTACCCTTGGGTTGCCCCTTCCACGACCGTTGTGACCAGGCAATGGAAATCTGCTCTACCCAGGCACCGCTGGCCCACTCCTTTTCCGATAGCCACTTTGCCGAATGTCATTTGTTTAGGGAGCAAAAGGATGTCTGAAAGTCTTGTATCGGTAAAAAATCTTAAAAAGTACTTTAAAACCGCCGCAGGGACTTTGCACGCGGTGGACGATATAAGCTTTGATATCCCCTCGGGAAAAACCCTCGGCCTGGTAGGAGAATCGGGGTGCGGGAAATCGACCACGGGGCGGCTCTTGCTCCGACTTTTGGAACCCACCGCCGGAGAGGTTTGGTTTGAGGGACAAAACGTCTTTTCCCTTGGGTCAAACGAACTGCGGACCCTAAGGACCAGGGCTCAGATCATCTTCCAGGACCCCTTTTCTTCCCTGGACCCCCGGATGAGTATCGCCGAAATTATCGAGGAACCCCTTAAAATCAACCGTTTGGGGGGTACGAAAAGTCAACGGCTGGACCGGGTGTACCATTTGATGGACCTGGTCGGCTTAGCGCGGCGCTACGCCCCCAGTTACCCCCACGAATTGGATGGGGGACGTCTGCAACGGGTCGGTATAGCCCGGGCCCTTTCGATGGATACGAAGTTCATCGTCTGCGACGAGCCCGTTTCGGCCCTCGACGTATCGATCCGGGCCCAGATCCTTAATCTGCTGGGGGATTTGCAGGAACAATTAGGGCTAACATACCTGTTTATTACCCACGATCTGGCGGTGGTGCACCATTTTTCCGATGAAATCATCGTCATGTACCTGGGCAAAATTGTGGAACAGGCCCCGTCCCAGGAACTTTTTGCCCGGCCCATCCACCCGTACACCGAGGCCCTGCTTTCGGCCATTCCCGAACCGACGGTGGATAAAAAGGGTGAACGGATTATCCTTAAGGGGGAGCTGGCGTCCCCCATCGACCCTAAACCGGGATGCCGTTTCGCGGGCCGCTGTCCCTACGCCCAGGAAATTTGCTTTGCTAAAGAACCAATGCTCGAAACGGTACCCCCCCTGGACTCTCTGGTAGCTGACAGCCCCGGAGCCGTGCCGGCGGCTCATCGGGTGGCCTGCCACCTCTTTAAAGAAAGTCGTCCTGGTCGACCATGAGTAGGCTTACTGAAACCATCGATCCCGAATGGACCCTGGCGGAGCTTTTTCCGCGTTTGGAAACCCAAGCCCTGACGAGCGCCCAGCTACTATCGTTTTATTTGGATCGGATCGAAACTATCGATCGTTCCGGGCCTAAGCTCCGATCGATCCTGTATCTAAACCCAAAAGCCCTGGAAGAGGCCCGGATCTTGGATAAAGAACGCCGTGGGGGCACCATTCGGGGGCCCTTGCACGGAATTCCGGTGCTCCTTAAAGGAAATATCAACACGGGAGACTCCCAACCCACCAGCGCAGGGTCCCTGGCCCTGGAGAATTTTTTTCCTCCCGAGGCCCCGCTGGTTTTACGGCTCCGGGCCGCTGGGGCGATTATTCTGGGAAAAACCAACCTAAGCGAATGGGCCAACTTCCGGTCGTCCCATTCCAGCTCCGGCTGGAGCAGTTCGGGGGGCCAGACTAAAAACCCCTACGTTTTGGACCGAAGCCCCAGCGGTTCCAGCTCCGGCTCTGCGGTAGCCCTGGCGGCGGGGCTCTGCCCGTTGGCCGTGGGTACGGAAACCGATGGTTCTATCGTTTCCCCCGCCTCGGCTAACGGAATCGTGGGCTTTAAACCTAGTCGGGGTCTGGTTAGTACGGAGGGCATAGTCCCCATATCCCACACCCAGGATACGGCGGGGCCCATGGCCAGGACCGTGGCAGATACGGTTCTGCTCTTTGCGGTCCTGGCGGGCCGGGATCCGGGGGAACTCCTAGGTCCAAGTTTTCCCGAGGGACTCTATCCTTTACGGATTGGTTACGCCCACGGTTTGGCCCGGTTTTTACCATCGGTTCAGAACATCATGGAGGGGGCCGTCGCAACTTTGGAAACCCTGGGAGCCCGGGTGGTTCCCATCGATCTAGAGATCCCCGAAGCGGTGTCCAAGGCGGAATACCAGGTACTCTTGTACGAATTTAAACATGATTTGGAAGCGTACTTGCGAACCTACGGGGCTCCCTTCAGGAGCTTGGAAGAGTTGATCCGCTATAACGAGGCGCATGGAGACCGCATTCTCCGATACTTTGGCCAGGACATACTGATAGAAGCCCAGGCCCAGGGACCCCAAACGGAACAAAAGTACCGGGACGCCCTGGAATTGTGCGCCCGCTTTGAACGGGAACGGGGGATAGGGCCCGCCATGGCCGCCCACCGCTTGGACGCGATCGTCGGCCCCTCGGGAGGGCCCGCGTGGAAAATTGATCACCTGTTGGGGGACCACTACTTGGGCGGAAGCGCCCTGCTCCCAGCCCTATCCGGCTACCCCCACCTGAGCGTTCCCGCAGGCTTTATCGGTGAACTTCCCGTGGGCCTGTCCATTTTTGGACTTCCCCATACAGAGACCACCCTTTTCCGTATTGGGAGGGCTTTTGAAAAGGCCCAAAAAGGGCGCCGGCGCCCCCGGTTTTTACCCACCGATCCGGAATAGGTCCATAATCACGGAGCGGTTCTGGGTGATTTTTTCAAGCTGTTTGGAGCGATTTTACCAAGGGGAACATGGTACGAAATATTTAAAAAAACCTCGTTTGATATTTTTTTTAAAATACCCCCTTGACCTTCGTAGAGAAAATAGATATCTTGCAAAGTATTCCTGGACATGCGGCAATACCACATCGTTTAGCATCAGTACCGTTCCCAGGCGGTCAGTGAACGTCCCGCAACTTTTCGATATAACACCCGCCGCTTGCTCAGGTTGCCCCCCGGGTTTTCTCACCTCCTTTTCCCGGGGGGTTTTTATTTTTAAAAATTGAGGCTCTTTCAAAACTCAGGGAGTTTTGAAAGAGCAACCTTAGATGTACATGCAGTATTTTTACTATTCTTTACTATGCAAGAAAATATCCTGTTAATGTAAAAATACTGCAAGAGGTTTTTGCAAAAGTAACAGACTTTTGCAAAAACCTCAATTTCCATTCAAACCCTGTTGCCTTTGATAAAAGGCCACCAGTCCGGCAGACGTCAAGGCCGGAGAAACCGCTCTTCTACCGCCTTTGTCCTTGTCTCGGCTTTCCCGAAGGACTATACTGCCCCGGTACGGAGGAATCGAACGAAACGCCCTCCGCTGGGCTTTCAGTCCTTTTGGGCACGGTATTGAAGAAGAGAGTCTAACCGCATAGGAGTTTCACATGGTCGAGAAATACGAAACGGGTAGAAAATTTCTTAAATCTAACTGGGAATTGCTAAGCGGTTCCTGGCAGTCGGACCAAGCGAAGGGGGTAAGCGCCCCGGAGCAGGAAGAGGTTCCCTTGCCGGGAACGACAGTTATACCGCTGATTAAAGCCGATCAGCTCACTATCCAAGGGGCACCCCTCTTAGAACTGCTTCGAAGGCGAAAAAGCCGTCGAAAGTACGCGGCCCGGCCCTTTAGTCTGGAAGAATTTTCCTTCCTTTGCTGGGCCGCCGCGGGAATTCGGGAACATCGGGCTAAATTTTCTTTCCGAACCGCCCCTTCCGGTGGAGCCCGGCATCCCTTTGACCTTTTTATCTACGTGGATAGGGTGGAATCGATTCCTCCGGGCCTGTACCGTTATTTACCGGTGGAACACGCCCTGGCGCTTGTCCGTTCAGGGGACGATTCTTCCGCTTTGAATGAAGCTTTACGGGACCAGTATTGGAAAGCCGCGGCGGTCTTTATCTGGGCCGCCGTCCCGTACCGGACCGAGTGGCGGTACGGTCCCGCCTCCCATAAAATAATAGCCCTGGACGCGGGCCACGCTTGTCAAAACCTGTACCTCGCCTGCGAAGCCCTGGGCGCGGGGACCTGCGCGATCGGTGCTTACGATCAAAATCGGCTGGACGCGTACCTAGGTCTGGATGGAACCGACAGATTTGCCCTATACGTGGCAACCACGGGGAAGCAGGAGGGGGACGCTTAAAAAAGGTAGTTCGCCCTGGTCGGGGCCAGGGATGGTTACCGGCGACCCATACGTTTTTTTATCGTGGTTTGGATCCGCTTCTGAAGGTCCTTAATTACCAATTCTATCTGCGGTAGCATCTGGAAAAATTCATCCATCTCCGGAGCCTTTTCTCTGTTTTCCTCCACCGGCGGAGCATTAAGGGAAATGAGGACCTGTAGCAACTGACCGATAAGTTGGGATAGTTCGGTGAAGTCCTGGACCGGCAGATCCTGCCGTTTGGGCCCCAGGGCGTCCAGCTTCCGAATATACTCTATGTGGTCGGCGTATAGATTGACCAGTTTTGTCCGCAGGTCGCCGTAGGGATCAAGCTGGGGATTGTAGCCCCGAAGCGCGGGTTCCATAAAATCCTGTAGTATGTCCATAAGTTCCGCCGCCGCTTCCGGGTACACCTTCCACTGCGACGCGGTCTTAAAGTATCGATCCCATACTTCTTGGAAATCCAGGTTTCTATAGGCCGCGTCTATAAAGAGAGCTTTGATTTCCTCGGTCTCGAAGGCAAATTCATAATCGTTTAAAAACTCGTCTAACCTGGCCACACTATTCTTTTTTTTAGCCGTTTTTGGTCGTACCGGGGCCGCCCTGCTTCCTTCTCCGTAGTTTTCTTGTAGTTCAGGAAACTGGATATCCTCCGCCTGGGTTCCCCGCTTCCAAATAAGCCGGCGTCCGGCAAGATCAACCAAGCCTATACGTCTCTCCGACCGCAGGTATTCTAAAAACGAAGCCCCCGGATCCCGGTATACCGCGGGCCCCCCAAAACGGTAGGCTAGCGAAAGGGTGATGAAATTGTTGCGGGGGTAGCCCTCATATTCCATGGCTTGGTCAAAGGCCTGGTCCAGGGTGTCAAACCACGCTGTACGAGCTTCGGCGGTCGGAATCCCTGGAGGAAGGGTTTCCACGGTAAATAGTCCCAGTTTGGGTACCCGTAGGGTCAGCTTGATATAGGTCCCTTCTGGTATGGGCTTGGACCCAAAAAGGCCATCTAAACTCCAGACCCCGAGTCGGATCAGGGCGTTTTTGGGGTCCCCCCGGGAATCTAAAAGAACCTGTAGGTTCCCTTCGTCCGTGGCTCCTAAAAGATCAAAAAATTCATGGACTTCTAAAAGCTCATGAAGACGCAAGGCGTCGGAAAAGCTAAGACCAATCATCTTTGTGGGAAGATCTTTGCCCCCTTCGCTGAGAAGTATCAGCCTGTCGGTAGTAAAATCTTGTTTTAAAAAGCCTAAAAAACGATCCCCCGGAATGAGGATCCGGCGTTCGCACTCCAGGGGATCCAGTTTTATCAACAGGGTCGCCATTTGGGGAATACTTTTACGAGGGGTGGTTCTAAGGGTTTTTGCTTTCATCCCCCAAGTATAACGTCTGCCGAATTTTTCGTCCAACGGATTTTGACCCTTCGATTAAAATCCCGTATAATGGTACCTGGAGCCGCCCGTGGAAATGCGAGGAAATAACGCGTTAAAAGATGATAGGTGGTACACGTTAAAAGATTATAGAGCCTGGGGGGATGATGATCGCTGGGAGTTGATAGATGGGGTCGCCTACAGTATGAGCCCCGCCCCTCGGGTGGCGCATCAACGACTCTTGTTAGAACTGGGTCGACAACTTGCGGATTCTTTTAACGGTAAACCCTGCGAAGTTTTTATAGCTCCGATAGACGTGTTTATTACCGGTACCGATTCGGACCAGGATGATACGGTGGTTCAACCGGATCTGATGATAGTATGGGATTCCCATAAGGTCCAGGATAAGGGGATTTACGGGGCCCCCGACTGGATATGCGAGGTCCTCTCTCCCGCCACCGCTTGGAAGGATCAAACGGAAAAACGGAACCTGTACGAACGGTTTGGGGTACGGGAGTACTGGGTGCTGAACCGCGACACGTTGGACCTCCTCATGTACGAAAGGGAAGGGGATCACTTTAAGGCGCCCCGGGCCGCTAGCCTTAAGGATCCGGTTCCGTTGACTCTTTTCCCACAACTAACGCTGACCGCAGTTCGTTAATAACCCCTAAACCCTAGGCGGCGCCCCGGTCGTCGCGGTCGTTCTCTTGTTTTCCCCGATCAAGCAGTTTAATGCCCAGGGCTCCTCCGGTGGTAATAGCGCTGGTAACCAGCCATAGGATCCCAAGCCCGAATCGTTGAATAATCTGACCCCCAAAGTAGGGGGCTATAGCCCGTCCGCTCCCGGTAATAAAGGGGAAAATCCCGCCGAACCGGCCCCGATGGCTCATGGGGGTATGGTTGGCGATGTAGTACCAGGTATTCACCGCGTCAACGATTTCGCCGAGGGTCCACAGGAGGGTGCAGAGGTAAAAAAAAGGAAGGCTCCGGGCGATAAAGAAGCCCGCGAACCCCGCGGTATACAAGAGCCCCGCAAAGGCTACGTTGGCTAGGGTTCTAAAGCGACGGGTAACGCTGACAATGGGTGCGTTGAGAAAAATGACCAATAGCGCGTTGAGGGACATCAGTTTTCCGAATACCGCCGCTCCCTGTTCTTCCCCGAAGACCGCAACAGCCGAAAGGGGAAGACTAAAGAGGGTCTGTCCGTACGCTAGACCGTAGAGGGAAATGAGGACCCCAAAAACCAGCAGTCCCGCCCGTTCTTTCAGGGCCATCAAAAGGGTCCCCTCCACCGCCTTATCGGTCCGATCCGTTTTCATGCTCTCTTCCAGTTGTTCCTTCGTCGGTTTTGTTTCCGGAATAAGGGCGATATTGAGGAGTACCGACAGGAAACCCATGAGGGCGTTTCCGAAAAAGAGCCATTCGCTGGCCCTGTAAAAGAGGAAGCCTGCGATCACCGGCCCCACCGAATATCCCAGGTTGTGGCCCAGATACGTTAGGGCAAAGGAACTTTGCCTGTTTTCTGGAGTCGTGATATCCGTTTGGATCGCCTGCCGGGCAGGATCGGCAAATCCGTCGAAAAACAGATTAAGGAGTATAAAAAAAGGAACCAGGTTTGAAGTACCCAGGAATCCGCAGACCAAAAACATACCGCTGGCCAAGGTTTGGGACACAAAAAGCACCAGTCTTCTTCCCACATGGTCGGTCAATTTGCCGCCAATAAAGGTTCCAGGAATATACGCCAGGGAGGCGATGAACATAAAAAAACCAGCCTGGGCGACGGAATAATCAAGTTTTTGTGTTAAAAAGAGGGCCAGAAACGGATACACAAAGATCCCCATCCCATTTACGATGGTGGCGAAGAAGAGAACGTACACCGATCGGGGTAAACCCCGGTACACTTCGAAGGGGTTTAGTTTCTTTACATTCATAAGGGGTATTATTTTATCGATAAATAGCAAGATGGAAAAGGATAGGGGCCCCTGGGGTCCTAAAAATTCCGGTAAACCCGGCTCTTTTGTACGTTCCCGGGGTAAAAATCCCAGGTTGCCGTAACTTTTTAATGAAAAACGGACAAGTTTGACAAACGCTTCGGCGGGGCTTGGACCTTAAACCTTGAGGTATTGGAAGTCAACGGCGGTCTTCCGAATACACCCATTCCTATTCCGTCGCGGAAGGGAGAAATAGGAAGAAAAGATCATTCGAGGCTTTTTAAAGAACCTCATTCCGCTTCGGTAATCCGGGGTTTACGGATAAGCACCGCCGTGGGTCCGAAGAAATTGCCCTGCCGGGAGACGGTCGACGAGAAGGCCAGATTATCCTGTTCGTTGGAAAGGGAGCCAGAAATGGAACCGCCGGTCATGGGTGTTTCCTTTCCATTTTGGTGTAGTATGGCGAGTCGGAGTTCCCCGCCGAATTCCCCGGAAATAACATCCATATAAAAATCGGAGAAAGCCAGGGCTTCCAGGTACGTTTGTGTGGAAAGGTTCGATAGGTCCAGGTTCCCCGGGAGTACCCAGCGGGATGAACAGGTTCCTCGAGGCGGCACCGAAAGTGCGGCTGTGTGACGGACCGGACCTTCGAGAGCCCTAAGGATCCCATTTTCTACTAATACGGTCCGCCGTAAGGGAAACGCGTCCGGGTCGATGGGACGGCTGGCGGGACAGCCTTTTTGTAGAGGATCGAACCCAAGGGTCAAAGGATCTCCCCCCAATTTTCCGTGGAGTATCGGTTTCCCTATAACGGAGTCGCAGGCTCCGGACCGTATTTGGGCCGCCTGGGAACGGAAAAAGAGGGGATTGAAAAATTCGGGAACCGCTTCTCCCGTAAGTATCACGGGAAGTTCCGCCGCTTTGATCCGGTTAAGTACTAGGGGCCCGGCGATGGAGCGGAGATCCACCTGGTGGCGTAAAAGGAGGGCCCTTTTATTCAATTCCGGAAAAAGGGTTTCTAAATCCTCCTGGTTCGATACGGCGATGGACCAGAAATCCGAAAGCTCCACCTCCGAAGCTCCCTGACCTGCCGAAGCGGCGAGTTCGGCTTCCGCAAGGATATCCGTCCAAGCGGTGTCGGTACCCGACGATGCGACGAGACGGTGATCCCGACGGGTAACAAAGAGTTCCACCGCCTGAAACCGAGGGTCACCGGATGGGCTGGAGTTGGGATGGGAAAAGACCGCTTCTTCCTCGGCCCGTGCAACGGTGGCTAAATCGATGGATGAAAGATTTGATTCCCCTTGGATGACAAGAGGTTCGCTGGTAAGCCGCCACGCTGGTCCCGGTGAGATTTGAGCCCGCCGAATGGCGGCGGTTACACGGCTGGCCAATTCGTCCAATTCCAAGTTGGGGGGAAGGGACACGATGGCCGAGCCCCGTTGGATTCCCTCCCCTGACTGGCTATCCACGTGAACCGTAAGGCTGTTTCGGGTAATGGTCTTCGATCGGGCCATATCCAGACGTCGGCCCGAAAAAAACGTTTCCATGGCTTCCTCGTGGGATGTCTCCAGGGTCCATTCGGAAATATGTCGCAAACCTCTTAAATAATCGATAATGCTTTCGAAGTTCATCCTAACCTCATTTTAGTTCGGACCCAGGGACCGCCGGAACTAACTTTAACGAATTCCTTGTGCCCCTTTCCGCAGTAGCCGTTCCCTTTTAGCTCCACCGTTTTGGAAACCCCATCCACCGCGTTTAGTACGTCTGGAACGTAGCCCGTACAAACCACCGGCGACGCTATTCTACCGGTAAGCTTCCCGTCCTTAATTTCCCTGCCCAAAAGGGCCACCAATTGGATCCCCCAGTTTTTGGGATCCTCCATCCCTGAATTGGACCGATCTAAGAGCCACCCGTAGGCAACCCCCTGAATAAGTTCCTCCTTTGTGGAAGTTCCGGGGGCAAAAAAGGTATTCGTCATCCGAGCGTAGGCTTTCCGTTCAAAGGACCAGCGGCGACCGTTGCCCGTGGCGGGTAAATCCAGCTCCCGGGCGGAAAGCAGGTCCGAAATGCCGGAAACCAGGATCCCCCGATCCAGGACCAGGGTCGACGTTCCAGGCCTTCCCTCGTCGTCGAAAAAGTACGACCCGGTCTGTTCTGCGGCCCGGGCCCCGTCGTACATGGAAACCAGGTCCGAGGCTACCCGTTTTCCCATAAAATCCCGGGATTTTGCCCGACCCTTGGCGATCATATCGGTCTCCACCCCGTGACCAAAGGCTTCATGGGCCAAGAGCCCCGCCATATCGGGAGAAAGGACCACGGTGTATTCCCCCGCCGGCATGGGAATGGCCTCCAATAATTCTGCCGCTTGGTTCGCGGTTGCCCCCGCTAGGGCCTCCAGTTCATCCAACAATGCCATCCCTTTGCGTCCCGATACGGCGTTAAAGGTTTGCCGGGTTTTACCGTTCCTCCGCGCCGCCGCAAAAATATAGGCCTGACCCCAAAGGTAGGATTGGAACAGTTCCCGTTTCTGGGAAATGTAGAGTTTGGAAAATCGGGCCCATTCGCCCCGGGTCCGGGCCATGGCGATCAGGGGATGGGCCGCCGCGGTTCTTTCCCGAATACTTTCCAGCCGGTCAAAAACCTCTTCGGGCTCCAGAACCAAGGGGTCCCGGTCCGTTTCAACGATAAAGCTATCCCGCCAGGCCGTTTCCTCCAAATCTACCGAAAGAACCCCGGCGACAGCACGAACGGTAAGAAGATTTATTAATCGTTGGTCTAATTGGGCTATAAAGGCGTTTACATCCGAAGGGATGGTATCAAAAGAATGCTCCACCACCCTGCCGTTTCGTGCCGCCCGGAGTACAAAGCCCCGTTCGGACCAGGAACTTTCGGCTACCCGCCGTTCGTCGCTGTAGGCTTCGAAATTAACCCCCGAACAATCGGTTCCGAGTATGGAAACAAAATCATACGTACCGGCCAATCCCTGAACTATGCTTTTCAGTTCGGGAACAGACCGATTTAAAAACGCTGAAGGATACGACATTCCAAAAGTATAACAAAGACAGAAGGGTGGTGAAAGGGTATGGCCTGGGAGCCAACTTTATCGGGATTTTTGGGCACCAGGGACCCTTAGGCCCTAAAAATCCACCAGTCCGGCAGGCTCCTATGGTTGAAGGTCTGAAGGGCTGATTTTTCGACCACCCTTTATCATCCCCTGAATTTCTTGGAAACGGGAAATATCTCCCACCAGGATCGCCCCCACGAGTTTTTCGTCTTTAATGAAAAACGTACGGATCGAATCAAGACCCGATTGGACTAGCGTTTGGGTGTTTTCGTCCGGTTCTATGGATCCCAGGGATACCACATTGATACCGGCAACCTTTAACGTGGCCGACAGCAGGGAACCCGCATACGCAACCCTTCCTCCCGACGCGTTCATCCCCGCGATTTGCCCCTGTTCCCTAGCCGCGGACCAAAGGCCGTATATCACCCCCCGGTGTTCCGCGATATCTCCCGCGGCGTACACCGAATCGGCGCTGGTTTGTAGAAAATCGTTTACCTTGATACCCCGCGCTGTTTCTATACCCGACCCCTGGAGAATGTCCATATTAGGTCGGATCCCCGCGGAAAAAAGCGCAAGATCGGCGCTTATGGGGTCGCCGTCGGTGAAGGTTATTAGTAGCCGCCCGTTGGATTGTTTGGAGATAGTCTGCAGGTGCCGTGGCAAGAGGAATGAAAGGTTTTTCATTTCCAGGAGCCTTCGCAGAATAGCGGCGCTTTCAGCGTCCAGCTGTTTCGGCAGAAGCCGATCGAATACTTCCACAATGGTCACTTTTAATCCCCGTTGGGTCAAAGATGACCCCGCTTCGATGCCCAAAAGGCCGCCGCCAATAATCACCACGTCCCGTTTTCCTCGGGAAAATTCGATAATCCGCAGGGCGTCGTGGATGGTTCTTAGCGTAAAAACTCCTTCCGCGTCCGACCCAGGGACCGGGGGGAGGAACGAGTTCGCCCCTGCGGCGACGATAAGTTTATCGTAACGTTCCTCTGTTTCATCTTCGAGACGGACAATTTTTCTCTCCGGATCTACGGAGGCAACCCGTACGGGCTGGACAAGACGTATATTATTTTTTTTATAGAATTCCCCGTTCCTGATGGTGATCCCATCGATGGATACTTTTCCCGCGAGGAACTCAATGACCCGGGGCCGGGAATAATGGTAATAATTTTCGCCGCTGAAGATGGTTATAGAAGCCGATGGATCGTTTTTTCGAATCGCTTCCGCAGCGGAAACCCCCGCTACTCCGTTGCCGATTACTATATATTTCATAAATTACCTCCGCGCTTACCTCCGCGCTTTTACTATGTGAGAATATACTCAGATTGAAAAGAATTTTTGTATATTTTACGACACAGGATCGTCGAACCGTCGTTTGAACGATGCCACATGGTCGGCGAAATAGGGCCAAAAACGGAATTCGATTTCCAGCATGTAAATGCCCTGGTAATTTGCCTGGGTTAAAATTTGGAGCGTGGGGTCGATGGGCACCGATCCTGTTCCCGGAGGAAGATGCAAATCCCCAAGGCCGTAGGGGAGTCTTTGAATATAGGGCTCGCCTCGGTCCCTCTTCCCGAAGTTATCGTGTACGTGAGCGTGGATCGCCAGAGGCGCCAAGGTTCGAACCGCTTCCAGGTAATCGTACCCTAAAATTTTCGATTGAATATAGAGATGTCCGAAATCGATGGTAACGCCAAGATTTTTACGACCTACCCTTTTGATCTGGTCCCGCAGGCCGGCGGGATCGGTTCCGTAGGCCACCGATGGTGGACTTTCTGCGCCATTGGGGTTTTCCACGGCGATGGCGACTCCCAGAGCGGCAGCCCGGTCCGCGAGAAGGGATAGTTTTTCCGCGTCCATAAGTAAAAGCCCTTGGCGGATCAAATCGGGGTCTTCCGATCCAAAACCTCTCCTGTAAAATTTTTCTACGCTGGCGGGGTCCAAGGACGCGTGGCTGGCGTGGTATACCACGAGGGGACACATAAGTTCTGACGCGACTTCCAGGGCCGATTCGAATACCCTATAGTGGATATCGCCTCTGGTTGGATCGAGAATATTCAGTACAAAGGGCAGGTGCATCGTATATTTTAAAGGGAAGTGGGTGCATATTTCCTTGACTTCCCGTAGCCTATTCAGTTCCACCTCTCCGTTCACAATCACGTCCAGGGAATGTAAAATTATCTCCCCGTACTCGGCCCCCGAAGCGCTCACCGCCGCCAATTCTTCCTTGAAGCGGGGCATCGAACCGTCTATCGTATCCGCGTTGGTACTGATTCCGATGGGACGAGCGATTTTTTTAAGTACCATTTTTGTCTCCCATTGTTCCATTTGGCTGTATATCCTGTGTTACTCCAAAATCAGTTTAAAAAAAAGATCCAGGTTGGGCCCCCATTCATAAAACCCGTAATAGAACGAGGCTCTTTCAAAACTCAGAAACTTTTGAAAGAACCTCAAACAGCTTGCGCTTAATCAAGCCTTTCGGTTATAGTGGCCCCCACGGCGGTCGTAGTCCCCCCGCCTAAACAAAACAGGAGGTAATTTCTATGAAAAAGGATGATGTATCCTTTTCTCCCCTATTTTTACTGTTGTTCGCCCTCTTTTTAACCACCCTGCTGGTATCCAACGTCATCGCCGGTAAACTTATTTCGGTGTACGGGGTGGTACTTCCTTCTGCGGTAATTCTTTTTCCCATAACGTATATTTTGGGTGATGTTTTTACCGAAGTGTACGGCTTTAAAAAAACGCGGATCATCATCTGGGGCGGGTTTGCCGCGAACCTTCTAATGTCGTTGATCTTTATGATTGCCGTAGCGCTTCCCATCCCCGACTTTTTTAAGGCCCAGGGAGCCTACGCTACCGTCCTGGGTATGACTCCCCGGGTCGTGCTGGCGTCCCTAATCGCCTACTGGATGGGCGAGTTCGCCAATTCGATCACCCTATCGATCCTAAAAAAAACGACCGGCGGTCGGTTCCTTTGGACCAGAACTATTTCTTCCACCGTGGTGGGTCAAGCCTTTGACACCATCCTCTTTATCGGGATCGCGTTTTACGGACTGGTTCCCCTTCCGGTTCTTTGGGGAATGATCGTGGCCCAGTACGTATTCAAGGTAAGCTACGAAGTGATTTTTACACCCCTCACGTACGTGGTTGTGGGGGCGGTGAAACGAAAAGAGGGGATCGATACGTTCGATACCGGTGTGGCGTACAACCCCTTCGCGTTGGGAGGAGACTGATGGCGGAATTACACTTTAAAGCCCTGGGACAGAAGGGTTCCCAACCGAGCCGATCCTTAGAGGTTTTCCCGACCCCAGCCCACGTAAAAAAAGTGGTCCTGGAGAGCGACGAAGTTACCAGCCTATGCCCCGTAACCGGCCAGCCGGATTGGGAGACCGTCCGGATCGAGTTTGAACCCGGACCCTACTGCATAGAAAGCAAAAGTCTTAAACTATACCTTTGGTCCTTCCGGGAGGAAGGCGCCTTTTGCGAAGCCCTGGCGGCCCAAATCGCCGCGGATGTCTACGAGGCCTGCAAGCCCCGCTGGGTACGGGTCAACGTTACCCAAAAACCCCGGGGCGGCATTACAATCAGCGCCGACGCCAGCCTGCCGGAAGGGACTGTTTAAGGCTCTTATAAACCTTGAGGTCCCGGGCTCCCTTGTAAAAAATATGGTTTCCGCATAAAATACGACAAATTTGATGTATTTGTCGGAGGAACCATGCTACCCATCGGCGACGACAATTCCTACCGTTTACGAACTCCGGCGATTACATGGCTGTTAATCGCGGCGAATATCGGGATGTTTATATTTTTTCAGGGTTTTGGTACCGATGACCGGGTGGTGGCGTCCTATTCCATGGTCCCCCAGGAGATATTGACCGGTAGGGACGTGGTAACCCCCGATCAAATCGCGGTGGATCCCGTATCCCGGAGCCGATACGTAATACCCGGTTTGGCTCCCACCCCGGTTTCTGTCTACCTGACTATTTTGATTTCCATGTTTATGCACGGGGGCTTTATTCATCTGGCGGGAAACATGCTGTTTTTGTATATTTTTGGGGATAACGTGGAGGACCGGTTGGGTCACTTCCGGTACCTTATTTTTTACCTTTTATCAGGAATTGTAGCCGCCCTGGCCCACGTTTTGGTAAGCGGTATCTTGGGAGAGGGCCTGTTAACGCCGACTTTGGGCGCGTCGGGAGCTATTTCGGGGATTATGGGAGCCTATTTGCTCCTTTTTCCGGGGAACCGGGTTCGGGTGCTTTTGTTTAATATAATTCCTACCACGGTAAGCGCTTTTGTGGTGATCGGCCTTTGGTTCGTATTTCAGGTGATTAATGGTCTAGGGTATTTGGGGGGTACGCAAACCGATGGGGTCGCGTATACGGCCCATATCGGCGGTTTTGTTTTTGGATTTTTTACGGTTCGCAAATTTATACCCCGAAGGCGTCGCATCCGGTATTATCGATACTAAGGTGCGGACCGCTGTAAAAAGATACTTTTGGGAGTTTTTACTAAGCTAGGATAGGTACTACTTTTTGATAAAAGGATGGGACGATGCACTTAATTGTTTCTAAAAAGCAATTGTCGGCGGATGTGTACGAGATGACCTTCGAGGCACCCTTGATCGCCCAGGCGAGAAAGGCGGGTCAGTTTCTTATTTTACAGATCGATACGGATTGGGGGGAGCGGATTCCGCTTACCATCGCCGATGGGGACCCGATCAAAGGTACTATCACCATCGTGTTTCAAACCGTCGGGGCCACGACCCATCGGCTAGCAACCAAGGAGCCGGGGCAGTACCTGGAAAATGTTCTGGGTCCTCTGGGGAATCCGACCCACATAGAAAAGGTGGGAACCGTGGTCTGCGTCGGTGGGGGAATCGGCGTGGCGCCCCTGTACCCCATAGCGAAGGCGATGAAAGAGGCGGGAAACCGGGTCATCGCTATTATCGGGGCCCGTACCAAGGAGCTGGTGATCTTTGAGGACCGTCTGCGGTCTTTGGTGGATCAGCTTATCATCGTTACCGACGATGGTTCCTACGGCCGAAAAGCGCTGGTTACGGAACCCCTCAAGGAATTCTGTTCCCAGGATCCAAAACCCGATTTGGCGGTGGCCATAGGACCGCCCATCATGATGAAATTTTGCGCCGAGACAACCCGCCCCTTTGGGGTCCCCACGATAGTCTCCCTGAACACGATTATGATCGATGGGACGGGAATGTGCGGCGGGTGCCGGGTCAGCGTGGGCGGAGAGACGAAATTTGTCTGCGTTGACGGTCCCGAATTCGACGGCCATAAGGTGGATTTTGATAATATGATGACCCGGCTTCGATCCTACAAGGATAGGGAGGATGAGGATCACCATGTTTGCCATATCGGGTTGGGGATAGAACCGGCTCCGGATCAAAAAGCGGGGGCCCCGGTGGCCAGCGTGTCCACGGGGGAACGGAAATGAGCGAAACTATTAAAACCAAGGAACAATTGGACGCGGAAGCCCGACTTCTGCTGGAACCTCTTTTACAAAGAAAAACGGCGGGAGAAAAAATAACCACGAAGGAACGGCTGGCGATTCCGCCGCAGGAAATGCCGACCCAGGACCCCCACGAGCGCGCCTGTACGGTTTCCGAAGTAGCCCTGGGTTACAGCGAGGCCCAGGTGCGGTTAGAAGCGGAACGGTGCTTGAACTGTAAAAACGAACCCTGCGTGAACGGTTGTCCTGTCCGGGTTCCTATTCCCCGGTTTATCTCCCAAATTCAAAAGGGAGATTATAAGGCCGCAGTGGACATCATAAAAGAAACAAATTTACTCCCGTCGGTCTGCGGACGGGTGTGTCCCCAGGAAAAACAGTGCCAGTTGGAGTGTACCGTCGGGAAAAGTTTAAAAGATATCGGAAAGGCTGTGGCTATTGGCCGTCTTGAACGGTTTGTCGCCGACTGGGAACGGGAAAACGGTCAGGTTACCCCGCCCCAGGTGAAGCCAAAAACGGGGAAAAAGGTCGCCGTGATCGGATCGGGTCCCGCAGGGATTACCGTAGCGGCGGATTTGGCCCGGGAGGGTCACGAGGTTCATCTCTTCGAGGCTTTCCACAAAACCGGCGGAGTTATGGTCTACGGTATCCCCGAATTCCGGCTTCCTAAGGCTATCGTCCAAGCGGAAATCGATCAATTAACAAAGATGGGTGTAAAAATCCAGACCAATTTTTTGGTGGGCCGGACCCGAAAGATCGAGGATCTGCTGAAAAAGGACGGCTTCGACGCGGCTTTTGTGGGAGTGGGCGCGGGGCTTCCCAAATTTTTAGGCTGTCCCGGGGAAAATTTGGTGGGAGTGTTCAGCGCCAACGAATATTTGACCCGGGCTAATTTAATGAAGGCCTACGATTCTAAACACGCCGCCACACCGATTTACAAGTCTAAAATCGTCGCTGTTATCGGCGGGGGAAACGTGGCCATGGACGCCGCCCGGATGGCCCTTCGGCTGGGGGCGGAACAGGTCCATGTGATTTACCGGCGTACCCGGGACGAAATGCCCGCCCGGGCGGAAGAGGTGGCCCACGCGGAAGAAGAGGGAATCCAATTCAACTTCCTCCGTAACCCCACCAAAATACTGGGTAACGATAAGGGCCGGGTTGTGGGTATGGAAGTTCAAAAGTTCCAGTTAGGAGAGCCCGATTCGTCTGGCCGTCGGAGCCCCGTCCCCATTCCCGGTTCGGAGTACCAATTTGACTGCGATACGGTCATCGTGGCGCTGGGTAACGAATCGAACCCCCTGCTGGTCAAAACCACCGAGGGCCTGGTGGTGGATAAAAAGGGACGTATAGTCGTAGGGGGGGACCAAAAGACCTCCCTGGAACGGGTGTACGCGGGGGGCGACATCGTCCTGGGCGCCGCAACGGTGATCCTTGCCATGGGGGAAGGGCGGCGAGCCGCAGCGGCGATTAACGAATTATTGGCACAATCTTAATAAAATGGTGTACAATGGGTGTTCAAAATCCGATTGGAGGAGGAACATCCATGAAAAGAATGCTTTCGTACACGGTAGCCATCGCCGTCGCGGCGCTGGTTACCCTCGGTTGTGCGGGGACGCCGCCGGCTAAAGCCGCGGACGCTGGAGGAACCGCTAAAGCGGCTACTGCCCAAGCCGCTCCGGCACCGTCCGCCGCCGCGCAGGTTAAACCCGATACGGCGCCCCTCGATATCTCGCTTATCCACGTTAACGATACCCACGCCCATCTGGAGCCCGCCTATTCCCAGCTCACCGTGGATATCAATCCCACATTAAAGGGCAAACGGGTTTTTGTTGAGTTAGGCGGTTTTGCCCGATTGTGGGCCGCCGTGGACGCCCTTCGGGCGGAACATCCGACCAACCTTTTTGTACACGCCGGGGACGTATTCCAGGGGACCCTCTACTTTACCCAATTTAAGGGTAAAGCGGACCTGGATTTCCTCAACTCCATGAAGTTGGACGCCATGACCGTGGGAAACCACGAATTTGACCTGGGCCCCGCGGTTCTGGCCGATTTTGCCGAGGGAGCCCATTTCCCCCTGGTGGCGTGCAACCTCGATCTTAGCGCCGAACCGGCGTTGGCCAGCGTCATTAAACCCTACGTGATTAAAGAAATTAAGGGCGCCAAGGTCGCTCTGGTCGGCTTGGCTAACCCCGATACCCCCTTTATTTCCAGTCCCGGACCGAACGTTAAATTCCTAGACCCCAAGGCGTCTTTGGAAAAAACCGTAAAGGCCCTGGAAGCCCAGGGGATCAATAAAATCATCGTCCTTAGCCACGACGGGTACGACGTGGATAAAAAGTTAGCCGCCCAAGTAGCCGGGGTGGATGTTATTATCGGAGGACATACCCATACGCCCCTGGGTCCCCTTACGAGTCTGGGTATAAAGAGCGAAGGTTCGTATCCCACGGTGGTGACCGGTCCTACCAAGGATCCTGTTTTGGTGGTTACCTCTTGGGTATGGGCTGACACGATCGGCGATCTAAACGTTAGTTTTAACGGGGACGGAAAAATCACGGCCTTCGATGGTCGGGCTCCCCTTTTAGCAGGTCTGGATCGGTTCCGCGTGTACGACCTCCCCGACGAAAATGGTAAGCTGAAGCGGGTAGAGTTTACCCGTCAGGCCGATGGTTCCTATACGCCAAAGGAGTACGACGGAAAGGGCTACAATGCCGATCCTTCGGCCAAATCCAAGGCCGCCTATTTGGCCGATTTTAACGATTTGGTTGCGAAGTTCTCCGGGGATTCCCGCTTCTTCTTTGTGAAGGATAAACCCGAAGGCCTTACCAAACTTGCCCAATATTCTAAATCGGTCAATGAATTAAAAAATAAGATCGCCACTACGGCGGGTGAGGAACTTAAGCGGGTAAATAATCAGGGACCCGGTCCCATCATCGCCGATTCGATGCGCTGGAAAACGGGGGCCGATATCGCGATTATGAACCCCGGCGGTGTACGGGTGGATTATAACGCCGGGCCTATTTCCGTAGCCCAGGTGTACGAACTGCAACCCTTTGGAAATACCCTTATGACTCTGGACGTCAGCGGAGCGGAGGTTAAACAGATCCTGGAAGATATGACCGATTTCTGCATAACCTCGTACACCAAAGCTCCTGAAACGGCCTATGTATACGTTTCGGGCCTAAAGCTTACCCTTATGGTTAACGGCCCCAAGGGCGACCGGGTTAAGGATATTCAAGTTCAATCCAAGGACGGATCTTGGAAATCTATCGATCCTGCGGGGACGTACAAACTGGTGGTCAATAACTTTATGGGCACCGGGGGCGATAAAAACTTTACCCTTCAAAAAATTCCCGATTCACGGAAGGTCGATACGGGATTCATCGATTCCGAGGCCTTTTTAGATTACGTTTCCGGTAAGACTTTGATGAATAATACCGAAGTCCTCGTCAAAAACGTTATGTAAATCCGCAGTTCCTTAAAATTTTGGGAAGCCTGAAAAAGCTTCCCAAGGGACCCGGTAGGGATTGCAAAATCCCGGGGAAACCATCATTATGGGGTTATGAAAACCCGTTTTTCCTTGGTTTTTATAACCCTTCTGATGGTTTCTTTCCCTCTTATAGCCCAGGATAAACCCGATGCCTTGCAAACGTATCGAGTTGCCCGGGATATGGAAGCCCAAGGACGATTAAACGACGCTAACGCCAAATACGATGAGGCCGTTCGGATTTGTCAGAATGAAATCGCCCAAAACGCAACCAATATGGATTCCTATACGGTGCTAACGTGGGCGCTTTTACGGCAAAAAAAGTACGCCGATACGGTAACGTGGGGGCTAAAGGGGTTATCCGTTAATCCAAACGATTACCGGATTATTGAAACCCTCGGAGAAGCGTATTTTTACCTCAATAACTACTCTGAATCCTTAAAAGCTATGCAGAAATACGTGGACTCGGCTCCCCAGGGGGAACGGGTTTCGGTGGCCTATTTTTTTATGGGTGAAATTTACCGGATACAACAACAATTTCGCCATGCGGATATCGCGTACACCATGGCTCTTAACCTGGAGCCGGATATGGCCCTGTGGTGGTACCGTCTTGGTTTGGTCCGCGAAAACGCCGGCGAATACGCCCCCGCGGTTCAAGCGTACACCCAGGCGCTCAAGCTGAACCCCGGTTACAAAGAAGCCTCCGACGGTTTAGACCGGGCTAAAAAGCAGGTAGGCTAGACTCGCTCCGAACCGGGCTCCTACATGACCGGCCGCCATAAAAGGGCGGCCCATAGGGACCCCACCGCGATGCCCAGGGCCGCATACCCCCAGGGGGTCGTTTTTTTTCTAAGGGACTGCTCCGTTGTTCCCCCCTGGGGGTTTTCTTGGGAATATTTTATCAAAATCCGGTCTAAGCTGGTAATTGGATTTTTCCATTCAAAACGGTCCTGATCTTCCATCATCAATTCAAAGATTCTAAAGGATTCCCCAATTCTCCTGCCAAAGGTTCCCGGTAGTTTTAAGTCCGATCGAATAAAAGTTTTTGATAGAAGAACCAGGCCCTCCACGGTGATAGCCTTTTGAATACCCCCGAGTAAGGCCCCCTGGGTTATACCGATGGGCCCCCAACGCCACAACAATCGACCGTAGGGGATCATCAAATTAAATATGACAATTCCTGCGGAAATGGAAAGGGTTATCCAAAGGGAATTTCTCTTGCCCACGGACCAAACGAACAGCCACAGCAGAAAAAATTGTAATACCTTAGAGGGTAGGGACTCGTTGAGTAAAAACGCGGGCATGGCTAAGCAACCCGCTAAAAATAAGGTCCTGCTGGCGATGTGGTCCAAAAAAAAAGCCCTTCGGCGAAGCGATGGAGCGGAGCTGGGACGGCGTTTCATTTTTTAAACTCTCCGTACCAACGGGAGCGCTGGGTAAACAGTTCGCAGAGAACCCCCAGGCTTATACCGGTGACCAGTCCCACCGCCAAAAAAGGTGGGGCGATATACAGGGCGCTTTCGCCAAAAATAAAAATACGGGCGCAGAGGATTTGGGTAACGTTGGACGTTAACGCTCCGATGACCCCTATCCCTACGAAACTTACAAATCGGGGTGCCGCGATTTTCCAGCCCAGGTACATGGCAGCGGAAGAAAAAACCGTCCCCGCAAGAGAAAAAAGGAAGACGTAGGAAAGCAAAGAACCGGTTATAATTCCCTGACCCACGATTTTAATAAAAACTAAGGAAATAAACGAAGGAAGGGGTAAAATATCCAACCCAATCATGATGGGCAGATTCGCGATACCAATACGGATAAAGGGAAGCGGTTTGGGGATAAGGTATTCGATAGTTGAAAGAAAAAGACAAAAGGCTCCTAACAGAGCTACCGCTTTATCAATCCCTATTGTATTACCAGGTAGACCAGTCGGGCCCTTCATCGTTACTTTTACCTTTTATCCGTACAAAAACCTTGTTTGGTAGACAGGCCACCCATTGATCGGAGCGATTAATCTTTCCTGCGGCGACACACAGCTTATCCCGGCAAGGGGACGATTCGATCCAGGCTTGTTTTTCGTGTATCCGAACCACCGTGGTTCCGATGGGCCCCGGAACCTGAAGAGTTTCTTCCGCTCCCAGGGGAAAAATCCAGGTTTTTCCTGAACCCTCAACCACCACTTGGAGGGCCGACGCTCCCCCTCCATACAAAAAAACCGCGGTAGCCACCGTAATAGCTACCGCAACTAGAATAATCACATAATCCAAGACCCGAAGCTTAAAAGGTAAGAACTGACGCATGGGTCCCTCGAAAAAAGTTACGCTGTTCTATTCCTCATCCTCGTCATCGTCCTCGTGGTGGTGATGCCCATGATCGTGGACGTGTCCATGTTCCAACTCTTCCGCGGTGGCCGCCCGAATTCCCACAACTTCAACGTCAAAGTTAAGATCCATGCCGGCCAAAGGATGGTTAGCGTCAATCGTAACCGTATCACCCTCTACTTTAGTCACCGTAACGATTCGGCTACCATCGGAGGTCTCGGCTTCAAATTGCATCCCTTCTTCCACGGTGCCCGCGTCTTGGAACTGGCTCTTCGGAACATTGATAACCAACTGTTCGTCCCGTACTCCGTAGGCCTCCGCCGCTGGAATGGATACTTTAAGCGTATCTCCCTCGGTTTTTCCTTCCAAAGCCTTTTCCAGACCAGGAATGATATTGTCGTTGCCGTGTAAATAAGAAAGCGGCCCCGTTTCTTGCGAAGAATCGAGAACTTGGCCGTTTACATCCGTAAGCGTATAGTTAATGCTGACCACTTGGTCTTTAGCGATATTCATAACCTTTTTTATCATACTTGCGATAAAGCGTAAAGCGTCCGAAGGGCCCGAAGGAGGTAAAAATGAGTGGTCTATCGTATTTTTCTTTGATTCCATGGACAAGAAGGGGTAGAACGATTATACTAACCGTTGAAATAGGTTTATGTAAAGGGTTATTTTAAACTAATCAAAGGAGCTATCGATGGATAATAGAACCAGCATGCTGCTCTTCATCGGCCTTGTCGTCCTCTTCGCGTTCACGTTTATTTTTGGTCTAGACGCCCTAGCTCTTCCGAACGTAAAGTACGGCGTCATCGCTTTTATCGGCTACCTCGTTTGTTTAGGGTTTAGCCTCTTCCAGTGGGCCCTTCTTAAAAAAGAAGGCGGAGCTATGGTTCCCTGGTTTATAACCTACGCGGTAGTGATTGGTATCGTCTTTGTATGGTACCTTACCCGCTGTGGAACCGCTTTTAAGTGGTGGTAAATCGATAGGGCCTGGGGTTTTGTTGTTAAAGAGAACTTCAACAAAGCCTGAGCAACATAGTTTTCAACCCGTGCCAAATGTCTTTCTAAGGATGGGCCTTCAATATGTCCGTTTTGAAGTTCCATCCTTTGGTTTAATTACCGCCCTACGTAAACAGATTCATAGTCCCATAGCTCAGGTTTTGGTGCTTAAAAAGTGTTTTATGAGGT